>CAJOMQ010000025.1 GCA_905236715.1 uncultured Bacilli bacterium | reverse complement strand
TATTATCCTATTGTTAATGAAGTATTTGATGGAAGCATCTTGACTCCAGGGTTCGCCGCTTATCTCACTTATCATAAATACGAACTTGGAATCCCTTTTAATCATTTAGAAAAGCATTTCTCTAACACATTAGGTTTACCAATTTCTAAATCAAATATGGCTGATTATATGGCTAAAACCGCGGAAGTGTTAACTCCGATATATGGATTTATTAAAGACAACCACTAAAGTTATACATGCGGATGAAACAACACTAATATTATCAAAACAAGTTAATCCTAATAGAAAAAAGAGCTATGTCTTCGTATATGCTTCAAGTTTCTATGATGAAAATCAAATCCATATCTATGAATTTAATGAAACAAGAAGCATTGATCCAGAGTCATCATATTTAAAAGATTTTGATGGATATATCGAATGTGATGACTATGCTGGATATGATAGATTAAGAAAATCGAAATCTAATATTAAACTGCAACGATGTTGGGCTCACGCAAGAAGAAAATATATGGATATTATTAAAGCTATGCCTGAAAGAAATAAAAAAGAGTCCATCGCTTTTAATATTGTTTATAAAATGGACAAACTTTTTAAAATTGAAGAAAAAGCACACAAAGACAAGGTGTTTGGCCAGGAATTAATTGATTTAAGACATGAACAAGAATTACCAATAATTAATCAAATCCATGATTTAGTATTTAACTATACCCCTAAACAAGGAAGTGCTTTTGAAGGTGCGATTAACTACACAAAAAAGATATGGAATGATCTACTCCCTTATTTAGACGAGCCATATCTTGAACTTAGTAATAACCTTGCAGAAAGATGCGTTAAACCATTTGTTATAAATAGAAAAGTATTTCAGACATCCGGAAGTGAAGCTGGGGCAATCTATACAGTTAAGTTATTTTCAATTATTAGAACCGCATATTAATGGGTTAGATCCATATCGTTACATCAAATATGTTTTAGAGAATATAAAAAGTAAACCGATTGATGATTTACTCCCTTATTCTAAAAACATAACAAGAATAGTTTAACACCATTTAGTTGCTAGCAAGATTTCCACTCGCCACCTATAAAGTGGCTTTTAATTTAGGTGGGTGTTGTTTAACGACGTTTACAGTTAATAGATGACTTGCTACCTTATTCTAAAGATATTGTAAAAGCACTATAATTCCTGCTTTTTCCTGCAACGGGGAATCGACCTGCCGTCCTATATGGATGGCATTTTTTGTGGATAGGTGTTAATCAACGACGTTTACGTAAATTCCTGCTTTTTGCTGTCATTGGGAATTTGACCTATCTTATAAAGAAAGAAAAGCACCAATTTCACTCAATATTCAAATAGAATATTGGAATTGATGCAGTCAATGCCTGATGGTGCAGCTAGCAGGAATCGAACCTGTACGGGTTGCCCCACTAGATCCTAAGTCTAGCGCGTCTGCCAGTTCCGCCATAGCTGCAAAAGAGAAAGGGAGATAAATTAATCTCCCTATATATCCGACTGGTGCCGTCTATCGGAATCGAACCAACAACCTATCGATTACAAATCGATTGCTCTGCCAATTGAGCTAAGACGGCAGTGTGGTGGACACTGTAGGGATCGAACCTACGACCTCTTCCGTGTGAAGGAAGCGTTCTCCCGCTGAACTAAGTCTCCAGCGCTTAAATACTTTAACAAACTGATATTTACTTATCAAGTATAAATAAGATATTTAAGAGTGTGAAAAGGGTGGCCACTAGGACCACCACTTTCAAATTAATTGAACAAGTTATTCTTGTGTAGGAGTTTCTTGTGGTTGACCCCAGTCTTCTTCTTTGGTGCAAAGCATCAAAATACCAGAAACAATTGGGAAAGTTGTTACCAAAGCACCAGCGACAATGGCCATAATCGCGCCTTTTTTCGCTTCTTCTTTGCTTTGTGCAGTTTCCAAAATATTATCCGCTTTAAGATTAAGAATAAGTGCGACAATGCAGAAAACAGTAAGTAGGGAATAAGTAATGATGTGTCCAACAAGGTCACCAACGGCCGCCACTACTGCTTCATCATTACCCACAGCTTTACCGATACCAACAATGTCAAGGATTAAGAATACGATTAATAAAACCGCAAATAAAGGGATTAAAACAAGATTAATAATTTTTCCCACTTTTAGAAATGTTTTCGATAGTTGTTTCAATTTCATAACAATTGAACCTCCGTGTCTAAATAATACCTTTATTTTTTATTTTTTCCATCACAATTAATGCTCATAATATCTTTCATACATAGCATCATAACACCAGAAGCAATGGAAAACTTGCTACCAAGAGCTCCGGCCACAATTGCTAAAATTGCGCCTTGTCTCGCTTCATCTTTATTTTGGGCTTTTTCTAAATCACCAATTGCCACTTTGGCTAATTCCATAGAAATGATAGGAACGGGAATAAGGAAGAATAAAACAATACCAGTAGTAAGGCAAGCTGTTCCAGAAGTAAATAGTGCAATAGCCTCTTCTGTTTCGAGACCAGCATTTTGAATCATAAAGGGGATACCAAGACCTAAAAACACTAATGTTAAAATAATTGTTACACCAATACTAATAGCGTCTAAGATGATTTCTGTTTTTAATAATGCGTGTGAAGCTTTTTTCATAATAATGTCATCCTTTCTAACAAATATAGAATAGGTCTTTTTTTGTTGACAGTAAAATATTATTTATTTTATGTATCTATTGTTTTTGTTGGTTAATTAAAAGGTTCTCCATAAAAGAAATGCCTCATTACGGCGAGGCAACCTAGTCATAGAGCTCCTGCATTTACGGCTGAGGGTCACCGGCTTTTTATTAAGCACTAATATTATCACTTGAAGCAATAAATCCCGTCAAGAAAAAGGCATCCTGTGTTACCAGACTGTTGCACATTTCTCGTTGTCTAACCACTCAACAATTGATACAAAAAACGAGATAATTTTTTGTATTATCTCGTTACCATTTAAGTTGTCCTTAAATTTTGCGCCCCTATAAAAGGTAGAAGAAAAGCATATTAATGAAGATAACTCAATAGATAGTTAAATTACATTACTTGCTTTTTTTAATAATTTAATTTTCTTTAAATTTAAATACAAAATGAAAGCAGAAGCGATTGCTGTTAATATTTCCGCTACAGGGAATGCCCACCAAACAATGTTTACGGCATTATTTAAATAGATGAAAAGTAAAGCAAATGGCACTGGGAAGATAATAAGCCTAAATAAAGAAATCAATAAAGGCTCAAATGATTTTCGATATGCTTGCAGTATTCCTTGTATCGCCAGAGAAAAGCCCATAAATACATAACTAATCGACGCGATTCTTATGGATGTTTGACATAAAGAGATGATTTGCTCCTTGTTTTCCCCGGTAGCGGTGAGACCAAACAAATTGGATATCGGCTTAGCCAAAGACTCAAACAACACAGCAACAACTAACGCCACTATAACCGTGTCGATGATACCCCATTTCATGCATTCCTTTATTCTTTTTGTATCTCCTAAGCCGATATTAAATGAAAGCAAAGAGATGATTGTGTTGCTCAATCCAAAGCAGGAAAATAAAGCGATTTGCTGGATTTTGTAATAAATCCCGTAGGTACCATTGATTAAATCCGCTTGCGTGTTCAGCGAAAAGACTCTAATCATGACAAACATGTTGATTGATAGCAAGCCCTGCATCAGCATTGCGGCCCAGCCAACCTTATATATCTCAGCGATGACGGAAGCGTTCGGAATGATGTCTTTGAGATGGTGTTTGACATCCTTATTCAAAGCATAATGAAAGAAAACCGCTGCGGTCAATGAGCCAATTTGCCCAATCACCGTCGCATAAGCCGCTCCGGCAATACCCATTTTTAGCGGATAGATGAAAACATAATCTAAAACAATATTGATGACCGCCCCAAAAACTTGGGCGGCAGTCGAATGCACGGTCTTCCCTGTAGATTGTAAGAACCTTTCAAACACGTTAAAGCCAATCGCCCCAAAAGAAAGTGTGGTGACGATTTTTAGATATTCACTACCCAATTTTATAACTTCTTCATCGTCGGTTTGAATGGACAAGAACCATGTCGAACCGAATAATCCAAAAAGCAAAAAAACGATATATAAAACTAATCCTAAGAAAATTCCGTTGCCTAATGTCAAGCCGATTTTCTTTTGGTCATTTTCTCCTAAGGCTCTAGAAAGTAATGCGTTGATTCCAATACCCGTCCCAACGCCAACAGCAATCATCAAAATTTGCACCGGAAACACATAGGCGAGAGCGAGGTTCGCTTTGATGCCGGTTTCACCCATATTGATTACGAAGATCGTATCGACGACATTATAAAGGGCCTGGAGCACCATAGAAAAAACCATCGGTAAGCCCATTGACCACAATAATTTTCTTATTGGCTTATCGGCCATTTTGTTGTTAGCCATTAAAAAAATCCTCCTTAACTTCATCCTGATTGGACTTACGTTAATGAAGGATTAACAACTCATCAGATTGTGTTATTTAATCAAAAAAGGTCTTAAAAATCAAGTCTTTGGAATTAAAAACGAGATAATTTCTTGCATTATCTTGTTACCCTTTAAGTTGCCTTAGTGTAACGAACTTAGGTTTCTACCTAGTGATATTGAGCTAGTTATTCCCAACTTCATTTATCCAATTGAAAGGAATGCTAATTATTTTTAACTACTTTCCAATACCCCGTTTTATCAGATCCCATGCGAACGATGATTTCTTTCTCTTTTAAGGAAGCAAGAATTCTTTGAACCGTTCTAGTACTTATTCCGGTTTCATTAAAGATAATCTTTATCGTAGCGTTCGGATTCTTTTTTAATAACTCTATTACTTTTTGTTCGCCACTTGATAAATTTACACCGCCATTTACACCGCCATTAGGACGAAAAAAAGTAAATCTAAAGCCATTCCCTGTATCGACATAATCATAGGAAATATTATTCTCTTTGAGAGAATCAAAAGCCCTGCCAAAACCAGTTGCATATTTCTCAATTGTTTCATCGCCAAATAGCGCGTCAACTATTTTAGGATTAAAAGGGATTGATTCAAGTGAACCATTAGCAAATTCTTCTGGTTTGAATGGTTTTGGAAAATGACCAGGGGAATAAATAGTCAATCTATTACTGTAAAAGCATATTTCAAAATTAGTGTTTGATTTATATAAACCATGTGCAAATGCATTAACCACTATTTCTCCATGATCAATATTCAATGGAAAAGAGGATTTGGCATCCAAACCCCCTATTTACCCCCAAATTTATGGAGAGCCTAATAAAAACGAGATAATTTCGTGCATTATCTCGTTACCCTTAAGTTGTCTTTGTGTATATCAAATGATACCAATTTAAAAGTAAAAATTAGCTCTGTAACCTAAATGATACCATCGAATAAGCATGCATTTATCAAGGTATTTTTGTTTTTTTGTAAGCCAACGCCAATCTGATGAAATGGGTGGCCAAATGGTGGTGTTTGCAGTAATTTCGACCATTGTTTTTCCTATGTTAATGAAGATATAAATGTTTTCTTACTTAATTTTTAAAGTTCTAAGATAATATTTATGTTCATCGCTAACTCGATATGATTCTATCGCTTTTTGGATGGCTTTGTTATGAATGACTTTGTCAAACCAACGCTCTTCAATAACTTTAGTAAATGAATCATAATTTTTAGCTAATCCAGTAGCAAGATACCACGCTATCATCATTTGAACATAATAATCATCAAGTGCAACTTCTCTAACTTTTTGAATATGTTCTTCTTTAAAATCTTCTCCAAGATAATAGTTCATGAGGCATTTAATTGCATATCTAACTCTATATGTCTCACCACTCTTAAGCCACTTATATATTTCTTTAATCAATTCATCTTTGTGCTTATTTAAATGCTTATTGCAAATCGTATCGCAAACTGACCAATTAGTAACAAAGGGAAGAAATGCATCGATATAGTTAATAAATTCATCATAATTCTTCATATTTGAAAGAATAAATGCGTGCAATAAATTTTCTTCATGATATTGATGAGGCAACGCCTTCAAAAAATCATCTCTTTGTTTGTCATCGAGTTCTTTTGCATATTTTTTGATAACCGGTAGTCTAACGCCGATAAATGAATCTTCATCGATGTTAGGGATCAAAGGCAAAGTAAAATCGCGAT
>CAJOMQ010000024.1 GCA_905236715.1 uncultured Bacilli bacterium | reverse complement strand
TACAAGGCTACTCTATATACAGTAACACTATTCAGTTCAGGACAAGGAGATGCAATCACTCGCAAGACTCTAGAACTAAACAGTTACAATACTTTGGTGGCAGGGGCAGAAGGAATTGAACCCTCATCAACGGTTTTGGAGACCGCTGTACTACCATTGTACTATGCCCCTATTGCTGGAAAGCCGCTTATATACTATAAACCTCTTGCGATTTGATTGACAAGAGACATGTCAACTTTTCCCGCGAAATTAGTTTTGAAATGTTTCATGATACTCGGAATTGATTTATCTTCTAATTTAGCGATCTCCGCTAAGATGTCATCCTTACTCATTTGTTGGGGGAGATATTTTTTTAAGACTTCTTGTTGATTAATAATCATTTGCACACGTTCTTGATTATTAACTTTTTCATAATCCGCTTTTTCATCTGCTAGTTCTTTAAGAGATTTTTGGATGATTACTAAGACATCACCATCAGTGAATTCTTTATTTTGGGCTTTATATTCTACGATAGTTAATTGACATTTAGACAAAACCACAGATAAAGCACTACGAGCGTCTTTATCTTTATTTTTCATCGCATTAATATTGTCTTTTTTTATTTCATCTAATAACATACTCATTTTCCCTCACGAAAATATTAGCACATTTAACCATGAAATTGATACTATAATTAGGTATGCCAAATAAGGATTTTGTCATTGATGATAAACAATATCTATTAGGTCCTGATATTGAAGGAAATGTTCATGATGTAAAAGAATTACAAGAATCTCTTTTACAAATCATTTTAGAAATCGATCGTATCTGTCGAAAAAATAATATTGGTTATGCTTTAGCGTTTGGCTCGGCATTAGGATTAGTCAATTATGGGACCTTTACCCCATGGGATGATGATGCAGATATCGTGATTGATTATTTTGATATTCCTCGCTTTGTGGAAGCGTGTCAAAAAGATCTAGATAAAAGATTTGTCCTAGAAGGATATGAAGTTGATAAAAGATATAATGTCTTAATACCAACATTTAAGATGCGTTTAGTCAATTCTTATCAAAAAGAAAAGAATTGGTTTTGGTTACCAGATAGATGTCATAATGGCACGGGCTTTTTCGTGGATATATGCGCATTTATGGGTGTACCAGAAGATGAAAAAGAGCACCATAAATTATTGAAAAAAGCCAAAAACGCGGTCTTTTCTTATGTCGCGTTAGATGCCATATTACATATTCAACCCTATCATATTAAAAAGAAATTAAAAGAATTTGAAAATAAGATAGCCACGCAATATAAAGATTCTTCTTATGTCAGTCAAACGGTTATTATTCCATGGCAAGATCAACCGAAAATCATTAATAAAAATGCCTTCCCGAAAGAAGTCATTTATCCATTTAAAGAATATACATTCGCCGGACATCAATTATATTCATTTAATAATCCCGAAGAATTTGTCCGTTTAAGATATGGTGAGAAATGTCTTAAATATTTAAAAGATGGTTTATGGATGGATCCGATGCCAGAACACGCGAGAAAAGTCTGGCACACCCAAAAATATCATTTAAGTAAGAAAATAAAATAGATATCTATATCAATTATTGACGATAGACAATGTGGTAATTTTCCCCATCAAATTTTTTGATTTCAAAATGAGGTTCTAATTTTTCTTCGGAACTGTCGTTTCTGATATTTTCCGTCGCCCGTACTTGGTTTAAAAGATTTTTACCATACGCTACGGCGGCATCTAAAGAAGAAAAAGATTCTTCAACTTCTTCCACGTGTCCGTCAGGGTAAGAAAATGATAAATAATATGCTGTCATAATTTTTTTCTCCGTTACTACTTTATTTTAAGATAACTATTCATTTTAATCATCTATTATTTATATAATCTCATCAGCAAAAACAAAAATATTATTCTCTTGTTATCTAACAATATTTTTATTGTTTAGAAAAATGTGGGCAGACTTTCTTACCTTGTTCTTGCAATAATCCTTTTTCATCTAATTCTACACAACGATTAATATTTGTTTCTGTCCAATGTGATTTAGCTTTTCTTGGTGAAAATCTTTGCACTAAAACGCCATCAATATTTCTTAAGGTAGAATCAATCCAACCAAAGCATAACGCGGCCATAACAGCGTCATAATAACTTAATATACCGATACATTTTTCTGGTTTTTGTCGAGAGATTTTCACGAATAATTCTTTCTCTTTATCCGCGTTAGATAAAAACCAATTATATATTTCTTTAAAATTCTTAAATTCTAAATAATGACCACTACTACTCATGATGTATCAATTATAGCAAAAACAAGCATAAGAAAAAGACACCCATTTGAGTGCCTTATGTCTTTAGATTTAATTAGGCAGCAGCAGCCGCTAAGACGGCGAGGACCCAAAAATAACGGATAAATCCCCAAGCAATCATCGCAGCACCAAAAGAAAGTCCAACGATAGCAACAGCCTTTGATTGCGAGCCGATAATGCCAGGAACACCAAAACAAACAGCGATACCGCCAGCGATGATGGCAATAACGGCAAACCATAATCCAAGTAAAGGAATTAATGAGAATACGCCAAATACCAAGCCAATGATTCCAAAAACAAGCGCAATAATCCCTAATGGTTTACCCCAGTTTCTTGTTTTCTTAACCTCTTCCATTTTTTTCTTCTCCCTTCTTTGTTTTCGTTAATCTAACGTTAATTATACCCCCCCCTCGAAATTCAAGATTTATTGGATCAAACAGACTAAATTAAGCGCTCGGTTGATATTTTTTTGATAAGTGAAATGTGCAAAAGCAAAAGCATTTTTATGTAACAAAGCACAAAAAAGCGCCCATACATACCGCATGAGCGCGTTATCAAAGTTCTTAATATAGATTAAGCGTTGAAATAGAAGGCTTTAGGAGCCGCTGAATCTGACCAAGTAACACCCCTTAATAAGATTTCAACAACATGAAGGTTCACTTCAACAGCAACAGCAAGAGACGTAATTTCCGATGCGTCTGCTAAGATGACATGTAACGTCTTACCTACATATCTTGCATCATTGGCTTCGATTGGGAATTCTCCATTATCAACAATTAATCTTGCTTTAAATGCGCTACCACGACCAGTTACTGCATAGTATGATTGTACGGTTCCGTATAGAGTGTTAGCGTATAAAGCTTCGTATGTAACTTCTTCTTCGCCTCCCTCGGTTAGATAATAGCCACCGCAATTTTCACAATACCAGTGTTCTTTAAAAGCTGGAGAAGTAGCAGTAGCATCAGTGGCGGCATAATGTGTCATGCTATGGCCGGTGCCACCAGAACCAGACACAAAGGATTCCTTTGTCTTTTCTTCTCTTACGTATGGGTCTAACCAAGTATCTGTTGCTTCTGATTGGTCAAATGCGATGTGTTGTCCAACCCTTGGTGAAATACAGGTTGCATTTTTTGGTGCAACGAGCTTTAAACCAGTATATTGATGTGTGCTAATTTCAAAACGGAAATCGGTGAAATCTGTACCGTTCACTTTGGCGTGGACATAGATGTGCGAACCGTTAGCGAAATTATCTTCTAATGAATAAACCGCGGTAGTAAGTCTATTCACATCGATATATTCACATTTATCGTTATAGGCAACAAAGGAAAGATTGCTGTAATACACAGCACTTCCTGCATCACCATAAATTGGTCTGAAGGTAATGTTTGTAGTTGGAACATTTTCATTGCCCTTAAGTTGAAAATCAAAGATGAATTCTTTATTTCTTTCGGCTGAAGCGATAACTGCTGAAGATTCAATGTTTTTGAAAGAGCCATCGCCATAATTAATTGTTTCTTGTAAAGCTATTGTCTCACCACATTCATTAATACAACTACCAGTAATAGGGTTATATGTATGACCTAATTTAGTACCGATGTTTTCAAATGTTTCTTCACTGATAAAATCACAATTTTCGCAGTGCAAGTAATAAACAGCGTCGCTTGTACAAGTAGCGGGTGTCTTAAGATATTGTGGGAGAGCTTCAGCATTTAATGAGTGTTCTAATGGAGAACCATATTCAAAGGTTTCCGTCCCCGCTTCACCGCATTCGCAAGAATAATAATATTTTGCGGGACTAGTACAATCAGCTTCGGAAGCTAAATATTTCGGATCAGTGTTTTTTTGCGAAAAGTTATGTACGTGTTCTATTTGTGATTCGGAAGAAGATGTCTTTTCAGGAGATTTGGCATCAGAACTTCCACAGCTAGCGAGAAAACCTACTAGCGGAATCATCAGTATCGCGCTTACAAAATGTTTTGTAATTTTTTTCATATAAATACCTCTTTTTATACCTCTATCTTAATAATAGAGAGAGAGAGAGAGAGAGATTCAAGCACTTTCCGCCATTGATTGCTACTTCTCAGCGTGGTTTATCAAATTTATTTCGAGGTGGCCAAATTAAAAAACAATCTCAAGAAGAGATTATCTTTTATTAAACAAACAAAGAAAAGAGAATTAAAAAATTCTCATAACATCAGATTATTATTATTCTCATTCGTTATTATCACTTAATAAATGAATAATCACATTTATTATGATTTCCATTTCTTCTGGTTTAGATTCAGCGGTTAATAATGTAATAGCCACTAATGTGTTATTTGATATAACTAACTTACCTTCTTTTACTAATCTCTTATTCCTATTTAAAAATTCTAAGAATAGCGTCGCCGCAATTCTTTTACATCCATCTGCAAAAGGATGATCTTTAACTAAGAAATATAATAGATGCGCGGCTTTATCTTCTATAGTTGGATAAACTTCTGTACCAAAGACATTTTGATAAACAGCTTCTAAAATACCATTTAGTTTGCCATTTTCTTTTTCTACACCAAATAAGCTAGAATCATTATTAAATTTCATTGAATCGATGATTTTTCTCGCCTCATCATATTCTAATTTATATATAGTTTCGTTGCCTTTTGGCTTTTCTAATCTTTGATGATCGTAATCATCTAATAAATCAAGAGCGTTTGTGTATGTCTTAATTACTTCCGATAATTCGTAATTATCAATATTCAACGCTGACGCTAACATTTTATTTTGAATATCCACTACTCTATTTAGTTTTTCTAATCTTTTGTTGTTAATAGCGTAGCCTTGCATCAAATATTCTTTTAATACTTTGTTAGCCCATCTTCTAAAAGTGATACCTCTTTGGGATTTAACACGATAACCAACAGATATAATCATATCTAGGTTGTAATAATCAACATCATGGGTTTGAGTTTTCGATTCAATCGCCCCGTGTTTACTGGTATTCGCAAATTTTGCGACAACCACTTGTTCATCAAGTTCTTCTTTCAAAGCATTATTAATATGCTTTCTAATTGTTTTATAATCCCTACCAAATAATAACGAAATTTCTTCTGTATTAAGCCATACAGTTTCGTTTTCTTTATCGGTTCTTACATCAAGCTCAAAATCATCATCCACAAATTTAACAATTTCAAATTTTTTCATTATGATAATTCCTTTCTATGAATATAATTATATTATATTCATAATATATAAATATTTCAATTTAAACAACGCAAATAAACTAATGCGCCTTTCCGTTAGCCATTTCGACAACTACATATTGCAAAAATTTGTTGGGGTCGACTTCATAGCCAATTTGTTTTTGAAAGGCGAGATTAAATTCGTTTGTCTTTAGATTATTTTCTAGGCTCCACAAAAGCCAGCAATAATCATATTCAATGTCACCTTTTCCTGAATTTCCCACATCAATAAACCCGATAAATTCATCATTGTCATCCAC
>CAJOMQ010000023.1 GCA_905236715.1 uncultured Bacilli bacterium | reverse complement strand
CGACGGAAGCATAGACACATAAAACATATCATTTGTAAGAGAAAATTCCGAAAGATAAAGTTTTAATTCTATAAACGGAATTTAGTTTTTCAATTTACAATAATGGCAATTAAAACAAATACATATTGCCAAAATGGCAAGAAATAGTGTATTATATTGCCATGAAACTTAAAGAATTAAGAAAACAATTAGGATTAACACAACCTGAAGCCGCTATTCTTTTGAATATTCCTTTTAGGACCTATTGTCGTTATGAAGATGAGCCTCAATATGAAGGTACTTTTAAATATAACCAAATGGTATGCGTATTAGATGAGAAAGCGGCATCTATGGTTTTAAAAATGGACACTATTAAGAAAATTGTTTCTGAAGTGTGTTCTAAATATAAAGTAAGTGCATGTTATTTATTCGGCAGTTATGTCAAAGAAAAGGCAAGAAGTGATAGTGATGTTGATTTGATGATCATTTCCGAACTCGAAGGTATTGAATATTATCAATTGCTTGGTGAATTGGAAAACAAATTAAAAAAGAAAATAGATTTAATTAGATTAGAAACCGCCATACAAGATGAGAAATTGATAAATGAGATACTAAAGGATGGCATAAAAATCTTTAAAAGCAATATATAATTATCAAAGGGAACATTGGTCTTACATGACAAAGCAAGAAGCAGATAGAATAGTTGAAAGATTTTATAGGAATGACAATCCCAATGAAAACGATGAGTTCGTATTCATTGAAGCATGTAATTTTCTTATTGAAACTGAGAATGATTCCGACGCGATGGTCAATTTAGGTGGCTATTATTATGCTAGGGAAAAATACGCTTTAGCGGAAAAATATTACCTAATGGCGTTTGAAGCGGGAGATAAATGGGTGGCTGATGGTCTTGGCTATATCTATTATTATGGTCGTGTTGGCGCTAGAGATTATCAAAAGGCTTTCTATTATTTTTCTCGTGCCAAAGAAAATGGCAATATGGAAGCGGCGATGAAAATTGCGGACATGTATCATAATGGTTTTGGCGTGGAAAAAGATGATGAAAAATATAAAGCCATATTGCTAGAGATATTTAACAAAATAAAAGACACCAATAATCTTGGCGAACCATACCCAGAAGTTGCTCATCGTTTAGCGGATATCTATATTAACGAAGGGCATGGGGAAGACGCTATTGAAATGCTCATTAAAGGTAAATCATTTATCGAACAAAGAATTAGATATAATCCTTTCTGGGGTAACTTTATTGTTTGCCGTAGATTAATAACCTTGTTATATAAAGTAATTGAATTTGATGAAGATGATTTTAATTTCTTTGATTTATTTTATGTCTTAGCGAAACCCCATACGGTTAAGTTAACATATCATGGTAAACAATATTTAATTGAATCATTTTTTGACGAAGGGGAAATGCGCGTTAAATGCGATGGTAAACTTTATAAATCAATAGAAAATTTCTTAATAAATGTTCTCTTTGATAATAAGCACACCTATGTCATTGAATATGAAGATTATTATCTTTTGGATTTAATAAAATAATATGGACGAAAATATCAAAATTTATGAATCATTATTAAACGAAAAAGCCGCTTTAGAGAAGGATTGTTTTGCTTATTCTTTAAGATATGCCAGAGAATTTGGTGAAGATATTGAAAGATTATTTGAACTCAAAGTGGAAGCCGTAACCTTAAAAAAGAAAATCGCTTTCTGTGTGAAAAAGAAATATCGGAAAGAAACAATAAAATTATCGGATTTAGAGCATTATATTGATGAAGAGATTTTAGATTATCAAAGACAGCTTGATGAATTAATTGAATATAACCAAATCGTTAGAGAAAGTAAGGGTGTGTCTATTACTTTCGAAGACGGTAAAAAGATCAAAAAACTTTATTATGAAATTGCCCATCTCATTCATCCTGATTTACACCCCGAATATAAAGATGATGAGGAAATAAGCGATTTATGGGATGATGCGGTGGAAGCATATAAATGTAACGACCATAAATCATTGATGGAAGCCTATGATAAAATCATCATCAAAATTGGTGATAACGATATCTATATTGAAAATATCGAAGGAAAAATCGAATTAGTCAAAAGCGAGATTATGGATATTAAAGATAACGAACCCTATACCTATAAATTCATTTTAGATGATGATTTAGAAATTAAAGAATTACATGAAAAACTATCTAATGAAATCAATGATTATGTTGAATATATTTCGAAATTAGAAAAGGAATTAAACACTTTCGAAATTGAAAAAGAGGTCGATGCTTGATATGGGTAAATTAATAAAGATTGATTCCTCCCTAGTGGTGAAAAACGCGAATAACATGAATGAATATTTAAAGCCGATGTCACGAGACATTTTGCTTTTCACTACGAAAATCGCAAATACCTATAAATTAAAAGATAAAATGCCTTTGCTAAAGCTCACGATTGGAGATCACTTATTTTTCTCATTGGGTGATTCAAAATATGAAGATAACCAAATCGTCATCAAAAATAAAAATGATGAAATTGTTGGATATGTTCCCGAAGCTGATTCCACAATATTTGCAAGATTAATGGATGCGGGCAAAATGCTTTTTGCAATTGTCAAAAGTGTTAGTCACACAAGTAGTGTTCCTCTAATTGAAATCGATATTTATTTACAGGATTTTTAAATAATCAAAGTTCGTCTTAAAATCGTATTAATCACATCTAAAAACTTTTCACTAATATGTATTGAAAATGCACATAAAATGTGTATAATATAAACAGGATGGGTAATAATATGGGGAAAATTAATACTAATATTTCTATTGATGCGAATTTAAAAAAAGAAGCTGTTTCTTTATTCGGTGATTTCGGATTAGATTTATCTACTGCTATAACGCTATTTTTGCAACAATCAGTAAGAGAGCAAAGAATTCCTTTTGAAATAAAAAAAGAAATTCCTAATCAAATTACTAAAGCCGCTTTAGATGAATATGAAGAAATGAAACAAAATAAAGACAAATACAAAAGATACAATTCATTTAAAGAAATTTTGGAGGAAAAATAGTGTTATCAATTGTAAAATCAAATAGGTTTTTAAAAGATTTAAATTTAGCTAAAAAAAGAGGATTAGATTTATCTTCTTTGGAAGAAGTTGTTAATAAACTTGCAAATCAAGAAGTGCTTGATGAAAGATACCACGATCATGCTTTATCTGGCGATTATTCAGATTTTAGGGAATGTCATATAAAACCGGATTGGCTATTAATTTACACGATTGATGATGAAGAATTAGAACTGTTTCTATTTAGGACAGGTTCTCATTCAGACTTATTTTAATGTTTGAAAATTACATTACGTCAAATAACAAATAAAATTTATTTTTTCCGATAAATGTTCTTTTAATTTTAAGAAATAGGGATTGTCAAATAAAAGAAATCTAAATAATAGTGGAAAAGCAAAACGACAATCCTTTTTTATTCGTTCTTTTTCTTGTTGATTTATGTAGGAAACTACTATATATTAAAGTAGGAAACTACGAAAGGAAATAGTTCTATGGATGTTGATAAAATTGCGATATTAATCAAAAAGGCATCATTACAATTTGATAAAGAATCAAATAAAGCCTTAGAACCATATGGTATCAGTTCATCTCAGTATAAAATTTTAAAATATCTCTTAACTAAAGAAGACCATAAGGCACGTGTTACTGACTTAGAAAATTTCTTATCCGCGACACATCCCACAACAATTGGTCATATTGATTATTTGGAAAAAGTCGGATTAGTGGAAAGAATTGATAATCCTGAAGATGCTAGGGGAAAACTGATAAAACCCACAGAGAAAACCCTTTCATTAGAAAAAGAATTAAATGAAGTGGGAAACACAATTGAAGAAAATTTAACAAGTAATCTTAATAAAAAAGAAAAAGAAGAGATGATTGCTCTTTTAAAGAAATTATTGGGGATTTAAATTATGAAAGAATTAAGAACGATTATTATTACTGGCGCGAATTCGGGGTTGGGATTTGAAACCGCAAAAAAGATTGCTGCTGATCATCAATATCGTCTCGTTTTAGCGTGTCGTGATTTACAAAAAGCGAATACCGCAAAAGAAGAAATTGTCAAAATAAGTGGTAACACTAATATTGAATGTCTACAAATAGATACTTCTTCTTTAAAATCAGTGGAAGAATTTGTTGAAGAATTTAGTAAAAATCACGACTCCTTATATGGATTAATTAATAACGCTGGTATATCTGGCATGCATAGTGGTAAATCCATTGATGGTGTGGAAATTGTCATGGCCACCAATTATTTAGGACACTGGTATCTCACTAATCTTTTATTAGAAAAATATCATGTGAAAAAGATATTTAATATCACCTCTGATATGCACAACCCTCCCCAAGGTTTGAAATGGAGACCGGTCAAAGATATTTTCTATTCCGATAATAGTGATCGCACCGCCTATCCTTATTCCAAATTATCTTTCATCTATTTCTCTAAAGAATTACAAGAAAGATTAGATAAAGAAGGCAAAGGAACTTTAGTTAATTCATTTAACCCCGGCATGATGCAAACTAATTTCGCTGGTGGACCAATGCCGAAAGCGCGAGTAAATTTTGTTAAAACCATGATGCCAGAAAGATTTGGTGATTTAGACAAATCATCCACCGCATTGGCCACTTTGATGATGGATGATTCATTAAATATCAAAGCCCAATATTTTGATAGAAGTGTGAATTATAAAAACTCATCCCCATTGTCATATGAAATAAAAAATCAAAAAGAATTGTGGGACTATACCGCTGAATTTATTAAAGAGTGGAGAAAAAACAAATGAAAAACCCCCCTCTATTAATCTTATTATTTACCCCGTTATTATTAGCAGCGTGTAATAGAAGTAGTAGCGAAGGCAAAGATTTAGAAAGTCTTGATTTTGCTTTATCGGAAATAGATGTCGAAAACACTAAATCCACGCAATATGTCGACGCTAATGGTGATGTGGCTTATATTCCCGCCGATTTTGCTGTCTCTGAAAAAGAAGATGAAAAAATAATTAACAAAGGCTTAGTGGTTATTGCTCCCGATAATAGTGAATATGTTTGGGTACCAACCACCACAACAAAATTATCGACACATGATTTTGGTAGTTATTTCTCTGGCGGCGATTCTTTTAGTAATTATTATGATGAAACCAATTTAGATTCATATAAACAAATGGTATTAAGTGTTAATACATATCGTGGTTTTTATATCGGAAGATATGAAGCTAGTAAAGGTAATAACAATCTTCCTAAAAGTGTCAAAGTATCGAGTGATAATCCCGGCACTATTTGGGTGCGATTTTCTCCGCAAGATACCGTCGGAGCGTGTGAATCCTTATACGCAAATAATGATTCTGTACAAGGATTTTTCCCTTGGGGTATTAATTGGGATACAACCTTACAGTGGCTTATTGATTCAAATAATAAAACATATGAAGAAGTAGCCTCTGATAGCACTTCTTGGGGTAATTATTCTAACGATACCTTTTCTAGTGGTGCTTCTGGTAATTACACTGGTATATATGAAGAAACCAAAGCCAATAATATCTATGATTTAGCGGGAAATAACTGGGAATGGACCAGAGAAAGAAATGGTTCTAATTATGTCATGCGTGGTGGTGGATATAACCTCATGGGTGGTCAATGCCTGGGCAGCCAATATCCTGCGGCATTAAGAGATCCATTGCCCGGAAATGACCATCATCCCAATGTCACTTTCCGCATTGGTTTATATGTGAAATAGAGGCGAAAAATATGAAAGCAAATTTTCAAGTTGATGTAAAAAAGTGTATCGGATGTGGCATGTGTTTAAATGTTTGCCCCGGTAATATGATGGGTGGCGATGTTTTAAAAATGCAAGATGGCCATCCAATCATGGTTGATGAAAATAATTATAGTTGGCGGGGTTGTTGGCGATGTCAACATTGCCTGGCGGTTTGTCCAAAAGGAGCGATATCGATATTTGATATTAATCCCGAAGATGTTTCTTCTAAACCATCTAATAACATCAAAGAAGATTTACCAAAATTGATGAAATTTAGAAGGTCATGTCGCGCATATAAAAAAGATGATGTACCAGAAGAAATTATCGATGAATTAATATCTGCCGTCAGTGCGGTTCCCACTGGTGGCAATAATTACGGATTAGAATTCACTGTGGTTTCTTCTCGTAAAGCAATGGGAGAAATATATCGTTTATATAAAGAAGAAAATGGTTTGAGCTTATTTGATGAAAATCAAGACGATTATAGTGAATTAAGAATCTATGACGCTCCACATTTATTTATTGCCCACAAAGAATTAGGCGATCGATTTAAAGATGGGGGAATTAGTGAAATCAATTTCGCTACGGCCTATTTCAAATTAGTGGCTAATGCTTATGGTTTAGGGACCATTATTTCCACCTATAGTGCGGAATTATTGACCAAAAGTAAAGCGATTAGAGACTATTTACATATTCCTGAAAATCATCGCGTCTTTAATGTTGTGGGATTCGGTTATCCGCAATATCCTTACCAACGTGGTGTAAAGAAAAATAAAAAGACATATAAGATCAAATAGGAGGTGTCTTTATGAAATTAATTACCTTAGAAGAACATTATGCCGATTTACGGATTATGGAGATTAATAACAAATATTCTTCTCATCCGGTTTCGACAACCCCCCATCATGGTACAGGTATCATTGAAGACTTAACTAATTTTCCTAAACGAGTCCAATATATGGATGATAATAATGTCGCTATTCAAGTCTTATCAATGACTTCTCCAATCGGAGAAAATGTTCCTAATGAAGAAGCGATTAAAGCGTGTCAATTAGCCAATAATATTACCAAAGAACATATTGATGCATATCCCGGTCGTTTCTTAGGCTTTGCTACCTTACCAATGTGTGACCCCAAAGCCGCGTCTAAAGAATTAGAAAGATGTGTGAAAGACATGCATTTTGTGGGTGCTTTACTCGCTGGTAGATTTAAAGGCCGCATGTTAAATGAAAAAGAATTCTTACCCATCTTCCAAAAAGCGGAAGAATTAGATGTGCCTTTATATATTCATCCCGCATTTATTCCACCAGAAGTGAAGAAAGCATATTACGATTCCGATGCTTATTCCCCACAGGTAGCCTTTGAATTATCATCCGTGGGCTATGGTTGGCATTCCGAAGTCGGTATTCAAACATTAAGACTTATCTTATCTGGTATCTTTGATAAATTCCCCAAATTAAAGATTATTATTGGTCACTGGGGTGAAACAGTTCCTTGTTTCTTAGATAGATTAGATTTTATGTTAGATAAGAATGTTACTGGCTTAAAAAGAAATGTCAGTGAATATTTCAAAGATAATGTCTATATCACTCCCAGCGGTATTACATCCACGGACCAATTAGAATATGTTGTTAAGCTTATGGGCGCGGAACATGTCATATATTCCATCGACTATCCTTATGTTAATCCTAAAGATCCTTATGGATTCCTCCTTAATAGCAGCTTAAGCGATGAACAAAAAGAATTAATTGCTTATAAAAATGCGGAAAATATATTAAAAATCAAATTATAATTATCACAAGATCATCACGAAAAACCGTGGTGATTTTTTATGGAATTGAATGACATATACAAATAGGGTGTAAAACGTTTTACAAGTTATTTTTGTGTTTCTCTTAACACTCTTAGGGCCATATACCCCGGGGCCAGTGGTCCTCACCCTTATTCTATAAGAATAAATCGACATATTTTTACCTTAAAAAAGACTTAATTTTTCTATAGGGTTGTAATAGGACACATATCTTTTTTGAAATCGTTGTCGTTGGAAACATATCTCTTTATAACCTTTGTAGGTGGGAACATAGCAAATTAAGCAAGTTGTAGAATAGCATGATTGGTGCAAAACTATAATAAAGTCGTTCCGAATTTGGTGCAAATTCGTATAATTAGTGTTCCGATTTGATGCATATTATCATTTTTTGATGTTCCGATTTGATGCATTTTCTCTTTAAAATAACATTCCGTTTTGCTAAT
>CAJOMQ010000022.1 GCA_905236715.1 uncultured Bacilli bacterium | reverse complement strand
ATTAACAAATGTTGAAAATAAAATAGGCAATAACGACATCAAAGAATTAATCTTCTTTAGTGGAGAATATTTTGATGCGAGAAGTTTTCTTAAACAGTTATTTTCTAAGGCTCATAAAACACTAACTTTGATAGATGCTTATGCAGACTTAAAGGCATTGGATTATCTTAAAACCAAAAAAGATAATGTTTCTATCAATCTATTTGTTTCTTCAAAATCTAAATTGTCCCAAGATGATGTTGATTCGTTTAATAAAGAATATGGTGGATTGTTTTTGCATTATACCGAAATGTGGCATGATAGATTCATTATCATTGATGGTGTGCTTTTGTACCATCTTGGAACCTCGCTTAACCACGCTGGTAATAAAGCATTTGCCATTACTATGATTGAGGACGAAAGCATCTTACACGCTATTACTGAAAAGATTGGCAAATAAATTACCAAGGCTTTATATATCAAAATAGGTCTAATGTTTTAAGCGAAAATTTGAGGATGCTACTTACTTGTTATATTTTCTCCATGAAATTATAATAAATTTAACGAAGAGGTCATCCATATGAAAAAACCAACTGTTTCGACATTGAAGAAATATTTAAATGCAATGAGCAAAATCAAAGCGAAATATATCACTTCGGAAAGATTATCTCGTGTTATTGGTGTTTATCCAGAAGTGATTAACGAGAATCTCTCTTATTTTGAACCAATGCTCATGATGGATGCTTCATATAATCTATTAGAATTAGTGCCCGTCATTAAACAATATATTGAGGAACAAGAAGAAAAAAAGAATCCTCTCATTCGCGTGACACCAGTCAAGAAAAAAGAAGTCGCCCAATATGAGACATTAAATGATTTTGTCTATCAAAAATATTCCGTCGGAGGAATGATTGATAAAGGAACCGAATTAACTGATAGAGATCTTCGTGTGATGAAAAAACTCATCGGTGAAGAACTTGCCAAAAGAAAACAAAAATAGAGGCCTAGCAAGGTCTCTTTCATTTAGATAAGACAAAAACAAACGTCCAATAGATATTTCATTTTATCTCATTGCGTATTTTTTCTTTTTCTTTTCTTGTATCAAAATATTTGCCTCAATATAATAATATTGGTCTATTTAAGAAAGGAAAAAATAAATATATGGCTGAAATCAAGAAGAAAATGCTCTCTGTTGATGGAAATACCGCAGCAGCGTTAGGCTCTTATAATTACATCGAAGTAGCTGGTATTTATCCAATTACTCCCTCTTCCCCAATGGCGGAAAATATTGATGTTTATGCCTCCCAAGGAAGAAAGAACTTCTTTGGCTCCGTCGTGAAAGTGAGTGAAATGCAATCCGAAGCTGGTGCTTCTGGCACTGTTCACGGTGTTTTACAAGCTGGTGGTTTAGCGGCAACTTATACTGCAAGCCAAGGCTTATTATTAATGATTCCCAATATCTACAAATGGGTTGGTGAATGCTTACCCGCTGTCTTACATGTTTCGGCGAGAAGCTTAGCAACAAGAAGCTTATCTATTTTTGGTGATCACCAAGATATTTATGCGATTAGACAAACCGGTATTGCGATGATTTGTTCCCATTCCGTACAAGAAATCGCTGATTTAACTAATGTTGCTCACTTAGTAGCGTTAGATGCCCAATATCCTGTCTGTCATTTCTTTGATGGCTTTAGAACATCACATGAAATTCAAAATGTCGAATTTATCGATGATAGTGAATGGAAGAAATTACTTCCTATGGATAAAGTCGAATTATTCAGAAGTCGCGCTTTAAACCCTCACACTCATCCTGTCACTCGTGGTGGTGCTGAAAATGATGATATTTATTTCCAAGGCCGTGAAGCGCAAAACCAAAAAGTGGAGGAAGTCATCGCCGCTGCGGAAAAATATTTCAAGAAAGTTTCTAAATTAACGGGTAGAAATTACGCTCCATTTACTTATTATGGTGCCAAAGACGCTGATAGAGTCATCATCGCGATGGGTTCGGTTACCGAAACCATTATGGAAGTTATCGATGACTTAGCCGCTAAAGGTGAAAAAGTCGGTATGGTGAAAGTGCACTTATATCGTCCATTCTCCGCCAAACATTTATTAAAAGTTTTACCAAAGAGTGCTAAACATATCGCTGTTTTAGATAGAACTAAAGAAGCTGGTGCTTCTGGTGAACCTTTATATGAAGATGTTGTCGCTGTCTTAAAAGAAGCCAATAGAAAAGCCGAAGTTATCGGTGGTCGTTATGGTTTATCCAGCAAAGACACTCAACCCAAAGACATGAAAGCGGTCTTTGATTTCTTAAATAATGAAAACAAATGGAACCACTTCACCGTTTCTATTAATGATGATGTGACCCATTTATCAATTCCTACTGATGATAATTATCATGTCAAAGGCGACTATACCTCTTGCTTATTCTATGGTTTAGGCTCTGATGGTACCGTCTCTGCGAATAAATCATCCATCAAAATTATCGGTGATGCGACTGGTCAATATGCGCAGGCCTATTTCGCCTATGATAGTAGAAAAGCTGGTGGTGTCACTCGTTCACACTTAAGATTTGGTAAATCACCAATTCATTCCACATACTATGTCCAAAATGCGGATTTTGTCTCTTGTTCATTAGATACATATCTTTATAAATTCGATATGCTCCGCAACTTAAAACAAGGCGGTACATTCTTACTCAATACCGATATGGATGATGCGACATTACTCAAAAATATGCCCAATCGTGTCAAATATCAATTAGCCACCAAAGGCGCCAAATTCTATGTCATTGACGCCAATAAGATTGCCGGAGAAATCGGTATGGGTAGACATACCAATACCATCCTCCAAGCTTCCTTCTTCTATCTCAATCAAGACATTATGCCTTATGATGAAGCCAATAAATGGATGAAGAAATTCGCCGAAAAGAGTTACGCCAAAAAAGGTCAAGATGTCGTGGAAATGAACTGGAAAGCTATTGATGCTGGTACTGAAGGCTTAAGAGAAGTCAAAGTGGATCCCGCTTGGGCTAAATTATCTCCAAAAGTGGAAAATAAATTAACTGGCGATGATTATTTTGATAGCTATGTCGCTATTATGGGTAATCTCGGTGGTGATGATTTACCAGTTTCTAAATTCTTAGAATATGAATTATTAGATGGCACCATGCACAACGATATTACTTTCCGTGAAAAGAGAAGTATTGCTGATAGAGTCCCATTATGGCACCCCGAAGCCTGTATTCAATGTAATAACTGTGCATTTGTCTGTCCACATGCGACTATTAGACCATTCTTATTAGATGAAAAAGAATTAGAAGCCGCTCCCGCCATTGTCAAAGAAAAGACTTTGAATGCTGTGGGTGTTCCTGGCTTAAAATATCGTTTACAAGTTTCTCCACGTAACTGCGTTGGCTGTGGTTTATGTGTTACTGAATGTAACGCGAATAAGATTGGCAAAGTAGCCTTAGAAATGGTGGAAGCCAAATCACAATTTGACCAAGAAGAAGGTGCCGATTATCTTTATAAACACGTCACCTATAAAGCCGATAAATTACCTGTCGCTTTACAATCCACTGTGAAAGGTGTTGGCTTCTTAATGCCTTATATGGAAATTTCTGGCGCTTGTGCTGGCTGTGGTGAAACTCCATATTATCGTTTAGTTTCCCAATTATTTGGTAAAGATATGTTAGTGGCTAACGCTACCGGATGTTCTTCCATCTATAGTGGTTCCACTCCATTAACACCATTCTGCACTGATAAAGATGGTCAAGGTATTGCTTGGGCTAACTCCTTATTCGAAGATAATGCCGAATTCGGTTATGGTATGAGAATTGCCACTAACGCGAAAATCAAACATATTATTGAAATCTTAACCGAAGCGAAATCACGTCGTATTGGTAAAGAATTAAAAGATAAAATTGATGAATATTTCGCCAACATCAAAAACCGTGAAGCGATGCGTAAAATCGTTCCCGAATTAGTGGAAATGATTAAAGCTTCACCCGATAAGAAAATTAAAGAAGTCTTAGCTTATGAAAGAGATATGGCGGATAAATCCATTTGGATTGTCGGTGGTGATGGATGGGGTTATGACATCGGTTACGGTGGCTTAGATCATGTCATCGCTAACGATGAAGATGTCAATATCTTATTACTTGATACCGAAGTATATTCTAATACCGGTGGTCAATCCTCTAAATCTTCCCAAACTGGTTCTATCGCTAAATTTACCGCTTCTGGTAAAACCACCGCGAAGAAGAACCTCGCTTTAATCGCGATGAGTTATGGTAAGGTGTATGTCGCACAAATTAGCTTAGGCGCTAATCCAATGGCGGCTATTAAAGCCTTAAAAGAAGCGGAATCTTATGATGGACCATCATTAGTCATCTGCTATGCTCCATGTGCTAACCATGGTATTAAAGGTGGATTATCTAACTCCATGCGTCAAGAACGCTTAGCGGTGGAATGTGGTTATTTCCCCATCTTCCGTTATGATCCACGTAACCTTGAACAAGGTAAACCAGCCTTAACCGTGGATATGAAAGAACCTGACTACAGCAAATTTAGAGATTTCGTGATGACGGAAACTAGATTCTCTCAATTACCAAGAGTCAATCCTGCTCACGCGGAAGAATTGCTCACCAAGAGTGAACAATACGCTAAAGATAGATTTGAAAGAATCAAAAAATTTGGTCTTTAATCCCTAATTTCATAAAATGCGGCCCAATTTTCTCGATTGGGTCGTTTTTTATTTTATTTTCTCTTGCAAACATCATAGCTTTTTTCATATAATAATTTCGTAGGTTAAGCATATGAATAAAGAAAAAAGACAACTCGAATTGCTCCTCGAATTATTGAATGAGCGCGCACAAATTGAAGAAAACATCAAAGCCCTTCCTGTGGGATATATTTCTGTGAAACAAATCTCTGGTCACACATATTATTATCGTCAGTGGCGTGAAGGAAATAAGATTATTTCCGAATATGTTCCGGAAGCATTTTTAAACGCTACGAAAAGAAAGATTGCCGCTCGTAAAGAACAAGAATCACTTTTAAAAGCCGTGAAAGCGGAAATCAAAAAAGTGAATCGTAAGATTGATAAAGAAAGAACATTAACCAAAGAAGAAGTAGAAGAGCTTCTTCAAAAATAATTAAGAAAAAGAAATTGCGGAGCAAATGCTCCGTTTTTCTTTATCATCCGTTTTCATCATGTTAATATAATTATCGTTATGGCAAAGTTAATTATCATGAGTGGTGTCCCCGGTAGTGGAAAAAGCTATTTTTCCCACGTTTTAAGAGACCGTAAAGGTTCTCATGTTTATATTATTTCCTCTGATGGTTTAAGAGATTTAGTGACGGGAAATCAACAAGATTTATCTCATGATGATCTGATGTGGAAGATGTTTTATGATTTAGCGAGAGTCTATTCCAAAGACCCCGATGGCATTGTTGTTTTGGATAGCACGAACACCACGGTTTATTATCGCTTACAAGCGGGTAATGCTTTACGTGGATTATTTGATCAAATTGATCTTATTAGTTTCCATATGAAACCAGAAACGATATATCGCCAAAATCTTGACCGCGAATGGCCAATTCCCACGGAAGTATTAGCCAATTATATTGAGACCTTTGAACAACCACAAAAAGAAGATTATGATTTCTTCGATCATGTATATATCATTGATAGTAAAGATTTCAATGAAGTGTTGAATAAATATTGATAAGCTCTCGCATAAAAAATAAAAGCTCCCTTTGTTTAAATTAAGGGAGCATTTTTTTAAAAAATGGTCGGAACGATGAGATTTGAACTCACGACCCCTTCCACCCCAAGGAAGTGCGCTACCAAGCTGCGCTACGTCCCGATAACGACTTATATTATAATAACTTTTAAAAAATCAAACAACATTTCATTTGTGGAGCGTGCATAAATATAGAATATTTCCCCAATATTTGCTAATATAAGCAAGACTGATATGGAAAAGAAAATTGTCGTTAAAGGCGCTCGTGAAAATAACTTAAAAAATATTGATGTCGAAATACCCAAAGATTCTTTGGTGGTTTTTTCTGGCTTATCAGGAAGTGGTAAATCCACTTTAGCGTTCGATACCATCTTCGCAGAAGGGCAAAGAAGATATATGGAATCTTTATCGAGTTATGCTAGACAATTTCTCGGTAATTATGATAAACCCGATGTCGATTCTATCGACGGCTTATCACCCAGTATCGCGATTGATCAAAAAAGTGTTTCGCATAATCCCAGAAGTACCGTTGGTACAGTTACAGAAATATATGATTATTTAAGATTATTATTTGGCCGTATTGGTGTCCCTTATTGTCCTAATCATCATGAACCAATTATTTCTTTTTCACCCGTGATGATGACGGATGTGGTGATGTCTTATCCCGAAGGAACGAAAATCCAATTATTATCACCAATCGTCAAACATGAAAAAGGCACCCAAAAAGATATCTTAGAAAAGATTCGTCTTAATGGTTTTACCCGTGTTCGTGTGGATGGTGTATCCACAACTATCGAAGAAGTCAAAGATTTAGATAAAAATAAAAGACACGATATCGATATTATCGTGGACCGCATTATCATCAAAGAAGGTATTCGTTCCCGTGTTTTAGAATCCATCGAAACGGCGATTGATTGGTCTCATGGTTTATTAGTGATTATCGCTAACGATGAAGAAAGATTATTGAGCGATAAACATACCTGTCCAAAATGTGGCTTTTCGGTCCCCAAAGTGGAACCACGTTTATTTTCTTTTAATTCCCCATTAGGCTTTTGTCCTGATTGTAAGGGGTTAGGTATTAAGCGTGAAGCGGATGAAAGATTAATTGTGCCTAATCCAGAAAAAAGCATTAATGATGGCTGTATTAAATATTATGCGAACACAGTCAACACACTAAACTTGGAATGGCAAGAATTTGCCATGCTTTGCCAATTATATAATGTACCTTTAGATGTGCCATGGAACAAATTGAGCAAAGAACAAAAACATATTTGTTTATATGGTTCACCTAAACCACATCAATATATCTTGAAATCTTCTTCCGGAAATATTAATCACCGAAACGGATATATTGAAGGTGTGAAAAGTAAATTGGAAAGATTATATAACGAGACCACCTCCGATTGGGCCAGAGACTGGTATGGCACTTTTATGCGTGATACCACCTGTACCACTTGTCATGGGGCGCGTTTATCTCCCTCAGCATTAGCGGTGCAAATTAATGGCTTAAATATTTATCAAGTGACTTGTTTACAAATCAAAGATTTATTAAATTGGATTGATGATTTACCCAATCATTTAGATCAAAGAGATAATGATATTGCTAGATTAGTGCTGCAAGAAATTCATAATCGTGTATCTTTCTTAAAAGATGTCGGTTTAGAATATCTCACTTTATCACGTATGGCGATGACCTTAAGTGGTGGAGAAAGTCAAAGAATTCGTTTAGCCACCCAAATCGGTTCCAAATTAACCGGTGTTTTATATGTCATGGATGAACCAAGTATCGGTTTACATTCTCGTGATAGTGAAAAATTAATTAAAACGATGAAAGAAATGCGTGATTTAGGTAATACTTTAATCGTAGTTGAACACGATGAAGAAACTATTAGAAGTGCGGATTATATCGTCGATATTGGTCCTGGTGCGGGTGTCCATGGTGGTGAATTAGTGGCCGCGGGTACGATTGAAGATATCGAAAAAGAAGAAAAATCTATTACTGGTGCTTATTTATCAGGGAAGAAATTTATCCTTGTTCCAAGTCAAAGGAAAAAAGGTAATGGCAAATATATTAAAATCAGAGGCGCTCATCAAAATAATTTAAAGAAAATTAATGTTGATATTCCTTTGGGTTGTTTTGTTTCTGTTACTGGTGTATCTGGTTCTGGTAAATCTTCATTAATCAATCAAACTCTTTATCCATATTTAAAAGCCCATCTCAATAAAGAGACGGTTTTTGATGAAATATTAGTGAAAGATATTCAAGGGTTGGAAAATATTGATAAAGTGGTCAATGTGACCCAAGAACCCATTGGTCGTACCCCACGTAGTAATCCCGCGACATATGTGAAATTATTTGATGATATTCGCGATTTATTCGCGGAAACTGTGGAAGCGAAAGCGCGTGGTTATGATAAAGGACGTTTCTCTTTTAATGTCCCCGGTGGTAGATGCGAGAGATGTTGGGGTGATGGTGTCGTCCGTATTCCGATGAATTTCTTACCCGATGTCTATGTTAAATGTGATGTTTGTAATGGTAAAAGATATAATGAAGAAACCTTACAAGTCACTTATAAAGGAAAAAATATTTACGATATCTTAGAAATGACCGTGGAAGAAGCTTTGCATTTCTTTGAAAATCGTCCTTCTTTAAAGAAAAAATTACAATTATTATATGATGTCGGTCTTGGCTATATTAAATTAGGTCAACAAGCCACAACTTTATCTGGTGGAGAAGCCCAAAGAATTAAATTAGCCTTTTATTTACAAAGAAAACCGACGGGGAAAACTCTTTATATCCTCGATGAACCCACAACGGGATTACACGCAGATGATGTATCACGATTGATTAAAGTTTTACAAACCATCGTTGATCATGGCGATACCGTCTTATTAGTGGAACACAATCTCGATATCATTAAAGTCAGTGATTATATTATTGATTTAGGCCCAGAAGGTGGGGATAATGGAGGCACAGTAGTGGCCACTGGTACACCGGAAGAAGTGGCAAAAATACAGGAATGTATCTCCAACAAGTATTATCGAAAGGAAAATAAAATGGATTATTCAGATTTTGTTCGTACATATGACAAATTAGTTTCAAAGAAATGGGGATTTTAATGTAATATGGCAGGTTTAATTATCTTTATTATCTCCATCATCGTGGCCCTTGGTGGTTTAGGTTATTTATTATGTTTAACAATTTCTTTAGTTCGTTCACCGATGTTAGAAATTGATTATAAGAAAACTTTCCCAAAATACGCTATCTTTGCGGGCATATTTGTCATTGGTTTAACCATGACATTTGTGGCTATTCCCTTATGGAATAATTGGGAAATGGCTGGTTGGGAATGGGCTTGTCTCATTGTGGGTGGCTTATTTACCTCTATTTTAGGTGTCATCTCTTTAGAGACATTTATCTTGCATTATTATGGTAAAAATATTCCCGAGAAATTAAATAAATGGTTATTTATCATTTTAATGATTTCTTTCCCCTTATTATTTGTCTTTATCTTTGTTCTTTCCGATGGCATGGCCTTACATTTAACTTATCCTTTAATTAATGGCATTTCCTTTACCGGTGATGTTCCCACTCCCGCGGGTGGAAGAGCCAATATTACTTTCTATGCTTTATGTATTTTAAGTGGTGCAATATATGCTTATTTAATCGCTGATCATAAATTTTATATCCAATATGGTAAACATGGGATTTTAGAATCGACCTTCCTTGTGGCTTTCCCCGCCGGAATTATTGGCGCACGAATTTTCTATGTCATTGGCAATTGGCATGAATTTGCCTCAGATCCTGTGAGAATGTTTTATATTTGGGAAGGTGGCTTAACTATTTTAGGTGGTGCTTTCCTCGGTATTGTCATTGGCGTGGCCTGGTTTATGTGGCGTAACAAAGGATATAGCATCTGGTTAGCGGTTGATATCATCGTTCCCACCATATTATTAGCGCAAGCGGTTGGTAGATGGGGTAATTTCTTCAATTGCGAAGTCCATGGTGTTTTAGTGGATGCCAATAATTGGCGGTGGCTCCCTCTTGTGGTATTAAAAAATTCCCAATATAGTTCCGTTAATGGTTGGGCTCCAGACGGCCAAATTTATGTCCCGTTATTCTTTATTGAATCTCTAGTCAATTTATTAGGATTCTTTGTGCTATCACATGTTTTTGGTAAAGCTTTAAGAAAGTATACCGAATTAGGTGATGTCGCTTTTGGCTATTTAATTTGGTATGGTTTAACGAGAGTCTTCATGGAACCATTAAGAGATACCGCATTTAATATGGGGAGTAATGGTTATTGGAGTTGGTTCTGGTCTTTGATGTTTGTGGCCGGTGGCACCTTATTAATTGTCGCTAATCACACCTATAACCGCATCAAAAATAAAAAACATGAAACCTATGTTTTAAGAAAAAACGCTTTCTTATCATCCATGTTAGAAGCCATTATTGCTTTTGTTATTGGTGTTACAATGATCGTTATTGGTGCGGTATTAATGGGTAATAATCATTTTGTGCAAGAAATTTCCCTTAATTCCTACAATACCGGTATTATTCTCCTCGTTTTAGGTGGATGTATCTTATTAACATTAGGTATCAGCTTACCCACATTAGTGGACGCTATTATTGCTAAAAAACCGCAAACAAATGAGCAAATATAAATATCTTCTCTTTGATATGGATGGCACGGTAGCGGATACCGATCAAACAATCATAGAAGCCATGCATCTCCTTTATGACAAATATCGTCATGGTGTTTATACACCGATTGAGCAAATATATTACTTTTCCGGTCCCCCAATCGCTGGTACCTTAAAAAAAGAATTTCCTGATATCGATAATGATTTAATCGTCCAAGAATATTTATCGTTATCAAAACAATTATATCCATCAACGATGAAATTATATCTTCACGAAAAAGAAGTCCTTTTAGCGTTAAAAAAAGAAGGTTTTCATTTAGGGTTAGTGACTAACAAAATGAAACAAATGACCCTATATTGCCTTGATTTATTGCATTTAGAAGATGTTTTTGATGTCATTATTGGCTTTGATGATGTCAAAGAAGGTAAGCCCAATAAAGAAGGCATTATGATGGCTTTAGATTTTTTGAAAGCAAATAATTTGTCAGAAGCACTTTATATTGGTGATAATAAAATTGATTTAGAAACCGCGAATAACGCCGGGATTGATTGTGCTTTAGTGAATTGGGGCCCGCGTCAATTACCAAAAGATATAAACCCCACATTTACAATTAATAGTTATGATGATTTATGGAGGAAATTGACCAATGAATGATATATACGATGTATTGATTATTGGTGCCGGTCCTTGTGGCATTACTTTGACTACCGAATTAAAAACCTCTAATGTCAAAGTGGCCATCATCGAATTTGCCACTCCTGGAGGTAAAATCAACATTGCCCCTCGCGTTGATAATTTCCCTGGTTATTTTCAAATACCTGGCCCCCAATTAGCCATGGCATTTTATCAAAAAACCATCGATAACAATATTGAAATCATTTATGACCAAGTAATTTCATTAACGAAAGAAGAAAACCTCTTTGTCTTAAAAGGTAATTTTGATACATATAAAGCTCACAAAGTCGTCATCGCTAGTGGGACCAAAGAAAGAAAAATTGGTTTAGCCAAAGAGGATGAATTATTAGGACATGGTATTTCCTATTGCGCTTTATGCGATGGTCACTTTTTCAAAAAGAAAAATATCGTCGTCATCGGTGGCGGAGATTCCGCTTTAAAAGAAGCGATTCATCTAGCACCTATTGCCGAAAAATTATATTTGGTTCATCGCCGTAATGAATTCCGTGCTGAAGAATCATTAATTAACGAATTAAAAGCTTTTTCAAACGTAGAATTCGTTACTCCCTATATGCCCAAAGAAATATTGGGTGATGACAAAGTGACTGGAATTTGTTTAGAAAATGTCGATAATCATGAAGAAAAAATCATTGATTGTGAAGGCCTGTTTCCTCTTGTTGGTCAAATTCCTAATTCCCAATTCGTGCAGATTCCCAATGTTTTAGATGAAAAAGGATTTATCCCAGTTAATGATAAATATGAAACCAATTGCCCAGGTTTATACGCCGGTGGTGATATTTTGCCTCGTGATATTAGACAAATTTATCTCGCCGTGGATGACGCCAAAGCGATTGCAAAACAATTATTAAATAAATAGGCAAAAATTATCTTTTTTTGCTACACTTATAAGTGTATTATTTTGTCTTATGAAAAAAGAATCTTTCACTAAAAAAGTTAAAGAAGAATTATGTCGTAACGAATACCCATCTGCGGACCGCTTAAAAGCGTTACTCGCAGCCTATATTCGTATTAATGGTTCTTTATTTTTTTCTAATAAAAAGAATTATGTGTCTTTAGAAACAGAAAACGCCTTAATTGCCAAATTTATTTATAAGACCATCAATGATATATATCCAAATACCGAGGTCGAATTATCTTATCGCAGCAGACAAAATGGTGACACATTGTACACTTTATTAATTGATGAAAGTGAACAATCCATTACAGAAGATTTAGAAGTCTCCTTTGCGGAAGGAAAAATCAGCAAAAACATCGTGAAAAACGATGACACGATAAGCGGATATCTCGCTGGTGCTTTTTTAGCCAGTGGTAGTGTGAATTCACCAACCACCAGCAATTATCATTTAGAAATTACCTGCTTAAATGAAAATTACGCCAAATGGTTAGCAAAACTTTTTGGTAAATACAAAAATAGTGATATTGAACCGAAAATCACTTATCGTCGTGACCGCTATGTCATCTATTTTAAAAAGAGTGATCAAATCGCTAATTTCTTGATTATGATTGGTGCGGTGACTTCTTGCATGGAATTTGAAAACGTCCGTGTTGATAGGGATTTTATGAATTCCGCGAATCGTTTGGAAAATATTGATGTCGCTAATATGAAAAAGACTTTAGAAACCGGTCAAAGGCAAGTCAAAGAAATCCAATATATCGATAAAATGCTTGGCATTAAAAATATCTCCAACAAAAAAAGACAATTATTGGCCCAATTACGTTTAGAAAATGAATCGGCCTCTCTTGGCGAATTAGCGGATCTCATGTCCCAGCAATTAGATAAAGTGGTGACCAAAAGTAATGTCAATCATCTCTTCCGCAGCCTCCATGAATTATATGAGGAATTAAATCATGAAAGCTGAAAAACAATTGGGGATGCGCATCCGTTATTTACGGAATCAAAAGCATTGGAGCCAAGAAGATTTAGCCCTAGAAGCGGGGATTAATAAAAATTATCTCTCCGATTTAGAAAGAGGGAATCGTAATCCGACATTGCGGATTATGGAAAAAATCGCTATCGCTTTAGAAATCACTTTAGAAGAATTAGTGAAAGGCATTGAATCGTTCTAAAAGAAGCGCCATAAGGCGTTTTCTTTTTGTTTTTTGGATTTTCCTTGAATATGAGACCTAATATAGTCTAAACTATATAACGCAAACAAAAGGAGGACATTATTACATGTCAGTTAAAGTTGCAATTAACGGCTTTGGAAGAATTGGCCGTTTAGCGTTTAGACAAATGTTTGGTGCCGAAGGTTATGAAATCGTTGCCATCAATGATTTAACTTCCCCAAAGATGTTGGCTAACTTATTAAAATATGATACCGCTCAAGGTGGTTATGCTGGTGTCATCGGCGAAGGCAAACATTCCGTCGATTTCAAAGAACCCGTCTTAGCGGAAGATGGAAAAACCATCGTTAAAGAAGGTGCCATTATTGTTGATGGTCACGAAATTACCATCTATGCTCGTCCCAAAGCGGAAGATCTCCCTTGGAAAGAATTAGGTGTTGATGTCGTCTTAGAATGTACAGGTTTCTATTGCTCCAAAGAAAAGAGTGAAGCTCACATCAAAGCCGGTGCTCGTAAAGTCGTCATTTCTGCTCCTGCTGGAAAAGATTTACCAACTATCGTTTTCGGTGTTAACGAAAAGACCTTAAAAGCGGATGATACCGTTATCTCTGCTGCTTCTTGTACCACCAACTGCTTAGCCCCCATGGCCAAAGCCTTAAATGATTTAGCGCCTATTCAATCTGGTATTATGAGCACAATTCACGCTTATACAGGTGACCAAATGATTCTCGATGGTCCACATAGAAAAGGCGATTTACGTAGAGCCCGTGCTGGTGCGGCGAACATCGTTCCTAATTCCACCGGTGCTGCCAAAGCCATCGGCTTAGTCATTCCTGAATTAAACGGCAAACTCATCGGTTCTGCCCAACGTGTCCCTGTGACCACTGGTTCCACAACTATTTTGACCGCTGTTGTCAAATTCGATGGTGAATTAACCCCCGAAGTCATCAATGCGGCGATGAAGAAAGCAGCTAACCAATCCTATGGTTACAATGAAGATCCAATCGTTTCTTCTGATGTCATCGGTATGAGATTTGGTTCCTTATTCGATGCCACCCAAACCATGGTCAGCAAAATCGGAGAAGGCTTATATCAAGTGCAAGTTGTTTCTTGGTATGACAATGAAAACTCCTACACCAGTCAAATGGTGCGCACCATTAAATACTTCTCTGAACTCAGATAAGTTTTGGTGTCAAAATATTTAAAAAAATAACTTATGGCACCCAAAAATCATGGGTGCCATTTATTTACAGAAAGGAATTTAACAATGTTAACTGTTAATCAATTGGATGTAAAAGGCAAAAGAGTGATTGTCCGTGTTGATTTCAACGTCCCTCTAAAAGGCAGTGAAATTCGCGATGATAATCGTATCCAAGCCGCTTTACCCACCATTAAAGAACTCGTCGGCAAAGGTGCTCGTGTTATTTTGATGTCTCACTTAGGTAAAGTGAAACATAAAGAAGCGCCCGAAGTTGTCGAAGAACAAAAGAAAAAGAACAACATGGCTCCTGTAGCGGAAAGATTAAGCCAATTATTAGGTCAAGAAGTCTTCTTTGTTCCTGTCACACGTGGTGAACAATTAGAACAAGCTGTGGCCAATTTAAAAGATGGTGAAGTTTTATTAATGCAAAACACCCGTTACGAAAAAGGTGAAGAGAAAAATGATCCTGAATTAGGTGCTTATTGGGCGAAATTAGGTGATGCCTTTGTGATGGATGCCTTTGGTTCCGCTCATAGAGCGCACGCTTCCACATTTGGCATTCCTAATACCTTAAAAGCGGAAGGCAAACAAGTAGCCATGGGCTATTTAGTGGAAAAAGAAGTGGCCAATTTAACTCGTTGTGTCGCTGTCAAAGATGAAGATAGACCATATGTCGCTATTTTAGGTGGCTTAAAAGTAACGGATAAAATTCAAGTTATCGATACTTTATTAAAGAAATGTGACTACATCATCATCGGTGGTGCGATGAGTTATACATTTAAGAAAGCCCAAGGTGAAGAAATCGGTTCTTCTTTCTTAGATGAAGGCGCTCTTGAATATGCGAAAAATTGTTTAAAAGAAGCCCAAGGTCGTATTATTCTTCCTGTCGATTCCATCGCTACTGATTCTTTTGAACCAGTAGAAGGACGTAAAATTGAAACATTAGATTCTATTCCTGCGGGATTAGAAGGTGTTGATATCGGCCCCAAATCCGCGGTTTTATTCAAATCTTATATTGAAAAAGCCAAGATGGTTTTCTGGAATGGCCCTATGGGTGTCTTTGAACAAGAAGAATTCCAAGCTGGCACCAAAGCCGTTTGTGAAGCCATTAGAGATTTAAAAGGTAAAGCCTTTACCGTTTGTGGTGGTGGTGATAGCGCTGCCGCTGTCAAACAATTTGGCTATAAAGAAGATTTCTCCCACGTATCCACTGGTGGTGGAGCTTCTCTAGAAATGATTCAAAACGATGGCCATTTACCTGGCATCGATGTTTTAGGTGACTAAGATGAGAAGAAAATTATTATTAGGCAACTGGAAAATGAATAAAACCAGTGCCGAAGCGAAAGAATTTGCTCTTGCTAGTCGTGATTTAGTGAATTTGGCCCACCAAAACAATATTGATATTGGTGTCGCTCCCACTTATTTATCTTTAGCCACCGTGAAAGAAAACGCTGATCCCAAAATGATTGTGGCGGCGCAAAATGTCCACTTTATGGACCATGGCGCTTATACTGGTGAAATCAGTGTTCCGATGTTACAAGAATTTGGCATTGATTGGGTCCTTATCGGCCACTCTGAAAGAAGAGCTTACGATAATGAAACAAATCAAAAATGTCACGATAAAATGGCGGTTTTATTAGCCAATAATATGGTTCCCGTTTATTGTGTGGGTGAAACTTTGGCGCAATTTGAAGCCGGTCAAACAAAAGAAGTCGTTTCTAGCCAAATTAGAGAAGGCTTAGCGGATTTTACACCCGAACAAGTCAAAAGACTTGTCGTTGCTTATGAACCCGTTTGGTCTATTGGTACTGGCAAAAATGCTTCCACGGAAATCGCTCAAGATGTCTGTGGTTATATCCGCTCTATCTTAAGAGAATTATTTGGTGAAGTAGCGGAAGAAATTCGTATTCTTTATGGTGGTTCTGTTAAACCCGAAAATATCAAAGCCTATTTATCTTGCCCTGATATTGATGGTGGTTTAGTGGGCGGAGCCTCTTTAAAAATTGATTCCTATTCTGGTCTATTAACTAACATTTTATAAGGATTAAAAAATGGCAAACGATACTTATTTACATGATTCATTTGATGACCGCAATGTAGTGAACGATGATCCTCGTTCCCGTGATAAAGGAACGACTTATTCCATCGCGAAAGTTTTTGGTTACATGTTTATTTGGCTCCTCATCAGCTCGGCGATTGCCGTTGGTATGGCGGGATTATTTTCCTATCTTATCAACACAGCTGCGGGTAATGATGAAGTTCTTTCGACATATTTGACAACCATTATTGTCAGTGCGATTGTTTCTGGCATTGCGGTATTCATTTTATCAATGGTGACCCACTTTGTTCTTTTTAGGGGGAGACATAGTATCGCCGTTCCTGCTTATTTATATTCTATTTTCATGGGTGTATTGCTCGGTTCTTTATGCTCTTTAATTACTTCCTTGATGCCTGGTAGTATTGGCTGGGCTGTTGTTGGTATCTCATTTGGTATTACCACATTGATGTTTGGTGTGATGGCTTTAGTGGCTTTAACATCAAAGAGCAAATTAAATGCTCTTCCAATTGTGGCTATGGGGTTATTAGCGGGCATTTTCTTAATGTCTGGCGCCATGATTATCATTATGATTTTCTTCCCCACCATGTATGAATGGTGGTACTGGGTTATGTCGTTAGGTTTATTGGTAGTGGTGATGTTAACCACTATTTGGGATATCCGCAATGTCAAAACTTTAGCGGAAAGAGGTCAACTTAACAAAAACATCTCCATGTACATTGCTTTCAACTTATATGTCGACTTTATTTATATCTTAATTAGAGTCATGTATTTTGTTTTGCGCATAATGGGAAGAAGTCGTAACTAACACCCGTTTATTAAAATTAATAATCGCATCCAACTGGGTGCGATTTTTTTCTTTTTCCGACCTCATCGAAACAAAATCACTCCACATCAATATAGGGAAATATTAGATCAGGAAAAAAGTGGAAATTGTCCTTTACAAAAACAAATAAAAGTATAAGATATTTAACAGTGCCGTTTCGTGCGTGCACAATAAAAACTTCTTATTATTCCTATATAAATATAAATAGGTGAAAAAAAGTAATAAAACTTGTTGACTTAGGAATAATGGTAGTGATAATATATTCAAGCATGCAGTGCCGAGAGGCCTTGAGATATTACGTAGTAATATAGCATGCAACTGATCTTTGAAAACTAAACAGATGTACAAACACAAAAAACGTCAATTTATTTAAAACGTTTTCTATTTGAAACAGAAAACAAACAAAACCAGATAATAATTTTGAACTAGAATAAACTTTTGAGAGTTTGATCCTGGCTCAGGATGAACGCTGGCGGCGTGCCTAATACATGCAAGTCGAACGGGGGTGCTTGCACCCTAGTGGCGAACGGGTGAGTAACACGTAGGTAACCTGCCCTTAAGCTTGGGATACCCAGAGGAAACTTTGGCTAATACCGGATAAC
>CAJOMQ010000021.1 GCA_905236715.1 uncultured Bacilli bacterium | reverse complement strand
AGACTTAATAGAGCAAGAAATCAATCTATTTTATGACGATTTGAAACTCGATGATAGCCATCCTATTTATGAAAGATTGGAGAATTTCTTATTAAAATCAATCGATCATATCATGAAATCAGGATTAAAAATGGCTCAAGGATGGTTTTCGCATGCTGTTTTGGGAAGCAAATATGGAAATATGAAGCTCAAATACGATAGTGAATATATCGAATCGTTGGTTGGTGGTGATGCAAAGGAAATCATCAGTGTTTATTATGGAGCGCTTAATATGTGGTGTTTTACAAACGGAAACATTAATCCAAAAGAAATTGTCATTGATTATTTAAAAAAACATAAAGAGGAATTTTAACATGAAATCATTAGTGGTGTTCTTTTCAAGAAGAGGGGAAAATTACGCAGTTGGTAATGTCAAAGAAGGCAACGCTGAACATATTGCAAAAATTATCGAAAAATTAACTGATGCTGATATATATGAAATTATTCCGATAAAAGAATACGCCAGAGATTATGTGGCGTGCACTCAAGAAGCAATGGATGAATTAAAGAATCAAAAAAGACCTGAATTCAAGAACCCCATTGCCTCAATCGATGGATATGACACCATTTATTTATGCTATCCAAATTGGTGGGGAACATATCCAAGAGTAGTGGCGTCCTTTTTAGAAAAATATGATTTTAACGGCAAAATAGTTAAACCAATGTGTACCCATGAAGGTAGCGGCATGGGCTCTTCCGAAAGAGAATTAAAGCAAACATTACCTAATTCATTCATTAAAAGAGGTCTCGCAATTAAAGGCACTAATGCACATATGAGTGATAAAGAAATAGAAAGATGGATATTTGAATAACAAAAGAATTTGAATCAAACAATAGATTATTATTAAGAAATTCTATCTTTTAATGAAGATGAAAAAATCAAAATAAAAGAATGTAAGGTAGGTATAGCATGATGGAATATGAAAAAGGTTATGTTTATAAATTAATGGATCAAGGTGGTCCAACAAAAGCTACGGAGCCTTATTTTAAGGAAGCGTCAGAAGAAATGATTAGGGCTAGGCGTTTATGCCAACTCGCTAATGAAACGCCAATTGATGATCCTAAATATATAGAATATCTGGAGGAATTATTCCATAGAAGCCTTGACGGAATAAGAATACTCACACCTTTCATTTGCGATTTCGGCAATCGTGTTAAATTTGGCAAAAATGTTTTTATCAACCATTCAGCGATATTATCCGCGAGTGGTGGCATTGAATTTGAAGATGGAGTGTCCATTGCCCCAGGTGTTAGAATTGCCACCATCAATCATGATTTTAATAATAGACACACCATTTATACATATGGAAAAGTAATCATCAAGAAGAATGCCTGGATTGGCATGAATGTCACCATTTGCCCTGGAGTTATTATCGGCGAAAACGCCGTAGTAGCCGCTGGCGCTGTTGTCACCAAGGATGTGCCAGATAATGCTGTTGTTGGAGGAGTACCAGCAAAGGTCATAAAAATGCTAGATCCAAATGAGCAAAAGGAAGTGTGGTGAAATAAAAGCTCAGATACTTTCTTTTGACAATATCTTCGATAGGGTAATTTATCTGAAATTGTATTTAGTCTAATTGTTAGATTCCAATTTCGATTCTGATGGAGACACTCTTGTTGATTCTGACACGAGGCACTCCCTCATGTTGAGGTCATCTATACACTAACAGCGTATATTTTAGAACTTATACTAAGTATAGGTTTTAAGACCAAATAAAATTACACTTTAGAACTGTATATCTCTCATGTACACTAGCATCTAGTGTGTTCGGTTCTGATACAAACGTGTCAGATTTTTTCTTTTTATCAGTTATAAATTTGATGTTGATTATGTTGATTATATAAAGTTACTTTTGATATCATATCAGCATGAAACGCATCATTAACATTGGCAATAAGAAACAAGCAATTAAAGATTTAGAACAGTTTAAAAATAAGCACTATGAAGCTATTGATATTGAGTTTACTAATGTTCATTTATTAAAACTAAATAAGTTAATCGGGTATAATTTCTTCAAGAAGAATAGTTTATATGTTCATTCTTCTACATTGTGGGAAATAATGCAGCCCGTTGGGAAAACGGGAAAGCATCATTATCATGGTTTGGAACCAATGGAAATAATTGATTCTTTAGAAGCATTGGTGAATTGCTTATTAATCTACGAAACGAATCCAAATAGGTATGCCGTATTAGTGCTTGGAAACGAAAAATACCAAAACATAGCCGTTGTAATCGAACTAAATGCAGGATTGAGCAATGACCGTTTTGCCAATATCAATAAAGTAGTAACAATTTTCCCAAAAGATAATTTAGACAAAAAAATAATCCACATTCCAGTGGACAAAATAGTGTATAAAAAATGAGAACCGAACGGGGCACCAATCGCCATACCTTGGATTCTCACCTATATTATTATCTAAAATTTTAAAACAATCAACAAAAAAATGAGAACCGAACGGGGCTCCAATCGCCAATCCTTGGATTCTCAAGAAGATTATATCAAAACAATCTATTCAAGCAATTGTTGGAGGTGCAATTTTATGGATAAGAAAAAAGTAGGGAAAACTATAAAAGAAATTCGCGAAAGAAATAACATGTCACAACAAGATATGGCGGATTCTCTTGGCTATTCATCTAGATCAACGATTAGAAAAATTGAAAGCGGTGAAAATGATATGAGTGAAGCCAAACTAAGAAGGCTTATTGAACTCTATTGCTTGGATTATGAAGATGTTGGCTTATCAATTGATGAATATAAAGGTTTATCAGGCCTAAGAAAAGATAGTCTTTATCCAAATCCAGAAATATCATCCCTTTGTTATATTAAAAACTGCATTAAAAACCCAAATATCATTGTTGGTGACTATACATATTATGATGATAAAAAGGGTGCAGACTTATTTGAAAAACACGTCACTCATCATTATAACTTTATAGGGGATAAATTAATTATTGGAAAATTCTGCCAAATTGGTAGTGGTGTGGAATTCATTATGAATGGCGCAAACCATCAAATGGAAGCATTTACTACATATCCTTTTTATATCTTTTCTAAGGACTTAAGAAAACATACACCTCCTTTGGAGAAAATGCCCATTAAGGGCGACACTGTGATTGGTAACGATGTTTGGATTGGACAAAATGTCACTATTTTACCAGGCGTTCACATTGGTAGTGGCGCGATTATTGGCGCTAACTCAGTAGTGGCATCTGATATACCACCTTATGTAGTCGCGGTGGGTAATCCGTGTCGTGTGATTAAAGATAGATTTGATTTAGAAACAAAAACATTATTACTCGATATCGCATGGTGGAACTGGGATATTGAAAAGATTAAAAATAACATTGATATTTTACTTAGTTTAGATAACGAAAAATTAAAAGAATTGAAGTAAGTTTATAAAGACAGTTCAGGCGATTGCAACAATGGCAAAAGGTACTGTTTCTTGTTTTTAAAAAACAAAAGAAAGAAGTGGGGAGCCAATCAAATCCACTTTTTGTGTGTTAATCTAAGCACACAAAAATGGTGAAGATATAAAAATAAGTTAATAAAATTATGTTGCGCATTTTCTTTTGCGCAATTATAATTGTGATATGAATGAACTAAGACAGAAAAGAAAAGAATTGGGATTAACACAAATTCAAGCTGCCAATGCATGTGGTATTTCTCGTCGAACTTATCAAACCTACGAAGAAACTCAAAACCCTAACAGCACATATAATGAGTTAATTAAGAAGTTAAATGACATGTCATTATTGGATGGCGGTAACTATATTTCTAATCCAAGATTTATAAAAAAGATTTGTCAGGAAATATTGAAGGAAAAATATCCAGAAATAGAATGTGCTTATTTGTTTGGTAGTTATGCTAGGGGAACCGCTAATGGGAATAGTGATATTGATATATTACTAGTTTGCCCTCCGATGGGCATGAAATTTTATGGTATTGCTGCAGAACTAGAAGAAAAACTGCACAAATCGGTTGATCTACATACTCATAGACAATTATTAAATAATGAACAATTATTAGAAGAAATTTTAAAAGAGGGGATAAAAATATATGGATGAGAAAACCATATTGAGAATAGACTCTCTTTTAAAACATATTGACCAGGTATTAGTAGATACCAATGAAAAAACAGTCGATGATTTAAAGAAATCTAATCTTCTGCTAAGGGCTACTTGTTTTTCAATCGCACAAATTGGCGAAATGATGAATCAGTTGGAGAAAATTTTGAGTGAAAAATATTATAATTTGCCATGGCTTCCTGCAAGAAGAATGAGAAATATAATTGTTCATGATTATGGTGGAACCGATGTTGAACAAGTTTATTCCACAATTCATGAAGACCTTCCATCACTTAAATCTGCATTTTTGGCTATAAAAAACGATCTTGTTAATCGCGCTTTAGTTACTGATAAGTGTGTCTTAAGAAAAATAAAAAAAGAAGATGCTGAGCCCATGTTTAAAAATTGGGCCAGCGATAAAGAGGTAACGAAATATCTCACATGGAATCCGCATGAAAATATTGAAATAACCAAACTCATTATTAATAAATGGATAGAAGAAGAAAAAGAACCAAAAACAATTAGATTTATGATTACCTTGAAAAGTAGTGATGAACCAATCGGTTGTATAGATGTGGTCAAATATATTGATAATAATCCCGAAATAGGTTACTGCTTGTCGAAAGCATATTGGAATAAAGGAATTATGACTGAATCATGTAAGGTTTTTACTAAATATTTATTTGATATTGGTTATAAGAAAATATTGATTAGTGCTGCAGCGGAAAATATTAGTAGCATTCGTGTAATTGAAAAATGCGGTTTTAAATTTACTTCTCAAGAAAAGGTTGAACATCTTTCGCCATTTAAACCTGAACCAATTGTAATAAATCATTATGAATTAACTAAATAACAAAAAATTAAAAACTTTTTACTTAGTTATAGATGTCAAGAAGATGTATCGTTACGAAATATTAAAGTTGAAATTAATGAGTAATTATTTAATTCACATCAATTCACATGTTATTTCTTACCAATAATTTTAATATATAAAAATGAAAAAGATTCATCCATTTCTTCTCGTGTCGCTTCTTTTAACTGGTTGTAACTGTAAAGTCTATTCTTTTAAAGAAATAACGGGATTTGAAGTGAGCGAAATCACTCAAACGCGAGTCAGTTCTAGTGTTTATCAAAACGCAGCCTGGGATGTGGATGAAAAATATTATTCCTATTTGGATTGTGCATATATTTTGGTTAATTTTGATATTGATGAACAATTTATGGGATGGCCTCCTAGCGAATCTAAAGATGATGCGATATGTATTCATGTAGAAACAGATTCGCATAATTTAGATGATTCATGGTGTTTTGCCATATTTTATATTAGTCATAAGACTCATTATATGTATGCGCAAAGTTATGAGAAAGGAAAATGCTTTCGAAGTAAGTATGTGATGCCAAATTCATTTATAATAGATATAACAACATGGAACTAAATGAAAAACTAAAGAAATATCGTAAAGAAGCGGGGCTATCGCAAGAAGAACTTGCTAACAAAATATATGTTTCAAGAACACTTATCACCAAATATGAAAGTGGAACTGTTTTTCCTACACAAGAAAATTTAGAAAAGATAGCCACCGCGCTTAATGTGAATATAGAAGACCTCTTATCTGATAAAGAAAAGAATGAAATAGTGGAGAAATCATATCAAATAAACCAAAGGTTTTGGTTGATCTTAAATATCTGTTTTGCCTCCATTTGTGTTGTTTTGCTTTTGTTTTCCGTTATTCCCTTTTATCAATACAGCAGTTATGACTATTCCGCTGTATCATATCCTGATAATCCAACACCTGTACATGTCACAGGATATGCTTCAATTGTTGGAGCGACCTTAAGAGTGGGAAATCCGATATCAGTTATAAATATTGTTCTATTGGTTAGTTGCTTAATTTTGTCTTTGTTGTCTTTTGCTAATTTCAATAAAAAGACACTGAAGATTATTAGAATTACCGCAATTGTGTTGTTCGTTGCTTCAGTAGGGCTTTTCCTTGCATCATTTATCAAAATGGTGTCAATTGTTTCCGCGCCAGGATTTCAGATGAACGTTAGAAGTTAAAAATAAAACATATTGATATTTTAAGAAACCCTAGTATAGCCAAAACCTTTTTATTGCATATGCATCGTTATTAGATTAATATAATGGTGCAGCTAGATATCTAGGCTGTATACCTGTGTTACCGAATTAACGTTTAAGCGATATTTATTATCGTCGGCCACGGGGGCCACAATTGTGGCATTTTTATTACAAATTATGAATATTTATATTTTTTCAGACGAATCAGGAGTATTTGATTACAACCACAACGATTATTATGTATTTGGTGGTTTGATTTGTTTTGGAAACTCAGAAAAAGATTTATGTGCCAGACAATTTTCACATGTAGAAAAAGTATTAAAAAGATTCTGGAAGATATAACAGTGATTCGGAAATAAAAGCATCAAATATTTCTAATGCAGATAAGGGAAAGCTATTTCGATCTTTAAATAAAACATTTAAATTTTGTGTTTTGATCAAGCAAAAAGAATTAGATAAAAAGATTTTTGAAAACAAAAGGCACAAACAAAGATTTTTGGATTTTGCTTATAAAATGGTTTTGAAAAAATGCTTTGAGCAAATGATAAAATACGGATATTTAGATCCGTCAAGTGTTGACACTATTTATGTGAATGTCGATGAACATACAACGGCAACTGATGGTTTATATGAACTAAGAGAAAATTTGCTTAATGAATTTAAATTTGGAACCTGGAATTTTGAATATGACAAGTTCTTTAATCCGATTTTTAAAGATTTGAAAGATGTTGTTGTAAATTTCTGCGATTCCAGAAAAACAACATTGGTCAGAGCGGCAGATATTATTGCCAATCATTGCTTTCATTCTGCGAACAAGAATATTGGCACCGTTGAAGCAAAATCGAACATGTTTGTTTATGTTCTTCCCGGTAGATATATTAGTTCAAATGGGTTTGAATACTTTAAAAAAGCTCAACAATAATAATTAAGAATCATTCTTTGCTTAAGAATTGTTTTCTGTATTCAGTTGGGGTCATTCCCATAATCCTGTTAAAGGCTTGAGAGAAAGTTGAAAAATTCTTAAATCCACTTTTTCTAGCGACTTCCCCTAGAGGTTCATCGCTATCTTGTAACATTCTTCGAGCCTCTGAAAGTCTTCTTTTGTTGAGGTGCATGATAGGGGTATCCGCCATATAAAGTTTGAAAGCTTTGGAAAAATACCACATTGAATACCCAGAATAATCAGCGATTTTTTTAATCGTTAAATTGGGATCTAAATAATTATCCTCAATATATAAAACCGCTTTTCGCATATTAAATTGCTTTTCTGGTCGACGATTATCTTCTCCGGTTTTTAAACCATTTTTAATAAGATATGAGGTGATTTGTGAAGATATTTCCGATAATTTATATTGTATGTTTTTGTCATTAGATTGAAAAATATGCTGATAATCTCTTATCAATTCGATAAGCGCTCTCGAATATAAGAACCTAGTATAGAAATATTGATTAGCAAAACCGAGCTCTTCTTTTCTTTTATTAACATATTCTTTTGAAATAGTGATGGAGATGACTTTGGAAACAAGGTTAAGTTCTAGTCCATGTTGCACATAAGGATTGACGGGATAACAGAATCCCACTTCACCGATATAGTTAGCGTTCGCATAGAATAAAAGTGGTATGGTGGTCAAAGGAATAATAAATTCATATTCATCATGATTATGGTTAAAAGACTTCATTCTTTCTTTTTTTAATTCGATTTTATTTTCCGCGATGGAAAAATTATTCAAAGAAAGGACAGAGTCATATTTATTCAATTCTTTTTCATCAAATGCATGTGCTTCTCTAACACCCATATTTAATATGTTTTTATCTATTAACTATTTTAGCAAATTTCATATTTTTGTCATAAATTTTCCTAGAAGCAACAATTTTCCATAATTATTGTTCATAATATATTTGAACAAGGAGATAAAAATTCCATGAAAACCAACAAAATCCTTTTTACAACTTTCGTTTCATTAAGCCTTATTCTGGCTGGATGTGGAAAAGATAATAATCCTTCCGCTCACGTACATAGATGGGGAAAAGCCTCTTATTTTTGGGAAAATGATAACGCTAATTGTGTAGCGGAAAGAGTTTGCTTAGATGACTCTACTCACAAAGAGAGAGAAATGGTTAATTCTAACTATGAGGTGATTACACCTGTGACATGTGAAAATGATGGTGTAGGTAGATATACAGCAAATTTTACTAATTCAGCGTTTGTAACCCAAATCGTTAATGTGACAATCGCAGCCTTAGGCCATGAATGGGGCACGGTCACATATACATGGTCAGATGATAATTCAACGTGCACCGCGACTAGAGTTTGCGCTCATGATGATTCGCACGTGGAGACAGAGACAGCCAATTCGTCTTATGAGGTGGTAACACCAGCGACCTATGAAGCTGATGGTGAAGCTAAATACACCGCCACATTTGAGAATGAGGAGTTTGCAGAACAGACTAAAAATGTCGCAATTGACAAATTAGCTTATCATGGTGAAGTTCCATTATTATCTGAAGATGGGAATACAATCACATATGGTCTATATCCACAAACAAATGTTAATGATTCTGATTTAGTTAGTGCTCTTAACGCATTAACCACACCAGAATCCAATGGCTGGTACCTATATAATGATGAATACTATGCAAAAGTTAGTGCAACTCCATATAATTCAAGCTACAAATTCGATAATGGTACAGCAATTGTAAGTGGTACAACATATTGGTTTAAATGCGAGCCTATTATCTGGAACGTCCTCTCCAACAACAGCGGGGAGTATTACATCCTTTCCAGCGTTCTATTAGACCCTCATCGCTATAATGAGTCTTACACCGACCAAAAGGATGGCCATTATGCGAACAATTACGAATATTCGGAGATCCGTGGATGGCTCAACAATGACTTCTATAATTCCGCCTTTGCATTAGGTAACAGCCATATCCAAACCACAACCGTCGATAACAGCGCCGCCACGACAGACTCAGCAAGCAATCCCTATGTCTGCAACAACACCCAAGACAAAGTCTTCTTGCCGAGCTATCAGGATTATCTAAATCCCAATTATGGCTTCACAACATCAGTTAACAATACTGCTACAAGATATTGCAAACCAACTGACTGGGCAAGGGCAAGAGGATCATATTACAATACCAGTTTCTCATTTCAATACAATGGCTATTATTGGACCCGTTCCCCTTATAGCGGCGATTCCCGCGGCGCGGAGCGTGTCGACAGAAGTGGCTATCTCGCCAGCGACTACGTCTATGACGCGAGCCACAGCGTGCGCCCTGCGTTGAGAATTACCCTTAGTGATTAGTGCTTATATTGCTAATAACAACGAATAATAAAATGCGGTTCATTATGAATCGCTTTTTCTTAATTGAAAATAGCCAAATTTTCCATAATTTTTTGGTGAAAATTTTATCTCGTATTTTTCTGCAAATTTTTTTCAAAAAAAGATATTGTTTTTTCTTTTTAATAAATGTATATTTGAAGGCGTGAAAATTGTAGTCGTTATTTGGGACTACGTCACACCTAATTCTATCAATGTGAGATGCATTGAACTTGACCCAATCAATTTAGATGGAAAACAGCCTCGGACAGCTAGGTCAAATGCCGGATTAGAGATAGTGATATCTTGTTATTA
>CAJOMQ010000020.1 GCA_905236715.1 uncultured Bacilli bacterium | reverse complement strand
TTTGGATAAATTGGTTTCATTTCTTTTTCCATAACAATATGATAGCAAAAAATAAAAGGACTGACACATTATATCAATCCAATTTAATTAAGTTGGTGATCCTAACGGGATTCGAACCCGTGAATGTCGCCTTGAGAGGGCGATGAGTTAAGCCGCTTCTCCATAGGACCAAGTAGAGAGTATTATATCACTCTCAATTATTTTTTCATTAGATTAATCACCGTATCTATACGACGAGATGACTCTTCGGCGCCCAATATTTGCATGACATAATATAGATTGGGTGAATTCTTTCTCCCGGTGAGGGTAATGCGTAATATTTCCGCAACATCGCCCACCATTCCTTTGTAGGAGGTTGGATTTTCTTTGAATTCTTTTTTATTGCCGGCAAAACCTAATGACGCCCCGATTGATTTCATATTTTCAAACCAATTTTGTTCATCCTGGTCAAGGGATAATTTTTCTTTTAAATTAATTAATATTTCAATGATTTCATCATTTGAAAATTTGGGATTGTAAGTTAGTCCTTGTTCAATTAATTTTTGATATCTATCGGGATAGAAGAAACCAATTAATTCCGCGACATTACCAAATTTTTCATAGTCTTTGCGGGGATTTTCTTTTTCTCTTTCGATATTCATGATTTGTTTGAAATATTCGGGATCACGATTGATGAGTTCTAATAATTCAGGATTATATTTTTCACCATAATCTTTGGCGAGTTGATAGATTTCTTCTTTATTAAATTGCACTAAGATTTCACGGGCAAAGAAATTGACTTTACCCATATCAAATAAAGCTCCTTCGCTGGAGATTTTATTAAATGATAAGAGGAAATCCTCCATGTGCTTGAATTGATGCTGTAATATCCATTCTTCAAAATTACTATTGGCGATAGTCATCAAATACATAATGAGAGCTTCTGGTGGATAACCATCTTCAAGGAAATATGATACCGCGGCTTCACTATCAAGACGCTTTGATAATTTTCTTTTATGACCTTCTTCATCTAATTTGCAAATGACTGGTAAGTGTGCGTAACGAGGGGCTTCCCATCCTAAGGCTTCAAATAATTGGACATGAATGGGTAATGAAGCAATCCATTCTTCCCCACGAATGACCGTTGTGGTACGCATGAAATGATCATCAACAACATGGGCGAAATGATACGTGGGAAGACCATCACTTTTATAAATGACGATATCTTGGTCATTTTCTTGGATTTCAAAATCACCACGAATTAAATCGTGTACTTGGATTTTATTTTCGTGATTACCAGGAGAGAAAAAACGAATAACAAATGGTTCCCCATTTCTAATTCTTTCTGCTCTTTCATCGTTAGATATAAAGCGGCATTTCGCAAATTGTCCATAATAGCCAGGAAGTAATTTCTCTGCTTCTTGTTTTTTTCTTATTTCATCGATGTCTTCACTTGAACAAAAACAAGGATAGGCTTTACCTTGGATGAGCAATTGTTTGATGACTGTGCGATAGATATCCGCGCGTTGCGATTGGATATATGGTCCATAATTGCCTTTTTCGGAAGAACCAAGATAGCCTTCATCGGGGATAATACCAAAAATCTTTAATTGGGAGAGGAGTTGTTCACCACTACCGGCGATACCTCTTTTGGTATCAGTGTCTTCTAATCGGACATAAAAAATACCATTTGATTGTTTGGCTACTTTATGACAAATCATCGATGTGAATAAAGAGCCGGTATGTAAAAAGCCAGTTGGGCTCGGTGCAAAACGAGTTACTTCCGCCCCTTCTTTTAAATCTCTTTTTGGATATTTTTTTTCTAAATCATCAATATTATCTTTGATATCTGGGAAGATAAGTTCAGCTAGTTGTTGATTTGTCATCATTTTATTACCCCTTTATAATTTTCATATTTCTTATTGCAAGTTAGTTTTCTTTTGTTATAATAATTAAGCGCTTTTGAAAGCGAACATCAATGCAGGTGTAGTTCAGTGGTAGAACGTAACCTTGCCAAGGTTAATATGCGGGTCCGATTCCCGTCACTTGCTCCAGCTTGATTATGTAGACCCATTATCTGGGTCTTTTTCATTATCTACATCATCGGATTCATTTTGTTGATGCTTTTCCATCTCTTTAAGAAGATCATCAAAATATTCTTTTTGCTCTTGCGCACGGCGAGCGTTTTCTAATGCGGCTTGTTTGGCCATCTCTGATACCTTATCAGCGGAAACTTTATAGGCGGGAGCAAAATAATTATATAAAGCTTCTTGATTACATAAATAGAAAGGTAGATAGAAACAGAGCATTAATAAACCACCCACGACCGAGACAGTGAGATACATAAAGGGATTATTAGTGAAAAAGAAAGAAGCCACAGTGGCGCCGATAGAGCCCACAAAATAAAGAATAATCCCAGGCCAATTTAATGACATCCAGGCCTTAAACATCGCGCGACGGTTAAAACGATTCTCGTGATTGATGACCGCTTTTAAGAAGGCGATATTATCCGTTTGGATATTCATACGTGGAAAGATATTAGTCGCATTACGTAAGATGTTATAAACAAAATAGGCCACCGCCAGAATATAAGCGGGCAAGATAGCGATTTTAAAATATGTTAATAAAGCATAATCATTTAAAGCGAGAATTTCTAAAAACCCATCCATGGAAAAGGTTGATAAATCAGAAATATATTCTTCTAAAATCACGACTGAATCTTCTAAGTCTGTATTAAACAAATAGAGAATTTGGCTCGCAAAAATAGATAAGAATAATTCCGTCGCTAAAAAGACAAGAAGCGCTTTTAATAAAGATTTAAAAAAGCTGAATGAAGAATTAAAAGGGTGAGTGAAATAAATAAAGAATTGTTTCAAGGCGTTAGTAAAGGTAATTTTGCCATTATAATGAATCGACATATGCGATAATTGCGCGGAAAACAATATTGGTAAACACACAAGTGGGGTTAATAAAAAGCCAATCCCGGGTAATAAGAACCCTAAAGAAACAAAGCCGACAATCAATAAGCCACTTAAAAAACCAATCACCCATGATTCAATCCAGGTTTGTTTATAGATTTGTTTAGCGTCCTGTTTTAAATTGCTCATTTATTGTTTCCTTTTTTATTCATTTTGTTGATTGATTGCACTAATTTTTCTAATGATTTAGCGTTTAAATTACCAATAGGACGCGATTCAATCGCTTTGATGAGATAACTTAATTTGTTTCGTGATATCACGTAGAATTGTTTAGATTCCGAGACAATTTCACTTTGACAATCATCGTTGACCAAAGTAATACCAATCATGATAGAGGGGTCAAGATTAGTTATCATAGATAATCTAGTTAAAAGAAGTTGATTTTGCAAGACTGGATTATCAATATAATGTTTTTCACCTTTTTTTGACATAAAAATCAATGATTTATCAAAGATTTTTCCGGCGATATCACCTTGGTAAAAAACATCATTGATAAGATAGACATATTTATCTGCGAATAAGATGTGTTCGATTTTTCCGGTGGAATAATCATCGACTTTAAATGAAAAATTGTTGATGAGGTAATAATCGTTATATTTAGCTATTTTATAGACGCGTTTGTAATAATAATTGACGAATTGTTTTTTAATTTGATATCTCCGAATGGGGAATAACAAAATGAGCAAAATAGCGATGACTACCACCACTACTAAGGCAACGATATAAATGATTTGTGGAGTACTTAAATAATTATAAATCATCGTTATTCACCATCTTGATACCAAAGAAATAATCTTGGAAATTACGAGCGTGAGCGTTATTTAATACGGAGATTAGATTAGCCACCACGACGAACCCCAAAGAGAAAATAAAAGATAATATTTGAAATATCGAACGATAAAATAAAGTCATCTTTTTTGGTTTTGAACCATCATATTTAATAAACGTAAGATGGACAAAATGCATTCCGAAAGAAGCATTCTTAAATAGGAGATAGCAAACAAATAGATATAACACTCCTAATATCATTCCCGCAAAGAATGAAATGATAAAGAAACTAATGGTGCCAGTAGAAATAACACCGTTTTGCACTTCTTTAATTAATTCCACGGTTGGATAGGCCATCGCCGCCCAGACAATTAGTAAAATAATTAAACCATCAATTAAAGCGGATAATATTCTATTGAGCTGTAATCTTCTTTCTTCTTGCATAGCGATAATAAGTATAACAAAATGGCCTTTATTTTATAAGACCATTTTCATATATTTAGCATTTTATGTATCAATCAAAGATGGTTTCGTTATGATAAGCCGCAAGGATAAAATGCTTTATTTCCTCGCTATTAGATTTTTTGGATATTTCTGGTAAATGGTCAATGGGGAAAAATTGGACATCATCAGTTTCATATTCATGTTCATGCAAATGACCTTTGATTTTTCCTTCAAAAATAATCACATATTCTGATATGGCGGTAGGTTGTTTAAATGGTAAACGGCTAACAATACCCACTAAACGGACAATATCAATATCCGCACCTGCTTCTTGATTACATTCGTTAATTGCCGTTTGCGCTGGAGAATCATATAAATCAGCCCAACCACCCGGTAAAGAATATCCACCAATAAAAGCTTCTCTTACTAATAGTACTTTATTTCTTTCTTTATTGAATATGACTGTCCTTACGGAAACATTGGGTGTTGGATAAATATCACGGGAAAAATAATTGGGGCGATCAAATTCCACTTCCATGAAATCTTCAAGCATCTTTAAAGATAGTTCGTTGATTTGTTGATAGTTGGTAATTGCGTAGGGGTCTTTGCTATATAAAAGACCAATCTTGGCAATGGATTGTATTTTGATAATGTAATCGTAGATTTGTTTACTGTCCATAGCTCTATTATAATCGCAGTGTCACCCTTTATTTAATAATAATTTTGCTTTATGATTATGCTAATATGATTACCTTATTGGATATCTTAGATAAAGTGTTAATTATCTCCGCTTCCGGTGCTGTATTCCTTGGTGCGGTGATTTTCTTTATCGCTGGTATATATCACATCAAAGATGGATATGAAGCAATTGTGGAAAAAGCTTCTGGCTATTACACCACTTTGACTAAAGGTTGGTATTTTAAAATGCCAATAGTTTATCAAAGAGTGGGCTTATATTGCGTAAGACCACAAGTCCGCCGATACGTCACACAAGTTGGTAACAAATTAAGTGTTACATATCAAATTGAGGACACGCAAAAATTCCATTACTCAGGATTAAAATTTGAAACCATTATGGCAGTCATTGAAAAAGAAAACAGTGAGATTAATCTCACCGTCTTACAAGATAATTTTGCTAAATATGGATTGAAATTTATCAATATTCAGAAAGTGAATGATTGATTACATTTCCCCTTGTTCTTTATTATCAAGATCTTCCGCCATATAGGTTTCAAAAACACGTAAGAAGTTATCTTGATCAACTGTATTTAATTCCCCATCAGCGGCAATAGAAATACGACCAGTTTCTTCGGAGACCACCACCGTAATGGAGTCACTAATTTCTGATATACCTAAAGCAGCTCTATGACGGGAACCATATTTGCCCGCGAATGGTTTGGTGGTTGGAGTGAAAAACACACTAGCGGCCACAATCATATCACCATGGACAATAACCGCACCATCGTGAAGTCTTGTACCTTCATAGAAGATAGTTTGTAATAATTCAGGAGATAAAGGAGCGTTAACAGGAACACCATTTTTAATGATGTCTTTTAAAGTCGTATTTTTTTCAAAAGTAATTAGAGCACCAGTACGGCTTTTTGATAAAGCCAAAACAGCAGTTTCCACTTTTTTGTATAATTCTTCACGGTTATAAATTTTTTCGACACCGAAATTAGCCACTTTGGCAGTCGTTCTTTTGAAGGGGTTACCAACAAATAAACGCAAATCACCTAAATTAGCAAATAAACAGATGGAAAAGGCGGCGGCACTAACAGCACCATCGGCGATACCTAAATAAACGAGACGGAAAATTGCGGCGACAAGCATCAAAAAGGCGGAAACACCTAATGAAATAAAAGCAGCGCGACGACGACATACTTTATAAAAAGTAAAAGCCAAAAGTCCATAAAGGACCAAAATTAAACACAATTCAAAAATGAATTGGAATAAATTATATTGATTTCCTAACATTTCAAACGACATAAATTAAGTACCTATGAACAAACTTTGTTTGCTCTTGCTACTATTATACAAACAAAGTGATAAAAAACCACACACATTTTTCTTCGTGGTGGTTTATTTTACATTTGAATAATTGTTTGTTTCAAAGGTCGTTTTTTCTGAATATATGGTTTTTTATGCTTTTCGTGGAATAATTCTACGACCTCTTTTCCCTTTTTAGAAATTTCAAAATATAGGTTATTTGTTTTCTCATCGAGTCTTTTGTGCACATAGCCTTCTTTTTGTAAGGCCGCTAGATAGCGACAAACCTTTTTACTGTTAAAAGAAATCAAGGTGCTAAAGGTGGGACAATCTTGTAAAGAATAGGTTTCTTCGTCAATGATGCCCGCTAAAATTTTATAAACACCTTCCGGCAAGGGATATTTATTTTGTCGATTTAAATAATAAATGGTGTCTAATACTTTGAAATGAGTGATGGACAACTTTAATTTTTTCATATCGTTGCTAATAGTTTAGCCACTTTATCATTTTTGGTCAAAATATATATTCATTATTGTCCAAGGGTCTTTTTTTGTTAGAATATAAGAGCCATAAATATATTTATTGGAAGGAGCTTAGTTATGCCTACACCTCATATAAATGCCAATCCTGGCGATTTCGCAAATGTCGTTTTGATGCCTGGAGATCCAGTGCGTGCCAAATGGATTGCGGAAACTTTTTTACACGATTATAAATTAGTCACTGATGTGCGTGGTATTCTCGGCTTTACGGGCTATACCAAAAACGGCAAAAGAATTTCTGTTATGGCCTCTGGTATGGGACAACCATCAATCGGTATCTATTCATATGAATTATATACCGCATATGATGTCGATGTGATTATCCGTGTCGGAACCTGTGGCTCATATCAAGATTATGTCAAATTATTTGACGTCATTGGCTGCACAAGTGCTTCCACAGATAGCAATTGGATTGCCCAATATAAATTAAATGGTACTTATTCCGCGGCATGCGATTTTGAAGTCGGTATTGCTGCTAGAGAAGAAGCGTTAAAAAGAGGGTTAACATATCACGCTGGTAACATTTTATCCGCGGATGTGTTTTATGATCCTGATCCCAACATGTGGAAACAATGGGCATCTTTAGGTGTTCTTGGCGTGGAAATGGAAAGTTTTGCTTTGTATTGCAACGCTGCCAAATTAAGAAAAAGAGCGTTTTGCTTATTAACCGTTACCGATTCCTTCGTGGATAAAAGCCATAAAGCCACATCTGAAGAAAGAGCGCGTGGCTTAAGAACGATGGTCGAATTAGGGATTGCCACTGCCGAAAGATTTGCTAAATAAATTATTACGAAATAAAAATATCGCCGTTTGGCGATTTTTTTATAAAACAAAGAAATAAATAGAACAAAACATTAATATCGCGCCCACTAAGACAAAGAAATGAAAAACTGTGTGCATATAGGGGGTTCTTTTACCATAGCAATATAATACTGACCCGATAGTATAAGCAATCCCACTACCGATTAATAACCAAGAAGCTAAGGGACCAATAATATTCCATAAAGAGACAATCGCGGTAATAATAGCCCAGCCACCTAATAGATAGCAAATCATTGATACCCAGGCATATTTATCCATATTGAGCAAATTGAAAATAACACCAATAATGCAGAGAAAATAAACACTACCTAAGATAATGTAACCAATTGTACCTTCACCACATCCCCAGACATCCGCGGTTCTAAGAGCCACGAGAGTGTATGGTGTATAACTACCCGCTAATAAGATATAGATGGCGTTATGGTCTAAGATGCGTAATATTCTTTTACTATTTGAAGGTTTTAAAGAATGATAAATGCAGGATATGGAAAATAAAATTATTAAAGATAATCCATAGATAATAGAGGAAATAATTTTAAAAATATCTCCAGCGGGAATGGTTTTAAATAACATCAAAATAAGGGCTACAAAGCCAAATAAAGCCCCTAGACCATGGCTCGTTGCGTTCCATATTTCTTCCTTTTTGGAATATGTTGGTAAGTTCACATCTTCAATACACATGGCTATATATTAAAATGGAAAAATAAAGAAAAAAATCTACCTTTAATTTTCTTTTCTCTATCGAAGAAAAAGAGGAAAGTAGAGAGATAGATTTTTAAAATAGAATTTTTAATTCTAAAATTAACTATTTTATTTTTCGATGTAAGATTAATAAAGAATTAATCACTAATAAGATAGTTAATCCGGTATCCGCGAATACCGCAATATACATCATATAAGTCCAGGCGGGGAAAATAATCGCTAATATAGCAACCGCGAATTTCACCACTAGAGCAAAGACAATATTGAAGATGGAGGTGCGTTTAGCAATATGACTGATTTTGATCGCCGTTACTAATTTATGGGGATTATCATTCATGATGACAATGTCAGCGTTCTCGACGACAATATCACTACCAATACCACCCATAGCAATTCCGATATCACTTCTGACAATACTCGGTGCATCATTAATACCATCACCAATAAATGCTACTTTTCCCGAACAATTGGTCATTTCTTTTTCCAAAATTTCCATCTTATTGTCAGGCAATAATTGCGCATAATAGCGGTCAATCCCTAAAGATTCAGCAATATTTTTGGCGTTTTGTTCATGATCGCCAGTTAATAAAACCATTTCCATATCTTGTGAATGGAGATAATCCACTAATTGGTGGGATTCTTCTTTCATTTCATCATCTAATACTACATAACCAATGTATTGATTATCTTTAGCCACATATACAATTGTCCCAGTTTCATTGACCTTATCAAAAAAGACACCATGATTATTTAAAAAGATGGAATTACCCGCTAAAAGGGAATGCTTTTTATAAATAGAGGAACATCCTAATCCAGCAAATTCTTGGAAATTTTCTTGTTGCCCTGCTAATTTATGAATATCAACATCTTTACATATTGCGTGACCAATAGGATGGGTTGATAAGCTTTCTACCGCATATAAAGAATTCAATAATTCTTCTTCGCTAACGCCAAAGGGAACTACCTTCACAATTTCAAAGGACCCTTTGGTCAGTGTACCGGTCTTATCAGTCACCACTTTTTTAATTAAAGACAATTCGTCTAAATAATTGCTACCTTTAACTACTACACCATGTTTGCTAGCTAAACCGATGCCACAAAAATAGGCTAGAGGTACGGAAATAACAATAGAACAAGGACAGCCAATGACTAATATTTCTAATGCCGTATGGATCCATTCACTCCAATGATGGGAAATTAAAGAACCAATTAAGAAGGTTAAAATAGCAACGGAAACAATAATGGGTGTATACCATTTAGCGAAACGGGCGACAAATTCATCCGCGCGTGATTTTTTCTCGCTTCCGGCGGTAATTAAATTAATAATTTTTGCGGCGGAAGAATTTTCATAAGTCTTTTGAACACGCACTTTTAATGAACCACTAGTTAATAAATATCCTGCTAATACTTCTTTATTTTCACTAACATGTATTGGTATATATTCGCCAGAAAGAGAAGACGTATCAACATATCCTTCTCCTTCATAGATAAGACCATCGACAGGGATATTTTCTCCAGCGGTAACAATGATGTTATCACCAACGGATAATTCTTTGGGGTTGATAGAAAAAATTTCATCATCTTTTAATAAATTGGCTTTGCCAATACGCATCTCTACCGCTTCAGTAACCGCTTTTTTGCTACGATTTGATGCCACTACTTCTACGATGCTACCAATTTGGAATAACACCATTACTAAAACTGCTTCCATAGAATCATCTAAAGCAATAGCGTATGAATCATTGATATATAGCAATTCATTTTCGTGATTAACTAAAGAAATAATTGATAGAGTTAAAGAACCAATTGATGCTATTAGGATTAGTAAATTATGATCCAAAATATTGGTTTTATTCTTAATATGCAAAATGACTTTATAAAAGATGTCATAACCAATAAGTAATATCGCTACAACATATAAAGAGAATCGTAGCCACTGCAAATTTTCTTTTCCTAAGACAAATATACAAATTAAAGTAATAAGTAAAACAATGGAAATACGAATGATTTGCCATAACATCTTCTTATTAAAAGTTTTTTCTTTTTTAATTGTGATATCTTCAGATATATCTAAAGGATCATCTTCCACTTCTTTAATAACCGCGGCTAATTTATCGACATCCCATGGCTTATCTTTGAAGGTGATAAAGAGCTTATTAGTGGCAAAATCAAGATGAGCATATTCCACTTCTTCTTGCTTTTGAATGTGCTTTTCAGCATTAGAAGCACAATTCGCGCAATCAAAACCAGATACGTGATAAGTTTTCTTGACCATAATATTAAATTCTTTCTAACACGTGTTCTTGCACGACATTGATTAATTCTCTAACATGCTCATCTTTTAAAGAATAATAAATTTTCGTGCCTTCTTTTCTCGTATTGACTAAATCAGCATCTTTTAAAATGCGTAATTGATGGGAGACTAAAGATTGGGAAGCGTTAATACTTTGACAAATATCATTCACACATTTTTCATTTTGTTCATCATCTAACAAGACAAACATGATTTTTAATCTGGTTGCGTCCGCAGCAATTTTTAACATATTTTCCATTGCCACGACCACTTTCGTTTCTGGTAATTTGCTCATTTTGATCACCTCGCAATTTTATTATATGAATGAGCATTCATATTTGCAACATAAAAATGAATGAGCATTCATATTTAAAATAAATCCTTCTTTAGAAGGATTAATTAAAGGTGATATTTGTATTTGCACTTAACGAAAGATTATAGTTCGTTAACTTTTATCTTATCTGTGTTTAAGACTTTTTCTTTCGTTTCCATGGCGGGATGGCCAATAGCTAAGCCTAATAATGGCTCAAAATCATCAGGAAGATTTAGGAGACTAGTTCTATCAAATTTAGGAAGAACTCGCGATGCTTCAAGAGCGCCCCACATAAAACAACTTCCAAGACCAAGAGAAATGGCTTCTAATTGCATAGAAAGAGCGACAGCAGAAACATTGGCCCATTCAATTCCAGGCTGTAAATCTTGTTTTCTATGCGAAATAAAGATAACTACAGGGGCATGATAAAAGGGATCATCTTTTCCTTTTGTGGGTACTTCTGGCCCATTAACTGTGCCAATTATTTTGGCAATAGTCTCTTTGTCTTTAAATCTTTCTTGTACTGCGATAGCAAGTTCATCTAATATTTTTCTATTTTTAACAATAGTTAAATGAATATCGTCATAACGACTGCTGCCAATAGGTGCACTGTTGGCGGCTAAAATAATTTTATTTAAGTCTTCTTCACACACTTCTTCATTAGTGTATCTTCTACAAGAATTTCTCATTTTTGCTAAATCTAAATATTCCATTTATAAAACCTCACTATTTCTTTTGTATTTTTGAACGGGCGGAATGGCTATTGATTATTGGTTATTTTCCAACCATTCACCAATATCAATTATTCGAATTCCCTCATATTGACTTTCTGGATGCTTTGTTCTGGCAATTAAAATTTTTGGATAAGCATCTTTAATTGATAACAATGGTTTTACTTCTCGTTCAAACGTTTCTGGTCTTGATATATCATCACTAACCTGGATGTAATACTTATAGCCATTTTTAATTGCCACAAAATCTATTTCTTTTTCATAGAGAACACCAACATATACTTCATATCCTCTTCTAAGAAGTTCAATCGCGACAAGATTTTCATATAATCTTCCGTAATCCATGTTTTTAGTGCCAATATTCGCAAATCTAAAAGATAAATCGGCAAGATAATACTTTTTATCAGATTCCAAATATTTATTACCTTTGATGTCATATCTTGAAAATGGATAAAACAAGAATGACTTACATAAATAATCAACATAAGTTCCTACAGTTTTATCATTCGTTTTATATGAATTTGAAGTTAGAGAATTAGCAATGTTTCTAATTGATGTTTTATTGCCTACATTATCCATAAGGTAATCCGCAACCATCAATAATAGCGGTTCATTTTCAATGTTGAATCTTTTAACTATATCTTTAGATATTGTTTTCTTATAAATTCCATTTATGTATTCGTAAGCATCTTTTTGATTTTTGTATAGATATGAACCAGCCATACCACCTTTAACAACATAATCATCAAAAGATTCAATCGGCTTATTATTCCCGAAATAAATGTTAAATTCCTTAAAAGAAAATGGATACATTTTTAAATCAAAATATCTCCCACCAAATAAAGTAGCTAAATCACTAGAAAGCATAAATGCATTGGATCCAGAAAGATAAATGTCAAATCGTTCCTCTTCGTATAAACTGTTAATTACTCTTTCGAAACCAACACATTCTTGTATTTCATCAATAATTAAATAATTAGGAACGCCATCTAAATATTGACTATCGACAAAATCGTATAATTTATCTGGGTTCAATAAAGATTCAAATTTTTTTAAATTTAATTTAATCCTGATAACATTTTTTTCTTGTTTATCATTAATTAAATAATCATAAAAAGCATCAAGCAATTTTGATTTGCCACTTCTTCTGACACCAGTAATGATTTTAATG
>CAJOMQ010000019.1 GCA_905236715.1 uncultured Bacilli bacterium | reverse complement strand
GCTTTTAGATGGTAACTGGTGGGAAAGTGAAGCTAGTGAAGTTATCGCTTCTTTACCAGATAATGAAAAAGCCCAATTAGATTTTGGTTGGATGCCTCTTCCGATGGCGGATGAAAATTCCAATACCAAACAAGTTATTCTCCCCACGGAATCCTATGTCTTCATGAAAAAAGGACTTTCCCAAGCTAAAAGAGACCTCATTGGTGATTTCATTCAATTCATGAACACCGATGAAGCCTTACAAGAATTCACCACAATCACCAACGCCGTGAAATCATTCAAATATTCAATGAATGATGAAAATCTTGCGAAAATGAGCAATTTCGGCCGTGATTTCTGGAATTACGTGCAAGGCGCTGACTATGTGTTACCTCAATCTCGCGTTGATCAATTCATTAACACCTATGGCACGACATTATCGACAAGAATTTATACCTATGGTGGTAACTTCTGGTGCCAAGATAATTTCAGAGCCGACGCCAATTTAACCGCTGGAAAATACGTTTATAAAATGTACGATTACTACAAAGAAGTTTTTAAGAACGCGAAATAATGGCTAGAAGAAAACACAAACGTTCAGGAAATTCAAAGAAGGACTTGTTATTTCATCTCCTCCTTTTACTTTGGCCCGTCTTACAATTCGCTATCTTCTATATTTACGTTAATATTAATTCCTTCATCTTAGCGTTTAATTTTGGCGAAGTTCCTGACGGAGGTGCTTTCTATTATTTCAAACAAGTTTTTGCTTACGATAAAATCAGTAATTCATATCCATATTTTAAATCGATGCTAATTTCCGTTATCTTGTGGTTAGCATCGACCGCGATATCGGTTCCCGCTGCCTTATTATTCGGTTATTTCATCTCTAGAAAATTCTTAGGAAGCAAATTCTTCCGCTTTATCTTATTTTTACCTTCCATCTTATCCGCCACAGTCATGGTGGTTATTATCACGAAATTCAATGATTTAGACCTCTATTATTTATTAGCGGAATCCACTGGTAGCACTGATGTTTTCACCATGTTCAATGTCTATGATTTGAAGACCTATCTCTATATTGTCTTATTCGATTGTTTTATTGGATTTGGTACTACCACATTAATTTATTCCAATCGTATGAGCGAAATATCCCCGGAAATTTTTGAAGCCGCGCAATTAGATGGTTTCAACCATTTCCGAGAATTTTTCAATATTGTTTTACCACATACCTTCCCCACTTTATCAACATTCTTGATTACCGGTTTAGCTAGTGTATTCGTCAATCAATATAATTTATTTACCTTCTTCGGTGCTTCTCTTGGTGTCATGGAACCAGGGCCTATTGGTTATGTTATTTATAATCAAGTGCAAGGTTCGGCGGTCCTTGGCATTTATGATTCCCCACAATTCCACCAAATGGCGGCTCTTGGTTTAGTGTGTACACTGTTCCTCGTGCCGGTGGTTCTTACCGCCAGACATCTTTTAGAAAGATTTGGTCCTAAGGAGAAATAGTCGGTATGAAGATTAAACTCAAAAAAGATCAAGCACATTTAAAAAGAGAAAAACTGACCGTTTTCCCCGTTATCATTTTGGTGATTTTAATTGCCTATGCGATTATTTTATTTGGTTTATTAGCTTATGCTTTATTTGTCGCCACTAGAAGTGCGGCAGCCGGAGATTTTTCGGGCTCTTACTTCTTTATGGAAAATAAGAAATTCTATTTCCATTTAGGCGAGATTTTTGACAAAGTTTATATGATTAATAGCAAAGGCCAAGAAACGACCTTATTTGGCATTATTGCTAATTCTCTTATTTATTCCGTTGGTAGCGCGATTCTTAAGACATTAGTGCCTTGTTTGGCCGCTTATGCTTGTGCGAGATTTCACTTCAAAACCAGTAAAGTTGTTTATACCGCGGTTTTGATGGCGATGATTATCCCCATTGTTGGTTCTTTACCATCCGAATTAAAAGTGGCGTATTTCTTTGGTTTAGTGAATAGTCTACCAGGGGCAATTATCTTAAAAGCAAATATGTTAGGTATCTATTTCTTTGTGATGTATTCTTCATTTAAGAGTATGCCTGATGATTATTTTGAAGCCGCGCGCATAACAATTTCCAAATCTTATTTAAAATTGCCTTCCCATTAATTAAAAATGTTTTCTTAACTATCTTACTTATTAATTTCGTTGCGTTCTGGAACGATTATCAAACCCCAATGGTTTATTTGATTGATAAACCCACGCTTGGTTATGCCTTGTGGAGCATGATTTCTAATGCTGGTGCGGTTGGTGATCCGAATGTCGGCAGAAACGCCGTTTATGCGTTCAATATGGTTATTTTATCGAGCTTACCACTTGTCATTTTATTTAGCATTTTCAAAGATAAATTCATGGGCAGTCTTACCATGGGAGGAGTTAAAGGATAAAAATATGAAAAAGAGATTTTTATTGGCTGCTGGTGGAATTTTAATTGCCGCCACGTCAGCACTTCTAGCTATTTCAACATTAAAGAGCATTCCTACCGCCGCCTTTGCGGAATGGTCACCATTTGATGATGGGTATCATGTCTTTGGGACGAATTATGAAGTACCAACGATGTCATATAACCTCAATGGTGTTGATTATCCCGCGACATGTATTACCACTTATCCTGATAAAACCAAAACCGCGGAAACTAGTTATCAATTAGATCAAGCTGGTGTTTATACACTAGATTATTCCGTGAGAGTCAACGGTGACATTCATAGCATTAGTGAAAATATTGAAGTTAATTACGCCCAAGCTTATGTCACTAATTCACAAATTTCTTCGGTGAAATATTATAGTGCCACGAAAGCGGTTAGTGAATTAAACGCCACAAGAGCTGGCTTATATACCAAATTAGCGTTTGGTGATGAATTGAAATTCTCAAAACCCATCTACGTTAATGATTTACTTTCACCCACGAAAATTGTCGAAGGATATATCGTTCCGGAAACCGTGGGCACCCCGAATGCTTCACAATTATTCATTAAATTAACTGATGCGGATAATCCCGACATTTATGTGACATATTGTTATTATTCTCATATTGAAATTTTACCTGATGGTACATCGAACCATTTTTCCAGTGGCCTTGCCAAAAGTAATGCCCAAGATTATTTCGCCGGTATCCATCAAGGACAAGGTCTTCACACAAATGACACATATGGCTTGTGGTCGGGTGTCTCCTTTGCTGGTGTTTATGATCGATATAGTAGTACTCGTTATGACGCGGTGAGATTTATTCTCGGTCTTGATTACACCGAAAAAAAAGTCTATGGCACCGGATTTGGTCGTGGTGATACCTTAGATTACACTCTTGATTTAGATGACACGGACATAGTGACTAATCCTTGGGCTGGCTTTAAGAGTGACCGTGTCTTTATGTCCATTTACGCGGAAAGTTATTCTTCTGCGACCATGGATTTTGTCATCAACAATATCATGGGTGTTTCCGCTAGTGAATTAGCCGATAACGTTTTTGTTGATACCAAAGGACCAGAAATTAACGTCTTATTACCATATGATGAATTACCTAATGGTGCGGTGGGATATTATTATCCAATCCCGGAAGCCACTGCCTATGATGATGTTTCTTTAGAATGTGACGTTAATGTAGAAGTTATCTATAATTATTTTTCCGATAATTCCGTCAACGTTGAAATTAAAGATAATAAATTCTATTTAGATAGAGCTGGTATTTATTCTATTTTATATACCGCTAAAGATGCCGCGGGAAATGTGAGTTCTGTAGCTAAGACCATTAGTGTCTTTACCCAATTACCCAAACCAGATTTTGAATTACCAGCGCATGTAAGCGATGCTTATGTTGGTGATTATTTGAAATTAAGTCGAGATGTCACCATTAATGAAGTTGTTGGTAGTGCTTCTACCGCCATCTATTATTCCGTTAATGGTGGACAAGATGTCTTATTGGAAGAAGATGGTGTTAGAATTACCCAATTAAGCGATTATGAAATTAAATACGTTGTATCCGATATTTTTGGTCAACAAACCGAAAAATCATATACAGTTCATGTGACCAAAGGTGATAAACCAATTCTTGAAAACACTATTATCTTCCCCCGCTATTTCATTTCTCGTGGATATTATGATTTCCCCACCGAAAAAGCTTTTGATTATGTGAATAACCAATTAGTGGAGAAAGAAATCACATTACAAATTATCGATGATAATGGTGCTAATTCTTATCAAAAAAATGTTGGACAATATAGTCCTGTTGTTAACACAAATGGTAAAACCGTGACTGTTAATGTTTTATGCGATGGCGCTATTTTACAAACTGCAGATATTTATACAGTCAAGAATTTAGGTACCGAACAAAGAGAAACCGCCATTAATTTACCCAATTATTTTGTGGAAGAAAATTTCAACAAAACATTATTATCCGGCGGTATTAAATTTGCTACCACGAATGCCTCCGCAAATGTGGAATTTGCAAATATGATTAACGCTAATAGCTTTGATGCTATCTTTAGCTCCGTTAATGGCATTGACAATAAAGGTTTTGTCAAAGTGACATTAATTGATGCTTTGAATTTTGATAACACTATTAGCATTAAAGTCTTAAATGATGAAGGATTAACCGTGGCTTCTTGTGGAGAAGAAGAAATTAGAATTGCTAATAACGATTTAAATAATGATACCAATCAATATAGCGTTTCTTACCGTAATGGTATCTTCACATTAGGTGTCAATAGCTTTATGGTTACGCATTTTGATAACGGCTTACCTTTTAATGGCTTTGCTTCTCAAAAAGCTTATGTAGCATTTTCCGTTGAAACATCCGCATCGGAAGCTGAATTTACATTAAATACATTATGTTCTTATAGTTTCTCTTCTGCGTCAACCAGAGACCGTATCGCCCCTGTTATTGATATCAGTGACAATTATGGTGGTAGCGGTCTAATCAATTCTATTTATACGATTGAAGCGGCTTATTCATTTGATGTTTTATCACCAAATGTTGTCTTTACCATTGATGTTGTGGGGCCAGATGGTGAATATATCACAGCCTTAGATGGCACTGTTTTACATAACGCTGATCCTAGTAAGTCTTATGACATTCAATTAGAACAATATGGACAATATTATTTCACTTTAACTTCCGTTGAAGATCCACGTTTCTTAGAAAGTAATAATGCCCAAATTATTTCTTATTATCTCCGTGTCGCGGATGACGTGGCACCCACAATTAAATTTATTTCTGGTATTCCTGAAAAAGTAACTGTGGGCACTGTGGTTTATTTCCCACAATTTGAAGTGAGTGATAACATCACTAGCCAAGAAAATTTAATCATTCAAAAAATCATTTTATCCCCAACGGGTTATTACACCTATTTAAGTGGTGATGAAAATGGTATGAAATTAACTAATGAAGGTATTTATCGTTTCATTATCAATGTCATTGATGAAGCTGGTAATTTCGCAACGCGAACCTTCTTAGTGGAAGTTACTAAATAAGGAGGAAATGACGATGAAAAAAGGATTAAAAACCATTATTGCTTTATTATCTGTTACTTTGTTTAGTTGTACACAAACCGGAAAACCCACCAATGGAGAATACGTTGATGATTTTGGTTATCCCCTTTTAGAAAGTGATGACTTATTACATGATGTGACTGTCAGAGAAACCAAACACGACTTTATCGTTGATGGCCAATCTGAATATCAAGTTATCTATGATGAAGATGTCGGTGGTGCCCAAGAAGCCGCGGTTTACATTATCAATAATGTCTTTAAGGCCACTGGTGTCACATTAGGCATTATTGAAAAAGATGACTATTTTGGTATCGTTGGTAGAAGTTCCAAATATATCGTCGTCGGTTGCTCTGATTTATTTGCCTCCGCTGGTAAAGAAATGCCTTCCTATAAGCAATTGCAAAGTGCGGGATATTATATTTCTTCTTATGGAAATTCTGTCTTTATTAATGCTTATCACCATTATGGATATGAGCAAGCGGTCAGACGTTTCTTAGAATTTGTCCTTGGTTTTGATTTTATTAATGAAGACACCGTTATTTATGAAAAAGATGGTCGTTATCTCCCGGATATGGAAATTATCGAAAGACCAGATTATGAAATCTCATTAGCGACGAATAATTTCACCTCTGTGACTACTTATGGATTAGGATTCTCTTCTAGTTATCCCTTTATTTATGCGGAACCAGAAGAAGGTTCCACACTCCAAAGAAGTGCGGTTCATAATGTTTTCAATTTTATCGATCCTAGTCTTCACACTGTTTATAATCCTGCTGATCCGGATGCTTTCCATCCCGAATGGTTCTCCGACAATCGTTTACAGCTTTGCTATAACGCCCATGGTGATGAAGAATCCCTCGAATTAATGGTGCAAGCGGTTTATAAGTCATTAAAACATTCAGTGGATACCTATCCCACCCAAACAATTATCAATTTCACCGATAATGATGGTATTGTCGCTTGTAGTTGTGATGCTTGTGAAGAAGCAGTGAAACGTGATGGGGCGATTTCTGGTTCTGTCATTCGTTTTGTCAATAAATTAGATGACCTTTTACAAGCAGATTTAGAAAAAGAAGCCCAAGAAAATGGAACGGAAAAAAGAACCGTTCATATTCAATTCTTTGCTTATATTTCCACTTTAGAACCACCCGCGGTTCATGTTAGTGAAGACCCTACCTTAAAATGTAATCCTGATGTGATGGTGATGATTGCCCCATTACAAGGCGTTATGTACACCAAAACATTCTATGATGATGTGAATTCTGTCTTTGCCGATAACATTGAACGTTGGACCGAATATGTTGATCATACGACCGCTTGGTTATATGAAACTGATTATCATCATTATTTGTACCCATATAATTCCTATTCTTCCATGATGGCGGATTATCGCTTTATGCGTAAAAATGGCGCTACCGTCGTTTTAAACGAAGGACAACGTTATAACAAAAACGTCACCTGCTTTGGTAAATTAAAAGAATATTTAGATTCCAAAGCACAATTTGATGTGAATTCTAGTTATCAATATCTCGTTGATAAATTCTTCGCTAATTATTTCTTAGATGCCGCGGATATCATGAGAGAATATTACGAACAAATGATTGCGTGGGAAACCTATCTAGAAAGTAATCCTGATAAATTTGGATTAGGTGGTGATGTCTATCAAGAAATCGGCTCCAAAGCGGAATATTGGCCCAAGCAATTATTGGTGAACTGGTTATCCATGACAGATGAAGCTTTCCGTGTGATTGAAAAATATCGCACCCAAGATCCTTCTTTATATCAAATCTTAAGAAAACACATTTTAATTGAAACAATGTTCCCCAAATATGCCTTATGTGATTTACATGCTTCTACTTATACACCAGAAGAATTATTACAAAGACGTTTAGATTTCAAAAAAGATGCTCAAGAATTGGGAATTGTTGAACATATGGAACATTATTTCATCGACGTTAAATACGCCGAATGGGGAATTTAATGGAGGTACCAACGATGAAAAAGAATACTAAATTATTGGCTGTTCTATTAGCGTCACTCACTTTATCCCTTGGGGCTTGTGGATCAAAAACTAATTCACAAGGAAATCTTCTTCCTCCACCGGTGGAAGAAACACAATTTTATGATGAAATTTATTTAGGTTTATTTGAAACGAAACAATATAGCCCAAATAGCAAATTATCATTTGATGTCAAAGTTGATGATACTTCCTTAGTGGAATATTTTGATGGTTATTTCATCACCAATATGGCGGAAGGTGTCACCACCGCGCATTTCCGTTCCTCAACTTTAGAATATACCGTCACTGTTAATGTGAAAAAGGATTCCACTGTCCCTGATTTCTCTTTATCTAGTGAAAATATTTCCATTAGCAAAAATAGCACTTTTAGAATTGATACTTCTTTAACATATCGTGGCGTGGATGTCAGCGAATATAGTTCCGAGATAAAAGTGACCAAAGAAAGTAATAATCAAACATCAGATTTTATTATCGAAGGCAATTCCGTTGTTTTTGCCGGTTTAGCAGTGGGTGTTGATTCTTACACGATTTATACCGAATTTGCCGGTTTTGTCTTATCAAAACGCATTAATGTCACCACCAAAACGACCGAAGGTTTAGTCATATGTGGTCATCGATTATCATATAACAATGATGGACCATTCTATTCCATCTCGATGTATCAATATAACGCTAATAAAATCAATTTTGCGGATGATATTACCGTTTTGAAAAATGGCACACCCATTCCTTATAATTCTTTATCGATTGATTTTGTTAATCCATCCATTTTAGATATTGATCCCGCGACGAATGATTTATTACCCAAAGCCAGAGGTGATGCCTCCATCATCATTTCTTATCAAGGTGAATCAATTACCGTGGCCGTGAATGTCTATAAACCATTAATTGGCAGCCAAAGAGTGGAAATCGACGACCATGATTTTGATTTAGATTTCTCTGTGGCTAAAAATGGCACAAAACGTATCTATACCGCGAGTTTAGTCAATAACAAGAATTTAGAAATTCCTGGTAGTGTTGTTTACACTAATGCGGCTGCGTTGAATATTGATAATAAAGATATTCCATTCACTAATGATGATGTGACTTACAATAATGGAAGTAGAATCATCAACCTCAAAGCCAAGATATTTGATATCACTTGTTATGAACAAAAGATGTTAACTATCACGATGGAAAATGAAGAATATTTCTTCAATTACATTTATTTAATTAATTTCATCAGCAAGAAAATAACGGTGGCTAGTGATTTTACTGATTACCTTGTTCAATTAGATAAAGAAGAAAAAATATATGGTCAATATTTATTGGCTAATGATATTGATTTTGCAGGCGAGGAATGCCCAGGACAATATTTCGCTTACGAACACCCACTAGATTATACATGTGGTTTTAGAGGAATTTTAGATGGTTGTGGCCATAAGATTTCTAATTATAAATCGAGTATATGGGGCTTCTTTACCCAAGTGGGTAATGGCGCGGTTATTAAAAACATTCATTTCAGTAATGTATTATATTCTTCCAATGGCCAATCTATTTTCGGTCGATTTATTTCCGGAATTACCTTCCAAAATATTATTGTTGATTTTGCCACCGGTAGTGTGACCGATGATGGCGCTGGCGGTGCATCTAGTGATGTAGGTGTCTTTGCCACACAAGTATTTAGTTATTCCACAATTATTGATGTGACAGTGAATGCCCAAGGCTTCGATTTATTGTCATTATTTGGCAAAAATGTTGCTAGCACGACATTTAAGAATGTTAATGTTTATTGCAAATCATTAAAATATGTCGGCGCTAATTACACTGCCGCTGAAGGAGTGAATGTCATCACAGATTAAGATGAAAAAAGAAATTTATATAAACCTCTTTCAAGAGTTAGCTGATACCTTAGTTAACCAACAAATAAAAAGCCTCGACCCATCTCTCGATGGTGGGGTTTTTTGCAAATTTTGCAAAACCATTCATGGCCGTTGTATTGATGCGATTTACGCTTTAGCGGTGGCTTATGATTATTTTCATGATGAAAAATATCTTGACGCTTTAAGAGGCTTATTAAATTATTCCAAGAATCTATTATGCGATGATGGTGGATTATATAACGATTTACAAACTGATTGGCGATATACCACCGTATTTCAAGAAATAGATATCATTGAAACATTAAATTCATATGAAAAGACATTACCATTAGATGTGGTCGAAATTTTAAAACATAGAGCGCAAATTCACGCTTCTTGGTTATATGAAAATCTCGATGAAAATTGTGGGGCGGTGATTAATTATCCGGCGAACAACGCTTTGGCCTTATATTTAGCGGGCAGATATCTCCATAAAGATGAATACATCGCCAAAGCCCATCATTTAGCGGATTATGTTTTCCATCATATATCGAAATCAAATTTATTATATGGCGAAGCTAAACCTCACGATTTAAGAACCAAACGCGGATGCTATGCGATTGATTTAGGCTACAACCTAGAAGAAACCTTACCCGCTTTAGCTAGATATGCTTCTTTAGCAAACAACAAAGATATGCTTGATAAATTATATGATATGGCTTTATCGCATATTGATTTTATTCTCCCTGATGGGGCAATTGATAATAGCTTTGGCTGCCGTAATTATAAATGGACATATTATGGATCAAGAACATGTGATGGTCTCATCCCTTTATGTTTCATTTTCGGAAAGAGAAACCCCATCTTTTATGAAGTGGCTTATCGCAATACCAAATTAATCAAAGAATGCACATTTAAAGGTGCTTTATATGGTGGACCGATGTATCAAAAGCACGGTGAATTACCATGTATTCACCAAACATTTGAACACATCAATTCTTTAGCGTACGCGATGACACATCTATCCGAAATTAAGGAAGATAGTGATGTTGATTTACCTTCAGATAAACCATTTAATAAATATTATCCAGAAATGGATTCATATCGTATTAGTCAAGAAAATTATCTCGCGGATATCACTTGTTATGATTGCAATATCCCCTATAGTGGACACGCAAGTGGGGGAACACTCACGATGTTATATAGCCGCAAACTTGGCCCCATTATTATGGGTAGTGTGACTGAATATCAATTAACGGAAGCCACGAATATGCAAGTGCCATTAAATATCGCGGAACATCGTTCTTTGCTTCCTCGTTTTGAAATGAAAATAGATAAAACGGTATACGCTAGTTCATATTTCACTGATACAAAAAAGATTGGTGAATGCCAATTTGAAAGTGGAATGATGAATCGAAACGGCGAATATTTACCTCATTCTGATTTTGTTATCAGCTATCAATTTTTAAAAGATAGAGTAATTATTAAAATCGATGATTATCATTTAGATTGTCCCTTTATTTTGCCTCTTATTTCTGGGCAAATTAAAATCAATAAAGGCAAACTTATCCAAAAGAACAATATCTTCTTTTTAACTCCTGGATTTAACGCCAGCGAATATATCATTGAAAAAGATCATAATCAAATTGAGGTTGAGGTGATTGTTTATTAATTAATCTCAACAATTGATAAATTCATTATGCCAAAAATTAGATTAGATGAATTATATGCCTATTATGGTAAGGGGAAAAAAGAGAATTTAGTCATTGAAGAAATGACGGAATATTTTCCCTCCAATCAAATAAGCGTGATTGTCGGTCCTTCGGGATGTGGTAAATCCACTTTATTAAAAGCGATGTTAGGCATCATTGAATATGATGGTGACATCTTTTTTGATGATGTCGATGTCTATGAAATTCCCACGGATAAAAGACAAATGGCGTATATCAGTCAAAATAATAATTTATACCCACATATGACGATTTTTGAAAACATCGCCTTCCCTTTAAAAAATAAAAAAATGAACAGGGATGAAATTTTATATAAAGTGAGAGAAATCGCAAAAACATTTGGCATTGAACATTGCCTTAATGTGAGAGGCAAATATTTATCCGTTGGTCAACAACAACGCGCATTATTGGCCAGAGAATTAGTGGGAGATCCCAAAATTGTTCTTATGGATGAACCTTTAAGTCATCTTGATCCGATTTTAAAAAAAGACATTCTCAAATTTTTAAAAGACCTCAATAAAAAGCTTAATTTGACGATCATTTATGTCACGCATTCATTTTCGGAAGCCGCTTTAATTGGTGACCATATTTATGTGATGGAAGACGGTAAATTCGTCGCTAAAGGCACCCAAAAACAATTATTAAAATCGAAAAATGAATTTGTGCAATTATTAATCAACAGTGAAGAATATGAAAAAAAGTAAAATAAACAAAGCTGATTTTTTACTAACACAACTTCCACAGACGCGAAGAGATCAATTTTTCTTTGTTTTAAAAAATCAATTTTGGTCATTTTTCTTAATTGGACTTCTTTTAATGCTTTCTTTATTACCAATCATTGTTTCGGTATATTTCCAAAATGTTTTTGAAATGGGGTTTGAGGATTTATATGCAACTGGAGAATTAACAAAAGCCGAATATGATAGCGCTATGTTTTATTTGATTATTCTTTTTAGCGGTATTAACACCGTTTTATTATCTATTTTTGCCATATGTTTAAGTGGGGCGAATCGGGTAGTCAGACAAATTGTGATGGGAGAAGGAGTATTGTTTGGTTCTGATTTTAAATTAGGTATCAAGCAGAATTATTTAAATACATTCTTAATATTATTATTCCTTGGCATCATCTTGACCTTGGTGCGGTTTTTATCGACGTTCTTCCTCCAATATTACATTGGTCTACCTTTATATATTATTTTTGTCATTTTAGTGGTACCCACATTCTTTCTTGCTTTGGTATTTACTTCTATTTATGATGCGAATGTCTTTCAATGTATTTTTAATTCCATCAAATTATATATCCATTATTGGTGGCAATACCTTCTTGCTGGTATCGCCTTTGTGGGTGTGATTTATGGCTTTTCCCATTTACAAACACTGCCCATCTTACTTTTATTCATTCACATCGCTTTAGCCTTATTTGTTTTACCGATTTATATATTATTCATGTATGAATTGTCCACTTCTTTATTTGATAAATATATCAATAAGGACAATTTCACAGAATATTATTTAAAAGGGCTTTATAATCCCGATATGGAAAATGTTATACAACAAAATGAATAATTTGGAGGTCATCATATGATTATTAAGAATTTAAAAATAGTGTTAAAAGATCGCATCATCGAAAATGGTTATTTGTCTTTTGCTAATGGTGTGATTAAAGAAATTGGTGAAAATAAAGATTTTCCCAATGCGATAGATGGTCATGGCTTAATTGCGATGCCAGGATTTATCGATGTCCACATTCATGGTAGCTGTGGCATTGATTTCATGAACGCGAAAGAAGAAGATTACGTCACAATTGCCGATTCCTTATATAAAGAAGGGGTGACCACATTTTTAGCCACCACATTAACTAGTGACCATGATTCTTTGGTTAAAGTCTGTACAACAGTAAATAATGTTAAAGATAAAATTCCTTCCTTAGGCGGAATACATTTTGAAGGACCTTATATTTCTGAAAAACATAAAGGCGCACAAAATGCTAAATATATACGCTTACCAGACATTAAAGAATTCGATGAATTACAAAAATTGTCCGGAAATAGCGTCAAATACATCACTCTGGCCGTCGAAAAGGAAGGAGCGATGGATTTTGTTAAGCATGTGACAAACGCGGGTGTCGTGGCCTCTGTTGGTCATAGTGATGCTTCTTTTGTAGAAGTTAAAAAAGCCATTGATATGGGATTAACTAACGCCACCCATACGCATAATGCGATGTCTGGTCATCATCACCGTAACCCGGGGATTGTCACTGCGGCGTTTTATTTTGATCAATTAAATACCGAATTCATTTGTGATAAGGTCCATGTTTGCCCAGACGTACTATTAACGTCCTATAAGGTCATTGGGCCAGAGAGATTTATGGTTATTACGGATGCTTTATGTGTGAAAAATTCTGATATCGAAAAATTCCAATTATTTGGTCTTGATTGCGTGAAAAAAGATGGCGCCGCTTATTTGACTAGTGGCCCCCTTGCCGGCTCAATACTAACCATGGACCAAGGTTTAAGAAATATGAAAGAAATCACTCATGCCTCTTTAGTGGATTTAGCCAAAATAACGAGTAGAAATGCCGCAAAAGCATTACATTTATCTGATCGTGGCGAATTAGCGGTCAATAAACTCGCCGATTTTGTTTTATTAGATGAAACATTACATGTTCAAGAAACATATAAATTAGGTAAGAAGGTATTTGCCAATGACTAAACCAATTTTAGAACCCGAATTTAAACCCGCAATTATTGAGATAAGAGAATTCTTTCAAGAAGTTAATAAATACGAAAATAAAGAGCATTTAATTATTTCCATTGAAAGAGCACACGGTTATATTTACCGCAAAGAATTTGATATCCTTCCGCAAGGTGTCGATGATAAAAGAAATATTTTTATCGTCGAAAGATTAATTAAATGTATTTTATGGGCTGTCGGTGGTTATAAAATCTATCTCGCTGGTCCCCATTACATTTATGAAAAGATTAAAGAATATTATTCCGTCAATGGATTAAGAGATTTTGATTATCATTTTATGTCCACCGTCTTTGAAAAAGAGATGGAAGTCGTGGAATGTAATTATGACAATATTCCCGAACAAAAAGCCAATCAAATTTCCATTGGTGGCCATTTAAAAGGAAGACGTATTGGCTTTGATGTCGGTGGTAGTGATATTAAAGTCTCCGCGGTTATTGATGGCAAAGTCATCAGTTCCAAAGAAATCGTGTGGTTACCAAAATTAAATGAAGATATTAATTACCATTATGATTTCTTTTATAACGCGATGAAGGGTGCGATTGATGAATTAGGAGGAGATGTTGATGCGATTGGCATTTCCGCAGCGGGAGTCATCGTTGAAAATCAACCAATGGTCTCATCTATTTTTATTAAAGTTCCCCAAGAAAATTTCGAACTAGTAAAAGGTGCTTATATTAACACCGTAAGAAAATTAGAAAAAGAATTAGGACATCCGATTCCTTTTGAAGTCGCTAATGATGGTGATGTGACCGCTTTAGCAGGCGCGATGGATTTAAATGATGGTGGTGTCTTAGGTATCGCTATGGGGACTAGTGAAGCAGTTGGCTATGTGAATGAAAATGGCAATCTTTTAGGATGGTTCTCAGAATTAGCCTTTATGCCCATTGATTTTAATGAAAAGGCAATGGTGGATGAATGGAGCCATGATTTTGGTGTTGGTTGTAAATATTTCTCGCAAGATGCGGTTATCAAATTAGCACCAAAAGCCGGGATTAAATTAGATGAAAATCTCACTTTAGCGGAAAAACTTAAAGTCGTACAAAAATTACACGAAGAAGGTCATGAAGGCGCTAAACAAATCTTTGAATCTATTGGTGTCTATTTAGCATACACAATTGCGTTTTACATGGAATTTTATCAGATTAAGCACTTAATTCTATTAGGAAGAGTGACATCCGGCAAAGGCGGAGAAGTAATATTAGATACCGCGAAAAAGGTGTTAGAAAAAGAATTCCCTGAATATAAAGATATTGATATTAGAATGCCTAGTGATTATATGCGCAGATTAGGCCAATCCATTGCTGCAGCTTCTTTACCCGATAACAAATAATGGCAATTAATGTAACTTGAAAAACTAAATTCCGTTTATAGAATTAAAAGTTTTTTTGGAAGACTAAATTCTATTTAACGGAGTTTTTCTTATGTTAAATCGGAATTAA
>CAJOMQ010000018.1 GCA_905236715.1 uncultured Bacilli bacterium | reverse complement strand
TCTCTATTCAACAAACCGCGAGGGCTAATGGATTTGATCCAGGTGAATTTACTGAAATGTTATTAGAAAAGCTTAAACCTAATTCCACAGTTGAAGAAACAGATGCTTTAATGCCTTGGAATTTAAGAAAATAACTCGGACGTTCGATAGTTCGAGTTTTTCATACCTGTAAAACATTAACGCTTACGAACAAATTACCTTTGAACAATATAAAAACGACGTCCTCCAATTAGAGAACGTTCGTTTCAGCAATCTCTTGGCGGAGTAGAAGAGACTCGAACTCTTGCACCAGTTACCCGATCTACTTCCTTAGCAGGGAAGCCCCTTCACCAACTTGGGTACTACTCCAGTGAACGCTCACTATATTAACATAATGAGCATAAAATTCAAAAGTTATTTTTAATAGGCTTTCGCAAATAAGACAACCTTTTCCGCTTTTTTACCACAGACTGGGCAAACATCGCTAAATGGTATTTGATTAAATGGTAAACATCTAGCGGTGGCATTGGTTTCTTCTTTGATTTTGTCTTCACAAGCACGGTTACCACACCACATCATCTTGGCATAGCCACCTTTTTCCATCGCTTGATCAAATTCTTCTTTATTAGTGACTTCGGTGATGTGTTCATTTAAATAGCGGTAAGCTTTTTGATACATCTCTTTGTGGATTTCTTCTAATAAAGAACTAACTTTATCGACGAGTTCTTCTTTTTTGATAGTAATCTTTTCACCGGTATTACGTTTTACTAAAGTAACCGCACCATTTTCAATATCACGAGGCCCAATTTCCACGCGGAGAGGAATACCTTTCATTTCATATTCAGAGAATTTCCATCCCGCGGTTTTATCGGATTCATCTAATTTAACACGTAATCCTGTTTCTTTAAGGGTGTTATATAATTCTCTCGCTGCTGGGATGACGCCTGGTTTTTGTTGCGCCACAGGTATAACAATAACTTGAATAGGAGCCACATAAGGAGGTAAGACCAAACCATTATCATCACCATGCACCATGATGATAGCGCCTAATAAACGTGTAGAAACACCCCAAGAAGTTTGATGAGGATAGGCTAATTTACCATCACGGCCTTGGAATTGCACATTGAAGGCTTTGGCAAATCCTTGTCCAAAATAATGGGTAGTACCACTTTGTAAAGCTTTGCCATCCGGCATAAGGGCTTCGATAGAATAAGTCTCTTCCGCACCAGCAAATTTTTCTTTATCGGTTTTGCGGCCTTTCGAAAAAGGAATCGCTAAAATATCACGACCTAAATCATCATATATTTCTAACATCTTTAAGGTTTCAGTACGGGCTTCTTCTTCTGTTTCATGCATCGTATGGCCTTCTTGCCATAAAAATTCCGCGCCTCTTAAAAAGGGACGAGTAGTTTTTTCCCAACGCACGACAGAACACCATTGATTATATAATTTGGGTAAATCACGATAAGAAGAGATAATTTTCGCGTAATGTTCCGTAAATAAAGTCTCACTAGTGGGACGAATAATTAATGGATCATCAATTTTGGTTCCTCCACCCACTGTGGCAATAAGACATTCAGGAGCAAAACCTTCCACATGATCTTTTTCTTTTTGTAATAAAGAAGCTGGTATTACTGTGGGCATATAAACATTTTCATGACCAGTTTCTTTAAATCTTTTATCTAGATAAGCTTGGATTTGTTCCCAGATGGCATAGCCATAAGGGCGATAAATAATAAAACCTTTGACGGATGAATAATCCATCAATTCCGCTTTACGGCAAACATCGGTATACCACTGGGCAAAATCATCTTCTTGTCGAGTGATTGATTGATTTTTAATTTGTTCCATGTTGTGATTTTCCTCCTAACGGAAGTTATTATCCATTTGGATAAGTTTTTCCATCTTCTTCTTATCGATTGGTAAGAGCATATCATTGCTCGCCGCCACCGCTTCTGAAGAAATGTAATTGATTCCGGATTTAATGATTAATTCAATAGCCTGCCATCCTTCTAAGTCAGTGGCAATAATGGGCTTTTTATATCTCAATAATTGTTCAATTAAAGTGTGAATTGATAGACGAATACGATTATTTTTCTTAATTTCATTAAGCATGGAAGCACCAGCGACGAAATAATCGAAATTCGTATAAACAGAGGGGTCTAATAATAAGTTTTTGTCTTGTAACAATAACGCTAAATCAAAGCCCATCTCATGGAATTTTTGTAAGGCAGAATTTAGTAATTCTAATTGTGAAGAATTCTCATTCACTTCTTGTTCGTCAAAAACGAGCACTAATTTCACATCTTTAATTTGTGGGATTTGTGGAAGGATATCCACCATATGGTCGATATCTAACATACTAACTTGGATGAATAGACGTGCACTAGAATTAGGTCTTTCGTTGACAAACTTCGGAATAACCGCTTTGGCCACCACCGCGAATAAATCACGATTTTGTCCCACTTTCGCCGCATATTTACTCATTTCCGGGAAATTGTTAAATGGTGAATCATAGGCTCTCACGTATTCAAAATAGCCCATGATACGACGTCTTCTCACGTCGATAATTGGTCTAAATAAATAACGTAAGGCATTTGGCTTTAAGAGTTTTTCCACTTCATCGGCATAACGATTTAAATCTAAAGACATTGGTCCAGAAGATTTTTGATAGAGGAATATTTCTTGTCCGTTTTGTTGAGCATTAATGCAAGCTTCTTGGGCTTTGGTGACGATGCTATCAAAGTCTTGATAATATTGTTTGTTCTCCACAATACCAATCGCGAAACTCACGGATTCTGAATAGCCATTAACACCGATGCTCTTTTTCAAAGAGTGGGCAATGGAATTCGCTAAGCGCATCGCCTGATCACGGGATTCCATGTGGATATCAAATAGAAGTATTTCACTACCAGATTCATCAATGATTTGACGAGGATTTTTCATATCAGAGGCAAAAGGATAGACTTCGTTTTTCAAAGTCATGATCATATATCTTTCGATTTTATCATTAGATAAAGCCTTTTGGCGGATATGGAAGAAACGAATCGAGAAAGTGAAACCACGTAATGATTTACTTTTGGAAATGACACCATCCATGACACTTCTTTTTACCACACCAACGAGGGCGTCTTTTTTATTTCCGACATAATTCATCGGGGTAATAAATTTCAAAATATGACTCTCTAAGTGGATGACACCAACTTTGTTGTCATATTTTAATAATTTGAGTAAAGAGAAATAAGCGGCTTTGCCTCTATTAATCAAAACATCCGCTTCTAAATATTGTTCAACATCTTTACTGTTCGTAGAGATATCCACAATCCACTTCTTCACTCTTTCACTATCTTTTTCATGGAAGAAAGAATAGAAAGTGGCGATGTCAATTTCTTTTTTATTGCGTAAATCAGAACGATTGAAATAGACCACCGAATTCTTTTTTGGATTGATGACATAAATACGGGTTGTCACTCTTTCTTGGGAAATTTTCTTTTCGTAATGATGTAAGGAATTTTTCACCACCGTAAAAGAGATAATCACAGCGACAAGAAAAACCAAAAAAACCATCACAATAATGAATGTGATGAGGAAGTCTTTATCGTGAAAATCAAACCAACGGAAAGCAATCATACTGTGTTATTATAATTGAGGTTTCTAAATTTGACTAGTTTTAAGTCAAAATTAGTGTAAGATATTACTCGCTTTACAGATATCTTATGATATAATTAGCACGTTTCGGAGAAGTACCCAAGCGGTTGAAGGGGGTAGTTTCGAAAACTACTAGGAGATGCAAGTCTCGCACGGGTTCGAATCCCATCTTCTCCGCCAGAAAAAATAAATCCTCTGCTTGCAGAGGTTTTATATTATTCAACGGGCTTAATGAAGAATTTACCATATACCTGATTTAAAGGTGTCACAGTAATAAAAGCGTGTTCGTCTACTTTTTTGGCAAGAGTCACGACTTTATTCACTTCGTAAGCACTGACAATCATATAAGTAATGGTTTGTTGGACACCAGTATAAACACCTTGTGATTGAACTTCAGTCGCGCCATGAGGGAAATTAGCAATCAAAACGTGGGATAAATATTTGTTTTGGGAAATAAAGGCCAATTGGACTTTCTTATTACGTAAATTAATCGCATCAATTAACATGCTAACGGTGAAGGAATAGATGAACGAGAATAAGATAGAAATAACACCTTGATCCCATTCGGCGGGGTTAGAAATCATTAATAAGACACCATATAAAGAAACAATAACACCATTAATGACGATGCTATATTTGCCAACACTTGTGGATTTACGAAGGCTATAATAATAGCTCACGATATCAATACCACCACAAGAGCAATCAGCGCGATAGGTGATCGCACTACTTAAGCCAGTACCAACACCCGCAAAAATAGCTCTCACAATAATGGCGGCTTCGCTATCTAAAAAGATATTAGAAGCAATGGTTTCACCAACACCATTAGGCAATGAAAATAAAGTGATAAAACCAGAAGTGGCCACCACATTAACAAGGGTGTAAATTGAGAAGCGACGCCCAATTTTAAAGAAAGCAAAAACAATCAGAGGAAGGTTAAGAACAAAATAAGATATGGCTTGCACAGTGTTGTGGCCAACATTCTTACCAGTGATTAGGTAAATAATCAAAGCGATATTTTGTGAAATACCAGATAGGCCACCAGTGACAATCGTAAAAGGGTGTTCCGAATTCGGATTTGGCGTGGCAAAACAACAAAAACCAAAAGCGAATATAGCGGCCGCTAAGACGGCTAATATTATTTGCTTACCATGTGACAAAAACGAAGCGAAATAAAAGTGATCGAACATGAAGTTGTTAATTTTCTTTTTTATCCGCTCACTTTTTTTCATAGTCGTATTTATTCTATACATTTGTTTTTAAAAAACAATACAATTGTGTGAAAGTTTGTGATAATTTGTATAGAGCCCTCATTTTATGGGTCGAACACACTATTTGAAAAAATAGTTTGTTGAAATAAAATATGCTAAGTGATAAGATTTTATTCGCTATATGAATATATAGGAGGCAAAAAGCATGAAATTCTTCAAAGCTATCGGCAATTTCTTCGCAAGAATTGGCCGTTGGATTAAAAATACAGCATGGATTCAGCCATTATTAATCGTCGGTGGTATTTTCGCCATTATCTTCTCTATCCCATATATCACTAAATGGGTTGGTTCATGGTTTACCGAAGGCACCGCCGCGGAAAAATATTATAACGCGCACAAAGTCAGTCTTGATAATGCGGATAAAGGCAACAGTGATGTTGATAAATTATTCTCTTATCTTGCCGATCCTGAAAACGAAGACAATGCAAAAGCAAAAGCCAAATATGGCGACAAATTCTTTGTCACTTTAGTGCAAGATAATTGTTCTTCTTGTGAAGAAAGATATGTGGCTTTCCAAACTTTAGAAGATAACTGGAACAAAAATGAATTTACCGACTTAGATGGTTCTTTCAAATTATTCACTATTTACGTGGACACCACTGATGATGGCGATAATTTATTCGAAAACGTCTATAACCGTGCGGATGTCCAAAAAATGTTTGAAACAGCGATTGAAAGTTTACAAGATCAATCCAATCACCCATATGCGAAAAACAGCAACAACGCCAGTAACTATGGGCAAGATTTATCGAACATCGTGGAAGCCACAGAAATCACCACTCCCACGACTTTCTTAATCGATTTTACTAACGAAGGTAAAAAAGTCGCTCCATGGACAACCGAAAATGGCATTAGAGAAATTCTCTTCTCCTTTGAAAGTACTGGTGACAATAACGATTATGGTAAAGCGAGAACATTAAGAGATGCTTGGACCAATGTACAAACAACTTCCAATATGTTCAGCCCCTCCTACAAAAAATCGTAATTACAAAGTAATTAAAAAAGCTGTCGCAGGACAGCTTTTTAATTACCTTTAATGCTTTAATCTTTTATAAACACTTTCTGGAACTAAATCTTTCACATCAATTCCATGTTCATATAAATCCATAATCATTGAGGAATTGATAAAACTCTTTTCTTTTTTACTCATTAAGAAAACGGTATCGATATTTTCATCAACAAAATCATTCGCGGACGCTAATTGGAATTCATAATCAAAATCGGTGACAGCGCGTAGACCTCTAATGAGGTGTTTAGCGTTATGTGCTTTGGCGTATTCCACGGTTAATCCATCATAAGAATCAACTTCAATACGAGAATCATCACCGACGGCTTCCATAATCATTTCCATTCTTTCAGGTACGGAAAAACGAGATTTCTTTTGCGGATTATTAGCCACTAAAACGATGACTTTATCAAAGATAGCTACCGCTCTTTTTAAGACATCGAGATGGCCATTAGTAATGGGATCAAAACTTCCGGGATAAATCGCAATCTTCACTTTTCTTACCTCCATAAAATAATAACTTTAACTTCGCCATAATGGTAATCTTTTCTTTTTATATACCACTCAGTGGGTATATTTATTTCACGATTCGCCTCAATGACAATTAGGGCATGGGGATTTAATAAATTATTTTCAATGAATAATTGGATGATTTTTTCATATTCTCCCGTTTCATAGGGAGGGTCAAGAAAGAGAATATCAAATGTTTCGTGTTGATTGATGAAATCTTTGATGGCTAATTCATCTTTTTTATTTATCACGCGCGCATTTTTAATATTAAGTGATAAGAGATTCTTCTTAGTGGTTTCAATAGCGATAGGATTAATATCCACAAAAGTGGCGAATTTACATCCACGCGATAATGATTCAATACCCATTGCCCCACTACCGGAATATAAATCTAAGGAAGTAAGATTATCTAAAGGACCAAGAGCATCAAAAATCGCCTCGCGAATGCGATCTTTCGTGGGCCGAATATGTTTAGCGTCATCCGGCCAAGATAAAATTCTTCTTTTATATATGCCACCAATAACTCTCATCTTATTTTCCTTTCGGACACAATGAAGGAGATAAATCCGTCAATAAAATATCATTTATTTGCGTATATAATTCACGCACTTCTTTATAAGCGGATAAATATTGCTGCACAAGCGGATGTTCATCTAAAGCTTTTTTGGCTTCGTATAATTTCTTTTGTATTTTTATCGCTGGTTCACTATCACGGTCAAAATGATTGAGAATATCACTATATTCCGACGCTAATAAATCTTTTTGATAAGCCAGCCGCATCACTTCTTCATCTTGATTCATCTTTTCTTCTAATTGATTTAAAGCGATGATGCGAGGATCATTCTGTAATTCAATTTTTAAAGATTCCGCTAATTGGTAGATATTTTTTTTCATGCCAAAAATATTATACACATTTTTGAATATATTTTTTTGATTGTGATAAAATATTGTTTGCATGAAATTAAAAATTATTAAAGACAATAACCCGATAATGCGTAAACGCTCCCAACCAGTGGAGATGCCTTTATCTAACAAAGATAAAGAGACTTTGGATGCCATGCTTGATTATTTGAAAAGAAGTCAAGATGATGAATATGCCAAAAAGCATCATATTCGCGCAGGCGTTGGCATGGCGGCGATTCAAATTGGCTTATTAAAGAGAATGTTTGTCATCTATTTTATTGATGAGAATGAAGAAGAAGTAGCCTATCAATTGGTCAATCCTGTCATTGTGGAATCAAGTGTGAAAAAAGTAGCGTTACAAAGTGGAGAAGGATGTCTATCTGTAGATGATGAACACCAAGGTTTAGTCCATCGTTCTTATAAAATTAAAATCAAAGGCTTTGATGCTTTAACCAATAAAGATGTCGAATTTACCGCGACAGGCTATAAAGCCATTGTCATTCAACATGAATATGACCATCTCAATGGCATGTTCTTTTATAACCGTATTGATAAAATAAATCCCGATAAACCATATCCTGGTGAAGAAATCATTTAAATAACATATTTTTAGATCATATTTTTATTTTTTGATGTGACCATAATATTATTCATTTTGAAATAATATTGTTTACATTTTTTCCTTTGTTGTTGCTATAATAGAAACAACCAAGATTACATAGTTATAATGTTGGAGGCAAATTCATGGTAAAGAGCAGTTCAAGCCCAATTTCTATTTATGCTTTAGGCGGTTTAGGCGAAGTGGGCAAAAACATGTATGTGATAGAAAATGATAATCAAATAATTATCATTGATGCGGGTGTGAAATTCCCTGGTGTGGAATTCCCCGGTATTGATTACATCATTCCCGATTACACACATTTAAAAAACAATCGCAATAAAATTAAGGCATTATTTATCACACATGGTCATGAAGATCATATCGGTGGTATTCCTTTCTTATTACAAAGTATCCATATTCCTGTTATTTACGCACCTAAATTAGCCGCTGCTTTAATCCAAAACCGCTTAGATGAACAACATTTATCTAATCGCGCCAACATTGTTATATATGATGAAAATACCATTGTCCCTGTTGGTAATTTCCAAGTATCTTTTTTCCGTGTCACCCATTCTATTCCTGATTCTTTTGGTGTCGTTGTGGATACCCCCGAAGGAAGAATTGTCTCAACTGGCGATTTTAAAGTTGATTTAACTCCCATTGGTCCGGATATTGCCTTACATCGTATTGCCCAATTAGGGGAAGAGGGTGTTGATTTACTATTAAGCGATTCCACGAATGCAGAAAGAGAAGGGCATACACCCAGTGAAAAAAATGTCTTTGATTCCATCGATGAAATTTTCGATAACGCACCTGGGCGATTAATTGTTTCCACTTTCTCTAGTAACATCTCGCGTATCCAACAAATCTGTCAAAGCGCTTTAACACATAAAAGAAAAATCGCGATTATCGGCCGCAGCATGGAAAAAGCTGTGGAAATATCCCGCAATTTTGGTTATATCAAAATGCCTGATGATTTCTTTATTCCCAGTTCCGATATTCGCATGTTCCGCAATAACGAAATATTGATTATTTGCACTGGTAGCCAAGGTGAACCAATGGCGGCTTTATCACGTATTGCTGGCGGTGAACACAAAGATGTTCATATTATTCCTGGTGACACCGTGGTCTTCTCTTCCAGTGCGATTCCCGGAAATGGCATTATGATTGACCATGTCGTCAATTTATTAACCAGAGCCGGCGCGGAAGTGGTCACCAATTCCATTTTGAGTGATATTCACTCATCAGGTCACCCTTCACAAGAAGAATTAAAACTTGTTTTAAAATTATTTAAACCAAAATATTTCATGCCGATGCATGGTGAATATCGTATGTTGAGTATTCACGCACAATTAGCCACCACTGTCGGCGTTCCTTTAGAAAATACATTTGTTTTAGATAATGGCGATTGTTTAACTTTATCAAAACATAAAATTACCCGTGGATATCCCGTTGAACATGGCAGTGTCTATATTGATGGTAAAGATATCAATGGCTTAGCCGATACCGTTATGGAAGATCGCCGTATTCTCACAGATGATGGCATGTTAGCGGTCACCGTTTCTATTGATACCAAAAAGAATACACTAGTGACTAAACCCGAATTTGCTTCTATGGGCATTATTAAATCAGATGACGCTCATTATAGTGAATTATCTTCCATGATTGAAAAAGCCATTAAAGAGAAATTATTAACGAAAACCTCTTTTGCGGAATTGAAATTGATCATTAAGATTATCGCTAGTGAATATCTATACAAAAAGACGAGAAGAAAACCGATGATCATTCCCGTCATTATGTCAAAGAATTAATATGTTTATTTTAGCTAGCCAATCACCACGACGACAAAAATTGATGAAAGAAAATATTACTGACGATTTTCTTGTGGTCGTTAGTGATGTTGACGAAAAAGTTGATGCTTCTTTATCACCTTTAGAAGCGGTCCAAATTATCGCGAAAAGAAAAGGCGATAAAATTAAAAAAATGTATCCGCATGACACTATTATTTCCGCGGACACCATTGTGGTTATTGATAATCAAATTATTGGTAAACCCAAAGATGAAAATGATGCGAGAAGAATATTACATCTATTAAGTGGCAGAAAGCATGAAGTCATCACCGCTTATTGTATTTATAGCGAAGATAAATTCATTGAGCATTATGTTTGTTCTTATGTTTATTTCCACAATTTAACCGATCAGTTAATTGATGAATATATCGCATCTGGTTCCCCAATGGATAAAGCGGGGGCATATGGCATGCAAGATAATAAAGATTTCGAGATTGTGAAAAAATATGAGGGATCAGCGAAAAATATCATTGGTTTCCCCAGTGAAGAAATATTGCTAGATTTAAAAAGAGAGAAACTAATTTAGTTTCTCTTTTATTTGTTCCGCCTTATTTTCAATGACTAAGACAATTTTGTCACTCATGGTCACGATATTACTGACTCCGAGTTCTTTTAAGACATCTTTATTGATTAATTCTGGGTTATTTAATTTTATTGTTAAGCGGGAACCGGTCGCGGAAGTTTCAATAAGATTTTCCTTACCACCGAGCGCTTTCAACCAGTCATCAGCTTGACTATTATCAAGGGATTTTTTCTTTTTCTTATCAAGAGCCACGAAGATGATGATTAAAGCAACACAGATGATAACAATAACGATACCTAGCGCCAAATAAAGGCCATATTTTTCTAAAAACGAATTCGCATCATCTTTGATTTCGGAATATATCATAAAGGCTTCCTCCCTTATTTTATTGACAAGATATATAATATGATAGTATGAAAAATCGTGAGTGTGAAGAAAGAGTGATGATTGATTTTGACCAATATATGCTCCTAGTACAGCATTATATTGTTATCGACCCCCAATTTCGTTTTATCGATATTGAAAATACATATTTAGATGATGAAAATTTATCATTAATTAATAATCACAAAATGATGAGAATTAGGAAATTTAATAATCAACAAGAATTAACCTTAAAAATACCAAATGATAAAGGCACAATAGAAATTAATGAAAAGATTGATTCGCACCCCGAAATCGATAAATTATTACCAAAACCATTTTCCCAATATCACCCTATTGCTACATTAAAAACACATCGTATTGAAGTCAAAGAAAAAGATTATTTAGTGGTCATTGATCAAAATTTATATAACGGCATTATCGATTATGATTTAGAGGTAGAAGCTTCCTCGATGGAAGAGGCAAAGGCCGCAATCTTGGATATTTGCAATCGTTTTCACCTGGAATATAAAGAAAATTATATAAGTAAAAGTAGACGAGCGATAAATTCTCGACGCATTAATTAGCGGCCAATTTATCTTTCACGTGTTCACAATTATCATATTTAGGGCATTCGTTATGTTGACATGCCCATTCTGCGATTCTTCTCGCGTGTGGAATAAAGACGCGAATATCTTCGGCGTTATAACCCACTTGGATTTTTGTGTCATCCACGATAATAGGTCTTTTTAATACTGATGGATTTTCTTTAATAAAAGCAATCAATTCGTTAATAGTCATCGAATCAATATCAACACCAGATTCTTTCACTATTTTGCTACGAGAAGAAATAATATCTTCCGTACCATTTTCACTTTTGGCTAAAATATCGAGTAATTCTTTTTCATTTAACGTCGCCACAAAAATATTTTTCTCAACGAAAGGAATTTGTTGTTCGTTAAACCATTTTTTGACTTTGCGACAACTTGAACATGAAGGGGATGTATAAATTTTAATCATAAGGAATCTTTGCTAATAAATGATGTCATTTTTTCCGATAAATATCAATGTATTTACAATTTCCCTTTTTCTTTAAGTTGCAAACTATAATTTGGCCAATTATTATAAATAAGCGAGGAAATTGTATGGCACAAAGAATATTAACAGGTATTAAACCAACCGGTCAATTGACACTCGGTAATTATATCGGTGTCTTGCGTGATTTACCGAAAATGATGGATAAAGGTGAATGTATTTTCTTTATCGCGGATTTACACGCTTTAACTTTGCCTATTGATCCGGAAGTTTTACGTCAAAACAGCATCGATTTAGCCTCTTTTTATCTTGCTGCCGGATTAGATCCAGAAAAAGTAACTTTATTCTTACAGAGTTCTGTTTCCGCACATGCGGAATTAAACGCGATTATGCAAAATTATCTTTATATGGGCGAATTATCAAGAATGACCCAATTTAAAGATAAATCCGCGAAGATGAAAGAATCCGCGATTGGCTTAGGATTATTCGCTTATCCCGTTTTAATGGCATCAGATATCATTTTATATGATAGCGATGTCGTTCCCGTTGGCGAAGATCAAATTCAGCACATTGAATTGACAAGAGATTTAGTCAATAGATTCAATAACCGCTACGGTCCCGTTTTAAAAGAACCCCACTATCAGGTAAGAAAAGTCGGGGCGCGTATTATGTCATTAAGTGACCCCACTACTAAGATGTCTAAATCTGATCCAAAAGGTGACATCTATCTTAAAGATGATATGAAAACCGTACGAAAGAAAATTATGTCCGCGGTCACTGATTCCGGAAGCGAAGTCAAATATGACCCCGAAAATAAACCTGGCATTTCTAATTTATTAACTATCTATGCTGTTTTATCCGATATCAGCATTGAAGAAGCCGAAAAAAGGTTTGTCGGATACCGCTATGGTGATTTTAAAAAAGCCGTTGCGGATGTCGTTGTGGCGGAATTAGAACCATTCCAACAAAAATATCAACAAATTATTGATAACAAAGAGTATGAAAAAGCACTACAAATAGGCGCTAAAAAAGCGGAAGCCATGGCCCGCCCAGTATTGAATAGGGTCAAAAAAGCTGTTGGCTTATTAGACATCTAATTTCGTAATTTAGCAATTAAATCATTAAATTCCTCTGGCATATCGGCGAGGAATTTTTTATTACTCAAATATTGAAGTGGTTTATCTAATGTACCAAAAATAATTTCATTAGCGTGTAAAAATTGATTTTTAAAACCATATTCTTTTTCCATCTTATTATTGATTTTAAAATCACCATATTTACTATCACCCACAACGTGATGACGGATATATGACATATGGACGCGAATTTGATGTGTGCGTCCAGTTTTTAAAACTAATTCTAATAATGTAAAGCCAGGTAGATTTTCTACCACATGATACATCGTTTTAGCGGGTTTGCCCCCATCTTTTTCCGGGCAAACAACCACTTTTTTTGTGGAGAAATTCTTCCTTAACGGAGCTTCAATTACCCCATCTTCTTTGATTTCTCCCACCACTAAGGAAAGATAATGTTTTTCGATTTTATCGTGATTTTGCATTAAGATAGCTAAATAAGCCAAAGTATCTCTATTTTTACCAAAAATAACAATACCCGATGTATTTCTATCTATACGATGTGCAGGGCCTGGTTTAAAACCTTGATTATTAAGTGGGTCATATTCACCTTTAAACATGAGATATTCCACGACCATTTGGTCAAGCGCTTTATCATTTGAGGCATCCGCTTGCACTAAGATATTACGTGGTTTATTGATTAGTAAAATATTTTTATCTTCATATATAATCCATGACTCAATTTGATTATTAGCTTTTAATCCAAGTGGTTTATTAAAAGATTCATATTGTTCTTCACTGATATATATAGATACTTCATCTCCTTTTGATAAAACATATTTACCATCTTGCCAATGATTATTAACTCGGACATCTTTTTTTCTTAATGTTTTATAGATAAAAGATAAAGGGGCATTATTTAATACCTTCTTTAAATATTTTTCTAATGTAATACCATTCTCGTTTTCTGAGATAACAAATTTCTTCATAAACTAATTTTAAGAAAATTTACTCTTTTAATAAAGAGCACTTTATTATAAAATACTAATCGCACATCGCAAAACCCTATAAATTGCTTGAGCTCACGGAGGAATACCCAAGAGGCTGAAGGGGCGGGCTTGGAAAGCTCGTAGACATGTAACAGTGTGCCAGGGTTCAAATCCCTGTTCCTCCGCCACGATTGAATGTTGAGACACATGCAAATTGTATGTGTCTTTTTTGTTTTTTCTTGAAAAACACAATCGCTACGTTATAATATACTCAAAGGTTAGTAACTTTAAAGTATATAAAGGAGGCTTTGCTAATGTTTGTAGGTAGAAAAAAAGAATTAAAGCAACTAAGCACTGCTTTTGAATCCAAAAACAAAGAGTTAGGTGTCATCTATGGCAGGCGTAGAATTGGTAAAACAAAACTTATTGACCACTTTGTTAATGACAAGCCTCATCTATTTTTCCAAGCAAAAGAAGACAGTTCATATGGCAATTTACGCTCGTTTTCTTATGAACTAAATAAATTGATGTCATTGCCTTTGGATTTCGTATATTCAAGTTGGCAATCAGCATTGGATGCCTTATCTGGATATTTTAAGGGCAAAAGGTTTGTTTTATGTATTGACGAATACCCATTTATTACCAAACAAGATAAATCGTTCTCATCTGTTGTTGAAGAATATTTTGATCACTCAGATGAAAATTTAATGCTATTAATATCCGGTTCCGATGTTTCTTTCCTCAAAAAGGAAATAAGAAATAAAAGATCCCCATTATATAAAAGAAAGACATTCGAAATGAATGTTCAAAAACTTCCACTAGAGGAGGCGCTATTATTTTTCGATGGTGTGGATAAAGAAACCACGTGTTCTTTTCTTTCGCTAATGTCTACTTTCCCTTATTATTTATCTGCAATCGACTCAAACAACACATTTGAAGATGAAATAAAACGATTAGTAATAAACGAATACGGGCCATTTTTCAATCTTCCGGAAAACGTTTTATCAAAATCAAACAAACCTGATATTTATAATGCAATTCTATTCGCAATCGCTAGTAGAAAAACAAACATATCAGATATCTCGTCATTTATCAAAGAAGAAACAGGTAAAGTTTCTAAATATTTAACGACTCTTTTAGAATCAGAAGTCGTTGGTAAAAAAACCACATTCAATGGCAACAAAAAGAACAATTACTATGTAATAACAGACCCTCTTCTTAAATTTTGGTATAAAACAGTTTATCCAAATCAAGGTAGGGTTATTATCAATCCCGATATGATTTTTGATGAAATAAAGCCTGACTTAAAACAAGCGATTGAATTCGGATTTGAAGATGTGTCTTTGCTTTATCTCAATAAACTTAATAGAACGGGGAAACTTGGTCGTGTTTATCCAGAAATAAAAACATTCAAAGCAGACAATACGAGATTGGGCAGATCGGTAGAAATTGATGGTTTAGCAGAACAAGATGGCCATTTATTAGTGGTTGAATGTAAATATAGAAAAGATAAATTTACATTAGAGATGTTTGAACATCTCAAAGAAAGCGATTCCATTTTCAATAAGAGTTTAATAAGGGAATATTATCTATTTTCAAAATCTGGTTTTGATAAAAAAATAAAAGAAGTAACCAACGTTAGGTTAATCGATTTAAATACCTTGCTCTCATAATTAGTTACTAGACAATCGGTCTTTAAATCAAGCTCATCATTTGGATCTTGCTTTACAAGCTTTCCATAGAATTGGCTTGATAATCAAGACCAAAGGCAAATTCGCGACGGAGCTTCTCGTGTGCGCAGACAATTGGTAAACGTCGTTAAATAACACCCTTAGATGAAAAGTGTCACCTTTAATGGCGGCAACTTTAATCCCCAAAGACAGCAAAAGACAACTTTTAAATTAGCTTAGATATCTTTTTTGAATATGGAAGCAGATCATCTATTGGCGTGTTTTTTTAAATTCTCTAAAACATATTTGATATAGCGATAAGGATCTAGTCCATTAATAATCGCGGTTCGAATAATTGAAAATAATTTAACTGTATATTCCGGAAGTTTGGAATACTTTTCGATTAACTACAAAAGGCTTAAGAACGTTACGTTAATTTTTACAAACTAATCGACAAATCGAAATTTAACTATCTTTACCCCAAGGAGTGTTGATTTTCAAAAAGTGGCACTGATTTGGCACTGATCTATTTTTGGACTATTTTTCTTTTTCCAGAATCCTCCATAGCTAGGAGAATAAATTAAAACGTTCGGTGGTTCGAGTCTGGAAATCTTTTGCACTTACTTTTTGTACTCAAATAATAGCCCTTAGAAAAAGCTGAACAGACACGAGGTTTAAACCCTCGCGCCAAGTTTGAGCATCTAATTATTCAAATAATTGTATTCACTGAAAGCTTTATTGTAGATTGCTTCGCTTCTTTCATCATTCAGAATGCACATATAAACATATTTCAATTTTTTTGGCTTATATTCACACACAACTTTAGCACAGACCTTAGCCGCTTCATCAATTGGATAGCCAAATATGCCTGTGGAAATAGATGGAAATGCGATTGACTCTAAACCAAGTTCATCTGCCAATCTGAGACAATTCAAATAACAGTTCGCTAGTGTCTCAGCTGGAGTAGGATCTGAATAATATCTTGGACCAACAGTATGAATAATATATTTGTTATCGAGTCTATATGCTTTTGTGGCTTTGGCTTCTCCGGGTTTGCAGCCATGAAGTTTTCTACATTCTTCAAGGAGCTCTGGTCCTGCCGCTCTATGAATTGCTCCATCTACGCCTACACCGCCTAATAAAGATTCATTCGCAGCATTAACAATAGCATCCACCATACTGCCGATTTTTGTTATATCCATGGAAATGGCTTTTATAATCATAATTTGCTTCGTCCCATACAAAATGTTGCTTCAAAATTTATTTGTTAAAACGATATAATCTCTTTTAATAAATCGTCAGCAGCAACCGATTTGTCATCAATTCTCATAATATCAAAATAATATTGATAATCATCAAATGGATTGATTCCACCATACCACACAATCCTATTGTCAATAACGATTAAGTTCGTTTTAAAAATTGTTTGGAGCGATTTATATTTTTCAATTGAAATAGAGCTGTAAATTTTGGCTTTTTCTTTGTTCAAATTAGATATTAGGCATTCTAATTTTTTGTCGTTATAAGCATTTATGACTAGCACTATTTCTTTTTCTGCTTTCTTAAAGTCTTCTAACAATTTGTTTTCATAATCACTTATTGAATATATTTGCTTTTCAAAGAACCCTTCATC
>CAJOMQ010000017.1 GCA_905236715.1 uncultured Bacilli bacterium | reverse complement strand
TTGTATTGTAACAAAAATAGGTGATTTCTTGCGATTTCACCTATTTTTCGTAAAGTAAAAGGGGCTAAGTCACCTTTTAGGTTTCTTAACAGCCCCTTTTTTCTATTAAAGAAATAACTATCTCTGAACATTAAAATTTGCTATAATCAAAAAACAAAATATAAAAACGTAAATATTCGTGATGAAATTTACGTGGAAAGGAAGAAAAGATTATGAAAAAAACCTCGCTTCTTGTTTCCTTGCTCCTCGCTGGTATGACCATAACCATAGCTGGATGTAATAGTGGTGGTCCTTCTGCTAAGAATTTAAAACAAATTAATCCTTATGAATATGAAACTACTTACCGTGGTATGCGTATCAATGGTAGTGGATACACCGCAGAACAATATACCGAACACAAGAATGAATCTGGTCAAAGAAAATTTGTCATTGAAGATGTGAAAGCTTTAGTCATTCCCGTTGATTTCACTGATTGTCTCGGCTCCGATTTACCATTAGGTGAAGAAGGAACAAAACAAGAATTAGAAAAGATGATGTTTGGTAGTAATGATGAATTAGAATGGTATTCCTTAGCGGGATATTATGCTTCCTCCTCATTCGGCCAATGCAAAATTAGTGGCACGGTTGGTGATTGGTATCACGTTGATTCCACAATCGCGGAATACGCCAATAAAAACGGTACTTCTGGTGCCCAATTAATCGCTATTGAAATTCAAGATTTATATCGTAGTGAATATTCGATGGCAAAAATGTTGGATGATGAAGAAAAGATGGCTAAATATGATTTGACCCAATATGACGCGAATAAAGATGGCTTTATTGATTCTTTAATCCTCATCTATTCGGCGCCAATTCACACAACTGGTGAATTACAATGGGCTTTCTGCTGGAATGTTCCTGGTGCTTATGGCCGTTATAACCCCGAATTAGAAGGCGTTAACCGCTTCTTCTGGGCTAGCTATTGGTTCTTCTATGATGGCTATCTCAATCACAAAACCAAATATCCAACTATTCCTGACGATCTACCACAAAAAATTATTGATGGCGAAGTGGAACCAGACGTCCACACAATGACTCACGAATATGGTCACGTCTTAGGGTTACCTGATTATTACATCACTGACTATAGTGGCACTGATTTTGATGGTTTAGGATATCTCGATATGATGGATTACAACATCGGTGACCATAACGCCGCGAGTAAAGCTTGGTATGGATGGGTTAATCCTTATTATGCAACTGGTAGTGTGAAAGCCACCATTAGAAGCACAACCACGACAGGTGATTGCATTATTCTCCCCATCGGTGGTCAATATAACAATACCTTAATGGATCAATATTTAATGATTGAATTCCTCACTCCCGAAGGTGTGGCTAAATATGATGGGGAACATCAATTTAACGGCTCATATCCATTATATTTTAATAAAGCGGGTATTCGTGTTATTCATGTTGACGCTCGTTTAGGTGTCTTCACTTATAACCAATCCAAAAGTCAATGGCAATTCACGGGATTTACTTCATCCACCTCTGCTCCTGGAGATCGTTCTTATGTCGGCACAGCTTGCGATAATACCGCCAGTGATTCATGCTTCCCAGATTATAAATTATTAGAATTCTTACCACGTGATGGCGTGAGCATTAAAACACATAAACAAGCTTCTGGTGATTTATTATTCCAAGAAGGCGATGTCTTTGGTTCTAACGGCATCTATGAAAATTATATGATGCACGATAAAGCCGGTGGTAAGACTGTCCCATTAGGATTCAAATTTGAAATCACTAAGATTAATGGTTATGAATCCGCGGAAATTAATATTACGAAAATCTAATTTCCATCCTTAAATCCATTTATAAAGGCGTCCAAGCGGATGCCTTTTCTTGTTATAGAAAGAAAGAACATATAAAATATGGTGGTATGAAAAAGAATTATCTCCCTTTATTAATGATGGTTCCTATCCTTTTTTCTTGCGGGCAAAATAATGAATTAATTTTTGTTCCTTATGATAAAGAAATTAATCCCCTTTCTTTTAAGGAAGAAGATAATTCTTTATATTATCGTCATCAAGAAGTTAATCCTTTAGTCACGAAATTAGGCAATTTCCATTCATTTCAAGAATTTTTATATGATAGCAAAGATAATCGTCATCATGTTCTAGCAAATCCGTTAGGGGAAAGAAAAATGTTAGTTTTACCTATCCGTTTTACTAATTCCTCCGATGATATCCCTTTAGAAAAGAAAACAATTTATCTCCAAAATGCTTTTTTTGGTGATGAAAAAACCACAACGGGACAATCAGTGGCCTCTTTTTATCATCAATCAAGTTATGGCCAATTAAAGATAAGTGGTGAAGTTGCTCCTTGGTATACGCTAAATTATCGTAGTGATCAGTGGCGAACTATCAGTGGCGATCAAACTTCCACATCAAGAAAAATCACCGTCGAAGCTTTAAATAATTTAAGAAATAATGAGGAATTTGATTTATCATCCTTTGACAGTGATAAAGATGGCTATATCGATATGATTTATGTCATCTATGATTATCCTTATAACAATATTAATAAAGATGATAGTGGCGAAGATTTATTCTGGGCTTATACCGATTTTATTAGTGAAAATGAAAATTACTGTGGTGAAGGTCAAGTTTTAGCTAATGCTTATTCATGGAGCTCTTTATATTTTTCTCTTCCTAATAAAGGACAACGCGTGGATGCTTCCACATATATTCATGAAACTGGTCATCTATTTGGTTTAACCGATTATTACAACACTAAACCCAAGCAACTCGGCTATTATTATCAGCCCACGGGCTTTTTAGATATGATGGATTCTAATCAAGGTGACCACACCGCCTTAAGTAAATATCTTTTAAATTGGACACCACCCAAAGTCATCAAAAAAGGCATTAATGGGGTGATTAAATTAAATAATTTCTCACAAACTGGTGATTATTTATTATTACCTTTAAATGATAAATATGATGATAATCCCTTTGGTGAATATCTCTTATTGGAATATTTTGTTCCTTCGGGATTAAATAAAAGTAATGGCCTTTCTTATCAAGATGAAGATATCAATGGTAATAAAGTCATTTTCACTCTTCCTGATCACCATGGTTTAAAAGTCTATCACGTCAATACTTCATTAGGATATTTCAGCAAATATAAAAAAGTTGGTGATGAACCAAAATTAATTTATCCATTAGGAGAAGAAGGGGATAATGATGTTTCGCAATACGCGATTGATTTTATCTACCATAATTCCATTAAAAGTAAAGATGCGGAAACTGGCACTGTTTTATATCATCTATTAGAAAGTAGTGGCCAAAACACATTTAAAGATGGCCTTTTAGCGGACAATAATACCTTTTTCCATTATGGTGAGAGTTTTGGGGTTAATAATTATCAAGATTTAGCCACAAAGTGTGGATATACATTCAAAATCGTGGATATTTCCACAAAAGATATATCAATTGAATTTAAATCTTTATAAATCAATATCTAATTCAATAGGGCAATGGTCAGAACCATATATTTGATTATGAATAACGCTATCTTTTACTTTATCCATAATTCTTTCGGAAACGACGAAATAATCTATTCTCCATCCTGCATTATTGGCACGTGCATTAAAACGATAACTCCACCAAGAGTATTTAATAGTGGTGGGATATAATTCGCGGAACGTATCTTTATAACCATGCGATAATAAGCGCGTAAATCTTTCTCTTTCTGCATCGGTAAAGCCCGCGTTTTGGTGATTATTTTGCGGATTTTTAATATCGATTTCTTGATGAGCGACATTTAAATCACCCGCATATATGACTGGCTTTTTCGCATTTAATTTGTCTAGATACGCTAATAAATCATCTTCAAATTGGAGACGGAAATCCATTCTTTTTAAACCATCACCAGAATTGGGGACATACGCTCCTACAAAATAAAAATCTTCATATTCTAAAGTGATGATTCTTCCTTCATCGTCATATTTTTCTTCTTCTAACCCATAGTGGACCCTAAGTGGTGCTTTCTTAGTAAATACCGCGACACCAGAATATCCTTTTCTTAATTTACTGACTGTCCAATATGTTTGATAGCCTTTCGGCATAAAAGGGAAATCAAGGTGCATATCTTCACTGAATTTGCTCTCTTGTAAAAAGAAGATATCCGCATCTAAATCAATAAAATCACGGATAAAATCTTTTTGTAAAATTGCTCTAATACCATTGACATTAAAGGAAATGATTTTCATGTTTTTGCCCTTTTATAATCTATATTCTAGAAATTTTTTTGCAAAAATAAAAATATTTTGTTGCACGTTTTTTTGATTATATATATTATATATTAGCGTGTGTCGAATCGGAGACACACAGACCGAGAGGTCATTTTTTAAGAGAAATGAATGACACACCCGGTACTGTGGACACACCAATAACGTAATTAATAATTGAAAGGAGCATATATATGCCAACAATTAACCAATTAGTTCGTGAAGGCCGTCACAATAAGACATTCAAATCAAAAGCTCCTGCTCTTGGTACCAGAATTAATTCTTTAAAGAAGAAAGAAACCCACCAAGCCGCAGCGCAAAAACGTGGTGTCTGCACCCGTGTCGGTACAATGACCCCCAAGAAACCTAACTCTGCTTTGAGAAAATACGCTCGTGTTAGATTATCCAATGGTTACGAAGTCACTGCCTATATCGGTGGTGAAGGTCATAACTTACAAGAACACTCCACCGTCATGATTCGTGGTGGCCGTGTGAAAGATTTACCAGGTGTTAGATATCACATCGTCCGTGGTACCTTAGACTGCGCTGGTATCGAAGCTCGTCGTCAAGGCCGTTCCTTATACGGAACTAAAAAGCCCAGAGAAGAAGAATAAGGAGGAAAGCTATTATGCGTAAAGGTAATGCAACCAAACGTGACGTTTTGCCCGATCCAATTTATAACAGCAAATTAGTCACCCGTTTAATCAACAAAATTATGCTTGATGGTAAAAAAGGTACTGCCCAAAACATCCTCTATTCTGCCTTCAAGAAAATCGAAGACAAGACTGGTAAACCCGCCATGGATGTCTTTGCTACCGCCCTTAATAACATCATGCCTGAAGTGGAATTAAAGATGAAACGTGTCGGTGGTAGTAACTTCCAAGTCCCAACTGAAGTTTCCCCCGAAAGAAAAGTCACCTTAGGACTCAGATGGTTAGTTAACTATTCTCGTTTAAGAAATGAAAAAACTGGAAGACCGTTTAGCCAATGAAATCATTGACGCCGCTAATGGCACCGGTGCTTCTGTGAAAAAGAGAGAAGATACCCACAAGATGGCAGAAGCTAACAAAGCCTATGCCCATTATCGTTGGTAATAGAGGTAATTTATGGCCAACCGTGAATTTGATTTAGCCCATACCCGTAATATCGGTATTATGGCGCATATCGATGCCGGAAAAACCACAACTACTGAAAGAATCCTTTATTTCACCGGTAAAATTCATAAAATCGGTGAAACCCATGAAGGGGCTGCCACCATGGACTGGATGGAGCAGGAACAAGAAAGAGGTATTACTATTACCTCCGCTGCGACAACCGCCATGTGGAAAGGCAACCGCATTAACATCATCGACACTCCGGGGCACGTCGACTTCACTGTCGAAGTGGAACGTTCTCTCCGTGTTCTTGATGGCGCTGTCACTGTCTTAGATGGTAAAAATGGTGTGGAACCACAAACCGAAACCGTCTGGAGACAAGGTAGTAAATATGGTGTTCCCCGTATCGTCTTTGTTAACAAATTAGATGCTATCGGTGCCGACTTTGAGATGTCAGTGCGTTCACTTCATGAACGTTTAGGCGCTAACGCCGCGGCGGTTCAATATCCAATCGGTATCGAATCCACTCTCAAAGGATGTATTGATATCATTGAACAAAAAGCTTGGGTTTATAGTAGTGATGTGCACGAAGAACCTCATGAAGAACCCATCCCCGAAGAATACAAAGCGAAAGTCGCTGAATTAAGAGAAAAATTATTCGAAGCTCTTTCTAACTTCGATGAAGATATCTTAATGATGGTCCTTGAAGGACAAGAACCCAGCGTTGAACAAACCAAGAATTGTATTCGTAAAGCGGTTCTCTCGGGTGAATTCCACCCCGTCTTCTGCGGATCCGCTTATAAAAACAAAAACATTCAATTACTCCTCGATGGAGTCGTTGATTATCTCCCCAGCCCCTTAGATATCCCACCTGCCAAAGGTGTTGATAATAAAGGTGCGGATGTCGTCTGTGATCCGACAGATGACGCTCCTTTAGCGGCCTTAGCCTTCAAGATTGCTACTGACCCCTTCATTGGCCGTTTGGCTTATGTCCGTGTCTATAGTGGTGTTCTGAAAAGTGGAAGTTATGTCATTAATTCCACCAAAGGCGTTAAAGAAAGAATTGCCCGTGTTGTCTTAATGCATTCTAACCACCGTCAAGAAGTGGAAGAATTACACGCTGGTGATATCGGTGCGGTGGTCGGCTTAAAGTCAACCATTACTGGTGATACCCTTTGTGAAGAAAAACACGAAGTCATCTTGGAACAAATGGAATTCCCTGATCCGGTGATTGAAGAAGCAGTGGAACCCAAAACCAAAGCTGACCAAGAAAAGATGTCGGCCGCTTTACAAAAATTAGCGGAAGAAGATCCCACCTTCAAAGTGAGAACCAATATTGAAACGGGACAAACCCTCATCGCTGGTGTTGGTGAATTACACCTCGACATCATCGTTGACCGTATGAGAAGAGAATTCGGTGTCCAAGTCAATGTCGGTGCTCCCCAAGTGGAATATAAAGAAACCATCAAAGCTAGTGCGGATTGCGAAGGTAAATACATCAAACAATCCGGTGGTCGTGGTCAATACGGCCATGTCTGGATTAAATTTGAACCCAATCCTGGCAAAGGCTTCGAATTCGTCGATAATATCGTCGGTGGTACAGTTCCTCGAGAATATATCAAACCAACCGAAGACGGCTTAAGAGATTCTCTCAAGCGTGGTATGGTTGCCGGATTTGAAGTGATGGATGTGAAAGCCACCCTCTTCGATGGTAGCTATCACGATGTTGACTCCAGTGAAGCGGCTTATAAAATCGCTGCTTCTATGGCCTTAAAAGAAGCCGCGAAGAAATGTCAACCAGTCATCCTTGAACCGATTATGAAAATCGAAGTGACAGTCCCTGAACAATATTATGGTGATGTCATTGGCGATATCGCTCGTCGTAGAGGAAATGTTACTGGTGAATCTCAACGCGCTAACGCGAAGACCATTGAAGCGGAAGTGCCATTATCCGAAATGTTTGGCTATGTCACTGACTTACGTTCAATGACCCAAGGCCGTGGCAACTACGTCATGCAATTCGATCACTATGGCGAATGCCCTCGCTACGTGCAAGAAGAAATTATCAAAAAGAGTGGTATGTCCGCTCGATAAAAAATTACTTAATACCTTAATTGGTATTGATAATAAAAAATAATTGCTATATTATGATTTCGTTGCAAAAAATCTGCATATACGAAAGAAAGGAGATTTCAATACTATGGCAAAAGCAAAATTTGACAGAAGTAAGGAACACGTTAATATCGGTACAATTGGTCACGTTGACCACGGCAAAACCACATTAACCGCCGCCATCACATCTGTCCTCGCGAAGAAAGGTGGAGCAGTCAAGACTGATTATGCTCAAATCGACTCCGCACCAGAAGAAAAGGCTCGTGGTATCACAATTAACACAGCCCACATTGAATACCAAACAGACAAGAGACACTATGCTCACGTCGACTGCCCAGGGCACGCTGACTATGTGAAAAACATGATTACCGGTGCTGCGCAAATGGATGGTGCTATCTTAGTTGTTGCTGGTACTGATGGCGTTATGCCACAAACTCGTGAACACATCTTACTTCTTGCTCGTCAAGTTGGTGTTCCATACATTGTTGTCTTTATCAATAAGACTGACTTAGTCGATGATCCTGAATTATTAGACTTAGTCGAAATGGATGTCAGAGATTTATTAAATTCTTATGGCTTCCCAGGTGATGATGTTCCTGTCATCCGCGGTTCCGCTAGACAAGTTCTCGACGGTGTTGCGGGTTCCGAAAAATGCATCGAAGAATTAATGGATGCTTGCGATAATTACATCCCTGCTCCTGCTCGTGAAAACGACAAACCATTCTTACTCGCTATCGAAGACGTCATGACCATCTCTGGTCGTGGTACCGTCGTTACTGGCCGTGTCGAACGTGGTCAAGCCAAACTCGGTGACGAAGTGGAAATCGTTGGTATTCGCCCAACTCAAAAATCTGTTATTACAGGTCTTGAATCCTTCCGTAAAACATGTGATTTCGTCCAAGCTGGTGATAACGTTGGTGTCTTATTAAGAGGTATCAACCGTGATCAAGTCCAACGTGGTCAAGTCCTTGCCAAACCTGGAAGCGTTACACCTCACAGCAAATTCAAAGCGCAAGTCTACGTTTTAACCAAAGAAGAAGGTGGACGTCATACCGCTTTCTTAAGCAACTATCGTCCTCAATTCTATTTCCGTACCACAGACGTTACTGGTGTTATCACCTTACCTGCTGGTGTCGAAATGGTTATGCCTGGCGACAACGTTGAACTCAGCATTGAATTAATTCACCCCATCGCGATGGAAAAAGGAACCAAATTCTCCATCCGTGAAGGTGGCCGTACCGTTGGTGCTGGTACCGTTAACGAAGTTATTAAATAATTTCTGTTAAAACAAACAATGACCCATTCCTCGTGAATGGGTTTTTTGTTATCTATTTGTATTGCTTATTGAAAATAAGTTTAAATATTGCGATAATTATTTTGAATTGAGGAACATAGCATATGAGCGAAGAAAAAATCCTTGAAACTCTTGAAGACGAAAAAGAATTTGTCGAATTCGAAAAAAAGAAATTTACTTTCAAAGGCTTCTTTAAGGAAAAAAGAAATATTTATGCTTTAATCGCGGTTATTTTAGGTCTGGCCGCTATTATTGTCTTTTTAGCCTCTTCGACCATTGCTATTGATTTAACTCCTGAAGGTATTGCTTTAGCAGAAAATAATGTTGATACGATTCCCGAATTTTTGAATTATGGTGAAAGACTCAATGGCGCCGCTGTTACATTCGGTGTTGGCTCATATGGCGTTTGGATCAATCAAGAAACATCCGCTTATTATGAAATACAAAATATGTCATTTAACGCCCCCATATTCATCGGTTTATTATTCGTTTTAGCGGGTGTCGTGGCCGTGGTCGTTATGACTTTATTAAACAAAGCTAATTTTGTGAATAAAATTATCCTCGGCTTATTTATTGTTGGTGCCTTATTTATTTTATTTGCCCCTATTTGGTTTTATGCGGTGAATCCTATTATTGCTTCTTCTCGTTATGATACTAGACAAAATCTGGCCCCATATGGTTCGATTAATGCCCATGGTAGTGCGGGATTATTAGTTTCCGCTATATTAGGAATTGGTGCTAGTGTATTTTCTGGCTTATTAATCGTTAAACCAGTGGAAACGAGATAATCATCATTAATTATCATTTAAGCGCTTAATGCGCTTTTTTCTTATAAATATATATTTATTTGTTATAAGATATTAATTAAATATGAAAAGAAAAGAAAAAGTAGTCAAAGGGAATGTTATTTCTGGCGGTAAAAGGTTTGGTGCCTATTTAGCCGATTTAGTGATCTTTTTAATTATCACCGTCATGTTTTATTCTTTAGCGGTGATGCCTTTAACGCGAGCGATTACCCCGATTAAACAATATGAAAATGATATGCAAGAATCTTTCCAAGAGTGTCAAGATTTGCTCATATCATCCAAATTATTGACCTATAACGAAAATCGCGAAGTCGATGATACGAAAGAAACATTCCGTAAAGATTTATCTTTTTTCCTTAATGATAACGTCATTGATGAAGAAGGACATTATCAAGAATTTTTCTCTTATTTTTATATTGAATATCTCGCTAGTGAAGATACCATTTCTGGACAATTTGTGCCCAAAGATGTGGCTTGGGTCAACACAAATGTCTTTCAAATTGGAGAGGAACAAAATATTTTTGTCACCGATGATATCAATGTTATTGCTTCTTTAAGTGCAGAAGCTTCCCCACAATTAAAGAATTATTATATCGGCGATATCAATGCGGAAAGCCAAAGATATTTTGATTCTTATAGCAATATATTACAAAGCGCTTGGAGTGAGGCCACCAATTTATTTATTACCACGGACCATTATTTTGCCGCGGCCACTACTTATGCGGATAGTTCTATCCATTTCATGTATGTTTATTCCATTTCTTCTTTAATTACCTTTACAGTCTTTTTCTTCCTATATTATTTATTAGTGCCGATTCTCTTTAAAAAAGGTCAAACATTTGCCAAAAAAATCCTCAAAATGGGTATCTTTGATGAAAATAATAAACCTATTAAAAATTCCTATATGGTAATTAGAAGTCTTTTGTTATATATCTTTAGTTTTCACTTTATTCTCATCTTACCGATATTTGAAATTGGCTTTAATTGTTTGATGATGCCTTTATTTACTATCGGTGGCAATATTTTCTATGTCTTTACTTTAGCGATGATTACTTTTACCTTCTCTATTGTTAATGCCGTCTTTATGGGTGTTAATCGTAATCACCAATCCATTCATGATTTCTTCTTAAAAACTTATGTCTTAGATCAAGACCCCGATATTATTGAAGAAACTCCGGAAATTGAAGAGGATATCAATCCCGATGGAAGTGGAATTTAAAAAAGCGTCATATAAAAATCGTTTATTTGCTTTTGCGATAGATCTTTTTTGTATGGTGGTGACGGCCTTAGGCCTTATGAGCTCTGCTAATGCGATATCAAGAAATTTTCCTTATTATAAAGAAGCAAACAACAATATAAATAATTTACAATTACAAAGTCATTTATATGAGACGAGAAAAGATGGTACTGCGCAACTAATGTGCGATTATTATAATCCATCAACGGAAGAAGAATATAAGGAACTAAATCCTCAATTTGATGAAGCTTTAACCACCTTTTTTAGCGACCCACAATTCTTTGATCAAGATGATCCGAAAAGTGGGCTATATTTATATAACATTGAAAAAATACCCGAAGGACAAACTTCTTCTACCTTATTCATTTATGAAGATGAAACTCATCAAAAAATTATTCCCCAAGAAAGCGCGGGTGCCAAAGAATTATATACATTTTATTCTAATGTGATGGCTAATAATGCCTATAAATATCTAATTAATAATGAAATATATATAAAGGCATCACGAACCATTAATTTGAATTTTATTTTCTTTGATTTATTATTACCAATTGTCTTATCAACAACTATTTTTGAGCTTATTATTCCCCTTTGTTTTTCACGCGGTAAGAAAACATTAGGTAAATTAGCCTTCAAATTATCAGTGGTGGATGTACGCGGTTTATCATGTCCTTGGCCACGTTATTTGTTGCGATTTACTATTTTCTTATTTTTAGAAATCATCATGAGTGTGGTTTTATTTATTCCTTTGATCGTGTCTTTTAGTATGATGGTGTTTTCCAAAAGAGGACAATCGTTCCATGATTATGTTTGTAACACCTATGTCGTGGAAGCCTCTAGTTCTTCCATATGTAAAACGGAAGAAGAATATATCGCTAAACATAATAGAGATGTGAATTTCTCTATCACTAAAGAAGATGTCGCTTTATGAAAAAGAACCATTATTTTTCATTTCTCATCCTTTTAGGTTTATTAGTGTCAAGTTGTTCACAAAAAAATGATAATGATAATTTTTTGCCTAATTCCCCAATTATTTTTACGGAATTTCAACGTGGAAATAGCACGGATGACCGTGTTGTAGAAATCGCTAATATATCGGAAGAAGTAATTGCTTTAGATGATTATCATATCGATATTTATCGTGGACAAACGAAAAAGATCAATAATTCTATTAAATTAGATGGTTATTCTCTTGCCTCAAAGCAAACGCTTGTTATTGCTTATGATGAAGCAAATCCTTCTATTTTAGAAAAAGCCGATTATATTACCCACGATTTATTTGTGGATGGGACTTGGCCCTTAATTTTATGTAAAGGTAATTATATCGTTGATGTCTTGGGTACTAGAGGCTATCAAATTGATTTTGGCAAAAATATTGATTTAGTCCGCAAAGAAGAATTTATGATTGGCCGTGATAACATCAACAATTATGATTGGATTAGATATTCCGCTGATGATTATTCTCATCTTGGCACCATTGAAACAACCATTAGTGAAGATGAATTATTATATGGTCCTCAATTAACCGAAGAAGATTTCCATAAACCATTCGCCAAAGATGGCCTCGTCGGTGGTGGAGGCGCTATTGAAGTTAGTATTGCTTATCTAGGTGATGGTGATACTACAAATTTCCGCTATCCGTCATCTTTGTCTTCTTATGGTATTAATTCCGTTCATTCGACGCGTTATTTAAAAATTAATACCCCCGAAATTCAACATGGTACTTCGATTGACGCCCAACCCTGGGGATATGCGGCGCAAGATTATAATAACGATGTCTTATCAAAAGCTAAGCATGTCGTCATTCAAACCGAATTAGATTATGGTTTATTTGATACCTATGGTCGTTTACTAGCTTATGTGTGGTACACCAACACATCTAATCCAACACCAGAAGATTATCGTTGCCTTAATTGTGAATTATTAACCGTCGGATTAGCATTCTTATATTTTTATGAAGAAAATAGTTATGCGGATGTGAATAAATATAAGGGTGTTAGTTATACTAATATTTTCAAAAATGATGAATTATACGCGAAAAATAGGGGTTTAAAAATCCATGGTGAAAAAGATCCATCATTTCCGTATTAACGAAAATATCATGCAACAAGATAATCTATGAAGAAAACGATAAAAGTTATTATAGTACACAAAGATATTTGTGATATAATTCTTTTTGTAGATAAGAAAGGTGTCAATTATGAATAAAAAACTAGGAATTATTCTGATGTTTGTGGGAGCCTATGTTATTTTACTTGGCGGTTTATTTTGGAATATGTCTTTACCAGATCCCACACCAGAAGGATATTATGCTGGTAATGTTTATGACTGGTTCTGGGGTGTTTCCGCCGCTATTGTCATCGCGATTGGCGCCGCTTTATCTCTTAAGAAGAATTTCTTATGCCCAATTGGCTGTGGAATCACTCTTCTTGGTGTTGGTTATTCCTTAGCTATTGTTTTTGTTGGCAGTGCCAAAGAAGCCTATTTTAGTTATTGGATTTTAATCGGCGCCATCTTAGCAATAGCCTCTATTGTTATTACTGTTATTTTCTATATAAAAGAAGCGGATCATATCAAAAAGCATGGTCCTATCTTGATGTAAAGGAGTTTCATTTATGTATTGCACACAATGTGGTAAAAAAGTGGTGGCTCCCAAAGAAGGCCAAGTTTGTGAAAAATGTGGCGCTCCTCTTATCATTAAAGAAGAATTAGATAATGATGAAACTAGATCATTAAATAAAGCTCTTCACAATAGATTAAATAAATCACGTGAAGAAGTTGATAATGCGATGGTCTTTGTTGTTCTAGGCGCAACCCTATTAATCGTTGGTGTTCTCTTCTTCTTTTTATCCTTCAAATTACCTAATGCCTCCGCTAGATATAAAGTTCTCACTGTTACCTGTTTTGAATTCTGGGTTTCCATGGTTGGCTTAGTGGCAGGTGCTGCTGGTCTTATAAGTGGACTTATAAGAGTCATCATTCAAAAAGCCAAAGTGCAAAAAGAAATTAACCAAGTTTTAAGAGCGGTGCAATTCGGCCATTATCATCACCTACAAAAAGATTCTTTGTTAGAAAAAGAAGACGCTGAAAAGTGGGAATTATAAGATTACATCTATTAAAATAAAAAGAAGACGGCTTTGCCGTTTTTTCTTTATATTGATGGGATGATTTTTTCATAATTATCATTATTGCTAGTTGTGTAAAGGATTTTTTGTGTTATATAATTAATTCAGCTATTAAGGAGAAAAGCCATGGAAATTAGATTAAAAAATCTAACCAAAGTTTTCCCCGGGAATGAGAAAAAACATATCCCCGACACTATTGCTGTCAATAATTTAGACCTTACTATTCCCGATGGAAAATTAATCGGTCTTTTAGGGCCGTCCGGATGTGGTAAATCCACAACACTTTATATGATTGCCGGTCTTCTTGAACCCACCAGTGGAGAGATTTGGTTTGGTGATGAAGAAGTTACTCGTCTTTCCCCAGACAAACGTGGTATCGGTTTAGTTTTCCAAAACTACGCTCTATATCCACATATGACTATTTATAAAAACGTCGCTTTCCCATTAACAAATCTTCTCGTGGAAGAAGACAAAATTTATAAGAAAGACTGCGTTGATAAAAAGACTGGTCAAAAACATAAAGCTGGTGAAGTAGTGCTCGATGAATTCGGACAACCAGTGAAAAGAAAAAGAAAATTAACAACGGAAGAAATCGACGCTATTGTGAGAAAAACCGCGGAACTCGTGCAAATCGAACAATATCTCGAAAGAAAACCCAGCCAATTATCTGGTGGTCAACAACAACGTGTGGCTATCGCTCGTGCTTTAGCCAAGAGTCCTCGTGTTCTCTTACTTGACGAACCACTTTCTAACTTAGATGCTCGTTTAAGATTACAAACTCGTGAAGAAATTAGAAGACTTCAATTAAGAACTGGTGTAACGACAATCTTCGTTACCCACGACCAAGAAGAAGCCATGTCTATTTCTGATGAAATTGTGGTTATGAAACTCGGCGTTGAACAACAAAGAGCCCACCCACAAGAAGTTTATAATAATCCCACGAATAAATTTGTCGCTAATTTCTTAGGCACTCCTCCAATTAATTTCTTCGATGGCGAAATCAGAGGCAACGACTTATACGTTGGCGAAGATAAAATATTAAAATTAGATGATGAAAAATTTAGACTTCCGAAAAAAGATGGTCCCGTGACCGTTGGTATTCGTCCGGAAGGATTTGAAGTGGTGAAAAAAGGTGGCTTAAATGCGACAGTACGTACCATTGAAACCATGGGTAGAGATATTATCATGGTTTTAGATCATCCCAATTCTCAACGCGCTTCCACCAAAGCCATCGTTGATGCGGAAACAGTAGTGGGTGTTGGTCCTGTCTGTTTAGCTATCAGACCTTCTAAATGCTTCATTTTTGATAAGGAAACAGAAGAAAGGATTTATTAATTATGGTTAAGAAAAACGACTGGAGGGCATGGCTATATCTCGCTCCTGTAGTGATTCTTCTCGCTGTCTTTACTTTTTATCCCCTTGTTAATACGTTCGGTATTGCCTTTTTAAAAGACTACAAATATTTGACTGGTCAACATAGTGGTTTCACTTTTGAAAATTTCGGCTATGTCTTAGGTCTTATTGGTAAAACAGCGGGTGGCGAAACATATTATTTTACCGACGTTGTAAAATACGCTATTCCTAACACCCTGATCGTGGTGTTTGTTACCGTTCCTGTTTCTATAGTTATTGCTCTATTAATTTCTGTTGCATTAAACGCTATTAAACCTTTAAAGAAATTATTCCAAACCATCTTCTTTATGCCATATGTTACTAACGCTATTGCCGTCGGTATGGTATTTGCCGTTATCTTTGATGGATATGGTATTTGGAACCACCTCTTTAATTTAGCCATTCCGACTTGGTGGTTAGATGTTGGTGCCCCACAATGGAGAGCTATGCTTGCTTTATGTATTTATATTGTTTGGCATTCCTTACCATATAAGATTCTTATCTTCTTATCTGGTTTACAAAACATTGACAAGCAATATTATCAAGCCGCGCAAATTGACGCTGCTGGTAAATTCAAAACCTTTGCTAATGTCACCGTCCCCTTACTCTCACCACAAATTCTTTATATTATGATTACTTCCTTCATTGGAGCCTTTAAAGAATATTCCAGTGTTGTCGGTCTGCTTGGCCGTAGTGGTACTTCTAATGGTATCAATAACATGTATACGATTGTCTATTACATCTATGACATGATTGGCAAGAATTCCGTCCACCTCGGTGCTGCTGCTGCGGTTATGCTATTCGTGATCATTATGATTTTCACCGCGATTCAATTTAAAGTCTCTAATAGTAGAGTCCATTATTAGGAGGAAACTTTATGGCAAAAGAACAAACACAAAATCTTTCCTATAGAGATGTTCCTACCGAAAATCTCAAATTAGTGATTCGTGAAGGAAATGTTTCCGTCGAAAAACTCGAAAAAGCGCAAAAGGTGATGAAGATCATCTCTTTGGTGTTCATTTATGCTTTCTTAGTCTTTATGGCTTTAGTAATTATTCTTCCTTTCTATTGGATGATTATTACTTCACTAAAGTCCACTGATGAAATCCGTGCTACTACCCAAACATTCTTCCCCACAACTATCATGTGGTCGAATTATGTGGAAGTGTTCCGTCAATTTGATTTTGTCACCTATTTAAGAAATACACTTGTCGTTGGTATTATTGATACTATTCTCACATTAATCACAACCATCTTTGCCGCTTTTGCTTTTGCGAGATTAAATTTCAAAGGCAAAAACGTCATGTTTATGATTTTATTAGCCACTATGATGATTCCCGGTGAAATGATGGTTATTACCAATTACATTACCGTCGCTAATTTTGGTTGGTTAAACGATACCCTCTGGGGTGCATATCTTGCCATGATTGCGCCGTTCTGTATTTCGGTCTTCTATATCTATTTATTAAGACAAAACTTCAAACAAATTCCTAATGAATTATATTTAGCCGCGAAAGTGGATGGTAAGAGCGATTGGACATATTTATGGAAAGTTATGGTTCCCCTCAGTATGCCCACCCTTATTTCCATCTTCATTCTGAAATTGATGGGTTCTTGGAACTCCTATGTCTGGCCCAACTTAGTGGCTAACAAAGAAGAATTCCGTTTAATTACTAACGGCTTACGTTCATCATTTACAACGACCGCTGGTGAGCCACAATATGGTTTACAAATGGCCGCTACCGTCTTAGTTACAGTGCCATTACTTCTCTTATTTATTTTCTTTAGAAAATATATTATGAAAGGCGTTGGCCGCGCTGGTATTAAGGGTTAATCCTTTAATATCTTTTTATTTAATTAACAACGCACGAGTTAAGCGTTTAATTAACTCAAAAGGAGAGAAAATTATGAAAAGAAACAAAATTATGCTTCTCACACCAGTCTTCTTGATGGCGTTAGGAGTAACGGGCTGTAATAGCTTTGATAATTATGGTGGTTATGTTCGTTTTGAAGGCGATCCCACTGAATTAACCGCAACTATTTCTTTTTGGCATACAATGGGGCAAGCTAACCAAGAAACCCTCAATCGTATGATTGAACAATTTAACCAAATTTACCCCAATATTACTGTCACTCATGACGCGCAAGGCGGATATGATGATATCCGCGATAAAATCAATATGGCGATTCCTGCTGGTACCACTCCAACAATGGCGTATTGCTATCCTGATCACGTGGCCGAATATATGAGTGCGGGTGCCATTGAAAGAATGGATGGTTATGTCCATGACCCCATTATCGGTTTATCAAAAGAAGAATGGGATACCGCTGGTGGTGAAGATGATTTTGTGACTGGTTTCTGGGAAGAAGGAAAACAATATGGCTCTGAATTCGGTGATGAAGGTGGCTTATATTCTTTGCCATTCTCTAAATCAACCGAAGTCATGTTCTATAACAAAACATTCTTTGATGAAAATAAATTAAAAGTCCCAACCACATGGGATGAAATGGAAGCTATCATGCCCGTTATTAAAGAATTGGGTTATACCGCTTTAGGTTATGATAGTGATGCTAATATGCTTATTACGATGTTTGAACAAGAAGGTATTCCTTATACTTCTAGTGAAACCGGAAACCACTTCTTATTCAATAACGACAAAGCCAAAGCTTTAGTGACAAAATTAAAAGGTTGGTATGACAAGGGTTACCTTATCACCCAAGGTTCTTCTTCTAACAATACCTATACTTCTAATATGTTTACTTTACAAGCTGAACCCAATATCGTGATGACCATTGGTTCTACTGGCGGAACAGGCTATAACTACACCAATAAATTCCAAGTTGGTGTTGCTCCAATTCCTGGTGGTAGCAAAAACAACCACGTCATCTCTCAAGGTCCTAGCGTTTGTTTCTTCTCTCGTGCTACACCAGAAGAAAAATATGCTGCTTGGCTCTTCTATAAATTCATTACCAACACTGATAATAGTGCTATTTATTCCGTTTTAACCGGTTATTCACCAGTGAGACAATCCTCATTCGATTGTGAAATTTTCACCGATTATACCGATGACTTAACTAAAGTCGGTAAAGATGCCTTAGTGCAAACCACTTTAGCCTTTACTGAACAATTATCCGATCGTTTCTTCACATCACCCGCTTTCAAAGGTTCTTCAACTGCGAGAACCGCTATGGATGGTATTTGTGCCACAGTCTTCTTAGGACAAAAGACCATCGATGAAGCTTTCCGTGATGCGATGACAGAATGTTTATTTGGTGAAAACTAAGAGGTAACTTTTATGAAAAACAAAAAACTTTTATTATTACTCACCCCTTTTATTTCCGTTCCATTCCTCAGCGGATGTAATGGTTCTGGTCAGTGGGATGGCACAATTACTTTCTGGCATACCATGGGTCAAGCTAACCAAGCCTTATTAGACCGCATGATTGCCGAATTTGAAAACGCTAATCCTGGCATCAAAGTTCTTGCTTATTCGCAAGGTGGATATGATGATTTAGCGGATAAATTAAATAAAGCTATTCCCGCTGGTACGACCCCATCATTATCATTCTGTTATCCTGATAACGTCGCTTCCTATCTAGAAGCGGGCGCTGTCGAAGATTTATCTTCATATGTGAATAATCCCGAATATGGATTTGATGATGAAAATCCTCTTTCTGATTACATTTCTAGTTATTGGGCAGAAGGTAATAATTATCAACAATCCGGTCTATATTCTGTTCCTTATGCTAAATCAACAGAAGCCTTATTCTATAACAAAACCCTTTTCGAAGAAAAAGGATATACTGTTCCAACTACTTGGGATGAAATGTGGACATTATGTGCAAAAATGCAAGAAGATCTTGGTAGTAAATTAAAGAAACCTTTAGGTTATGATTCTGATAGCAATTTATTCATCACAATGTGTGAACAAAAAAATATCCCCTATACCACGAAAAATGGCTCCGATAGCGAACATTATTTATTTGTTAACAAAGAAGCCAAAGACATGGTCAGCGACTTAAAAGCCAAATTTGATGCTGGATATTTCTTAACTAAAGGAACCCAACCTAACTCCACCTATACTTCAACCGCTTTCACCAATCAAGAAATCTTAATGTCTATTGGTTCTACCGGTGGTACATCTTATAACAAATCATTGAACTTCAATGTTGGTGTTGCTCCTATTCCAGGCACTTCATTAAATAGACATGTTGTTTCTCAAGGTCCAAGTATTTGTATCTTCAAACGTGCTTATGAAGAAGAAAAAATTGCGGCTTGGAAATTCTATAAATTCATTACTAATACATTCAATTCTGCCGATTTTGCTATTTCTACCGGTTATGAACCAGTACGTACCTCTTCTTTAAATAGTGAAATGTATCAAGAACATTTATCAACCGCTTATAACCTCGATGGCACAACAAGAAATTTATTAGCCGCCGCTGCTATTTGTACAAGTGAAAATTATGCTTCTTCAAATCAATATTTCACCACCGATGTCTTTAATGGTAGTGCAGTAGCCCGTGATGAAGTGGGTGCGATTATTTCTAATGTATTCTTAGGCAAAAAGACTATTGACGATGCCTTTAACGATGCTTTAACAAATTGCTTATTTGTTGGATAGGAGGTTATCTTATGAAATTTAGCAAATTATTTCTTGCCTCATTCATGGCTCTTGGTGCCTTAGTGGTTGCGGGATGTGACCATCAAGAATCCAAAGAACCCGAATTTATTGACTATGTCGCACAAGCGAAATTAAGCGATTATTTTACCGATTATCAAGATTCTAACTTCTTAGATAATGGTATTGGCGAAGTGACCCTTTATAATCCTGTTGATGGTGATACCGCTCACTTTTATCAAGTTCCATCTAGTGATCCAACAAGAAGATTAGTGAAAGTGCGTTTTTATGGCATTGATACCCCTGAATCAACTGGACAAATTGAACCTTGGGGTAAAAAAGCTTCTGCCTTTACCACCGAAGCTTTACAAAAAGCCGGCACCATTGTTTTAACAAAAGGTGAAATGAATAATACTCCTGCTGAAGTTGATAGCACTGGTACAAGATTTAAAGGTCTTGTTTGGGTTGCCGATAAACCTAATGCGGCCCTCGATGAATTTAGATGTTTAAATCTTTGGATTGTTCAAGAAGGATATTCTAATGGCAAAGGTGTCTCTGGCTGTCCTTTAGCTGCTTTATTCAATGATGCCGACTTACAAGCACAAGCTGCCAAATTGCATATTTGGGACCCAGATGGTGATCCAGATTTTTATACAGGTTCCGCTTTAGCTACTTCTATTCATGAAATCATGCAAGAATTTGTCGATAATAACGGCAAATGTCCCACTTTTGAAGGCAAAAAAGTTTCTGTTTCTGGTATTGTGGCTAAAGTAGTGGATACCGATGCTTATGTTGTGGAAGATTATGAAAACGAAGAAACTGGTGAATTAGAAAGATATGGTTTATTCATCTTCTCTGGTTATAAATTCTATGAGCCACTTACTGTAGTAGGAAATGATTTAACCATTATTGGTTATTTCACCGTTCGTTATGGTAATCCTCAATTAACATCTGTCAGCTATAACAAATACCTCCCAAACCCTGAAAATGATATGGTTATCAATAGAAAAGGTGTGGAAGTGCCTTATGATGAAACGACATTCGCCGCGGTCAATGAACAATATCGCTATGTCAATATGATTAACCAATTCAGACACTTACATGCAACTGGTCAAGGTTATGACGCTATTGACCAAACAACTCACGAAAAGAGTGGCGCTATGAACATTGAATTAATCGATGATGCTAATAACAAAATGTATCTCCGTGTTCCTAAAAACGTCAAATTCCGTGAGAAAGATGGTGGTACAATGGATACCGTTGATACCTATAAATATTTATCCGATAACAATTTATATTTTGATTTATTAGCCGCTATTGCTGTCTATAATCCCGAGAACCCCGATCAAGAAAGTTCTGGCGTAGACAAAGTTTATTGGCAATTGACCTTATGCGATGGTAAAGACCTCGTTTATGTCGATGCTTAATTTGTTAAATCAATATATAAAATAAGGTAATTTAGGCAATGTTTAAGCATTGCCTTTATTTTTTTATAAAATGCTTTTCAATTATGATTTTGTAAAGATATAATAAAAGTGCTATTAAGCACAAGGAGTTTTATATGAACAAAAAAATTCTCGTTCTGTTACCTGCAATGGCTTTAATGCTGGGCGCTTGTGCCGGTAGAGACTCAAGTAATTCTAAATCTAATGAGTCTGGTTCTGGCCAAGTCGAAAAGGTTGAAAGCGTTGAAGTTAACTTAACTACTGCCACACTTGATGTGGGCGAATCCGTTGAATTACGTGCTGTGGCTAAACCTGCTTCCTTATCTAATAAAGAAGTAACATGGTCAACAAGTGATCCTCAAATCGCTTCTGTTGCTCCATCATCCGCTGGATGTATTGTTTCTGGTGTTGGTGAAGGTAAAGCTACCATTACAGCCGCCTCCGTTGCTGATCCAACTGTTACCGCCACATGCGAAATTACCGTCAACAAAGCTAAAGTGCTCGTTGTCGAAGAAGCCCCAAGTCTTGAAAGAGTTTATAGACTCGGTGTTTATCAAGGAAATTTAGATGAATACATCTATTTGAATGGTCAAGATGAAAGTGCTGGACACTTACCAACTTCTTCTACCTTCTCAGGTGGTGCTGAAGTTAAATTAGAAGCCGGCACTGGTGGAAAATATTTCATCAAGATTGGTGAGAATTATTTAAATACACCCACTGATTATCACATTCGTATTGAATCAACCAAAACAACCGAATGGACATGGAATGAAGAATATCAAACTTTCACTGTTGTTCCTCCAAAAACATCTGATACATATTTCATTGGTACATATAATACTTATGAAACCTTATCTGCTTGCAATATAAACCTTATTGCTAGCGATTTCATTGGACATTTATATTACCAAGCCGATCCAGTTCCTGCGACCTCAATTACTATTTCTGGTCCAGATTCTGTCTATGCTGGTGGAACCGCACAATTCAGAGCTAAATTAGGCCCTGTCGGTGGTGTTGGTGAAGTCACATTCTCCGTTACTGATGCTTCTGATGCCGCCGTTGAAGGCGCTTCCATTGATAACAAAGGTTTATTAACTGTTGCTGATACTGTTGCCGCTGGTACCAACTTAAAAGTTACTGCTCACTGTGGCGAATTAAAAGACAGCATGGAAATTACTGTTAAGCAAGAAATTAATTATGGTAGCGAAACTGCTCCATTAACAATTGCTCAAGCTAAAGAAGTTTTAGATATTACTGGTAGTGCCTATACAGAACAACATGTTTATGTTAAAGGTTATGTTTATAGTAATACAGCAACCGGTTTGAAATCCGCTGGTTCCACTAGAGGAACTATTTGGTTAACAGACGACGAAGGTTCTGTTGCTCAAGCATTTGAACTTTTCGCCACTTACGTTGATGATGTTGATCACAGTCTTACAGAACAAGCCGCCGGTGCTTTAGTTGGCAAACAAATTATTGCTCACGGTTTTGGACAAGTTTATAGTGGAACAACTTACGAATTAACAAGTGTTCAAATTTCTGGCGCCTATGATAATCCTTTGATTGTTGCTATCGATGATACCAATCCAAGAACACCAACAGCTATCGAATTAAGTTCAACCGAACCTTTCGAATTAGAACAAGGTGCATCTAGACCAGTTTCTGCTACATTTAAACCATATGCTGCAACAGGCACAGTCGAATTTACTGTTTCCCCCGCTGGACAAGGTGTTTCATATGAAGGCGGAAAAGTTGTTGCATCTGATACCGCTACTGTTGGCGATTACACATTAACAGCTACATGCGGAACATTAACTGCTTCTTGTGCTTTCAGTGTAAAAGCTGCTGGTATTAAATACACATCTATTGGTGCTTTGAGCTTTAACAAAAACGCTGGTGTCACTATCACAAATGAACTTACTGATGGAACCGATCCAAAAATTACATATGCTGAAAACGGTGTAACCATTGTTGTTCGCAAAAATACATCTTCTAACGATGTCAATGTGTGGCAATCCAGTTATTCAAGCTGCAGATGGTATGTTGGTCATAAAGTTGATATTTCCTCAGCCACTGCTTTTAGACGCGTTGTGCTAACATGTGATTCTTCTTATGATGTTTTCAAAGATTCTAAGACAGGTGTTATCGCTGGTGTTACTGGTGGCGCTTCCGTTTCTTATGATTCTGCTTCTCATTTAATCATTTTAGACTTAGATGAGGCAGTAACCTCTTTAACTATTGTTCCAGATAAGCAAATTAGACCAAGTAATGTTGAATTATTTAAAGTTGGTGAATAGTTAACTATCTTGATCAGGCCGCGGTTATCGCGGCCTTTTCTTATGGGAAAATTATTTTTATCGTTGTATATTTAATAAGGGGCACATTATGAAAAATAGAAAAATCATTTTAACAATATTATCTATATCACTAATTTCTTTAACTTCTTGTGATAGTAAACTTGTATTCAAAGAAATCAAAGGAAAGGTTGAAATTCATAGTGAACACCAATTGTTATATTTGGAAGATGATAATTATAACAACATCGGCAAATATGCCGCTTATTCTGCAAAAGAAGGATATGCTAACCCATTACCTGTTAATTTAAGTTGGAGTGGTGGCAAAGCCCCATATGTTTTAAGTATTAGTGAAAATGAAGATTTTTCTTCTTCTTTGACTTTTGAAACTAATAACAAATCATTTGATTTTTATAACGCTAAGATTGATACGACTTATTATTGGAAAGTTAGTGATAAAGATAACGTAGAAGTTTCTTCTTCCTTTGTTACTAATTCCATTGCCCCTCGTAACATATTTGTCGATGGTGTGGACAACATGAGAGATTTAGGTGGTTATCAACTATCTAGTGGTCAAAGAATCAAACAAGGCTTAATTTATCGTTCTGGTGAATTTAATAAAAATAATAATGCATCAATGATTTTAAATATTACAGATACGGGATTAGATATGATTGATGAATTAAATATCAAAACCGATATTGATTTAAGAAGAAATTATGAAAAAGATAGCAAAATAGAAACTTCTAATATTACCTCATCCCCACTTGGTGATGATGTTAATTATGTCCAAGCTCCGATGCATTACGGAGGAGAAAATTTCCTCGATAATAGTGATCCTTTAATCGATGCGATGAATAAATCTTCTATTAAAATTGTTTTTGAAACAATCGCTGACGCTAATAATTTGCCTGTGGTTTTCCACTGCGTACAAGGAAAAGATAGAACTGGTTTTATATCTTATTTAATTGAAGGATTATTAGGAGTTAGTGAAATAGATATTTATCGCGATTATTTATTTACCAATTTTTCTAGTGCTTCTGGATCAGCTTGTAAAAGCGATGATATTGATAATAGATATGGCGCCACTATTCAAGCAGTGGAAGGCGATAATCTTTCTCAAAAAATCTATAAATATCTAAACGAAACATTACTTATTAGTGAAGAAGTATTAGACGCAGTTATTGATAATTTAAAATAAAAAGCATTGAATTAATTATTATTTTTTGAGTTATTTGTTGGTACAAAATCCATATTGAAATACCTTTTTATTTAATATATTATTAACTAGCGCTATCCCCTTAGCTCAGTTGGTAGAGCAACTGACTCTTAATCAGTGGGTCTAGGGTTCGAGTCCCTAAGGGGGTACCAAGCGAAAAACTGAGACAATCTGCATTGCGGGTTGTTTTTTTGTAAGTGTAAAAGATTTCCAGACTCGAACTCCCGAACGCTTTAATTTATCCTCCTGATTATGGAGGTTTTTTATGGATACAAATGAGTATTTAGAATCATATAAGATTCAAATCGTAAGATGTGTGATGCCAGGCGAATCACATAATAAAGTTTAGGCGTGTGTACTTTGTTTGGAAGAGACAAATCGGTCATCTCAAAACATATTAAAAACATCTTTAAAAAGGGGGAGCTGGACGAAAATCAAGCTGTTGCAAAAAATGCAACTACTGCCAGTGATGGAAGAACTTATAATGTCATTTATTACGATTTAGAGATGATTATTTCAGTTGGCTATTGAGTCATCTAAAAATGGAATTATCTTTAGACGATGGGCAAATAAATTACCAAGGCTTTATATATCAAATAGGTCTAATTTTTTAGGCGAAAATTTGAGACAATCTGCGACGCAGGTTGTTTTTTATTATATAATACATTTATAAACATAAGTTTATGATTCAATAACTGATTAATAGGTTGATATGGTTGATTATGTTTTTAAAGGTATTATTAATTTGAACGTTCGAATGCCATTCGTTTTAAAAGATGGCATTGCTAGCTTTGATGTCGAATTAGGAAGTTTTCTGTTATTTAATGAACAACACATCACGCTTGAAGGAATAACCGATTCTGGAAAGAAAATATATCTTTTAGTGGACCACTTTTACGATTGTGGTTTTCACCAAAGAACACGTGAAGATGGAGAAGTTTGTAATATCCAACGTATAGGAGCGGTTATTGAGACTTGTGTTGTAATGGATTCTGGGTCGATTGACGACATAGATTCTATTGGCTTTTATTCTCATGAGATTCCTAAGATTACTAATATACGGGTATCGGGTAGGCTTAACGATGACAATGCCTCCTGGATGAACATCAAAAAGACGCTTGGGAAATATAATAAAGGCAATCGTGAATACCGAGTGTCCATCGGCTTCGTGGAGGAGAAACCGTTTTATAACGGACAGATGCTTGTGATTAACGCCGATGGCAAAATGGGAATTAGCGAGATTAAAGAAGCATATTGGCAGATGAAGAAAACCCTAGCCTTCCTTTATCAAAAGAGAATAGTTCCTTTAGAAGATGTTTATTTGAGAAATGGCACAAATAATATTGGCAAATTATTTGTTGAAAAATTTAATCACGGCAAATACATCTTTTCCGAAGTAAAATGCCTGTCAGTGTTTGGATGGGACAGCAAATTCAGCAGTCTCCTCCAAGCAATTGCTGAAAATAAGATATATTTGAGGCACATTCCTATTTTTAAAGATGACGAAACATTAGTCACACCAGGTAGATTTCTCATGGGGCTTGCAGACTTGGAAGGTATTTTGAAATCTTCACCTAGCGACAAGCACATAGAAGTGGAGGAATCAGTTAAAAGAGACATTGAAAAATTAGACAATGATTCAAATAGCGGGAAAAAAAATGAGCGAAAAAGCTTGAAAGAAAGAATAGAAAAATCTATTGAAGAAAACCGCGAATTCATAGACAATTTCTTTCCACTTGGAATACTTGGCAACGACACATCTAATATTGCAGCGGATTTGGCGAATGTTAGAAACGCCTTGGCGCACGGGGATCTTGGCATCAACCTTTCCATAAAGAACTCGTACCAGATGCAGTTATTGATGGTATATATTCTCTATCTTCAATTGGTGATGATTGGGTTTACAAAAGAAGAAGCTGGTGGAATGGTACCTTATATACTGTTTGAACGTTAAAGTTGGGGAGATTTTTTGAATTTAATGAAAGTCCAAAAGTGGTTCTAATTCCTTTCAAATTGGAAAAATTCTGGGCGATAATCTAACGCTACTGGGTGCTCTTATTTATCTATGAAGTTTAAGCTTCCTTTGGTATAATAATTTTGTTCATATATTTAGACCACGGGCGCTATGAACTAGCATTAGCAAAGTCGACCATACGCAGGTACACTGTGATAAATGGATATGTGGGCTATCACACTACGTGTTAGGGTGTGGTAATAGGGAAAGTATTGCCCAGTAGTGATATGAATTTCTAAGATAAATGGCGACCCTTAGGACACGGTCTTAGAAGTAAGAAGATCATCGCGCTCCCTACAATTATTAATTTAATTGAGCATGTGGCCATCACAAGGATGATGTAACACCAGCAGTTACGGGACTTAGTCGATAACTGCCAAAAGGTGCTTTCATTATGGTGATGGTTTTTCTTATCTCCTTTGAAAACACAGATTGTCAGTCTAACGAAAGGAGATTTTATTTTATGGTTAAAATTGGTGACAAAATCAAAATCATCTTCATGGAAGGTGAGCCGCAATATAGTGGCAAAACCGGTGTTGTAGAACACATAGATGATATTGGCCAAATTCATGGAAGTTGGGGTGGATGTGCTCTTATTCCTGATATTGATAAGTTTGAAATAGTGGAGAAATAAAAAAATGGAAAAGGAAAGATATGAAATTGTGAAATTTGAAAATAATGGCATTAGTTTGGATGTAAATGTTTCTCCAATGGAAGAAACGGTTTGGTTAACTCAAGATTCAATGTCTCTTCTTTTTGATAGAGACCAAGGCGTTATTTCGCGTCATATTAATAATATTTTTAAAGAGGGTGAATTGGAT
>CAJOMQ010000016.1 GCA_905236715.1 uncultured Bacilli bacterium | reverse complement strand
AGTAAAATCGCGATATTTTTGATCAGCTTGTGACAATAAATATTCTTGAATGGCTATCATCGTTTAAAGAACCTCCCAATAACCGGTCTTATTTGAACCGTTTCTTCGAATCGCTCCTTTGTCTTTCAAATGAGAAATATATCGCTGAATACTTTTGAAAGGTATATTTAGAGTCTGAGATAATTCTTTAGTTGATAAGTTTGGATTTGCCTTCAATAGGTCAATTATTGATTGTTCACCTTTGTTAAAACCACTATTTACGCCACTTATTGCGCCACTTATTGCGCCAAAAATGTCCACTTCAATATGTCGATAAAAAATAGGACTGAACTAATGAATAAAGTAGAGATTAATACTAAATTTAATAATTTAAATGGTGGGCCTGATTGGACTTGAACCAGCGACCTCGCCCTTATCAGGGGCGCGCTCTAACCAACTGAGCTACAGGCCCGCATGCCTTTGTCTAAAAGACAGCGTTAATAATATACAATAGGAGAATATAAAAATCAACGAGGAAATTTACAAAGAAAAAAGAGGGGATTTTGTCCTCCTCTTTTGACACTTTTTTGATTCGTAAACGAATTAACGTTTGCTGAATTGAGGTGCTCTTCTGGCGGCTTTAAGACCGTATTTCTTTCTTTCTTTAGCGCGGCTATCTCTCACGAGCATACCAGCAGCTTTTAAAGTAGAGCGGTCACAACCAGCTTCTAATAAAGCACGGGCGAGACCGAGACGAATTGCACCGGCTTGACCTGTGAATCCACCACCTTTGACTTCGGCTTTGACATCGTATTTGTTTTCGGTGCCAGTTAAGACTAAGGGTTGTTTGAGGTCCATAACGAGAGTTGCATAAGGCATATATTCGTTAACATCGTGACCATTGACAACGACTTTGCCGTTACCTTCGGTGACATAAACACGGGCGATAGAAGATTTTCTTCTACCTGTGCCGTAATATTGAAGATCTGCTTTCTTTGCCATAATCTAGTTACCTCCTAGAATTTGAGCTCAAGAACTTCGGGTTTTTGAGCTTCATGCTTATGTTCTGGGCCAGCATAGACGAAGAGTTTCTTTTCGATTTGACGGCCTAAGCGTCCTTTTGGACACATGCCGTGGATGCATCTTTCCACCATTTCGACAGGATATTTCTCCACCATTTCTTTGGCGCTACGAGTGCGGAGACCGCCATCATAACCAGAGACATTGTAGTATTTCTTGGTTTCTAGTTTATTACCAGAAAGGCCAACTTTTTCGGCATTGATGATAATGACATAATCACCACAGTCGACATTGGGAGTCCAGGTTGGTTTCACTTTACCAGTGAGGACTTGTGCCACATAAGAGCATAATCTTCCTAATGGTTTGTCTGTGGCATCAATGACATACCATTTTCTTTGGATTTCGTTTGCTTTCGCAATTGTAGTTTGACGTTGCATACTGTAAATCCTCCTTTACCAAACTAACTTTTTCCTTACCGGGGACTTCATTAATTTAGCTTTTGTGCCGAGTAAAATCATACTTGGGTGAGATACCAAAGTCAAACATTTATTTATTTTTATAAATGAAATGTCGATGAGAAAATTATTCGACGTTACCAAGACTATATTTGGAAATATCAACAGAATCCGCTAAAACGGTGCCACCGACATTTAAATTGATGACTTCGGAATAGAAAATATTGGTGGTTTGTTTACTATAATCCACCTTTTTCGCGGCAATGTATTCAGCAGAAAAATTATCGAGAATTTGATTTATTTCATATTGCACATTGATGGAAACATTATTCTTTTTGATGACCATCTGACAGACTGCGCTCACAGAATATTTTTCATTGTAATAATTGTGTTCTTCTGGGATACTTCTATCCTTATAGGATATACCAATAGTAAAGGTACTATTTTTCACATAATAAATGAGAGGTATATCCACTTGGGTGAAATCCGCAAAAACAGTGTTATATTCATCCACATAATCCGCGGAATAAGTCTTTGATAAAGCGTGGGAAGCTTGGACATAACCGCCAAAAGTTTGGGTGACATCTACGCTTTGGATAACTTTATATAATTTGGTATTCTTTTCCCCTAAAACGATATTTTGTTTATAGATTTGATAAACATAATTAAGGGGATAAGATATTGATTCAGAGGCCCCACTATTTTCGTTTTTAATCGAATAATCAATATCATAAGTAATGACATCATCAGAATGATTATATAATTTTGCCGTATTTAATCTTTCGACACTTTTATCGGTGATGACACCATTTTCATATTGATATGCGGTTGTGACATTAACTGTACGACTAGATTCAATTTGATATGAAGTTTTGGAATATTGAATATCAGCAAACGCTAATCCCTTATCTTTTTCTGCTATCGCGGCATCAAAATCTTCTTTATCAACGATATCTTTGGAAGTGTAATTGACAAAAGAAGGTTCTAATGTTTTGGCTTTGGAACCACAACTAGTAAGAAATAAGCCAACAGAAGATAAAACAAATAAACGACGATAAATCTTTTTCATATTTCCTTTTTGATTTTACTTTACCGATATGAATAATGCAATTATTAGACAACAAAAAAGCCTTCGACTTAGTCGAAAGGCCTTCATTTGTTTATTAATTATTGCACGTTTGTATAGACGTTTTGCACATCTTGCAATTCATCAAGCATGTCGCAAAGTTCTGTATATTTACGTTTATCTTCGGGATCATCAAGAGTGATTGGTTCGTTGGGTAAGAAAGTGATTTCCGCGACTTCAAATTCTTTCACACCTAAATCCGCTAAGACGTCTCTAGCTTGTCCGAAGGCAGCTGGTTCTACTAATACTTCAATCACACCATCTTCTTCAGTGACTTCTCTGACATCAACATCGGAAAGAATGAGATTTTCTTCGACTTCATCTCTATTGTTACCTTTGAAAGAGAAGATACCAGTTTCCGTGAAATTGAAAGCGGTTGAACCCATATGTCCACCTTTTTTGGTGATAGCACTTCTGACTTCCACTAAAGCACGATTAGAATTATCGGTTAATGTATCGATGATAAATAAGGAACCACCAGGACCAAATGCTTCATAGCGGCCAGCAGAATAGGCTTCCGCAGAACCACCTTTGGCTTTTTGAATAGCTCTATCAATAACATCTTTAGTGACGTTTTGACCTCTCCATTTTTCAATTGCGGATCTTAAAGCTAAATTCATTTCTGGATCAGCTTCACCAGATTTCGCCGCCATATAAATTTCTTTACTGGCTCTCATAAATAACGCACTTCTTTTGGCAGCGGTTGCGGCCATGGCTTTTGCTCTTACTTCATGTGCTCTTCCCATAACAGTTCCTTCTTTCGGTGATAAATTGTAGCAAAAAATAGCTTAAATGTGAATATTAATACATGACATCTATTAAATATAGTCCTTCGCTTGGTGCTTTATAGCAAACAATATCTCTTTTTCCATCCCCATCTAAATGTTCTTTTATAAATGATAAGGATTCCTTATTTTGGGCGACCGCTAAAGAGGTGCCAATGATGAATCTAATCATGTAACGCATAAATCCATTTCCTTTTAAGATTATGCGCATGTGACTATCCACTTCTTCGGTAGTGATTTCATATATTTCACGAACAAAATTATTTTCATCTTCTTCTTTGGAGGTGAAATTTTGGAAATTATGTTGTCCCACGAATAATTGTAAAGCTTCTTTAAATAAGGATATATCAGTTGGCTGTGGGATATTGGTTTCCGTTTGATAAGAAAAAACATCGCGATGACCAAATAGAATATCATATTCATAAATTTTCCCTTTAGCGGAATAGCGGGCGTGGAAATCATCGCTAACTTCCTCTAAAGTTTCGATATAGATATCATTTGGTAATAAACAGTTCATGGAATATTGTAAACGGTCAATAGGAAATGGCTTTGGGATATCAAAATGAAATCTTTGCCCTTTAGCGTGCACTCCGGCATCCGTTCTCCCACTTCCGTGGATAGAAATCGGGGTGGCAAAAATTTGGGAAAGAACTTTTTCAATCGTTTCTTCCACGGTGGGGGCATCAATTTGTTTTTGCCAACCTTGATAATTATGACCTTGATAACTAACTTTCGCTAATAGACGCATAAAAACTCCTAAAATCCGGGATTAACATGGAAGATATATTCAATGATATTCAGACCATTTTCCATATTCTTGTCAAAGATAAAGAGGGTTAAAATTCCTCCGAATAATGCCCCACATAAAATAAAACCAATTAAATCTCTCCAAGAGAAACGTAAAAGACGATATTTTGTGCGTTTAGCTTTTGGATCATAACCCCTAGCTTCCATGGCATTACTTAATTCTTCACTTCTTTCAATCGCGGACACAAATAAGGGAATGATTAAAGAAATAACCGCTTTAATTCGTTTGCCTAAACGACCGTGATTGAAATCCACACCACGAGATGCTTGTGCTTTCATAATGCGGTCTGTTTCGTCTAATAAAGTTGGAATGAAACGCAACGCTATTGATAATGTCATAGCGATTTCACTAACGGGAAAGCGAATGACTTTTAATGGATACATATACCATTCAAAAGCATATGTTAAATCCATCGGTTTTGTCGTTGCAGTTAAAATCATCGTTAAGGCAATCATCATAATCAAACGCAAAATGATATAACCGCTTTGATATATGGCATCCCAATAAATGGGGAAAGTACCGATATAAAACGCCACATTTTGATATGTTTGCATTGGTATAAAAATATAAGCCGCCATTAAGATAATAATTAATAACCACATCGTCGCCATGCTCTTAAATAATTCAATAAAATTAATACGAGAAATAATCATGATAATGATGATGGATAACAATAAAACACCACTTAAAATCAATGTGGTTGACCAATAGGTGAATTGTAAGAAAATAGCCACCATCAAAAGAATAAGAATTAATATCTTATTGCGGGGATCCATTTTATGGACAAAGGTATTTTTTGGAGAATAGCGACCAAAAGTAATCTTATTCATGGTCGTTTCTCCAATCTTGTATTTGCTTAATCAAATCATCAACATCTTTGATTTTGGATAAATCTAAATCGATACCCTTTTGTTTCAAGGATAAACCAAGGCGATATAAAGCGGGAATTTCAATAGCCATATCTTCGTTGTAGCTATCAAATAGTTGATTTGGTGCGCCGTTATAGACAACTTCACCATTATGCAAAACAATTGTCTTTTGACAATATCGCATCACAATATCCATATCGTGGGTAACTAAAATAATTGTCTTACCATTTTGGTGCATTTGTTCCACTAAAGACATAATGTCGTTTGTGCCTTTAGCATCTAACCCAGCGGTTGGTTCATCTAACACTAAAATATCAGGATTAATAGCTAAAATACCCGCAATAGCCACTCTTCTTTTTTCTCCACCCGATAATTCAAAAGGAGATTTGTTATAATAGCTTTCATCAATACCAACACTTGTTAAAGCCTCTTTAGCACGCGCCAAAGCTTCTTCTTGTTTAGCGCCAAAATTGCGGACACCAAAAGCGACATCTTTTAAAACGGTTTCTTCAAATAATTGATATTCAGGGAATTGAAAAACAAGAGCGACTTTCTTTCTTAATTGATGGATTTTTTTGTTTTTGTGTTTGTTATTGGTAATTGTAAATTCATCAACTTGGATTTCCCCTTGGGTGGGTATTAATAAAGCGTTGAGGTTTTGCACTAGAGTGGATTTACCACTACCGGTTTCACCAATAAGCGCGGTAAAAGTGCCTTCTTCAAATGTCAAATTGACATCTTTTAAGGCATATTTTTCCTTTGTATAAGCGTAATAGAGATTCTTTATTTGGATTGCCATATTGCCTCCGCTAAAGAATCGATATCCTCCGCTTTGCTATCAATACCAATATCTTTTAATTTATTTTGCATTTGTAAAACAAATGGGGTGGAAAGATGTAATTCTTCAAAAACATCTTTGTGGGCAAACATATCTTCTGGTTTACCATCAAATGCCACTTTGCCTTTGTTAAGAGCGATAACGCGATTGCTCAAATAAGCTTCTTCAATATCGTGAGTGATGGAAATAATCGTTAAATCAGGATTAGCGGAACGTAATTTTTCAATTAATTCAGTGATTTCTCTTTTACCACGTGGATCAAGCATAGATGTGGCTTCATCGAGAATCAGTATTTTAGGCGATAAGGCCAAAGCACCGGCAATCGCTACTCTTTGTTTTTGCCCACCAGAAAGATGTGATGGTTCGCTAGTTAAATAATCATTCATGCCCACTTTGCCAGCAAAATCCACAACAATATCACGCATTTCGGAATGAGGAATTTGATGATTTTCTAAACCAAAAGCAATGTCATCTTCGACAGTAGCCCCAATGAATTGATTATCGGGATTTTGAAAGACCAGAGCCATGTCTTTTCTTACTTGACTCGCACTTTTGTTATTCAAAGCGACACCATTAATAAAAATGTCTCCACCGCTAGGTACTAATAAACCCACCAATAATTTGGCTAAAGTGGATTTGCCAGACCCGTTATGTCCAACGATGGAAACATATTCTCCCTTTTCAATGGTTAGTGAAACATCATCGAGAGCGGATTGCTCCTTATCGTATGAAAAACTTAAGTTTTTGAGTTCAATGACAGTCATGCCTGTAATTATAGCATAGCAAAAAGCTAGTTATAATTACGTTTTTTTAATATTTGTTGGAAAAGAGAGGAAAAGCGATTAATCACATACCTAATATGGCGTTGATCTTGTTTAGTTTTTTTACGAATTTCATCAAAACTATATTCATCAATAAATAGGTTAATTATTTCCTTGTCGCTATCCTTTTTGAATTTCGCAATTGTGTCTTTGACCAGTTGCTTTAATTCATCACGATAAATTTTATTTACCGCGGTGCGATCAAGATAATTTTCTTCTTCGCCGATGATGACGGAATCCTCATCTTCGCCGAAAGAGGGAAGATCACATATTGATAATGCGTAATAAGAATTTTCTTTGAAATACGCAACCATCTCATGTTCCGCAATCTTTTTCCAATAACCATAAAAATTCATCTTTAAATCGATGAAATTAGAAATGGCTCTCGGTAAACAAGCAAACGCAATTTGATGATAATCTTCGATAGCGATACCACTATTGGGGTGCTCGGTATTAAAATCATAAGCTAGACGCCAAGAATAATATTTGTAACGGTTGAAGAATTCTTCCGATGCACTGATATTCCCTTGATGCATGAGCAAAAGCAGATCTTCATCATAAAGATCCATGTTTCTTTTCATGAAAAAAGCCTCCTTTCTCGGGAGGCCTCATAACTTATTGTCTAATTTTCGCCAGCAATATTCCCGCGGCAACGGAAGCATTGAGAGAATTAACATGACCATATTGAGGAATTTTGACAATGAAATCTGAATTTTTGAGCACTAGAGGAGAAACTCCCTGCCCTTCACTACCGATAACTAAGCCAACCTTAAAATCATATTCAAGGTCTTGATAGTTAGTTTTACCACTTCCATCTGTGGAGACGATCCAAAATCCTTCCTCTTTTAATTTGGTGATTGCTTGATTTAAGTTATTAACCAAACAAACCGGAACATAATTAATTGCTCCCGCCGAAGATTTGGCTACCGTCGCATTTAATGGCACTTGATTGTGTTTTCCCATCACCACGCCAGCCACATCAAAAATATCACAGCATCGCAAAATAGCACCTAAGTTGTGGGTATCATTAATACCATCCAACAGGACAATAACAGGTTTTTCTTTTTTCTTGGCAATTTGGAGAATTGAATCGAAAGAATAATATTCATAATCTTTAATCTCCGCAGCGATACCTTGATGAACTCCGTTGCACATTTTATCTAAATCGGCATTACTTACTTTCACAATAGGGGCATGACTTTGTTCCACTAACAGCAAGATTTCCGCATGGGAAAAAGAATTAGATAAATAAATCTTTTTGACCTTTTTAGCAAGAATGGCTTCACGTATGGGGTTTCTCCCGTATATGAGGTTATTAAAATTCTTTTCCATAAAATCCTCAATATTATAGGATGTTTTTATTGCTTAAAAGTGTCCTTATTTCATCACTTTTTGCGTAATTTTGTTCTTTTTTCGCGTCGAGATATTCTTGATATAATTTCTTATCTTCTTCTGATAGTGTCACATAATTAATATCTAGACCTAAAATATTGAACATATCAGTAAGTGTTTTAAATAAATCATTTAGTCTATTTAAATCAGCATCTTTATTTCTTAATAATTGATTGGCTTCTTTAATGACGTTATATAATTCCATCAACGCATTCGCGGTATTTAAATCATCACTTAACGCCGCTAAAAAAGGTTCCATCAATGGTTTTCCTTTATCTAAATCAACATTATTAATTTGTAATTTGAGGGCCATTTGTTTATAGGCCATTTGCATTTTATTGATTTCTTGAGTAGCCGCTTTAATCGTGTCTTCTGTAAAATTCACTGGTTGACGATAATGGGCAGATAAAATCACTAAACGGGTGACAGGTCCACCATATTGTTCAATCATATCTTTCGCGTAAATGACATTACCCAAACTCTTGGACATCTTTTCATTACCAAAATTAATAAAGGCATTGTGCATCCAATAATGGGCAATTTTATTGCCGTGCATCGCACTAGCTTGGGCTATTTCATTTTCATGATGCGGGAATTTTAAATCATAGCCACCACCATGGATATCAATAATATGTTCTGGGAAAATGGTATCAATCATCACGCAACATTCGGTGTGCCATCCTGGTCTTCCTCTTCCCCATGGAGAATCCCAATTAATACCAACATCAGTTTTCTTCCATAAAGCAAAATCTAAGGGAGATTCTTTTTTGCTATTTTCTTCGACACGAGCACCAGCGATCAAATCTTCGGTGTTAATTCCGGATAAAGCACCATAATCTTTAATCTTGCTCACACGGAAATAAACATCTCCATCAACAACATACGCTGCATCTAGTTTTACTAGCGCATCAATATAGGAAATAATTTTATCAATATATTCAGTGACCTTTGGGGTGATATTGGGAAGATTACTACCAATTAAACGTGTGACATTTTTAAATTGGGTAATATAAAATTCCGTTAATTCTTTTTCGCTTTTATTTTCTAATTGCGCCGCTTTGATGATTTTGTCATCGACATCGGTAAAATTAGAAACATAGGTCACATCATATCCGATATATGTTAAGAAGCGACGGAGTGTATCAAAAACCACCACGGGACGCATATTACCAATGTGAGGATAGTTATAAACTGTCGGTCCACAGACATACATGGATACTTTGCCATCGTGTAATGGTTTAAATTCTTCTAAAGAATTTGATAAGGAATTATATAATTTAATATTCATAATCACTGAGCCTATCTTTGGCACTTTTCAATTTTAGTCTTAATAGAGGTTAGTTGTCTATAAAAAGGAACCAATTTCTAATTGATTCCTCGTTTTATTTACTCATTAACCGAAGATATTTTGCGGATTTTTTAATAGTAATATCTCCTGAAATAGGCCCCAAGACTTCATTATCACAAGATAATATCGCTGGGGTTCTTGATGAAACATTGAGATATATTTCTTCTTCATCCACGACGCGATATCCTTCGTTAGAAAAATGTGGACAAATAGGTGTGACAACTAAAGAAGATGACTCTGGTTCTAATAATGGCCCGCCTGCGGCTTGATTATAACTAGAAGACCCAGTCGCTGTGGAAATAATGACCCCATCACCTTTCCAAGAAGCGATATTTTTTACTTCTACTTCAATTGATTGCACAGGATTATTTTTTAAAACACAAATATCGTTAATAGCGATATGTCCGTCATATTCAAGTAATGTTCTTTTGGTTTCTTTTAGATTAACAAAATCGCTTAATTCTAAATGATTAATTTCTTCAATCTTAAAAGCACACAAATAACCAAGGTGTCCCGCGTTGATGCCAACGATTGGTTTGTCGTTTGCGATTGCCAATTTACCCACGCGTAAAAGAGTGCCATCTCCACCGATAGAGATAATCATGTCAGAATCGGAAATAGTAGAAACAACTTCCCCTATTTTGGAAAGGCATTGCTTGACTAATTCAACATTTTCTTCGTTTTTTGCGCTTAAATAAAATTTCATTATTCTTTCAATAAATCTTTCGCAATAGCAGCGGCCGCTTTTTTACCTGCACCCATAGCTAATATCACTGTGGCGGCGCCAGTCACCGCATCGCCACCAGCATAAACATGTGGGCGAGAAGTTAATCCGGTTTCTTCTTCGGCAATAATGCCTCCCCATTTCTGTGTTTCTAATCCTTCGGTTGTGGATTTAATTAATGGGTTGGGACTGGTGCCTAGCGACATAATGACTTCATCTGCTTCGAGATCAAAATCACTATTAGCGATTTCAACCGGGCGGCGACGACCAGAAGCATCGGGTTCACCTAATTCCATTTTAATACAAGTCAAAGACTTCACACATCCGTTTTCATCGCCATTAATACGAATAGGATTGGTTAAGAAAGCAAAATTAATACCTTCTTCAATTGCGTGTTCTACTTCCTCAGCTCTGGCGGGAAGCTCGGCTCTGGTACGACGATAGATAATAGTCACATCTCCACCCAATCTTCGAGCGCTCCTGGCAGCGTCCATCGCGACATTACCGCCACCGATAACCGCTACTTTTTTACTATGTGATACCGGTGTATCGGAATGACCTTTATAAGCTTTCATTAAATTGATTCTGGTTAAAAATTCATTCGCGGATAAAACACCTTTTAATCCTTCACCAGGAATATTCATAAATTTAGGTAAACCGGCTCCGGAACCAATATAGACAGCTTCATATCCATCCGCAAATAATTCGTCGATAGTTAAAGTACGGCCAATGACGACATTAGTTTGAATATCAACATCTAATGCTTTAAGATTTTCCACTTCTTTAGAAACAATATCTTTTGGTAAACGGAATTCAGGGATGCCATATACTAAAACACCACCCGCAACATGTAAGGCTTCAAAGATAGTAACTTTAAAACCTAATTTAGCTAAATCACCAGCGCATGTTAAACCAGAAGGTCCACTACCAATAACCGCTACTTTATGACCATTTGGCGTGGGTTTTACAGGTTTTTCTTTATTATTTGCTAAATGATAATCAGCCACAAATCTTTCTAATCTACCAATGCCAACAGATTCTGATGGCACCATAATAGTTTTGCCATTTTCATCCTTAACAATTTGCCCATTTTCATCTTTTTTCGGTAAGACACCTTTACCACGGATGCACAAACATTCGCATTGGCTTTCTTGTGGACAAACGCGTCCACATACCGCGGGCAAAGATGAAGATTGTGAAATGATTTGATAAGCACCTTCATAATCTTTTTCTTTTATACGAGCAATAAATTCGGGGATATTGATATGAACAGGGCAACCACTGACACATGGTTTGGTGGGACAATGTAGACATCTTTCGGCTTCTGAAATAGCCATTTCTTCGGTATATCCAGTAGCGACTTCTAAGAAATTAGTGGCCCTAATCTGTGGTTCTTGTGTGGGCATTTCATGTTTTTTGGGAGTCATGTTCGGCATATTATTTGACCTCCTTTTGGAAGAGATTGCATGTTTCTTCATGCGCATGTCTTTCAAAATCATAATATTGACGGCTTCTGCTCATGGCTTCATCAAAATCAACTTCATAACCATTGAAGTCTGGCCCATCAACACAGGCAAATTTCATCACGCGTTTGCCATCTTGCACTAAAGATAAACGACAACCACCACACATACCAGTACCATCAATCATGATGGGATTCATGCTGACAGTCACCGGAACATTAAATGGTTTAGCGGTTAGAACAACAAATTTCATCATGATAAGAGGACCAATTGTGATAATTAAATCAAATTGATTGGGATCTTCTTCTAACATTTCTTTTAAAGGAACAGTGACATTACCATGACGACCATAAGAGCCATCATCAGTCATGACCATTAAACGATCACTAGCTTCTTTAAATTCATCTTCTAAAATTAATAAATCTTTATTACGGAATCCGATAATTGATGTGACGTTTGCGCCTAAGCGATGAAATTCCTGGGCCACAGGCATCGCAATCGCGCAGCCTACACCACCACCGATAATACATACTCTTTTAATGCCTTCAACATGTGTCGGTACACCTAGAGGTCCGACAAAGTCACTGATATATTCGCCTTCTTCTTTATGTTTTAATTTTTCCGTTGTGGCGCCTACGACTTGGAAAATAATTTTGGTGGTTCCTCTAATAGGGTCAACACCAGCAACTGTTAAGGGAATTCTTTCTCCATCTTCATCCACACGTAAAATAATGAATTGGCCAGGTTTGGCTTTTTTGGCCACAAATAGAGATTCAATTTCCATTTGTACGACTGTCGGATTTAAAAACTTCTTAGTGATAATCTTGTACATTTGTTTTCTCCGTATTTAATAAAGGGCATGTAATCTGTTCTTATTATAATATTTATTAGGTTTTATATATAGATATATCCATCAATAGAATGATTGCTTCTTAATGAGCTATCTACCATTTAATTTTATTTTTTGAAACCAAATAAGAGGTCATTTTCTGGAAGTTTTCATTTTTAGGTTAAGGAACAAAATTATTCTTTCCCACAATATTAGTAAACTAAATTCATTTGATTTTTTTATTATTCGGTCTTTTTTCTTGCTGAATTCAAGATAAAAAAATAATCAATAAAAACGACAAAATAATGATTGTAGGACAACGACAAAATAGACCTTTTGACAACTAGAAATTTAGCAATTTTAGACAGTGTATAATTTTTTAAGCATTTTGCTTGTAAGTCATATCTATATTTATATATTATTTACTCACCCGCTTTTAAGGAGAGATTATTAGCGTGGATAATTATCATTAAAAACATCGACCTCATTCATGATGTTTTTCTATCACCAAACAAGGAGAGCTTTTTATGTTAAGTGTTAAAAAAAGAGATGGCGCTATTCAGCAGTTTGACGTCAAAAAAATTGAAGCTGCTATTGAAAAAGCTTTCGCTGCCGAACATAAATTCACCAATCCTGACATTATCGAAATGTTAGCTTTAAGAGTGACAGCGGAATTTGCGAAAAAAGTCAAAAACGATATTGTTGATATCGAAGATATACAGGATGCCGTAGAAGTCGTTTTGATTCAAGCGGGATATGTCGATGTGGCTAAATGCTACATTCTCTATCGTCAAAAACAAACCGAAATCAGAAATTTAAAAGCGACAAACTTAGACTATAAGAAAGTTATTGATAATTACATCAAAGTCAGTGACTGGCGTGTGAAAGAAAATTCCACAGTGACCTATTCTGTCGGTGGTTTGATTCTTTCTAACTCCGGCGCGGTGACCGCCAACTATTGGTTAAGTGAAATCTATGATCCCGAAATCGCGGAAGCCCATAGAAACGCTGATATTCACATCCATGACTTATCAATGTTTACTGGCTACTGTGCTGGTTGGTCATTAAAACAATTAATCCAAGAAGGTTTAGGCGGTGTCGTTGGTAAAATCACTTCCGCTCCTGCTAAACACTTATCCACTCTTTGCTATCAAATGGTTAATTTCTTAGGCATTATGCAAAATGAATGGGCAGGTGCCCAAGCTTTCTCCAGCTTTGATACTTATTTAGCACCATTTGTCAAAAAAGATAACTTAACATATCAGCAAGTCAAACAATGTATCCAATCCTTCGTCTATGGTGTTAACACACCTTCTAGATGGGGTACACAAGCTCCTTTCACTAACATTACCTTAGACTGGGTCGTTCCTAACGATTTAGCGGAACTCAACTGTATCGTTGGTGGTGAAGAATTAGATTTCAAATATAAAGATTGTGTCAAAGAAATGGCGATGGTCAATAAAGCCTTCATCGAAATTATGATTGAAGGTGACGCGAACGGACGTGGTTTCCAGTACCCCATCCCCACCTATTCTATTACCAAAACTTTTGACTGGTCAGAAACGGAAAATAATAAATTATTATTCGAAATGACCGCGAAATACGGAACACCATATTTCTCCAACTACATCAATTCCGATATGGAACCAAGTGACGTGAGAAGTATGTGCTGCCGTTTAAGACTCGACTTACGTGAATTAAGAAAGAAATCTGGTGGTTTCTTCGGTTCCGGTGAATCCACTGGTTCCGTTGGTGTGGTCACTATCAATATGCCACGTTTAGGTTATTTAGCTAGAGATGAAAAAGACTTCTATGAAAGATTAGATAGAATCATGGATCTTTCCGCGAGAAGTTTGAAAATCAAACGTAATGTCATTACCAAAATGTTAGAAGCGGGCTTATATCCCTACACAAAGAGATATTTAGGTACCTTCAATAATCACTTCTCCACGATTGGTTTAGTGGGTATGAACGAATGTTGCTTAAACGCTAAATGGATTAGAAAAGATTTAACTCATCCCGAAGCGGTTAAATTCACCAAAGATGTTTTAAATCACATGAGAGAAAGATTATCTGATTACCAAGAACAATACGGTGATTTATATAACCTTGAAGCCACTCCTGCTGAATCCACCGCCTATCGTTTAGCCAAACACGATAAAGAAAGATATCCCGATATCATCACCGCGAGTGAAAATGGTCGTACACCTTATTACACCAATTCCTCTCACTTACCAGTCAGTTACACCGATGATGTTTTCAAGGCCCTTGATATTCAAGATGGCTTACAAACTCTCTATACTTCTGGTACCGTTTTCCATACCTTCCTCGGACAAAAATTACCTTCTTGGAAAGCCTGTATGAATTTAGTGAGAAAAATCGCGGAAAATTATCACATTCCTTATTACACCATGTCCCCCACATATTCTGTTTGTAAAGATCATGGTTACTTAGATGGCGAACAATATATTTGTCCACAATGTGGTCAAAGAACCGAAGTCTATTCCCGTATTACAGGTTACTATAGACCAGTCGCTAACTGGAATGATGGTAAATCAGAAGAATTCAGAAATAGAAAAACTTATATCCCTGAAACTTCTGTTTTAAGCCACGCTGTTTTAAGTGAAGAAGCCGTTGTTGAACAAGTGATTGAACAATCATTAGAAGAAATCACATTATTCGCCACCAAAACATGCCCAAACTGCAAAATGGCGAAGATGCTTTTAGATAAAGCTGGCATTAAATATAAAGTTATTGATGCCGAAGAAAATCCTGATTTAACAAAGAAATATAACGTTCATAAAGCTCCCACTTTATTAGTGCCAACGGAAGAAGGCTTTGAAGCTTTTGAAAACGCTAGTAACATCAAAGGATATATTGAAAGTAGAGCCTAATTATTATGTTTGATGTCATCGTTATTGGAGGAGGCCCAGCTGGAATGGGCGCCGCTCTCAATTTATTGAGAAGTGGGCGCAGCGTTTTAATCTTGGAAAAAGAAGCCTTTGGTGGGCAAATGGCCACCTCTCCCCGTATTGAAAATATCCCTGGCATCAAATCGATTTCCGGTATGGAATTTTCTGATCAATTATTTGAACAAATCACCGATTTAGGCGCCGAATTTGAATTAGGCGAAGTCGCTAAAATCAAAAAGAATGATGATGGCAATTTTGAAGTAATTACTTCCTTTGATACTTACCAAAGCAAAGCCGTTGTTATCGCCACTGGATGCAGTCACCGCGCGATGGGTTTACCAAAAGAAGAAAAATTTGTCGGTAAAGGTATCTCCTATTGCGCTGTCTGTGATGGAGCCTTCTATAAAGGCAAAGAAATATCCATTATTGGTGACGCCAATACAGCATTACAATATGCCTTATTACTATCCAATTACTGCACAAAGGTACATATGTATTGCTTATTTGATAGGCTTTTTGCGGATAAAATCCTCATTGATAGAGTGCTTAATAATGACAAGATTGATATCACTTATGAAGTGAATCTTGAAGAATTTATCGGTGTTGATCATCTTGAAGGATTGAGATTTCATTCCAATAAAGATGATTCCGAATTAGTGGTTAACACCGAAGGTGTCTTCATCGCGATTGGTCAAATCCCTCATAACGAGCCATTTAAAGATATTGTCAATTTAAACGAAAAAGGATTTATCATTACCGATGTCAATATGAGTACACGTGAACCTGGAATATTTGCTATCGGTGATTGCCGTGAAAAAACCGTTAGACAAGTTAGTACGGCATTAGGCGATGCATCTGTCGCTGCAGTGAGCGTTGATAGATACTTAAGAACAAGATAAATAAAGACACATAGTAACAAAAAAACTATGTGTTTTTTATTAAACAGTTTACGTACGTTATTTCGTACGATATAATATAAGCGAAAGGAGGACAAAAGATGATTAATTTAAATATTAGCAACGCGAGAAATGAATTGTACAAATTAGCCTCTTCTTGTATTAGATACAATGATATTGTGAATATCAGTACAAAAGATGGAAATGTCATTCTTTTGAGCGAGGATGATTTTAATAATCTCATTGAGTCTCTCTATTTGGCGGGTGTCAAAGGTGTTTACGAGGATATTGAAAAGGCGGTTAATACTCCGACTTCTGAATTTTCTAAAGAACCACCATGGAAATAGTTTATTCTAAACAATCTTATAAAGATTATGATAAACTAAAGCAACACCCCACCTTGCTAAAGAAAGCTAAGGCTTTAATAGAATTATTGAAACAAAATCCTTTTGAAACACCACCTTCATACGAAAAACTCTATGGGTTTGAAAATGTTTATTCTAGGCGGATTAATACACAACATAGATTAGTATACGAAATAAGAAAAAAAGAAAACGTAGTAGTTATTATTCGTATGTGGACACATTATGAATAAGAAAAACCTCGCATTTTTGCGGGGTTTTCTTAATATCCTCTTAATTCCACTTTATCAACGTATTTCAATAATATTTCTTTAAATCTATTTGCGGTTTCTTCATTAACCTCATGGAAGCCTTGTTGGATGCAACTATCACGATCCACAAATTTTTGTAGATAGATGATTTTTGCGCCTTTAATTAATTGACCAATGCCATCCATATCTTCGATTTTATGGAATTCATCCACTAATGTTGTGCGAAATTCATAAGGAATTCCGGAAGTTATTAATAAGTTGATAGATTGTTTGATTTTATCCATAGGTACTGTTTTAATTCCGGAAGCAAGAGGGTATTTCTCTTCCGAATTTTTAATATCCATCGCCACATAATCTATCAATCCAAAATCAATATATTCTTTCACTAATTCTGGGTTTGTACCATTTGTGTCCAATTTAATTTCATAACCTAAAGATTTGATATCTCTTAGTTTATCAATAAGGCCAGGTAATAAAGTGGGTTCTCCACCAGAAACCACCACGGCATCAAGCATCCCTTTTCTTAATTTGAGATAATCCATCACTTCTACCCATTTCTTCACTTTCCAAAACCGTGAGTCCATTATGACAAAATGGGCAACGGAAATTGCATGGTTTGGCAAAAAGAACACATGACATTCTATCTGTGTAATCTAATAGTGATAGCTTATCTAATCCGACAAAATCATTTGACATACGCAATTATTATACATACTTTTAATAAGTATTTATAAGATTATGACAAATATCTATATCTAAAGATAAATTGGTTTGCTAAAATGGAGACAATATGAAAAGCAATATTTCTTGGGATGAATATTTTATGGGTATCGCTGCGCTCTCAGCGATGCGTAGCAAAGATCCCAACACCAAAGTCGGAGCGTGTATTGTCGATGCTAATCACAAAGTGGTCAGTATTGGCTATAATGGTATGCCTGCGGGTTTACCAGAAGAAGAACTTTCTTGGAACAAAGGGGAAGGATTAGATAGCAAATATTTATATGTTTGCCACGCAGAATTCAATGCGATACTAAATACGAGAAATGGTTCTTCAGTCAAAGATGGGACATTATATGTCACTCTTTTCCCTTGTAATGAATGCGCCAAAGCTTGCATTCAAACAGGTATTAAAGAAATTGTTTATGTCGAAAATAAATACAAAGACACCACTGGCGTCCAAGCTTCTTTAAAAATGCTCAATTTAGCGGGTGTAAAAATCAGACAATATACCGGTAGATTACCAGAAATCGAGTTTGTTGATTATGACTATAAAAGAATACGTTAAACAAAGAAAAGAAGAAATTAAAACACTTATTGATGGTATGGAAAGAAAACCCCATATCACTATCGTGCAATTAAATGAAGATGCGGCGAGTAATGCCTATGTTAAAGGTAAATTAAAAGACGCTGATGAATTAGGTGTCGTGGCAACATTAGAAAAACTTCCTATTGATACCAGTGAAGAAGAATTATTGTCTTTCATTGAAAAATTAAATAATGATGATTCCGTCGATGGCTTTATTGTGCAAATGCCTTTGCCAAAACAAATCAGTGAAGAAAAAGTCAAATTAGCGGTTTCACCTAAAAAAGATGTCGATGGTTTCCATCCTTTAAGTCAATTAGCGCCTTGCACTCCTAAAGGTGTAATGAATTATTTACATGCTGAAAACGTGCAAATTCAAGGTAAAAATGCCTTAGTTATTGGAAGAAGCAATATCGTCGGTCGCCCCATGGCTAAATTATTGCTCAATGAAAGCGCAAACGTGACCGTTGTTCATAGCAAAACTTCTCCCGAAGATATGGCTAGATTCATTGAAAACGCTGACATCATTGTGGTAGCCATTGGAAAAGCGGGTTTCTTAGATAATAGATTCAAATATAAGAAAGACGCTACAATCGTTGATGTTGGTATTTCAAGAGATGAAACCGGCTTACATGGTGACGCTATCCCAGATTTACCAGTATTAAGACAAACACCTGTCCCTGGCGGTGTGGGGTTATTAACCCGATTAGCGTTATACGAAAATCTATTAGATATTGTAAACAATAAATAGATATAGACTAGGCCAAAAAGCCTAGTTTTTTATTAGGAAAAAAGTATTGCGAAGTATTGCGAAGTATTATAAAGTATTGCGAAGTATTGAAGAAAATTGAAAGTATTGAGATAACTTATGCAAATAAAAAGTTCTAGTTTCACCGCTAGAACTTTTTGTTTATCTTTTATCTAATTGATTAAAGATGAAGTCGGTGGCTAAGGAGGCCCAATCACGAATATCTTTCATCTTTTCCGTAATGTTTTCTTTTTGATAACAAGAACGATTGACTAATGATCCGCCATGCCATCCACTTTCATAAAGGATGAACTCATGAGGAACATGATTTTTTTCTAATGCTTCATCTAATAATGTTGAATTAGTGTATGGCACCACACTATCATCCTTGGTAGTCCAAATAAATGTCGGGGGATAATTTTCTTTGACATTTTTAACAATATCTAATTTTTCTAATAAAAGAGGATCTCCACCGGTAATAATGTCGCGACTTCCACCATGTGTCGGTAATAAGGTAGTGGCTACTGGATAACCAAGCACTAAAGAGAATGGTTTTAATAAATTAATATCTAGATTTAATGATTCGCCTAATTCTTTATATAAATAGGCATATGAACCCGCTAAATGGGCGCCAGCGGAAAAGCCCACTAAGGATAAAGAGTGAGGAATAAGGTCAAATTCTTCTTCATGCTGACGGATATAAGAGATAGCTATCGCCAAATCGGCCTGTGGAGCGGGATATTTTTGGTTTAATGAATAATTAAGCACAAAACAGTTAAATCCCTCGCTAAGGAACCGAAAAGCAACAATTTCCGCCTCTCTGGGTGAACAATAAGAATATCCACCACCGGGACACACTAACATACCAGGTCTTAAAGAGACACTTTCATTTCTTTCCGATATATAAATTCTTAAAGAAATATTTTCATCTGTTATTCTTTCATCAATATCTTTTAATAAGACTTTTTTATAAACCATATTTGGATTCTCCGCTACTTATTATATTCTTTTACAAATAAAATAAAAATCCCACACCTTTATGATGTGGGACTAATATGTTTGGATTATTCAACCCAGGTCACTAAGACGATGGGGGCATCATCCCCACGGCGGTTGCCGAGTTTTAAGGCTCTGGTATAACCACCATTACGGGTTTTCATCTTGGGACCAATTTCGTTAAATAAGACATCAAGAGCGGAACTACCGTTTTCATTGTTGATGTTTCTCACAAATCTAGCGGCTTGTCTTTTCGCATTCATCACATCTTCTTTTTTGGTTAATGTGACTAATCTATCAGCTTCTTTAACGACATCTTTGCCAGTCGCTGCGGTCACTTTAACATGACCTTTTAAAATTAAATCAGTGACGACATTACGAAGCATATTTTCGTATTTGCTCTTGGTATAAGCGGCTTTGAATCTGACACCGGTTTTACCATGAACATTTTTTCTTCCTTGTGCTGGCATAAACTTTCCTCCTATTCAAAGTCTCTAAATGAGAGACCAATCGCGGCGAGTTTTTCTTTGATTTCTTTCAAAGATTTCTTACCGAGGTTTTTCACCTTCATCATATCTTCTTCGGTTCTCTCAGTTAATTCCAAGACAGTTTGGATACTCGCTCTTTTTAAGCAGTTATAACTACGGACAGAGAGATCGAGTTCTTCAATGGTGATATTTTCGTATTTGTTTTCTTCCACTTGGACTTCATCTTTTTCGATGTTGATATCGCGAGTGATATCGGCGACATCTAAGAATTTATTGAAGTGATCAATGAGAATCTTGGCGGACATCGCTAAGGCTTCTTGTGGGAGAATGGAACCATCAGTCCAGACTTCAACCGTTAATTTGTCAAAGCGGGAATCGTGTCCAACACGGGTATTATCGACGGTGTAATTAGCTTTTCTCACAGGAGAATAATTACTATCGGTGGCAATAGCCCCTAATTGGAGACCAGAATGGATGACTTTATTTTGTTCACCAGTGACATAACCACGACCATTACGAGCGTGTAAAATCATATGGAGAGAGCCACCTTCGACAACATTAGCAATGATGACATCGGGATTGACCACTTCCACACCTGTGGGGCAAATAATATCCGCACCAGTGACGACATGAGGGCCTTCCACTTTGATTTCTAATCTCTTGTTGCCTTCTTCGCTGGGATCAATACGTAAGACGAGGTCTTTTAAATTTAAGATGATGCTAGTGACATCTTCTTCCACACCTGGAAGAGCGGTGAATTCGTGACGAGCACCTTCGACTTCCACAGCGTATAAGCTCGCGCCTGGTAAGCTGGAGAGTAAGACTCTTCTTAAAGCATTACCAATGGTTAAGCCAAAACCTCTTTCGAGGGGTTCAATGACGAAACGACCATAATTTTCATTTCCGTCATAATCTGCTTGGGTAATACCAAATCTTTCAAAAGGATTTGCGATTTTCATTATTATTACCTCCTAAAGTAATTAGCCTCTTGGGCGTTTGGGTGGGCGGCAGCCATTGTGAGGAATAGGTGTTGTATCAACAATACTTAACACTTGTAATCCCACGACCGCTAAAGAACGGATAGCACCTTCTCTACCGGGGCCAGGTCCTTTGACATCGACGTCAACTTGACGGATACCTTGATCATAAGCAGCTTTGCCAGCCGCTTCCGCAGCTTGCATCGCAGCAAATGGGGTGGATTTTTTGGCTCCTTTGAAGCCCATAGCACCAGCGCTAGACCAACTTAAGGCATTACCTTGTTCATCACAAATGGTGACGATGGTGTTATTGAAAGTGGAATGAATGTGAGCCACGCCTTTAGTAAATGAGCGTTTGACTTTCTTTTTACGGGTATTGGTTTTTTGTGCCATAAAAATTCTCTTCTCCTTTCATTAACCTTGTGGGGCCATCTTCTTATTGGCGATGGTCTTACGTGGACCCTTACGGGTACGCGCATTTGTTTTGGTTCTTTGACCACGGACTGGTAATCCTCTTCTATGACGTTGACCGCGGTAGCAGCCAATTTCGGTTAAACGTTTGATGTTTAAAGCGACTTCACGTCTGAGATCACCTTCCACTTTGTATTTCGCGATTTCATTTCTAATCGCGGCGAGTTGATCATCCGTTAAATCTTTCACACGGATCATGCCATCAACTTTGGCATCTTGGCAGATGATTTCTGCCGTATGTCTTCCAATACCATAGATATAGGTAATGGAAATTTTGACTGGTTTGTCATTAGGAATATCTACACCAACTAAACGTGCCATATTCTATTTCCTCCTTAACCTTGTCTCTGCTTGTGCTTGGGATTGACACAAATGACCATCACTTTGCCATTTCTTTTAATCACCTTGCACTTGGGGCAGATGGGTTTGACTGAGGGTCTGACTTTCATAAGTTTTTTCCTCCTAAATGATTCTATTTGAATCTAAATGTTATGCGGCCCCGTGTTAAATCATAAGGCGAGATTTCTACCGTAACTCTATCACCTGGGAGAATGCGTATGTAATTCATACGGATTTTTCCAGAAACGGTGGCCTGAATTACGACGCCGTTTTCGAGTTGTACCTTAAAGTTTGCATTAGGTAAACACTCTTTCACGACCGCCTGCACTTCGATGACATCTTGTTTGGACATATTGGTTATTGTTCTCCTTCATACATCGTGATTATTTGATAACCATCATGGGTGACAATGAGGGTGTTTTCATAGTGACAAGTCAATTTACCATCACGACTTTTCACTGTCCACCCATCGCCGAGAACGCGGACATCTTTTTTGCCTTCCAGCACCATTGGCTCAATGGCGAGCGCCATGCCTTCTTGTAAGATAATTCCGGTTCCAGGGTTCCCATAATTAGGAATGTTGGGGTCTTCGTGCATGTGGCTACCAATACCGTGACCGGTATATTCGCGAACCACATTATAACCACGAGATTCGATATATTCTTGGATAAAATGGCTGATATCACCTAAGTGGACACCCGGCTTAATTAATTTAATCGCCGCAAAGAAGCAATCTTTCGTGGTATCCACAAGGCGAGAGGCCCGTTCCGTGACGGTGCCGACCTTGAAGGTACGGCACGCATCAGCATGGTAACCATGGTAATTAGCAACAATATCCACACTGACGATATCGCCTTCACGAATGATAATTTTCTTTGAAGGAATACCGTGTAATAAAGTTTCATTGACGGAAACACAAGCACTCGCGGGGTAACCATAATATCCTTTTTCCGAAGGAATACAGTCATTAGCGAGCATTGTCTCTTCGACAATTTCATCGATTTCCCAAGTGGACATGCCAGGATGGATCTGTTTTTCTAAAGTTTGAAAGACTAAACCAACGACTTTTCCCGCTTGTTTCATCAGCTCTATTTCACGTGCGGATTTGATACTAACCATGTTTTATTTTCCAAGATATAGACGGACTTCATCGAATAATAGTTCACTGCCTTTTAAAGAATTGAAATTCTCTAATAAGCCTTTCTCTTGATAGAAATCAAGAAGAGGTTTAGTGCTGTGAACATAGTGATCTAAACGAACTTTTAAGGCTTCTTCATTATCATCCGCTCTTTGGAAGAGAGGTCCACCACATTTATCACAAATACCTTCAACTTTTGGTTTCATGGTAATGATGTGATAGGGGGTGCCACAATTCTTACAGACACGGCGACCAGAGATACGCCTAATCAGTTCTTTATCGTCACAATCGAGATTCACCACAGCGTCGATTGGACGTTGGATTTCTTGGCAGATTTTTTCCAAAGCTTCCGCTTGGGGAATGGTTCTTGGGAATCCATCTAACATGAATCCATTCGCGCAATCATCTTGGGAGAGACGTTCTTTGACTAAGCCGATGGTGACTTCATCAGGAACTAAGTCTCCTTTATCAATATATGATTGTGCTAATTTGCCTAATTCTGTTCCCGCTTTGATGGCTTCGCGGAACATATCACCTGTGGAGATATGAACGAAGGGAAAAGCGTTCAACAGTTGCTTGGCCAAAGTGCCTTTGCCGGCACCGGGAGGGCCCATTAAAATGATGTTTTTCTTCATTTTTATCTCCCTCCACTAGCCACCACTTCATCAAATGACTTACCAGCTAATAAGCCATCGATTTGGTTGTTGACTTCAAGCGCCACACCAACGACGATGATTAAGCCTGTACCACCAATAGCTAAGCTCGGATTGTCCTTAAAGACAGTGAGAGTGAGAACAGGTGGTAAAGCCGCGATAAGGGCTAAGGCAATCGCACCGAGGAAGGTGACGCGGTTTAAGACTTTACGGACATAACGTTCGGTCTCATTACCAGTATGAATACCAGGGATATAACTACCATTCTTTTGGAAGTTTTCCGCTAGTTGTTCTGGATTAATTTGAATGTTCGCATAGAAGAAGGTAAAGGCGATGGTAAGAATAATATAGATAATTAATCCCCAAGGCATTGACCAACCTCCCATATCCACCATTTTGCTGGTTTGGAAGATATTTAACCAAGCATCGTTAGAATGGGAAGCATCAACGAATGCGACAATAACGCTCGGTGCCATTAAGATGGAACTGGCGAAGATGACAGGAATGACACCAGCGGAGTTAATCTTAATCGGCAAGAAGCTGGCGCGGGCCATGGATTGCGTTTGGCCGCCGCCTTTGCCACTGTGTTGCACAGGTATCTTTCTCTTTGAGAGTTCGATAAATGTGACAAACGCAATGATGAGTAAGTAAGCGAGGATATAAAGGATAAATTTGAAGATACCAGCGATACGCGCGGAATCTTGTCCTTGTAAGGCCACGTTAGATACCCATAAGCTCCAGGCATTACCAATTTGACTTGGTAAGGAGCAGACGATACCGGCAAAGATAATCATCGAGATACCATTACCAATACCTTTGACAGAAATTCTGTCGCCGAGCCACATAACCACCATGGAACCCGCCATCATCACGACGATGATGTAGATATAGGTGAGCCATTCTTGCGAAGCCATTTGGAAGGAAATAGCGTCGCTAGTTTTCATGGTTTGAATAATACCATAGGCTTGAACCGCACCTAACATTAATGTTAAGTAACGAGTGGCTAATTCAATCTTTTTTCTTCCGCTTTGTCCTTGACGTTTGAGTTCGGTTAAGGCCGGTAAGACATCGGTGGATAATAATTCCACGATAATCTGCGCGGTAATGTAGGGACTCACGCCGAGGGCGAAGATGGAGAAGCTTTGTAAGGTTCCTCCACCCAACAAGTTCATGAGTGATAAGGCATAAGAATTATTCAAATAATTGTTTAAATCTTCGCCTAATGTGACACCCGGAACTGTAATTTGGGCTCCGATGCGGAAGACAAAGAGGATGAGAATCGTAAACAAAATACGATTCATAATTTCTTTATTTTTAAGGATCGAAGCGATTTTTTTCATAAAGTTAGATCACCTCAATTTTGCCACCGGCATCACTAATGGCCTTTTCCGCAGATTTGCTGAAGGCGTTAGCTTGCACAGTCAATTTCTTTTGTAATTGACCATTACCTAACACTTTTAAGCCATTATATTCCTTGGTTAATAAACCAGTTTCTTTTAGCAATGCGGGGGAGACCACTGTACCATCGGCAAATCGATTGAGATCTTGCACGTTGATCACAGCATAACTGATATGATTGACGTTCTTAAATCCGCGCTTTGGTAAGGCACGGAATAATGGTAATTGACCACCTTCGAAACCTAAACGGACACCGCCACCACTACGGGAGTTTTGTCCTTTGTGACCACTGCCAGCGGTTTTACCGTTGCCAGAGCCTAAGCCTCTACCTTTACGGTAATGCTCTTTACGGCTTCCATCGGTCGATTGAAGTTCATATAGTTTCATATGTGCACCTCCTTGTTCTTTTTCTTATATTTAATAAGATGATTTTATTCTTTGCCACGAAGGGCTTTCATTTCCTTGTAGCTCTTGAGGTTCATTAAGCCTTGGTTGGTAGCTCTGACAATGTTAATTGGCGCTCTACTACCATAGACTTTGGAACAGACGTTTTCGACACCGGCTAATTCCAAAACCGCACGCACAGGACCACCAGCGATAATTCCAGTACCTTCTGGGGCTGGTTTTAATAAGACGCTACAAGCACCCCATTTACCGATAATTTCGTGGGAGATGGTTTGACCTTTCACCAAGACGATATTATGGAGATCTTTTTTCGCGGATTCGCTAGCTTTCTTAATGGCATCTGGGACTTCAGCGGCTTTGCCAATACCGAAGCCATAACGGCCTTTGTGGTCACCGACGACGACAAGGGCGGAGAATTTCATACGACGACCACCTTTGACGGTCTTACTGACACGGTTAATGAAGACTACACGTTCTTCGAATTCTTTGGGTTCATCACGACGTTCACGTTTTTCACCACGGCGATCACCTCTGGGGCGTCTATCACCACGGGGAGCGCGAGCATCTTTTTGACGAAGTTCCCCATTTTGTTCTTTTGGAGCTTCAGTAGCGGGAGCTTCGGTGGCTGCTTGTTCAGCAACGACAACTTCTTTTTCTTCCATTACAATATCCTCCATTAGAATTTTAAGCCAGCTTCACGAGCGGCTTCAGCAAGGGCTTTGACACGGCCATGATAGACATAACCAGAGCGGTCAAAGACCACTTTTTCAATTTTCGCAGCAAGGGCTTTGCTAGCAATGTCCTTACCGACAAGAGCGGCGGCTTCCACATTAGAACCATTCTCGAGCTTTAATGATAAGGAAGAGGAACTCACTAATGTGCGTCCTGCGACATCATCAATAATTTGCGCTTCAATGTTCTTGTTGGAACGGTAGAGGCAGAGACGGGGAGTTTCGGCTGTGCCAGAAATTTTGGCTCTTACACGAGCATGTCTTCTTTTACGAGCGACATTTTTACTTTGTTTAGTAACCATATTCTAATAACTCCTTTCTCTATTTACCAGCGCCGGCGCGCTTACCTTCTTTAGTGGCCACATATTCACCTTTGTAACGAATACCTTTACCTAAATATGGTTCTGGTTTACGCACTTCGCGAATACGAGCAGCGGTTTGTCCAACGGCTTGTTTGTCAATACCTTCACAAACGATTTCGGTTGGGGATGGTAAGCTGATTTTGACTCCTTCATCAGGAGTGATGACCACGGTGTGGCTATATCCGGCCCATAATTCGACATCGTTGCCTTTCATTTGGGCTTTATAACCGATACCTCTCATTTCTAAGGATTTTTTGAATCCTTCGCTGACACCGTGAACGGCATTAGCGATATTCGCACGAGTGGTACCGTGGTTTTGTTTGATTTGTTTTTGTTCATTTGCTCTTTCACAAATGACGGTGGTGCCTTCGACCTTGACGGTGATGCCATGATTAACAGGCACTAATAATTCACCTTTGGGGCCTTTTACTAAGGCCGCGTTTTCTTTTAATTCCACACTCACACCAGCGGGGAGAACGATATGTTTATTTCCAATACGAGACATATATTTTCCTCCTACCAGACATAAGCGATTACTTCACCACCGATACCAAGTGTTCTGGCTTTTGCATCAGTCATGACACCTTGGGAGGTCGAAATAATAGCAATACCTAAACCTTTTAAAACTTTAGGAAGTTTTTCACAACCGACGTTAACACGTAAGCCTGGTTTAGAAATTTTCTTTAAGCCAGAGATAACACGGGTGCCATCTTCGGCATATTTAAGAGTGATAGTTAATTCTTTTTTCACTTCACCACGAACTTTGTATTCAGAGATGAAGCCTTCTTCTTTTAGAATCTTCGCGATTTCCACTTTCATCTTGGATGAGGGCATCTTTACAGATTCATATTTTAATGCGTTTGCGTTTCTAATGCGTGTGAGCATATCCGCAATTGGATCAGTCATCATAATTAATCGATATCCTCCTTATCTTACCAAGATGATTTTTTCATGCCGGGAATTTCACCTTTATAGGCTAATTCTCTAATGCAAATACGGCATAAATGGAATTTGCTATACACTGAATGGGGACGACCGCAGCGTTCACAACGAGTGTATTCTCTCACTTTATATTTTTGTGGGCGAGATTGACGAACTTTTAAACTAGTTTTTGCCATTGTCGTTCTCCTTTCTAGCGACGGAAGGGCATGCCTAATAATTCTAATAAGGCATACGCTTCTTTATCGGTTTTCGCGGTGGTAACGATTACGATATCCATACCACGCACTTTTGTGACTTTATCATAGTCAATTTCCGGGAAGATTAATTGTTCCTTGATACCAAGGGTATAACTTCCACGACCATCGAAAGCGTTACGAGAAACGCCACGGAAGTCTCTCACACGGGGGAGGGAGATGGAGACTAATTTATCGAAGAAGTCCCACATTCTGATACCTCTTAATGTGACTTTACAGCCAATTTCTTGTCCTTCTCTTAATTTGAAGGCAGCGATTGATTTCTTAGCTTTGGTAATAACGGGTTTTTGACCGGAAATTTGTGTTAATTCCGCGACCGCTTCTTCAAGACGTTTGCCGTCTTGTGTGGCATCACCAACACCGATGTTAATGACGATTTTGTTGAGTGCGGGGATTTCCATAGTAGAAGAATAATGGAATTGTTCTAATAAGGCTTTACGCACTTCGTTTTCGTATTTCACTTGTAAACGGTTGACGATGTTCGCTTTTTTATTACCATTACCAGACTTTTTGGCTGGTTTTGCTTCGGCTTTCTTAGGAGCGGGTTTTTCTTCTTTGGCTTCCGCCTTAGGAGCAGGTTCCGCTTTGGGTTCAGCTTTGGCAGGTTTTTCTTTCTTTGGTTCTTCTTTAGCTTCAGGTTTTTCCGCTTTTTCATCTTCTAAAACTTCAATAGAAGCATTAGCGGCATTTTTCACCACGGAAGCACAACCATTTTTACAGGCGGCTAAGGTGGTATATCCTTCAGAAGCTAAGACATTTTGACCATTGGAGGCTTGAAGACGGAAACGGAATTCACCCGCTTTATCGACATAAACGACAAATTTGGGATTTTTTAATTCTTCAAAACCTTCGGATGTTTGATCTTCGATACCCGCGACTTCAGAGGCTTTGCGAACAGATTCGCAACCCGCTTGCGCAGCGGCTAAGGAAGAATAAACTTGGGAGCTTCCCACCGGTTGTCCATTAGTGGCAACAAGAAGGAAGTTATAACCAGTATTGGTTTTCTTGACAACAAATTTGGATGCCATATTTTCTTTCCTCCTTATAACACGGTGCCGCTTTTCTTCGCATAGCGGACTTTTTTACCCTTGACGACTTTGTGACCAATACGAGTTGGTTTCTTCGTTTTTGGGTCCACTAACATGACATTAGAGGCATCGATAGGAGCATAGATTTCCACGATTCCTCCATCGGGGTTAGCTTGGGTTGGTTTTTTGTGTTTTTTGCGGAGGTTTACACCTTCAACAACGACACGGTTGGATTCAGGAATCACTTTTTGAATGGTTCCTTCTTTGCCTTTATCGCGACCTGCGATAACGACGACTTTATCACCAGTACGTAAATTCATTGAACGTCTCCTCCTTCTTATAACACTTCAGGGGCTAAGGAGACAATTTTCATGAATCCTTCTTGACCCTTATCTCTTAATTCACGAGCCACAGGTCCAAAGACACGTGTACCTATAGGCGCGTTATCATCATTAATAATAACAACAGCATTGTCATCAAAGGCTATGGTAGATCCATCTGGTCTATTGATGGCGTGTTTTGTTCTCACAATGACACATCTAACGACATCGCCTTTTTTCACTTTGCCGTTAGGAATGGCATCTTTGACAGCACATTTAATGATGTCTCCGATGGTAGCGGATTTCTTCCAAGAACCGCCATAGAGGGTGAAAGCACGAACCGAACGTGCACCACTGTTATCAGCGACAACAAGGTTTGTTTCTTTCTGGATCATTACTTATCTTCCTCCTTTTCTTTTTCTTCTTTTTTTGCACTAGCCTTTCTAGTAGCAGGTTTCTCAGCGGGTTCTTCCACTTTGACTTCTTCTACTTTTTCTTCGACTGTGGTTTCGCCGATTTCTTCGGCTTTTAATTCCGCTTCAGCTTGTTTGACTGTTAATTCAGCTTTCTTATCGACGCTGACGAGTCTGAAACGTTTTAAAGCGGATAATTTACGGCATTCCATGATGGTGACGGTATCGCCGACTTTGGCGACTTCGTTTTCATCATGCGCATAATATTTTTTACCGTATTTGACACGTTTGCCATATTTGGCGTGGCGTTTATGCGTTTCAACAAGGACGACAATGGTCTTGGCGTTCTTATCGCTGACGACAACACCTTGTACTGTTCTACGAGCAGCAACTTCTCTTTCCATGAACATTTTCCTCCTTATTTATTTTCGGCGATTTCGCGTTCGCGTAAGACTAAGTTCACGCGGGCGATATCTTTTCTGACGTCTCTCACGTCTTCGCCTCTTTCGAGAGCTCCGACAGCTTTCTTTCTACGGAGTTCAAAGAGTTGTTCTTTGAGTGAGTATAATTTGTCTTTTAATTCACTCGTTGTTAATTCACGAACTTCATTAATTTTCATAAATTATTCCTCACCTTTCTTGACTACTTTACATTTGATGGGAAGCTTGTAGGAGGCTAAGCGGAGCGCTTCACGAGCGATGTTATCCGCGACGCCATTCATTTCAAACATGACAGTGCCTTGTTTGACGACAGCTACCCATTCTTCTGGGGAACCTTTACCAGAACCCATACGAACTTCGGCAGGTTTCTTGGTTTTGGCTAATTGGGGGAAGATACGAATGTAGACGTTTCCTCCTCTTTTGGTATAACGGGACATGACGATACGAGCTGCTTCAATTTGGCGAGCGGTAATCCATGTACCTTCTAAGGCGACTAAGCCATATTCACCAAAGGCCACGGTGGTTCCGGAAGTCGCTTTTCCTTCATATTTTAAGATATGAGGACGACGATACTTTGTTCTTTTTGGTTGTAACATGACTATTCTCCTTTCGCGTCTTTTTTCTTCGCAAGCTCAGGACGAATTTCGCCACGGCAGATCCACACTTTGACACCTAAGCGGCCATATTGCGTAGCAGCGTGGTAGCAAGCATAGTCGATATCACTGCGGAGAGTATGAAGAGGAATGATACCTTCTTTATAACCTTCGCTACGGGCGATATCCGCGCCACCAAGACGGCCAGATACTAATGTACGGCAACCTTTGGCACCGGCTTTGCGCACTCTTTGGATCGCTTTCTTTTGTGCACTTCTGAAGGAAGCACGAGCTTCTAATTGTTGGCCAATGCTTTGGGCGACAATTGTGGCGTCTAAATCGGGGTTTTTCACTTCCACAGTTTCAATGCGGAGATCTTTATTTCCGGTTAATTTGACGAGTTCTTCTTTGAGTTTGTTAATGTTTTTGCCTTCTTGTCCAATGACGACACCAGGACGAGCCACGAAGACGGAGACAACTAAGTTATTGCCTTTGTCATTTTTGGTTCTTTCGATTTCGACATGTGATAGTAAGGCATCTTTGAGGTTCTTTTCGAGATATTGACGAATTTTGATATCTTCGTTGAGGAACACATGATAATCGTTGTCGTTCGCATACCAACGTGAATTCCAATCACGGTTGATACCAACACGCATACCTACTGGATTAACTTTTTGACCCATAGTATTTTGCTTTCCTCCTATCTCATTTTCACTACCACATATAAGTGGGAGTTTCTCTTTACTAAACCAGAAGCAGAACCTTTCGCTCTTGGTAAGTATCTTTTCATTCTTAAGCCATCATTGGCCCAGATTTGGGCGATATATAAGCTTTCTTCATCCATGCCGAAGTTATTAACGGCATTGGCGACGGCACTTTTAATAAGTTTCTTCACGGGCTCGCTGGCGGCGCGATTAACATTATTAAGGATACCGAGCGCGTCTTTGACATCCTTACCACGGACTAAGTCCATGACGAGTCTGGCTTTACGAGGAGTGACGCGAACGTTTTTGGCAATCGCTCTGGCCTCGGTGGGCATGGGCTTTTTAGGAGTCTCGACTTTCTTTTCAGCTTTTTTGGCTTTTTTAGGAGCAGCTTTTGGCTCTTCTACAACAGCGGTTTCTTCGACTTTTTCAGCCTTTTTGCTTTTCGCTGCGGCTTTCTTTTCTTCTGCCATCAGTTATACCTCCTATTTGTTGGCCGCTGCGGCTTTGTCTTCCGCGGTGTGGCCTGTGTGTCCGGTGAATTTTCTTGTCGGAGCAAATTCGCCGAGTTTATGTCCGACCATATCATCAGTCACATAGACAGTGATATGTTCTCTACCGTTATAGACCGCAAAGGTGTGACCCACAAATGATGGGTAGATGGTAGAACGACGAGACCATGTTTTCACAATCTCTTTTTTGTTTGCAGCGTTTAAGGCTTCGACTTTCTTCATTAATGATTCATCAACGAAGGCGCCTTTTTTCAAACTTCTTGCCATGTCATTTTCCTCCTTTGCTTCTATTTACCATTGCGGCGACGGACGATTAATTTGCCGCTGGCTTTCTTTTGGTTACGTGTCTTCACACCGAGAGCGCGTTTGCCCCAGGGTGTACGTGGAGCATCACGGCCCACGGGACACTTACCTTCACCACCACCATGGGGGTGATCATTCGGGTTCATAACAGAACCACGGACTGTTGGTCTGGTACCTAACCATCTTGTTTTACCGGCTTTGCCGATGTTGATTAAGTTCCAATCATCATTGCCGACTTGACCGATGGTCGCACGGCAGGTCTTAAGAATTTTTCTCACTTCACCAGAAGCAAGTCTCACTAAGACATATTTGCCTTCGGAACCGAGCACTTGGGCGGCGGCACCGGCGGCACGACAGAGTTGTCCACCCTTGCCAGGCACTAATTCAATGTTGTGAATGAAGGTACCTTCAGGGATGTTTCCGAGATTTAAGGCATTACCAGGCATGATATCAGCGGTTTCACCGGAGATAACCTTGTAACCGACCTTCACATCCTTTGGTGCGAGGATGTAGCGCTTTTCGCCATCCGCATAGACGACTAAGCAGATATTCGCATTGCGGTTGGGATCGTATTCGATAGTTTTAACAACCGCTGGGATATTGTCTTTATTACGTTTGAAGTCAATCACACGATATTTGCGTTTATGACCTCCACCAATGTGGCGGCAGGTAATTTTACCTTGGTTATTACGACCGCCTGTTTTGGATAAACTGACTAATAATGATTTCTCAGGAGCGACTTTTGTTAATTCTTCGAATGTCGAGTTTGTCATGTTTCTACGAGAAGGACTCGTAGGCTTGTAAGTTCTAATTGACATTACTTTTGCCTCCTATAATTGGGAATAATTGAACTTGCTTATTCCTTGAATAAGTCGATGGCTTCACCTTCAGCGATGGTAACCACGGCTTTCTTATAACCAGAGATGCTACCTTGATAACGGGTGCCTCTAGTAGTAGATTTAGCTCTCACATTGCTCACTTTGACATCATCCACTTTTACTTGGAAGATTCTTTCAACGGCTAATTTGATTTCCGTTTTGTTCGCGGTGGGGAGAACTTTCACAGTGATCTTATTTTGGTTTTGCATAAGATCCATGGATTTTTCGGTAATTCTTGGTTCAAGAATGACGGCGAAATCCTTTTCTGTAGGTTTTGCGAATTTTGAAGCAACAGCTTCTGATTTCTTTTTAGCCATATTACTTCAATGCCTCCTCTACTGTTTTCACACTAGCTTGGCTCATGATGAGAGTGTCGACGTCTAATAAGTCACGGACACTGACATTATCACTGCTGACGACTTTGGCATAGCCAACGTTGCGGCAAGCGGCGAAGGTATTTTCATCAATTTCTTCCACCACCATTAAGACTTTGTTGCCAGCCTTAAGGGCATCGAGCATAGAGACGAATAATTTGGTTTTCTTTTCGGCGAATTTGATTTCGTCAACGACCACTAAGCCTTCTTTTGCTTTTAATGATAAGGCGCTCTTGAGAGCCAATTTGTGTTCTTTCTTATTTTGGGAAATCTTATAGTTTTGATTTCCAACGGGTCCGAAGACCGTTCCACCACCGACCCAGATTGGGGATCTTGTGGTACCGGCACGGGCGCGGCCTGTGCCTTTTTGACGCCATGGCTTTTTGCCACCACCACTGACTTCGTGTCTGACTTTGGTTTTGGCAGTTGCTTGACGTCTATTGCTTTCTTCGACTTGTACGGCGTCGAACATCGCTTGGATATGAGCTTCAATGCCGAAGACTTCGGGATTTAAGTTCATTTGGGAAACTTCTTTGCCAGCCATGTCATAGACTTTCACGCTGACGGATTTCTTTGTTGCCATAAACTATGTTCTCCTTTCCGTATTATTCAGCCTTTTCTTCTGCGGGAGCTTCTTCCACAGGAGCAGGTGTGCGGTCAAGTAAGTTCTTGACTGGTTTCGCTTTCACATCTTTGACGGCGCTTCTGATAACCACGATGGATTTCTTCGCTCCGGGGATGCCACCTTTGATAAGGATATAATTCTTTTCGGCGTTCACATCGATAATGGAGAGGTTGAGGATGGTAGCACTGTCATTGCCATAATGACCTGACATGTGTTTTCCTGGCATAACACCATGGTTATAACGACCATTGTTAGCGAAGGAACCTTGACCTCTGTGGTAGCCTGAACCGTGACCTTTAGGACCGATTGTGGCATTCCAACGTTTGATAACACCGGAATATCCGTGACCTTTGCTGGTGCCGATAACATCGACTAATTCACCTTTGGCAAAGATGTCACATTTGATAACGTCACCTAATTGGTAGCTGGCCATTTCATCACCTTTGAGTTCTTTGCTGACTTGATGTGGAACGGTGTTAGCTTTGGCAGCAATACCTTTTTCACATTTGTTAGCGCGGTCTTCACGTTTTTCTTCATAACCAACTTGAATAGCGGCGTAACCATCTTTTTCGACTGTCTTTACTTGTGTAACGACATTGGGTAAGACTTCGACGACTGTTACTGGGTACATTTGACCATCTTCGGTGAAGACTTCAGTCATGCCCATTTTGCGTCCAACGATTTGTTTCATGAACTCTTACCTCCTTATAGCATTTTCACATTAATATCTACTCCAGCAGGAAGATCTAAGTTCTTAAGAGCGTCGAATGTCTCTTTCTTCCAATTGTTGATATCAATGATACGTTTGTGTGTTCTGATTTCGAATTGTTCACGAGCATCTTTGTACTTATGGACAGCTCTTAAAATCGTAAACTTTTGAATTTCCGTGGGAAGTGGAACGGGACCCACAACGGTAGCCCCAGTCTTTTTCGCTGCGGCAACGATTCTAGCGGCACTCGCATCAAGTGCAACGTGATCATATGCTTGTAAGCGAACCCTGAGTTTGTTAGCTTTTGCCATGAATTGAATTTCCTCCTATCACTTTCAGGCTTTGACTTACTGGCTCCAAACGAGTTACCTGATGACACCTTCATGACAACGCCTGTGGGTGTATCAGCAATCTCGCATATCAACGCGAGCAGTCAACGTTAAAAATATACTCTTCCTCGTGTATGTGTGTCAACACGTTTTTATAAAAAAATAAAATTGAAAGAAAAGCGTGTGTAGATATGTGTGAAAAAATCAGTGAAAATAGGCATAAAAAAAGACCCCTTTTTGATGGTCAAAACCGATTTTTTAGGGGTCATTTTTGGATTTTTATTTGTAGGTGTAAGTGTAATTTATAGACACTTTTTTGCCGTCATCATCTTTGCCGCTGACTTCTTTCAAATAACCATATTTATTCCAAACGAAGGTCTCTTTATCTGTAACGACTTTGAAGCCATCACCGACATAATATTTGTAATCTTCGTTGTTTTCTATAGACTTTACGTCGGCAAACGCCATCAATATAAGAGCGCCGGCCAAGAATTCATTTTCATCTTCCGAATATTCTTCGACTGGTTCACCCGTTACCATGTTAAAAGCGACGTTATATTTAGTATCATTGGCTTCTGCTTTAACACGAATTTTGGCAATTTCGGGGTTTTCTTCTTCGTTAATTTCCATCGCTTTTTCGTGAAAATCTTCATAATTTGTGGGAAGCATTAAACCAGAGCACCCTACGAGAAGAATAGCGCTCATGCCTACGACAAAGGCCTTTTTTACTGATTGAATCATAATTTTTTACCTCTATTTAACTATATCATATGATATAAAGTCGGAAACAGGCAAGAAATTTCGGCATGATGTAAAAAATGTTAAAAAAATCGCAACTAAAAAATGACAAATGAAAAATGAACATTTATTATGTAAGCAGAAAGGAATAACACAATGAAAAAAGTTCTTAAATTTGCTGGTCTTATTTCTGCCGTTTTAGCCTTAATTGGATTCATTCTCATTATGGCTACACCAGTTGCCGCATATCATGATAGTAATGCAAACGCTTATTTTGGCGGTTTGAATGCTATTTTTGCGACCGGAAAATGTCAAGCTAGCGGCGGTGGCATTAGTATTGCCGTTGACTTTGATGGTAAATTAGCATGGTCTGCTTTATTAGCCTGGATCTTTGTTTTAGTTGCTTTATTAATCTTAGTAGCTGGTATCGTTTTACCATTACTCAAAGTGAAAGCATTAGACAAATTTGCTGGTGTCTTGAACCTTGTTGCTGTTTGCTTATTGGTCGTTGCTGGTATTTTCGTTTTCATTTCCAAAGCCACATTCTGGGCTGCGAATAAATATGATGGTGGCGATTATAGTCTCGGCATTGGTTGGATTTTTGCGGGCATCTTCTTCCTTTTAGCAGGCGCCATCGCAATTGCTCCAGCTGCGGTTGATTTCTTAGGCAAAAAGAAATAGACAATTAACCAAAACAAAAGAGGGCTTAGCCCTCTTTTTTGTTGCGATTTTTAAGTTTTTCCTGATATATTCGATACGAGTATAGACACCCACAATATTCTTGAAAATACATTTCGTGTTCTCGGACGATTTTTAATGATTTTTCATACCCGTTATTCTTCTTAAAATCAGCGGGCAACCATTTAACGGGAGAATATTGTTTTTCTAATTCATAACCAATTTGATTAATATCTTGTGAATTTTTATAACGAGAAATCGTCATAACTGTTCCAAAATAATCAAAATTATGTTCTTTAGCGTATTGGAAACCTTGCGATAATCTCTTACGAAAACATATCCGGCATCTCTCTTGACCTTCTCTGTCATTCGCATGGCTTTCTAAGTCTTTATTGTAGGTTGCATTATCATAAGGAAATTCCACAAATTTAACATCGGCGTTAATGTCTAAAATATATTTTTTGAATTCATTGAGACGACGATGATATTCTTCTTGTGGATAAATATTTGAATTGTTATAAATAATGGTGATATCAAAATATCCTTTAATGATTTCGTAAGGTAAAGTAAAGCAAGGCCCACAGCAAGCATGTAATAAAAGAGTGGGCTTTTTATCGAATTTAGATATATTTTTCAATTCTTTTTCTAATATAATTTCGTAATTAATCTTATCCATAAATAAACATGGCATCACCAAAGGAGAAGAACCGATATTTTTCTTTCACCGCGTGTTCATAAACTTCTAAAGTAAATTCACGTCCCATAAAAGCAGACACCAACATGATCAAAGTCGATTTTGGTAGGTGAAAATTAGTGATTAAAGCGTCCACGGTTTGATATTCATATCCAGGTTGAATAAAAATATTTGTTGATTCTTTCGTAGGTTGGAATTTTTTATATTTATTATAATTAGATTCAAGTGTTCTAACCGAAGTTGTGCCAATGGCGATAATACGTCTATTTTCCGCTTTCGCTTGATTTAATATAGCCGCGGATTCTTCGCTTATTTCATATACTTCACTATGCATCACGTGGTCTTTCGTATCTTCTACTTTTACAGGGCGGAATGTCCCTAGACCAATGTGTAAAGTAATATCCACTACTGTGATACCTTTAGCTTTAATCTTTTCAAATAATTCATCGGTAAAATGAAATCCCGCCGTTGGGGCGGCAGCACTGCCTTCATATTTAGCATAAACTGTTTGATAACGGTCGTTCTCACATAATTGTTCACGAATATATGGGGGAAGAGGCATTTTGCCTAATTCGTCAAGAACTTCCAAGAAGATTCCTTGATAAATAAAGTGGAATATACGTATTCCTTCTTCTTTTTCTTCAATACATTCGGCGATTAATTTACCATCGCCAAAATCAACACGTGCACCCACTTTTAATGATTTAGCGGGTCGAGTCAAACATTCCCAATTATCACCATCTAATTGCTTTAAAAGTAACAACTCACAGTGCGCACCAGTTACTTCTTTAATGCCTAATAAACGAGCGGGAATTACTTTTGTGTTATTACGCACTAAAACATCACCTGGTTTTAGATAATCAATAATGTCATAGAAGTTTTTATCTTCATAGGTGTGGTTAATTTTATTAACCACTAATAAACGAGAATGGTCTCGTTTTTCACATGGTTTTTGCGCGATTAATTCTTCTGGTAGATTAAAATCAAAAAGATTAATATCCATTAAAATCCCCTCTCATCCCCGAAAGCGGCCATCGTGGCTTTTAAATAATCGCCAAAGCGATCTTCTTTGATAGCTTCACGTGCGCCTTCCATGATTTTGATTAAGAAGCGTACATTATGGATTGATAATAGCCTTTTACCAAATGTCTCATCGCAAACATATAAATGACGCAAATATGCTTTGGTGTAATTTTTACAGCAATAGCAATCACATTGTGGGTCTAATGAAGTGAAATTATATTTTTCGTTTTTGATATTTACACGACCTTGAGAAGTCATTAAAGTTCCATGTCTAGCAATACGGGTGGGTAAGACACAATCAAACATATCAATGCCACGAGCAATACCACCCAACAAATAATCTAAAGATCCCACTCCCATAAGATAACGGGGTTTATCTTCAGGTAAATATTTGACCGCGTACTCAATCATTTCAAAACATTTTTCTTTTGGTTCCCCAATGGAAGTTCCACCGATGGAATAACCAGGGAAATCCATTTTGGTTAATTCTTCAGCGCACATTTTGCGAAGATCTTCATAATCTCCCCCTTGTACAATACCAAATAAAGCTTGGTCTTTTCTTTTATGTGCATCTTGACCACGTTTAGCCCAACGTAATGTTCTTTCCGTCGATTTTTTCGTGTATTCATATGTGGATGGCCAGGGGATACATTCATCAAAAGACATGATGATATCAGCGCCTAATTTTTCTTGTATATCGATGGCTATTTCCGGTGAAAAGAATAATTTGTCACCATTTAGGTGATTTTTAAATTCCACACCTTCTTCGGTAATTTTTCTTTTTTCCGCTAAAGAAAAAACTTGGAAACCTCCGGAATCAGTTAATATCGGTCCATCATAATTCATAAATTTATGTAAACCACCGGCTTTTTGCACGATATCGGCGCCAGGTCTTATTGATAGATGATAAGTATTAGCAAGAATGACTCCGGCACCCATTTCTTTTAATTCTTCTGGTGATAATGTTTTGACAGTAGCTAATGTGCCAACAGGCATAAACATCGGTACTTCAACATCCCCGTGTGGGGTGTGTAAAATACCATATCGCGCACCAGTTTGTTTATCGATATGCTTAATTTCTAAATAGAAGTTATCCATTAGATAATGTCCTCCACAAGAGGTTTGATATCGATAACGTTAATATTCTTATTTATTTTCTTTTCAATGCTATTGGTAACCACTAAATCCACCACTTTGGCGGCTTTTAATTTTGAATAAGCGTGATTACTTAAAACTGCATGGCTAGCTCCCACTAAAACACTTGTAGCACCATGAGAATATAATAAATTAGCAGCGGACACAATCGTGCCACCGGTATCGATAATATCATCGATAATTAAGCACGTTTTTCCCTGTACTTTTTGCCCATCGATTTCTAAGTGTTCAGCGGCGTTTGGTGTGGGTCTTACTTTGTCCATAATAACAACATCAATACCACCTAAAGCTTTCGAAAGCATATTGGCTCTGGTGTTGCTACCGTGGTCAGGAGAAATAATCACCACATCTTTATGATTAATTTTGTGTGAAGAGAAATAATTTTGATAATATTGGCAAAATATTTGTGTCGTTGGAAGATTATATATCGGGTGTTTGAAAAATGTTTCAATAATTGGGTGATGCAAATCAAAAGTGAACAAATTATCGAAATCAGCGGTATCAATTATTTTGGCTACAACTTCGCAACTTACTGGTTCATTAGTCCAACTTACTCTTTCTTGACGTGAATAAGCAAAATATGGCATCACTAATTTGATACTTCTTGCCCCACTTCTTTTCACTGAATCTAATAACAACAATAAGGAAAATAATTCTTCTTGGACATCCTTTGATGTTGATTGAATAATCACCACATCTTTACCTTTAACATCACTACCGGATTTCACCATGATTTCGCCATCGGCAAAATGCTTGGTATAAATACGACCCAATTCGTAGTGCAAAGAATCCGCTAATTCGGCAGCTAATTTTTTATTGGAACGAGAAAAAATAATCGTGGACATATTAGGAATAATATTTGACCGCCATCAGGGCCATCTCCTTATTTTTTGCATATTCATTGCCCAGACGACTTTCATCATAAGGCAAATTTTTCTCTTTTAGATAATTGATAAAATCTTTGGTATAAAACCATAATTTGATATCTTCATTAGCAAAACGATCTTTGCCGTTATAATCGAGATAAGCAAACGGCAAATAATATAATTTTTTACCATCGAATTTAAAAAATTCTGGACGATAATCTAACGCCATTTTTTCTCTTTTGGCTAAGAAATTCATATAAAAAATAGCTTCATATATGTTTTCTGGTAAATCTTTTTCGATGAGCATATCAAAGATATTGTCACCTTCAATATATTGCAAAACGACGATATAGGAATTTTTGTCGTAATAATAAAGTTTAGGAACATTAATCGCGGTAATAGAAAAACGATGTGAAGATTTTAAAAATTGATGAAAGCCTTCTTTATCACCTTCATATTTTTTTACATAAAAGAATTTGCCATTTCTTTCGGCTTTAAAACTTCTTTCCCCGATTTGTTCAAGGATAGTAAATGATTTTCTTTTAATAACAATATTTTCCATCTGCCATATTATAGAATATAGAAAGCTTTTTTCAAAAGAAAAAGGTTATAATATTAACCAGCGAGGTACGAAAATGGCAAATATTGATAGATTTATTAGATATGCAAAGATTGACACACAATCAGATGACACCACTGGAACCACTCCTTCGACAGAAAAACAAAAGAATTTATCTCGTTTATTGGTGGAGGAATTAAAAGAATTAGGTTTAAGTGATGCCCATATGAACGAATATGGAATCGTTTACGCTCACTTAAAAGGTGTAGGTCAAGAAAAAGTCGGCTTAAATGCCCATGTTGATACAGCCTTAGAAGTCAGTGGCGCTAATGTATCACCACGGATTATTAAAAATTATGATGGCAAAGATATTCCCTTAAATGACAAATATGTTTTATCAATGAATCAATTCCCGTATTTAAAAATGCATATTGGCCACGATTTAGTGGTAACTGATGGAAATACATTACTCGGCGCTGATGATAAAGCGGGTATTGCCATAATTATGTCTGTTCTAGAATATCTAAAAGAACACCCCGAAATTGAACATAAGAATATCTCTGTGGCGTTCACTGTTGATGAAGAAATGGGTGAAGGCCCCAAACATTTTGATCTAAAAGAAATGGATGCTGATTACGCTTTCACTATTGATGGAGCTTTTATCCAAGGTGTGGATTACGAGAATTTTAATGCACAAGGAGTAAAGGTTAATTTCCAAGGTGTGGCGGTCCATCCTGGTGAAGGCCAAAATGCTCTAATTAACGCTATTTTATTAATGAATGAATTTCTTAATGAAATGCCCGCAAAAGAAACACCATTTTATAGCAATTTAGACGAAGGCTATTGGCACGTTACCGGCATTGAAGGATCAAGTGCATCTTGTTCATTAGAAATGATTTTAAGGGAATTTGATAAAGAGAAACTCAATCAAAGAGATGAACAAATCAAAAATGCAGTGGATAAATTAAATAAGAAATATCCAAAGGCTCATGTAACATATAAAATCAAAGATCAATATGAAAATATGAGACCTTATGTTGATAAATATCCGAAACCCGTTGAAGTGGCAAAAGCGGCTTTAATAAAAAATGGTATCGAACCAATATCTATTAAAATTAGAGGTGGCACCGATGGAGCGACTTTCTCCAAAATGGGTTTAGTAACACCTAACCTCGGCACTGGCAGTTTCAACCACCACAGCCGCTTTGAATATTTAGACATCCAAGATTTTGAAAAGATGATTGATATCGTCTTAGATATTGTCAAAATATAAGGAACTTGCGTTGTTTTTATAAAAAATAGATAATTCCAATTGCTAACTTACGCTAGGGATTATCTATTTTTATTTGTTATTTCACTTCGATTAGTTCGTATTCACGAGAGCCAAATCCTAATTCCGCGGCGGCTTCAATGGTGTGAACGCCGTGTCTAGATTCCACTCTTTCAAGGAAATGAGCTTGTCCAGGATCATCCTTCGCGGCATAGACTAAGTCAATACAAGCTTGATCAATGGCAATTGGGTCAGTGGATGCTAATATACCAATATCTTGCATACAAGGATCTTCCGCAATCGCGCAGCAATCGCAATCAACAGAAATGTTTTTTATGATATTAATAAATACCATGTTTCCTTGGAAATATTTAACAACCGCAGATGCGGCATCCGCCATCGCTTCTAAGAATCTATCTTGCTCCGCTAATTTAATCCAAGTAGTAACTTGATTTGTGGTTCTACCACCGGTATGAATATAAGCTTTTCCACGACTAGAAGCACAGCCAATGGATAACTGTTTTAAAGCGCCTCCATAGCCACCCATAGGATGACCCTTGAAGTGAGATAAAACAATCATTGATTGGTAATTCTTGAGATTTTTACCAACATAATCTTTTTTAATAACTTTTCCATCGGGAATTTCTAAAACCAAATCTGGTCCCGTTTCATCTAATAAATCCACTTGGAAAAATTCTGACCATTGATGGCTTTTTAATAATTTTTGGTGCTTTTTCGAACTATTTCTAGCTCCCGGATAGGCGGTGTTACATTCCACGACTGTTCCGCCAATTTCATCAATAAAAGGAGCGAAGAATTCAGGTTTGATGTAATTTTGATTACCCTTTTCACCAGAATGCAATTTAAAAGCAATATTGCCAGGTAATTGTTTGTCTAATAAATGATAAAGTTGGGAAAGAGTTTCGGGTTTAATTTGCTTGCTGAAAAAAACTTTAGGTTTCATATCTATGTTTAATTTCTTTCAAAATTAGTCTTCTTTTGGCACGAAATATTCTTTACCAACACCACAGACAGGGCAAATGAAATCATCTGGTAATTCCGGTTGATCAAATTCCACGACGTGACCACAGACGGTGCAAACAAATTTGTAAACTTTCTTTTCTTCCATGTTTTTTCTCCTCACTTATATTAAAACAAAAAATTAATCCAAAGCGCTAGGAAATTGATTGGCAAATAATTGCACCGCAAGCCTTTGATAACGGGATAAATATATCACTTTACCGGAATCATCAATTTCGGTTTCACTATCACTATAGGAAGAGGTTCCTTCTTTTTCTCCTGATAATTTTAAATACCAATCATTAATCATGTTACCGAGTTTAGACATCACCGCTATTTGATCCCAATATTTATTCAAATAAGTGTAGTTAGCAAAGATTTTCGCATCCGTTTTGTAATATAACGTTTTGTAATCATCTTTATTATTTGAATAATTGGCCATCGCTAAAATACTAGGAAAAACATTAATGTAACCCGAATATCTTAAATATGGGTTTTCTGATTGTAGGCACACTAAGGACGCCACCATTTGGGCTCCTTCTTCGGTAGCCACACCTTTAGCGTGTGCCATTTCATGGGCAAAGCACATACCTTTTTCCGCATCGGTGGCTTGATAATTAACTACCGCTTCACCAGTGGGAGCAAAATACCAACCAGTAATACCAAAAGAGGAATAAATGGAAGATGTCGCCATTGGTTTCACAACTGGTGTATATGAAAACAAATAATCAGCGTTTAATTTGTCGTATTCTTCTTTTAATAACTTATTTAATTCCTTATAAGTATAGGGATTTTTGACATCACCATTTTCTTGGAATTCCAATTGTGCAATACAAGAATTCAAATCATCCACAAAATAATCCACTATTTCATAATATTTTTCTTGTGGTACATCTTTTTCATAAAGCGGTAAATCTATTGGGGAACGGTTATACGCCATTTCAAATGTGGCATCAAAAGCGGTTATTATCGATAAGATTGTAATGCTTATTGTTAATAGCTTTCCAACACCCGCCCAAACATTCTTTTTGGTGAAATTGATAATCGCAAGCACTAGCAAAGTGATAGAACCTGCTATGACACCAAGCATAATTAATTCTGTTAATGAAAATGGCAAGCTGCTATTGAGGTATCCAAAAACGGTTTGGTGAAATTGACCAAAACTTTGATTCCATTTATCACAAATTTCTTGATTGGTTTTCAAAAGAGAAAAAACAATAATCAACGCAATCAAAATAACGCATACGATTACTTGCCAAATGAACAATTTGTGTTGTTTATAAAATCTTTTCATAACGTTATGGAAATATTATAAGTTTTTTTTATTGAGAAAAAGACGAATTTTCATTAATCTTTAATTATGAAAACAAGAAAAAATATCAATTTCATTTTTGAACTATTGGTTCCCGCTTTTTATTTGGCGGCGGGAATTGTCGTTATTATTCTTGGCATCAAACATCAAGAAGAATATATGCCAATATTGTTAGGAAGTTTATTAATTGCTGGCTCATTTTGTCGTTTATATAAATTCATGGTCAATAGACATTTCTTTGATGTTCATAATATCGATTTATCATTTTCTTTAATCAGTATCGCGATGGGATTTATCTTCATCTTTACTGATGATATTACTTTGGTATGTCTAATTTGGGGTATCTATGAAATTATCAATGGCGGTATCGAATTAAGCACTGATTTACGAGAAGTACCAGACAATGGTTTGATGTGGGTATCAGTATTTATATCCCTTGGTGAAATAGTCTTTGGCACATTGCTTTGCATCCATAAAGAAGAAGGCATATTACTCCACTTATTATTTATGGGTATTACCTTTATCTTAACGGGAGCGTTAGTCATCGTCGAACTGATACATAACCACAAAAAGAATAAAGCCACAAATGAATAAGCAAAAAATAATATTGGATTGTGATCCAGGACATGATGATGCCGTTGCCATCCTTTTAGCGGTGGCCTCTCCAAAAATCGAATTATTAGGTATTACTGTTGCCGCGGGTAATCAAACAATTGAAAAGACCGCAAAAAACGCGTTAAATGTCGCACGTTTTGTGAAGTCTAATGTTCCTATCGCTATCGGTTCAGCGGAACCATTAGTGAGAGATAGAATTATTTGTGAACAAGTCCATGGCGAATCTGGATTAGATGGTTTTGCATTTCCAAATTATCCACAAGATTTTGATAAAAGACACGCTGCCCAACTAATGATTGATTTAATTATGGCTAATGATGATGTCATTATGGTCACAACTGGCCCATTGACTAATTTAGCTTTAGCAATGAAATTAGAGCCAAGAATATGCCAAAGAATCAAGAAAGTTGTTGTCATGGGTGGCTCCACCGATAATGGCAATACTTCTCCTGCGGCGGAATTCAATATTATGTGTGATGCCGAAGCGGCATATATTGTTTTTAATTCTGGTGTAGAAATTTATATGTGTGGATTAAACATCACGAGAAAAGTATTGGTTTATGATGGAATCATCAACCGCATGGCAAAAATCAATAATGAAGTTAGTGATATGTTCGTGCAATTGATGCGTGTTTTTAATGAAAATCAAAGAAAAACATTTCAAATTCCCGCTGCTCCACTACACGATCCTGTGACAATTGTTTCATTGATTGATGAATCAGTAGTGAAATTTACCAAGATGAATGTCACTATTGATATTAATCATGGCCCTAGTTATGGTCGCACCAACTGCGATGTCTTTGATTATTTAAAACAAGAAAAGAATGTCTATGTAGCCATGCACATTGATGTTGATAAATATTGGGATATTGTAGAATCGGCAATAAGAACTTTTAGTAAATAAAAACGGGATAAACCCATTTCTATATTATTCAGATAATTGTGGCGCGGTGTTATTGCGTTCAACTTTTTTAACACTCGCTTCTGGTCTGTTGTGACCGTGGTATTTGATGTAAATAAAGAATAATAACAACGCCACGATGCAACAAATAGCGTCGGCAACAGGTGTTGCTAAGGCAATAGAATAAGGTTTGAAATCAGTCGTAGCAATAGCTTGTAAAATAAACATCAATGGTATATCTAAAATACCTTTTCTTAATAACGCCAATATGAGACTTCTCCAGGCTTTACCAACGGCTTGGAAAAAGGAAATGACAGTATAAGCAATTGCGGAGAATGGGGCGCCAATAGAAAGAATGAATAAGAACCAATAAGCATAATTTTGTCTGACTGCCAAATTTTCCACATCCCCGTGCAAAAATAGGCTAATTAAAGCTTTTCCAGTAAATGGAATCATATTAATAGCAGCGGCAACTAAAGCAATACCTAAAGAAATTAAACCAGAAGTATAAACAATTTTTCTCATGCGGCGGCGGTTGCCACTGGATTTGTTATAACCGATTAATGGTAAGACACCTTGAGCCATACCTCTCACCGCGTTATGGGCAAACATATTAACTTTCTTTGCTACTTCAACACCCGTTAAAGCTTCCGCAGAAAGACGACCCATTTGGTTACCTAAAATCGCATAAGAAATATTTTCAAATAAAGTCATAAGGCAAGCCGGTAATCCAATTAACATCACTTCGCGAATAAGCCCATCTTTAAACATCTTTTTAGTGAAGGAAATATCAACAATAAGTTTCTTTTTCAAAAAGATAAAGACAAACACATAGTAAAGCAAAGCGATGACATTGGATAACCCGGTTGCCAGAGCCGCACCAACAGCGGCATTGTCTTTTCCACATATAACAAAAATAAATAATGGATCTAAGGCCACATTAAGAATTCCACCTAATGCAATACCGAAACTTGCATGGAAGCTTAGACCTTGTGATCTAATTAAATGGGAAAACAAAGTATTAATAGCGGTTGGCACACCACAGATAGCCACCGCTATTCTTAAATAATAGGCGGCATGCTTGATAGTTTCACTATCCCCATTAGCGCCTAAAATGTCAGCAATTTGTTCCGCAAAGATAGCAATAATTGCACAATAAATAATTGAAACAACTAAACATCCCCAAAAGGCAAAAGAAGATGCACGTCTAGCGCGTTTTTCATTACCTTTTCCCAAGGAACGAGCAATAACGGAAGAACCACCAACACCAAATAAATTACTAATCGCGGTCAAAATCATATACGCAGGCATACAAATTGTTACCGCGTTAATCAAAATATAATTTTCCGTTAGACCCACGAAAAGGGTGTCCGCCATATTATAGATGACTAAAATAATTTGCCCGATGATGGAGGGCAACGCTAAAGACAATACCGCGAGCAGTATTGGTTTATTTTCAAATAAATCAGTTCTTTTTGCGTCATCCATAATTATTTACGTGAGGCACTTTTTGTTTAACAAAATGGTGCCTTGCACAGTGATAAGATATTAACAAAATGTGAATATAACTAATACTAATATTTTCTTTTATTCCTATAATTTTTCATTATAATTGAGATGTATGAGCGTTATTGATCCAAAATTAGAAACATTAATTGTGGTCTCCGAAACCAAAAATTATAGTGCCGCGGCACGTGTTTTAAATTTAACCCAACCAGCGGTAAGTCAACACATCTCTGCACTAGAAAAAGAATTTGACATTCGTATATTTAACAGAACCGGAAACAATATTACTCTCACTCCTTTAGGAGAAATCTTAGTGAGATATGCCAGACAAATGGTTTCTATCAGTAAAGAATTAGCCATTAAAATTGATGATGAGAAAAAACATACAACCAGTTTAACAATCGGAATCACCCACTCATCGGAAGGAAATTTAGTTCCAGAAGTATTGGCAACTTTGACCAAACATAACCCAGGAATGACTATAAAAATTATTTCTGATTCTATTAGAAATCTTTATGATAAATTATCCGCTTATGAAATTGACCTTGCAGTTGTGGAAGGAAAAATATCTGATGATAGATTTTCTAATGTTTTATTAGATACCGATTCATTAGTCGCGGTTATGTCAAAAGATAATCCATTATGTAAGAAAGAAGTTTTAAATATTGATCAAATTAGAAAAGAGAGATTAATTTTAAGAACTGCTACTTCTGCCACAAGAAATTTATTCGCTGCTCAACTAGAAGCAAACAATATGTCATTAGATGATTTTAATGTCATCTTAGAAATGGATAATACCGCTGCTATTAAAGAATTAGTGAAAAAGAACATTGGTATGTCTATTCTCCCTAAAAGTGTTGTTTTAACGGAATTAAAAGAAAAGAGTTTAGTGGCGTTGCCAATTGAAAATATGAACATGGTGACCGAAATAAACTTAGCGTTTTTAAAAAATTATCCCAATCGAAACATTATTGATGAACTGGTGAGACTCTATCACAAAATTGCCATTATCAAATAGGTATTAATTGAAAAACAAAGTTAATTTAATTATCATATTAACCACGGGCCAGTAGCTCATTTGGCAGAGCGCACCCCTCGCACGGGTGAGGTGGCGAGTTCGAATCTCGTTTGGTCCACCAAGTTAAATAGTACTGTCGTTGTCCAAAGTCACTTATTCAAAATTGGACAAAATGACTTATCCAGCATAGATTAGGCCTCTTCGGAGGTCTTTTCTTGTGTCTTGATTCTTTTTAAGTGCAAGTTGCACTTTAAGATTGCACTTTAAAGCATTTTGTGATGCATTTTTTATATAACTTTAATTTTCACGAAAAAGGATTATGATATTAAACTTTGTTTAAAAGAATTTTTAAGTTCATATTTTGCCCAAAATAAGGCATAAATGACTTTAATTTTCACGAAAAAGGATTATGATATTTATATATGGAACAGAAATTATTATTCCCAATATTTTTACAACATATCAAAGATACTGAACAGTTATCTAATGCTACATTAGCAAATTACATGAATTGTTCGGAGGGATCTATTTCTTTATATTTAAGTAAAAAATCTCTTCCTAGTTATGACAAAATCTTGTCTTTAAAAAATTCCCTTTCAAATATTGAATATAAAGATATCTACGACTATATATTTAATTATTTTCCCATTGGTTTTTATCACGGCTCAAGGCAAGGTATTGAAGGGGAGATAGACCCGGAAAGAAACATGGGAAAAACATTGGATTTCGGATATGGCTTTTATTTGGGAACAACATTTAAACAATCATCCACTTTCGTAGCCGCGGAAGACGAAGGAAAAGATAGGGTTTATAAATTTTCTTTCTCTTTAGACGGATTGAAGTGTTTAGAACTTAGGGACATTAGATGGGTTTTCTTTGTGGCATACAACCGCAAAAAAATTCCCGATACTCCCGAAAATGCTAATATATTAAGGCAGATAAGAAAAGTAATCAGCCAAGATTATGATGTTATATTAGGTCCTATTGCCGATGATAAGATGGCAATTTCAATGGACAATTTCTTTAACAATAGAATTTCATATGGGCAGCTCATTAAATGCTTGACTCAATTAAATATAGGCGATCAATATTGTCTAAAAACAAAGAAAGCTTGCGATAACTTAAAATGCGAAGTTGTTTATAGCTGCCAAGATGATGGATTAAGAAATCTAATAAGAGAATATGCTTTTGAAGCAGTACAAAACGCCTCTAAACACGCTGAAGCAATTAATAGACAAAGTGACAACGGGAAGAAATTTTCGGAGTTATTAAAAGAGTATGGAAAGAAACCCTTATTTTGAGAATTATATAAATAATTTACAAAAAGATATTTTCCTTTTAGCGTTTGATTCTAATTATCAAATAATCAAATTTATTTCTTGCTACATGAAAAGTAATGTAAGAAAAGAAATGGATAAACCATATACAAGTTGGCACAATCAACCGCCATCAAGGATTTTAGAAGAAATAATAGCAAATAATTCCATCGATAAAGTTGAGATGCAAACCATCAATAGAGATGCTGTTGAGTGGCTAGGATATTTTTATTCAAAATGGCATTTTTCAACAGGAGAATCATCAAAAACAATAATGAGATTTTTAAATCCTTCCGAGGGGCTGAAAAACTTTTACACACTTCACCAATTAGATGAAGACCAAGCAATTGAAAGATGCAAACGTCTTTATAACATATCAAGGAACAATCATCGAAAAACCGAAGATAAGAATAATGACGAATCACAGCAAAGATATACCGATCCTGTTTATTATTCCTTTTTAGTGGCAAGGATGATTTATAAATTAACAAAAAATCAAAAATTCAATAATTTGAACTACACGTTGGATGCTAACAATTATGATTTTGTTGATGATTCATACTCTATAGGTATCAAAAGTGACGTCATTTTTGCAGACAGTAAAGATAGAATAATTGAACGTTATAAAAATTCTGACGGCCTTGCTAGTAAGTATTTAAGAAAAACAGAATCATCCATATATTTTTGTTTTGTGTTTTCTTCTCATTATGAAACTGAAGGCAATGATAAACAGTTGTTGCTTGATATTTTAGAAATTAAAAAGCAATTCGTGCCTAGTAAAAGACAATTCAATTACCTCTATTTCTATTTACTAGGCAATCTATACGAGATTACTCCCTCTAACGAAATGTTCACCTATGTAATGCCACTATCAAAAAGAGAAAGACTTGGAATTCTCAACAAGATGAAAGAACTCGGCCTTTAAATTTTTTTGAAGTCCTTTGATGTAATGAAACAAAAAAACGATGAAAATAATTCTATTTTGTTTCCAAATAGAATTTTTACCACTAAAATAAAGGAGACCAATAAGGAGGCTTATTATGGGCTTAATTAAAGCTTTTACTGGGGCCGTTAGCTCCACTCTTGCGGACCAATGGAAAGAATATTTTTATTGTGAAGCATTATCCACTGATGTTTTAGTAACAAAAGGTGTCAAACGCGTTAACGCGAAAAAATCGTCTAATACCAAAGGAAGCGATAACATCATTTCTAATGGTTCGACTATTGTCGTGGCTGATGGCCAATGTATGATTATTGTCGATCAAGGAAAAGTTGTTGAATTTGCCGCTGAACCAGGTGCATATACTTTTAATTCACAAACCGAATCATCTATTTTTGCTGGTTCATTTGGACAAAGTGTCATTGGTTTATTCAAAACCATTGGTAGACGTTTCACCTATGGTGGTGATACCGGAAGTGATCAAAGAGTCTATTATTTCAACACCAAAGAAATTATTGATAACAAATTTGGTACAGCAAATCCTGTCCCATTTAGAATTGTAGACAATAATGTTGGTATCGACATTGATGTTTCCGTGCGTTGCAATGGTGTCTACTCTTATAAAATTACCAATCCTATTCTCTTCTATCAAAATGTCTGTGGTAATGTCACAGAAGCGTATACAAGAAGTCAAATTGATGGACAATTAAAAACCGAATTCGTCCACGCTTTACAACCCGCTTTCGGAAGATTATCAGAATTACAATTAAGACCAAATCAAATTTTGACTCATCTTACCGATTTAGAAAAAGCGATGAATGCCGCATTAGATGAACAATGGGGTTCATTACGTGGTATTGAAGTGATTTCTATTGCTTTAGGTTCTGTCACTTTACCCAAAGAAGATGAAGATTTAATTAAAGAATTACAAAGAAAGAATGTCTATGCCAGAAATGCTTCAATGGCTGGCGCTACTTTAGTGGAAGCACAAGCGGAAGCGATGAAAAATGCTGCTTCTAACCCCAATGGTGCCGTCATGGGCTTTTATGGTATGAATATGGCAGCTAATGCCGGTGGCATGAAAGCGCAAGATTTCTACCAAATGGGCGAGCAACAAAAAGCCCAACAAGCACAACAATCCGCTAATACATGGACTTGTCCTAAATGCGGTGCGCAAGCAAGTGGTAAATTCTGTCCCGAATGTGGAACTAAAAAACCCGAACCACAAGGTGGATGGACTTGTCCGAAATGTGGAACACAGGTAACTGGTAAGTTTTGCCCAGAATGCGGCACAAAGAAACCAGAAGAAGCCGCTGGTTGGACTTGTGAATGTGGCACTGTTAATACTGGTAAATTCTGTGCCAATTGTGGTAAACCAAAGCCGGAAAGTCGCAAAATTAAATGTGATAAATGTGGTTGGGAACCAAAAGATCCAAATAATGTCCCCAAATTCTGCCCAGAATGCGGTGACCCAATTAACGATTTAGATAAAAAGTAAAGTTAAAGGAACTATTTTATGGCCAATTTGCAATTAAAATGTCCATGCTGTGGTGGGTCTTTAGAATTTGATCAGAAAAGTCAAAATGTCGTTTGTCCATATTGCGACTCACATTTTACTAATGAAGATTTAAAAGCGTACACCGATGAATTAGCATCAGACAAACAAGAAGAAACAGCCTGGGATGAATCAAGGGTGCAAGCCTACACCAATGAAGAAATGAAGGGAATGAAAATATATTCCTGTGATTCTTGTGGTGGAGAAATTATTGTGGAAGAAACCACTACTTCCACCAAATGTCCTTATTGTGGAAATAATCTTTTGGTATCCAAACAATTATCAGGTGATTTGAAACCAAATTATGTCATTCCTTTTAAAAATGATAAAGAAACGGTTAAGGCTAATTTGAAGAAATTCTTTAAAAAGAAACCACTACTTCCTGGTTCTTTCTCTAAAGATAATGTCATTGAAGAAATTAAATCATTATATGTTCCGTTTTGGATTTTTGATGCCGATGTACACGGCAAAGTAAGATTCAAAGGTGAAAAATATAGAAGCTGGTCAGATTCTGAATACGATTATGAAGAAACGGAATATTATTCCATCATTCGTGGTGGCGATATTGCTTTTGATCGTGTCCCTGTTGATGGTTCTTCCAAAATGGATGACAAATTAATGGAATCCATTGAACCATATGATTTCCAAGAAGCCCAAGAATTTAATGTGACCTATTTAGCGGGATTCGCCGCGGATAGATATGATGTTGATAAATCAGTCACATTTAATCGTGCCACACAAAGATTCCGTGAAGGCACTATTCAAGCTTTCCAAAAAGATATTCATGGATATTCTAATGTCACTGTGCAAGATTCCAATATCCAATTATCTAACACCAACGCTAGTTATGCCTTATATCCAGTCTGGATTTTAAATACCAAATGGAAAGATAAACCATTCCGTTTTGCGGTTAATGGACAAACGGGAAAAGTCGCAGGAAATTTACCAATTTCCGTTGGTAAAGCCATCTTATTTTATTTCCTTTTCTTCCTCGCATCCGCGGGTGTGACATTTGGTTTAGTATATCTCATTACATCCGAATGGCTCATGGGCCTTCTTATCGGTGGTATTGTTGGTATCATTGTTGCGCTAATCATTATCTTAATAATGAGAAAAGCCAATAAAAATGTTAAATTCCAATATGGCGCTTCTAATTATGTAAGAGATGGTTCATTGTCAATTGATTATCGTAAATCCATCTACTTATATAACAAAATTAGAAAGACAAAAAGAGTGAAAAGCGAAAATAAATAACGCTGATTAAATAACAATAAAGGGATGTTTAATACATCTCTTTTTTGTTGAAAAGTGGGTTTTAAAACATATATACAATCATTTATAATGACTTTTAATGGAGTAAAACGATTATGGAAGAAAAATTATTACATGATTACGCTCGCCTAATTGCTGCCATGGGTGGCAGTGTTAAAAAAGGCGATGAAGTATGGATTGAAGCTGGTTTAGATCAACCCGATTTTGTTTATATGGTTGTGGAAGAATGCTATAAATGTGGCGCCAAAAAAGTGGAAGTAAGATTCTCTTATGAACCACTGGCTAAATTGCATTATAAATATATGACCCTTGGTAATTTATCCAAGGTCAGTTCTTATAATTTAGCAAGAACAAAATACATGGCAAAAAAATTGCCCACACGTATTTATCTTAGTTCCGAAGATCCCGATGGATTAAAGGGTATTAATCAAAGAAAATTAGCCATCAGTTCGGCGCGTACTTATCAAAAAATCAAGCCATTTAGAAATATGGCAGATGGTAAATATAAATGGTGTATTGCGGGTGTTCCTGGTAAAGCCTGGGCCAATAAAGTCTTTCCTAAATTAGAAGAAAAAGAAGCGGAAGAAAAATTATGGGAGGCCATTTTATTAACTTCGCGTGTCGATGGTAATGATCCTGTCAAAAATTGGGAAAAACACAACGAATTTCTCGTCCAACAAAGAAATAAATTAATGTCATTAGATTTAAGAAAATTATTCTATAAAGCCAGTAACGGCACGGATTTTATAGTGGAATTAATTCCTGGCGCGGCTTGGGGTGCCGGTATTGAAGAAGCTCCTAATAAAGGAACATTTAATCCCAATATTCCCACCGAAGAAGTATTTACTTCCCCTATCGCTGGTAAATGTGAAGGTACCTTAGTGGCATCTAAACCATTAAGTTACAACGGACAACTAATTGAAGATTTTTCCATTACTTTTAAAGATGGTAAAGTAAGCGAAGTTCACGCGAGAAAAAATCAAAAATTATTAGAACAAATGGTCAAAATGGATGAAGGAGCCTCCATGTTAGGAGAAGTGGCCCTAGTGCCATATACTTCCCCAATCAATCAAAGTGGTATCTTATTCTATAACACCTTATATGATGAAAATGCCGCTTGTCACGTGGCATTAGGCATGGGATTTAAAGAATTAATCGATGTCAATTTAACCACCGAGCAAGCCAAAGAAAAAGGCATTAATGATTCCATGATTCACGTTGACTTTATGGTGGGCACCAAAGATTTAGATATCGTTGGTGAAGACGCGAAAGGAAACAAACATCAAATCTTTAAAGATGGCGAATGGGCAATATAAAAAGGAAGGATGTAATCCTTCCTTCTTTTTTTATTTGGAATATTAGAAGAATCTTCCGATGATATCTTTTGAAGCCGCACAAGCATCTTCCATATCGCCGAAGGAAATAATTTCTCCAGCGTAGAAGGTGTTTTTATTACCTTGTAAAGCTTCTAATTTATCATACCAACCATCCGCATAATCTTTCGCAGAAACGTGTGGGCAATAATAAACTTCTTGGGCATAGTGTTTTTCTTTAACTGGGAAGCCCACTTTTGCCATATCTTCATCCATCGTCTTCATGGTATATTCGAAGGTCACATCTGGGGTGCCGGTATGGTTAGCTAAAGCATAAACAGTCGCGGGACAATCACCACCTAAACATTGTAATAAACCATCGCGTGGCCAAGTCTTTCTGGCACCATATTTTCTAATAAATAGCCAGAGATAATTGGGCTCTTACCAGGTTCAAATGTAGCAATATAATTGATGTATCTTTCGTGGATGATTTTGCTGAATAATTCTTTTTCTTCTTTCGTAGCATCAGCATAATCTTTGAAATAATCTAATGGGGTTGTGACGATTAATTTATCAAATTCATTGGTCACTAATTTGCCATCTTTACCTTTGATAGTCACTAAGACTTTGCCTTCTGGACGTTCCACTTTCACTACTTCTGTTTCCAAAATAGCGGGGTGTTGTAATTTATCATTCACACTTTCATAAATCTTTTGTGTGCCATCTTGCCAGGTCCATAATTTCATGTTCACGAATTCTAAGGCGGTGGTCACATCAAGATATTTCATGACTAAGGCTGCCGGAATTTCATCAAAGAAACCATAACCGAATGAAGTGAAGGGGGCGATCCAAATTCTTTGCACATCTTCCACACCATTGAGTTTGCAGAATTCTGAGAATGGTAAGGCTAAATCTTTGAGGTTGGGGTTGCTACCTTTAATGTAATTAGGGAATGAATTTTCCTTTGTGGCGCCACAATATCCTTCCACACCTTTAGAGATACCATAATATTCACCTTTAGCAACGCCAATATGTCCATAGCAATCATAACCAACATATTTGGTTTGCATGATTTTATTGAGTTGTTTCATTTGTTTTTTCAATTTTAATAAACCATTAAGTTTCTTAAATGAAAATTCTTTTTTCGGATCTAATTGATAATCCACTTTTCCGTCTAGTTTACGGAATTCTCTTCTCATATTGGGTTCGCCTTCTTTGAAGTCTGGTCCCTTATGATAATAACCACCAAATTCTTCCATTTCGTGGACAGCGTGGTAGGTGATAGCACCCATAATCGCGCCGGTTTCAAAAGTCTTTTCTTCTTCCACACCATTGTGGCTGACTTTGAGTTTTGGTGACCAACATTTGCCACCTACTTTGTTAAGTTTTTCATAGATTGTGTAGTTAGTGTAGCCTTTCTTTTCTAGGTACATCGCGCACGCTAAACCAGAAGGACCACCACCAATGATACAAACTCTATCTTTGTTGTTTGGCATAAACTCCTCCGTAATAGTTATACACTATTGATGTAATTATTATATCAATAATTAAATATGGTTGTTAAACAAAAAAAGTCCCGCTTAACGAGACTTTCGCTTCTGGTTATATATTATTTTCTCCCAGAAACTGCTAATTTGACACATTCATATGCGCCATTATAATAGCCAGAAGCTTTTAATTTATTGATTTCATTAGCCATATGCACGATTATTTCACGGTCATTGACCAATGTATCAAGCATGAGATTTGCGCTCTTTTTATCAGGACATTCCCAGGTGGCATCACCGAATTCACGTCCATGAATCGCGCCATAAACTTCATGACCACCAATATGTCTCATAAATAATTTTGGTATTGGGTAATAGACTAATTCAGAAGGTTTAGTAACTAATAAGTCCGTCACTGGCATTAACAAATTAGTGCTATAGACAGCTTCGAATATATTTTGGTTATAGATGCAATAAATACCTTCAACATCTTCTTGCTGCATCTTCTTTTGGAATTCTTTTAATTTTTCGTATTCATCAAAGAAGGTATGACATTCAATTTTGCCTAGTTTCGCAATCATTTTTTCATAGACTGTTTTGTGATCACCAAAATTGATGAATAACGCAACTTTCTTTTGTTCAACATAAGGTAAGAGGTGTTTGACCATTTCTAAAAATTGTTTAAAGCCCGCACCAGCACCACCAACAGTCATCAAAATACGTAATGGTTTATCATTTAATGCGCGGTCAATACGAGCTTGATTGTCCTGTTCAAGATTCACTAATAATTCGTGGTCAACAAAACAACCCACCATTTTTAAATCTTCTTCTTTTAAGCCCTTGAGGGGCTTTTTATCAAAACCATTAAGCATTTTATAACCCATATAAGCATATGGTGTTTGAACGGTGTGAATAGCGCCTTCAGAAAGGTGCAACGCCATCGGCCAGTTATCAGGTACCGCATTAACAACATGTGTCATACCAGCATGAATGGCGCCTTGGCTGGGCCAAACATGCGTGGCGATATAGGGAATATCTTTATCAATATTAGCGAAGATAGGCACTAATAATTCGCTATTAGCTTGATCTTTTGCGTTATAGGAAATTTTCTTAAAGCCTTCGCAATTCAATGGTTCCCAAACTAGCTTATTAAATAATTTAGATTTTTGGGAAATACGGGAGGCTAGGGAATACATATCATTTTGTTCCCTAATCATCTTGCTGCCTGTGGCATCAAAACTGGCTAAATCTAGCCAATATGGTTTATAGCCTAAAGCACGAGCGGCGCTAGCCATCGCAATGGAAATACGATAATGGCCAAAGCCCATACGAATATTACCCACGATTAAAGCGTTATCTTCAAATGGTTCGCTTTTTTCTTTAAAAACAATATTACTGGCGCCCAAAAAATCTAATGTTTCAATGGGGACAAAACCAATTTGGTAATTGGCCTTAGAATCATCGCCATATTTTTTGCGGTATTTCTTTTGGCTTCTTTGCGCGGATTTGACAACTTTTTTTGGCATTGGATTACCAAAGATAACTGATGATTTATCCATTTGAGAGAGTTCCTTTCTTGGTGTTATATCTCATTTCATGTCTTTGTCCATGAAGGTTATAGAAAATGTCTATATAGTGTTTGTTCTTTACAAAACTCACATTATTCGCTGAATAGAAGAGATTCAATTTTTCTTCTAACATCTTTTTAGTCTTCTCATCATAAGTAGCGATGTTGTCACTAGTCATCAAGACAGAACCAAATAAAGCATTAATTGTGAGAAGAGATTCCTTTTGCTTTTCATTCAAACGAATATTATCTTTTCTTAACAAGAAAACATCGGGATCATTTAAGAACAAACGATTATTGAAAATAGAGCGGTAGATAGTGTTTTGCAAAGTGACTTTTGTGGACACTCTTTCGCGATGCATGAATTTCATATACCACACATCATCAAAAATTAATGACACATCTGGTCCCACACGGAGATAATCAAATTTTTGATAGGAAGAGAAGCAATTCGCCCCACATCCTAAGATGAGTTTATCTTTTAAAATATCTCTTAACATTTGATAACTTTGGTCTGACATCATCGCTCTCGATTTGCCATAAGTGGGAGCAATCATTGAGGCATATAAGAAATCTAATTTGAAGAAATCAAAACCTAAATCAAGGTAGTATTGCAGGCATTTTTTAATATATTCTTGCACTTCTTTTTTATCTAAATCTAAAGCGTAGAAACCACTCCAATTGCTACCACATTTGGCTAGTTGGCCATCTTCGGTCAACTTAAACCAGTCTTGATGCTCTTGGAATATTTTGGATTTGGTTTCCGCCACAAAAGGAGCTAACCAAATACCTGCTAAATATCCCTTCTTATGTATTTTTTCCACAATTGGTTTAAGACCATGAGGAAATTTCTTGCAGTCAACATCTAGCCAATCGCCCACAAAGGTTTCATATCCATCATCAATTTGGAAAAGATTGAAACGGCTATCAAGAGCGTCTAAATCTCTTAAGATAATTTCTTCATTAATGTTTTGATAATAATTGTACCAAGAGGTATAACCAAAAATCTTTTCGGCTTGTCTTGATTGAAAATCACGACAGAAGCTAGCGTAGCCTTCATCATAATTATCACCATAATAAAGATCGTAAATAACCGCTTCTTCACCACGATTGACTATTTGTCCATAAACATCAGATAAGATGGCTAATTTACGAGTTTTATTGTTGATTTCATAAACCACATAAGCCTTGGTGAAATTGTAATTATAGGAGAATAATTGTTTATCACCTTTAATATAAAATATGTTATATCCGTGTAAAGTATCTGGCTTATATGGATAAAATGTTGCATCGCCATATTTATCAAAACCAAACATGTTTAATAAGAATTTTGGCAATTTTTTGACATTTCTTTCACGACTTTTATCACCGAATTTTCTTTCGGTGGTATCAGTCCACGATTGATAGCCATTCGTCGGAAAAATATCATCGTCCGCAAATTCGTGAACATCATCAATTTTGCCTCTTGTCAAAATCAAATCTTTCTTGGCTTTAATAGTGACAATGTGACGATTACCTTCTTCACGGATAATGACTTCCATATCTTCATTATCTTGGCGTGTATGAAGATAGGGAGTTTGTCCCTTAATTTGATATTCAATATCTAAAACCATAATTATTCGGCTTCCGCTTGACCGGGATCTTTTTCGTTTTCAATGGCTTGCATGAAAGCTTTATCTTCTTCTTTCGCAATGGTCGACATAATCTTCTTTTCACGATAGAAGATGAGAATAACAGCACCCAAAACGCAGAATACGACGGCGACAATAGCGACGATTAACATACCTAATTTAGTCGCGGTAATATCATTTTGTGTCGTATCAATAGTCGTACCAATAATGGCTAAAGAGGT
>CAJOMQ010000015.1 GCA_905236715.1 uncultured Bacilli bacterium | reverse complement strand
GATTAGAGTTTTCTGTTGTAGAATTCGACGATTTGTGATTCTTGAATATCTTGTGGTAATTCTTTTCTTTCTGGTTCTCTAATGTATTTACCAGATAGATTTTGTTCATCCACTTCGACCCAAGCACATTTGCTGGCTAAACTATCCAAGGATTCTTTAATAACTTTCATGTCTTTGCTAGATTCTTTGATCGAGATTTCATCACCGACGTGCAATAAGGCACTAGGGATATCTAATTTACGACCATTGACCAAGACGTGTCCGTGATTGACTAATTGTCTGGCACCTCTACGAGTGCGGGCAAAGCCCATACGGAAGACTAAGTTATCTAAACGGCTCTCTAATAATTTCATGAAGGCAACACCGGTTACTTCTTTGCTCTTAAGAGCAATCATGAATAAACGACGGAATTGTCTTTCATTGACACCATAGGTTTGTCTGAGTTTTTGTTTCTCGGTTAATTGTTTACCATATTCCGATAATTTTTTACGGCGATCATTACCGTGTTGACCAGGCCCATAAGGACGTTTGGCTAATTCTTTACCGGTTTCGAGAGTGGAAAAACCAAGACGGCGGGATTGTTTCCAACTTGATCCTGTGTATCTCATGATATATCCTTCCTTTCCTTTATTTTTTCGCAAAATAATGAATAGGTGTGAATCCCTGACTCCGGGTGTTTGACTGTTTCACCATATAGCTTAGGTTACTGTTTTTAATGTCAAACGTCAGACGAGTTGTATCCACATGCTGCATTACATGCAGTAAATAATATATAAAAACTTATCATGCTAGTCAACAAAAAAATGTTATCTTTTTTCTCGTAGTGTAATATTACCACTCTATCCATAGGATAGAAGATGAAAAAGAGGGCAAAATTTTTTTCGTTAAAAAATATTTTTAATGAAAACAAAAAATAAATCTTTACAATATTATTAGAAATATGCCCTTTTACATTTTAATGTAGGGGGAGATATATTCGCTAATAAGGTCGGGGGTATTAAATATGGTGATATATGCTTCTGGTGCAGTTGCCGGAATTATCGTAGGTTCAATTCTCGGGGTGATTCTCTTAGGAGTCATCTTTGTTTTACTTTATATCTTTGTTTTTTCACGTAATTCTTCCAAGAAACAAATCCGTGAATTAGAAAGAAAATATTCTTACCTCGACGCTTTATTAATCGGCCAAGATAGCCAATATATTCACCGTTTGGAAATTATTTCCCGTACCAATTTGTTATATGTAGATAAATACAATGAATTTTCCAAAAGATTCAAAGAAATTTTTGATAATGATGACAAATTTGCCGAATCAATGATTCGTCAATTAAAATCTTTAGTGGCTAACCGCCAATACAAAAATATCAAATCCGTCATTAATGACACCCGTAAAGCCATCGCTATTTTTGAAGAAGCGGTCAATGAATTAGATAAAGATTTATACGAAGTCATTAAACCAGAAGAAGAAGCGCGTCAAGCCATCCTTCGTATTAAAGAAAATTTCCGTCGTGTGAAACAAATTTTCTATAGCAATTCCAGCGACCTCGAACTCGTTGGTGCTTCTTTTACCAAAGTATTTGATAAATTAGATCAATCTTTAAGTCACATTGAATCCGCTGAATATGAAGAAGCTAATGCCTTATTACCAGTCGTGGATAAAGTGGTGCAAGCTTTAGCGAGTGAATTAGAAGAATTACCAAATCTCTGTATTTTAGTGGAAAATGTCATCCCTGAAAAAATATCTTCTCTTTCCGAAGAATATGAAAAAGTGGAAAAATCTGGTGTCCCATTATTTAATTTGGCCTATTGGAAAAAAGTTGATAAATGGAAGGGCAAAACCGCTGATGTGCGTCAAAGATTAGTGGATTTAAATACGCAAAATGCCAAAGAAGAATTAAATGCTGTCTTAGATGAAATTGAAGAAGTCAGACAATTATTAAATAGTGAAGTTAATGACAAATCCATCTTTGAAAAAGAAAGCGATGATTTATATCGTAAAGTTATTTCTTTAGAAAAAGAATTCCTCAAAATTTGTTCTTTATTGCCAGAAATCCGTGCCGTTTTCATCGTGAATGATGAACAATTAGCCAATATTGATGTTTTAAAAGAAAACATGAATAAATTAGGTAATTCCAAACGTGCTTTAGATAATTTCATCCATAGCGCTACTAAACAACCTTATAGCCTTTTACGTACCAAATTAGCGGAATTACAAGCCGATTATGATGTCGCGAAAACTTCCTTAGATAATTTCACCGCTTATTTAGATTCCTTAAAGACCAATAGTGAAGAAGCCTATTCTTTGGTGTTTGTTTATTATTACCGCTGCAAACAAATAGAAGCCACTTTAAGAGATATTGGTATTCCCGAATTAGTGGATAATTTCCGTGGGCAATTAGAAGATTGCTACAGTTTATTAAATGAAATTGATAAAGCCATCAAAGTGCAACCAATCGATGTTTCATTCTTGAATGAAAAAGTCGAAGAATTAAAGAACACGGCGAATAATTTCTTTGAAGAAGTCGAAAATAAATATCGTGAAGAACAATTAGCGGAAAGTGCGATTGTCTACGCCAATAGAGATAGAAACCATCAAGCTGATGTCCATCAACAATTGTGTGTTTTAGAAAAACAATTCTTCCAAGGCGAATTTGTCAGAGTCTATCACGAAGCTAACGCCATCTTCCAAAGAATGCACGTAGAGGAAAAAGGTGACCATGCCACAGCCTAAAATTATCTATTTCGATAATGCGGCCACAACCCCTGTTAATAATGAAGTCTTAGATACCTATATCAAGGTCAAGACTTCTTATTTTGCTAACCCCTCAAGTATTCATTCTTTAGGGCAACAAGCTAATCGTTTATTAGATAAAGCCCGTTTACAAATATTGGATTTATTAAAAACAAACGACCATGAAGTCATCTTTACTAGCGGGGCTACCGAAGCCAACAATCTCGCTATTAAAGGCTACGCGATTAAATATCAAAATAGAGGTAAACATATTATTTCCACAAATGTGGAACATCCCGCAGTGAAGGAATGCTTGAAACAATTAGAAGAACAATTTGGTTTTCAAATCACTTATTTACCAGTGGATGAAAAAGGACAAATTGATTTAAATCAATTAGAAAATGCCATGCAAAAAGACACTATTTTAGTGTCTATTATGGCGGTTAATAATGAAACAGGAATCATTTTCCCCATCAAAGAGATTGCGCAAATTGTTCATAAACATCCTCTTGCGGTCTTTCATAGTGATGTCACCCAAGCCATTGGTAAAATCTCTTTACCATATGAAGATATCGATATGTTTTCTTTTTCCGGTCATAAAATTCATGGCCTTAATGGAACCGGTGCTTTAATTAAAAGAAAGAAGATTGAATTATTGCCATTATTATCCGGTGGTGGACAAGAAAACGGTTTCCGTAGTGGCACCGATGATGTCGCTGGTGATGTGGCTTTAGCAAAAGCCCTCCGTCTATCTTTAGATACGATGGAGAATAATTATAAACATGTCTCTTTATTAAAAGAAAAATTAGAGAAATATCTTTTAGATAATCCAAGTGAATATCATTTAAATTCTTCTCATAATCCTTATATTATTAATTTCTCGACTTTAAAGAAAAAAGCTAGCGTGGTGGTGGAAGCGCTTTCTAACGCTGGTATCATGGTTTCTTCTACAAGCGCCTGTCACGCACATAAAGAACCACTTAGTGAACCAGTTTTAATGATGAGTAATGATATGCACTTAGCGAAAAATACCATCCGTATTAGTTTTGATGCTTCTAATACTTTAGAAGAAGTCGATATTTTTATTAACAAATTAAGTAGCATCATTGGGGAGATAAAATAATGGAATACGATCGCATCATGGTGAGATTTGGTGAACTCTCCACCAAAGGAAAAAATAAAAAAGATTTCATCCGCAAATTATATGACAATATCAAACGCGCTTTAAAAACCTTTCCACGAGTGGAAATCGAAATGCGTTTTGACCATATTTATGTCATTTTGAATGGGCAAGATTATCAACCCGTCTTAGAAATATTACAAGATATATCCGGCATTCATTCTTTATCTTTGGTCCATAAATGTGAAAAAGATATCGAAATTATTAAGTGTGATGCTTTAGCGTTAATGCAACTAGAACAATTCCACACTTTTAAAGTGACTTGTAAAAGAAGTGATAAAACTTTTCCTCTCATTAGTGATCAAATATTGCGTTTAGTGGCGGGAGAAGTATTACGGAATATCAAAGACATCAAAGTGGATGTCCATCATCCCGAAAAAACGCTTTCCATTGAAATTAGACAAGAAGGGGCATATCTATTCTGCCAAACTTTCCCAGGCGCTGGTGGATACCCTCTAGGTATCGGTGGGAAAACCATGCATATGCTTTCCGGTGGTATCGATTCCCCCGTCGCTGCGTATTTAATGATGAAAAGAGGGATGACCATTGAATGTATCCATTTTGCTTCCCCTCCTTATACACAAATGGGAGTGATTTATAAATTAGAAGATTTATTACATGTTTTAAATCGTTATCAAGGGAAAATTAGATTACATATTGTCCCTTTTACCAAAATACAAGAAGCCATCTATGAACACGCTGATGAAAGCTATTGTATTACTTTAATGCGGAGAATGATGTATCGTTTAGCGGAACGCCTCGCCAAAAAAAGAAATTGCCCCGTCATCTCTACTGGCGAATCTATCGGACAAGTCGCTAGTCAAACATTACAATCAATTCACGTCATTAATGCGGTCACTAATATGCCTATCATCCGCCCATGTGCGACGATGGATAAATTAGATATTATTCAAATTAGTGAAAAAATAGGGACATATAATATTTCTATTCGTCCATATGAAGATTGCTGCACTATCTTTACACCGAAAAATCCCAAGACCGCACCAGATCTCAAACAAGTGGAAAAATATGAAGAATTATTTGATTGGCAATCTTTGATTGATGACGCCATCAATAACGTGGAAGTGAAATATCTCACTGACGAAGATCAAATAGAAGAATTGTTATAAAAAAAATCCCATCATCGCGATGGGAAATTTTTATTAAGCCTTGCTTATTTAATGTGTTTCTTGGCTTCTTTGACTAAATCAGAGAAAGCGGTTGGATCATTAATAGCAAGTTCCGAAAGCATTTTGCGGTTCACAGCGATGTTCGCTTCTTTTAAACCGAACATGAATTTGCTATAGGAGATATCATTCATACGGCATGCGGCGTTGATACGTCTAATCCATAATTTACGATATTCACCTTTTAGTTTACGTCTGTCATTATAGGCATAACGTAAACTGTGCATCACTTGTTCTTTGGCGGTTTTGTAAAGTAAGTGTTTACTTCCGAAGTAACCAGATGCTCTCTTTAATGTCTTTTTACGACGTGCACGTGTAACAGTGCCACCTTTAACTCTCATCTTTGTTTACCTCCTTACTTCACAATTAAGAACTTAATGCGTTTGTAGTCTGTCTTGTGGACAGTCGTGGCTTTCGCTAAGTGCTTCTTTTGCTTTGTGGTTTTGTGTGGGGCTAAATGGCTGACATAGGCGTGATGTCTGACGACTTTACCGGTGCCAGTAACTTTAATTCTCTTCATGAGAGCGCGTTTGCTTTTCATTTTTGGCATAACGATTTTTCCTCCTACTTTTTTCTTTTGGGGGCAAGGATGGTGATCATCCATTTCCCGTCCATTGAGGCGGGTTTTTCGATGACAGCTTCCTCACCGATTAATGCGATGAAATTATTTAAAGTTTCTTCTCCAACATCTAAGTGTGTCATTTGTCTGCCTCTAAATCTCACACCCACTTTGACCTTATTTCCTTCGGAAAGGAATTTGAGGGTCGCTTTGGCTTTGGTGGCCATATCATGGGCGCCGATTTGGGGCGTTAATTGCACTTCTTTGATTTCGACAACTTTTTGATTCTTTTTGGCTTCTTTCGCCTTTTTTTGTTGTTCAAAGCGGTATTTACCGTAATTGAGGATTTTACAAACTGGTGGTTGCGCATTAGGTGCCACACAATATAAATCTAAATCGTATTCATTAGCTTTGAATTGTGCTTCACGAGAAGACATGGTGCCTAATTGTTCACCATTGGGGCCGATTAATAAAACGGTGGGAAAACGGATGTTTTCATTGACTAATTCTTTGTTTTCTTTTTGCGGCTTTTTGGAAAAGTTGCCTTGTGTATTGTTAGCGATAAATATTCATCTCCTTTACTGTCAAAAAAACGGATGCATAATACACCCGTACACATTCTTAGCCCTGAGAAGAAATAGCGTTAGCCAACTAACTTATGTCAGTCTGGCGAGAAGCGGGTGCCTCTGCTTTCTATTGTTTTTTGCGTTGTTTATATTATCACTAGATAATGAAGTGTGTCAACAAAAAAAGAGATGGATTTTATCCATCTAGTTTTACCGCCAATTGTTGGTCATATAATAAACGCTATCAAAAGTGACATCTTCCGTGGTCGTGGAATATGTTTGACTGCCGTAGAAAGTATAGAATTTATATGATTTTCCTAAAATCCAATATTCAGGAGAGGTTGCATTTTCATAGAAATATTTCGCGGTTAAATCTGCACCTTCTATGATGACTTGACCCATAAAATCTTTTAATGCGTGTTGATCATCGTTGATTTCCCAATAGAGACCATATTCTAAACTGGCAATATGTTTTTTCTCATTGTCTTGGATGACTGTGGATTCTAAAGTCTCAGTATCTAATACATTAAATTGAAGGTTAATGCCATCACCTTTTGAATAAAATAGTGCATGATGAGGTGTGGACAAAGAAGAGAAGGTATTGGCAAATATTTTTTTCTCTTTCTTTTGACTGTTAACAACGAGATATTTATGATCTAATTTCCGATCTTCTTTTCCTTTTAAAATCGCGAAGTCATCAGAACGATACATATAAATATCATAATCTTCACTCTTATATGAATAATAATCTTCACCAAAACGAATATAGGTTTCTTCATTAGAGAAAATACCTAATTCTGAAGCAAATTTTCCATATTTATATTTGTTAGAAAATGTAATCGTGGAGAAATCATTAGATATGGTTTTGTTATCAGTAATTTGATGGCATAAAACCGCGCATTTAGTGCCATCTTTAGAAAAAGCAAAATTAGTGGCAGAATCCACATAAAAGAGAGGGAATTTATTCACTTCTTCGTATTTTGCTTCTCTATTTTTGTTGTTGTAGATATGAATTTTATATCTACTTCCATCTTTCATAAAATCAAAATTGTTGGTGACCGTGGTGACTAATTCATAGGTATATAAGATGCTCGCACCATTAGTGAAAGTAAATAATAAAGCGGTCTCACCTTTGACATCAGTGGTATCTATTTCTATCTTCTTGTCACGGTCTTTTTTTGCCACATGTGAGAAGACCACACTGGCATCATAATAATGTATTTCATTCGCGGTTTGATAAGTCCCATCACTTAATAAAGTAAACGCGGTGCTTAAGGGATATAACATATTGGCTAATTTATCGGAATAAGATAATAAATTGGTTTCCGGAATGAGATATTCCGTATCACCATATTGCTTATATAGGATAGATAAAGTCTCAGAAGAATTGCTAATAATGTAGGCTAAATTAAAGATGTGCAAACTATTATCACCCAAGGAGCCTGTGAGGGCTTCATATAAGGCTGTATCTCCCGCTAAAACGATGCTATATTCTTGACTTTGATTGGTGTCAGGTAAAGCATTAATGTCCAACTTATTTCCTAACGAATCATAAATCGTGGAATTTTCACTATCTAAATAAGCTTGAGAAGATGATAGGGGACTAATCTTAAAAGTGGTTAAAGCGTTTTGACGGTCTAACTGAAAAGATTTTTCCGCATTTAAACGGGGAATATAAGTATAATTTCCTTCTTCATCCTTATCAGTCACTAAATAAGAACCGATTTGTTTGGTTTGATTTTTTAATTCATCAAAAGGTATCCCATTATTAGTTAATGTGTAAGACAAAGAAAAATTTGATGTCTGGACATTTTTATCTTTAATCTGCGCATTAGAACGTAAAAATTCTTCCGCGGACATCGTTAAATCACTGCTACACCCGACCAGAGTGAGCACCCATAAAATATTAAGAAAGGAATATTTTTGTTTCATCTTTTAACGAATTCTATTTTTTATTTCATTAGAAATAAGATTGAGGAATTCTTCCGTAGGAACAGTAATTTGTTCTTTTTGACCATATTTACGATAGGTAACCGTATTTTGATCTCTTTCATTATCACCGATGACAATGGTGTAAGGAATCTTTTTCATCTGTGCATTACGCATACGATAACCCAATTTGTCATTACCATCATCTAATAAAACACGGATACCATTTTCTTGGAATAATTTGGCTAATTTTTGTGAATGTTCCAAATGGAAGGAATTATTGACGGGTAATAACGCCACTTGGGTGGGGGCTAACCAGGTGGGGAAAGCGCCACCAAAATGTTCGATGATAATACCAAAGAATCTCTCTAAGGAGCCAAAGCAAGCTCTATGGAGCATGATGGGGCGAACTTTTTCACCATTAGAATCGATATAGAAGCAATCAAATCTTTCCGGTAAGTTCATATCTAATTGAATCGTGCCACATTGCCAAATACGATTCATGGAATCTTTCACTTTGAAATCTAATTTGGGGCCATAAAATGCGCCATCACCGGGATTGATTTTGAATTCATGACCAGATTTTTCACAAGCTTCTTTCAAAGTCTTTTCCGATTCATTCCAAATTTCGATATCGCCGATATATCCTTCTTCCGGTCTTGTGGATAATTCAATTTTGTAATCGAGACCAAATAAAGAATAAATTTCATCATATAAGGCCAAAATGGAATTAATTTCATCCACTAATTGGTCACGTCTAACCATGGTGTGAGCGTCATCTTGGGTGAAGCTACGCACTCTAAACAAACCATTTAATGCACCCGAAGCTTCATGCCTATGCACATGACCTAATTCGGCATAACGAAGTGGTAAATCTTTATAAGAATGTAAGGAATTTTTATAAACAAGAATCGCACCAGGGCAGTTCATTGGTTTAATGGCGAATTGGTTTTCATCGACCATGGTGGTATACATATTTTCATGGTAGTGATCCCAGTGACCAGATATTTCCCATAATTCTTTGGACAACATAATGGGGGTATCAATAACCTGATAACCATAACGGTAGTGGATTTCTTTCCACATTTTTTCTAATTGTTCACGAATAATCATGCCATTGGGGAGCCAGAAAGGAAGGCCAGGTCCATATTCGGAAAGCATGAACAATTCTAATTGTTTACCTAATAAACGGTGGTCTCTCTTTTTTCTTTCTTCAATGAGGTTGAGATAATTTTTTAAATCTTCTTCGCTAAACCAAGAAGTACCATAAATTCTCGTTAATTGTTTATTTTTGCTATTGCCCCGCCAATAGGCACCAGCTAAAGACAATAATTTAAAATGTTTAATTAAACCGGTAGACATAATATGCGGTCCACGGCATAAATCAGTAAAATTACCTTGTTTAAATAAGGTAATATCTTCATTAATTCCTTCAATGAGTTCGACTTTATATGGATTATTGCTAAAGACTTTTAAGGCTTCTTCTTTACTGACTAATTCGCGGGTGATTTTTTCATCCTTACCCGCTAATTCACGCATTTTCTTTTCGATGGCGGCAAAATCAGCATCAGTAATATTCTCATCACCAAAATCAATATCGTAATAGAAGCCATTTTCAATGGCGGGACCAAAACCAAATAAGGCTTTGGGATATAATTCAGTGATGGCTTCAGCTAATAAGTGAGAAGTGGAATGATTCAACACTTCTAAAGCTTGGGGATCGCTCTGTTTTAATTCAATCACAGAACCATCATGTTGTTGTACTTTCATAATTTTTTCCTTCTCCGCAATACAATAGCGGGCTTTCTTTGTGTTTTCGTTTTTTATTTTAAATAAAGGTTTACTGTAATTTATCGATTAAATCTCTTAAGCCATGCGCGTGTTCGTGCTTCATCTTTAAAGCTTCTTCGATGTCATAAGCGACGATTTCACTGCTCTTCACGCCGACGATTTTGCCATTACCAACTTCGTTTTTAGTAATTAAGGTAACGGCTTTATCCGCCATACGCGCCGCTAAGATACGGTCGTGGGCCACGGGTGAGCCACCTCTTTGTAAACGACCAAGAACTTCGGTTCTGGTATCAAAGCCAGTATTGGCTTCAATCTTTTTGGCTAATTCATTAATATCTAATAAATTTTCGGAAACGATAATAATGGCGTGACTCTTATTTTGCGCTTTCATTTTTCTCAATTTACGGAATAAGACATCTTCATGAAGTGGATGTTCCACACAGATGACACCTTCCGCACCTTCGGCTAAAGCAGCAAACATCGCTAAGTCACCACAATGTCTTCCCATAACTTCAATCAAAGAACATCTTTGATGAGAGCCGGATGTATCTTTTAATTTATCGACACATTCACAAATGGTATTTAAAGCAGTGGCAAAGCCAATGGTTTCATCAGTGCTACCGACATCGTTATCAATCGTGCCCGGAATACCGACGACTTCGACACCGTGTTTAGCTAAAGCGCCCAAACCTTTAAAGGTGCCATCGCCACCGATACCAATTAAAGCATCGATTTCAAAATCGGCTAATTGTTGAGCGGCTTTTTCGACCACTTCATCTTCTTTAAATTCGGGGAGACGCGCACTTCTAATAATGGTGCCGCCGCGATTGATAATATCTTGTGTGAAATCTTTATTGACTTGGGCGATATCACCTTCCACAAGTCCTCTAAATCCATCATAGACGACATACATATCTTTGCCTTCGGCTAAGCCAGAACGGATACATGCTCTAATACAGGCATTCATGCCAGGAGCGTCGCCACCAGATGTCAATACTGCAATTTTTTTTGCCATAATCGTTACCTCTTAAAAATAATAGCAATGCTATTATATAAATCTGTTCTTGTAAATTCAATTATCTAACTGAAATTTTCCACAAAATGTGTGGTGGAAAACCTCTTCTTTTTACTAATCTCCTATATCATTTATATAAATATAAATATATTAAATATTATTGTGGATTATTTTTCCCCCAATTTTTATCTTCTTTTTTCATATTGAAAAGTTTTCTTTTTTAATGTGATAATAGGCAACAACAAATATGGTGATTGTCAATTCTAAAGATTTCGTCGAAGTAAAATTAATGTCTCTCATCGCTGATTATGATCGTGAGACTTTAATCAATTTATATCAACCTTTCCTCGGATATTCCGCGGTGAGTGTTTATTTCACCTTGTGGTGTGAAGCGGATAATCAAAAAATCACCTCTTTAACGACCCATGGACAAATCACTCGTAAGATGGGCATTACCACAGGTGATTTCATCGAATCAAGAAAAAGACTAGAAGCGGTTGGCTTATTAAAAACCCACGTTTCTATCCAAGATGATGAACTCAAATATTACATTTATGAAATATACGCACCGAAAACTCCGAAAGCTTTCTTTGATGACGCTTTATTATTTGGTTTATTAATCAAATTTTTAGGAGAAACGGAAGCCAATAAATTAAAAACTCTCTATCATTTCGATAATAGTGATGAACTAGGAAAAGATATTTCCGCATCATTCGTGGAAGTATTTTCCCCTAATTTTGATGATCCCGCGTTTATCAAAGCATTAGAAGGTAATCCATCATTAGGTCGTAATTCCGGAAATATCGTTTCCGAATTCTCTTATGAATCTTTCTTTAATCAACTCAAACAAATTAGTCAAATTAGAGAAGACGCTTTTAGTAAAAAAGAGATGAAAGAAATTGAAAGATTAGCGACCTTAAATGGTGTTAATGAAATTGTCGCCGCGAACACTGTTAATCAAATATTTGATGCTTCCGCGGGTAAGGGCAAACATATTGATTTTGCGAAATTATCGCGTTTATTCCAAGAAGATGGTGGTATGCGTTATGCTAAACCACAAGCGCAAGAAGAAAAACCTAACCTCAATTCTGGTTCAACCGATTTAGCGCAAAAAATTAAAATCATGGAAACCGTATCGCCCAAAAGATTCCTCTCCATTTTACAAAATGGCACGAAACCCGCTTTAGTGGATTTGCGTCTCGTGGATGATATTAGTAAAAATTTCCATTTACCAAACTGTGTTATTAACGCTTTAATCGATTACACTTTATCGATGAATGATAATGTCTTATCGCGTTCGTATTGTGAAAAAGTTGCGGCCTCTTTAGCTAGAGAAGGCGTCAAAACCACGATTGATGCGATGACATATTTAAAGAATGCTGGTCGTAAATCTACCAAAGGTAGCAAGAAAAATAAATATCAGAAAGGCGCCGAAGAAGTCGTTACATCTCTTCCCGAAGAAGAAAACAAAGAAGAAATTTCTTGGGATGAGATTCTCGATGACCCCGACGAAGGTGATCCCAATGGAAAAGCTTAAGGTCAATTTACCTTATCAAAGCGATGATGCCATCCTCAATGACATGAAAGAAGCCTATCTTAATTGTCCCACCGCCATCAAATATTGTCGTGATAACGGCATTCCCGAAGAAGTCGTTTTTAACGACATCACCAAGGTTTATGATTTTGTCAGTGATTTAAACTACTGCAAAAATTGTCCCGGTGTGAAGAAATGCAATAAGCAAAATCCGCTTTTATGTACGCGAATTGTCTATACTTCTGGTATTTTGGAACGCCAATTAGTGCCATGCAAAGAAATCATCAAAAGAATGCAATTTGAAAGATTATTCAAAGTGCGTGATTTCCCCGAAGAATGGCTTGATATTTCTTTAAAAAATGATGTTGATAAAACGCAAAAAAGAACGCAAGCCGTCATCAAATATAGTAATTTCTTAAAGACTGGGCAAAATGATTGGATTTATTTAGTCGGTAGCAAAAATAGTGGACGTAGTTATCTGGCCGCCGCCTTAGTGGTGGATGCCGCCAAAAAAGATAAAGGACCAATATGCTTTTTGGATTCTTCTTTAAGAATTAGAGATTTATATGATTTATATCTTGCCAAAAAGAAAGACGAATTCACTAATAATCTTGATTATTATTCCAATGTCCCCATCTTAGTGTTTGATGATTTTGGCAATGAATTTAAAAATGATTTTATTCGTGATGCGATTATGTTCCAAATTATTTCTAATCGCGCGAGCAAAAAATTATTCACCATTTTCACTAGTGATTTCACCATTGAAGATATTCAAGAACTCTATAGCACTTCTAAATCAGGGGCGATTAGAGCGAAACAAATCGCTAATATCATTTCTAGTTGTGCCAAAGAAGAAATTAATTTAGGCGATCTTGCCATTTATTAATCAGATTATCAATTTGTTTATAAAGAGATTTTAAGTCGGTATTGTTATTTATAACAAAATCGGCTTTTTTCTTATAAATATCAAATTTGCTATAACTATTAATTGTTTTAATATCTTGCGCAGATTTCTTATTTCTTTTATTTAATCTTTCTATTTGTTGATCTTGGTTAATATCAACCGCGAGCCAAATATCAAAATCATTTTCCATTTTGGCTTCAAATAAAAGAGGAACTTCCGCGAAAACGAAATCCATTTTTTGTTTATTGATATATTGCTCAATTTCCTTTTTTACCAATGGATGAATGAGATTATTTAATTTTCTGATATCTTTTGGATGATCAATTAAATATTGTCTTAAAAGGGCTTTATCAATCTTGTTATCAAAGGACAAATTAAATAATTTATTGATTTTATCAATAATTTCTTTTCTTTCATATAATTGATTAACCACTTCATCAGCGGATATGGTGGCGTAATTTTGTTTGGCTAAATATTGTAAAATAACCGATTTACCCACACCTGATGGACCAAAGATGGCCACTTTGATTGGCTTACCATGACGGATTTGACAATGTGGGCAAAAAGTGGAACCGCGACCTCCCACTTTGATGAAGCGGAAGTAGTGACCACAACGTGGACAAGGTTCATCTTTTTTGCCATAGGCTAGTAAAGAAGTTTGAAAATTACCATCGATGCCTTTACCAGGATGATAGCTACGGATAGTGGAGCCACCTGAGGCAATTGCCTCATTTAATATTCTTCTCGCATTAATAACAATATCTTCCCATTGGGATAAACTAATTTTATTCGTTTCGGTTAAAGGATGAATATGACAGGCATAACACACTTCATCAGCGTAAATATTGCCTAATCCCGTCATTAAAGTTTGATCTAAAAGTGTGGATTTAATCGGTGTATGCGAATGAATGGTTTTTTCTTTTAAGGTTTTAGCATCCGCAAAGAATGGTTCGGGACCTAATTGGGCAATTTCTTTTTCTTTTAAATATTGGCTTTCACTTGATAATTTGAGCATCCCAAAAGTGCGGGAATCGTCATAACAAAGGCGATGTCCATTATCGAAATGAAAAATCACCCGTGCGTATTTTGTGGGCTTTTCATTTTCTAATATTTCAAAATATTTTCCTTCCATCCTTAAATGACTAATCATCACTTTTTCATTAGTTAAATGGAAAATTAAAAATTTTCCGATGCGCGAAACATCTAAAATAGTTTCTCCGATTAATCCATGAGAAAAGATATCTTTTGGATTATTTTTGATAATGCTAGAACGCAAAATATCAATTTGGGTAATCTTCCTACCCTTTACAATTGGTAAGAGAACATTTTTAACAGTTTCAACTTCGGGTAATTCGGGCATAAATCTATTTGGCTTGATACCAATCTTTGCCAAATCCTCCATCCACTAAAAGGGGAACATCTAATTGCATTGCATGTTCCATGGTATTTTTCACTAAATTATAGACTTCTTCTTTTTCCTCTTTTGGTACTTTTAAAATCAATTCGTCATGAATTTGTAGGACCATCTTTGCTTTATAATGACCTTCTTTTAGGGCTCTATTGACTTCAATCATCGCGATTTTAATTAAATCCGCGGCGGTGCCTTGAATAGGTGCGTTCATCGCTGCTCTTTTAGCGAATTCTCTAATTTGATAATTGCTATCATGTAATTCACGGAGATATCTCCTTCTTCCTAATAATGTGGAGACATAACCATCTTTTAAGGCGTTTTGCACAATATCTTGGAAGAATGTGGATACTTCTGGATAAGAAGAATAGAAATTATTGATGATTTGTTTAGCTTCTTTGGGACCAATTTCTAATTGTTCCGCTAAACCCCAATCACTAATGCCATAGACAATACCAAAATTGACGGTTTTCGCTCTTCTTCTTTGTTCTGAGGTCGGTTCACCTTCTAAATTAAATATCTTTTTCGCGGTTTCACTATGTATATCTTGTCCAGAAGCAAAGATTTGCTGTAGACCTTGGCATTTAGATAAAGAAGCTAATACTCTTAATTCGATTTGTGAATAATCAAGAGATAATATTTCATATTGTTCGTCGGGGTAATAGAAAGCTTTACGGATTAATTTACCCTCTTCATCTCTCACGGAGATGTTTTGTAAATTTGGATCGCTACTAGATAAGCGACCAGTCGCCGTTAAAGCTTGGTTAAATTTCGCGTGAATTTTCCCATCATCACGAATATGGACTTTTAATCCTTCCGTATAAGTGGACACTAATTTGAAATATTTCCGATATTCTAATATTTTTTCCACAATTGGATGTTCATGAGAGATTTCTTTTAAAGCTTCAAAAGAAGTGGACATTTTCCGATTTTTGGATAAACCCATCTTGTTATAGAGAATTTCACCAATTTGTTTGGGAGATGATAAATTGAACTTTTCACCCGCCATATCATAAATTTCATCGGCTAAAAGACGACATTTTTCTTTAAATTCTTTTCCCAATTCATCGAGCATTTGTCCATCAAGTGGGAAACCTTCAATTTCCATATCCGCTAAGGTATCGATGAGGGGAATTTCTAAAGTTTCATATAATTTAATCGCATCGATTTTTTCTAATTCTTGATAGACTTTGTCTTTCAAATATAAGCAGTAGTGGGCTAATCTTGCGGTTCTATTGGGATTCGTGTTATTAAAGAGAGAAATTTCTTCTTTTTCTCCTAAATCCACACCGAAGGTATTTAAGACAATATCAACATTATTTTTCATTGAAGAATCTAATAGATAACTGGCGATTAATAAATCAAGATAAACACCATTAATTTCGATATTGTTTCTGGCCAAAGCGACACGAATAGCTTTGTAATCATAACAATATTTTCGGATATGGGAATCTTTTAAAATATCCAGTATTTCTTGGTTATTTTTGACTTCTTCAATGGTGAAATATAGATTTTCTTCTTTATAAGAAATGGCTACACCAATCACTTCACATAAAGAATAATCATCATCGCTATAATCGAGGGCAATACCAATATCGTTTCCGACATCTTCTTTTTTAATAGAGGCCTCTTTTTTAATAACAACTTCTTCCATTAACGGATCGGCTTTTTTCCATTTGGGATTAACTTTATTGATGAATTGTTTTAATTCATATTTTTGGCAGAAATTATTTAAATTTTGAAAATCATATCCTTGATAAACTGTGTCTTCAATATCAAAAGGTAAAGGAATATCGGTTTGAATAATCGCTAAATCACGGGAAATTTTACCAATATCCGCGTGCTCTTTAATGTTTTCTCCGACCTTGCCTTTGATTTCATCGACATGCGCGATGATATTATCAAAATCACCATATTCTTCAATTAATTTAATCGCGGTTTTTTCGCCAATCCCGGGAATGCCAGGAAGATTATCGCTGCTATCGCCTCTTAAGCCTTTATAATCGATGATTTGTAAAGGAGCAAAACCATAGGTTTCTTTCACTAATTCTGGTGTCATAATTGCCACATCAGATAAACCTTTTTTGATGATATTGACATTGACATTGTCTGTCACCAATTGGAGAAAATCGCGGTCGGAAGTATATAAATTAACATGATATCCTTCTTTTTCCGCTAAGCGGGCCACCGTGCCAGCAATATCATCGCCTTCAAAACCCTCTTCTTCAAATTGATAGACATTAAGTGCTTTTAAAAATTCACGGACAATGGGGAACTGTTTGACCAAATCTTCCGGTGCGGGTTTACGATTAGCTTTATATGTTTCTAAAGTGTCGTGACGGAAATTATGTTTTCCAGCATCAAACGCCACGAAGATACATTCGCCTGGTTTTAAGTCACTAATGATTTTATTCATCATATTGGAAAAAGCAAAAATGGCATTGGTGGGAACCCCGTCCGTGGTGCGCATAATTTCTACACCCGGATAGGCGGTCGCGTAATAGGCTCTAAATAAGAGGGAATTGCCGTCGATTATGACTATTCTTTTCATGTTTATTCCTCCAATGGTGTGACTTCATCCGCTAAGAAGGTGGCTTCTTCTTGACGGTAATCAAAATGGCCTTTGACCAAAATGATATTATTTTTCTCTAATAAGGGGATGACATTTTCATAAATGTTGGGGAAAATAGTGATTTCTAGTTCACCAAATTCATCAAAAATTTTGATGAACGCCATTGTTTTTCCCGCTTTGGTGTGGATGATTTTCTTATTTTTAATAATGCCACAAACATTTATTGTTTCGCGATTTTCTTTATTAACATCAATTAATTTAGTGACTTGATAAGATTCTAATAAATCTTGTTTATAACGTAAGGGATTATCCGATAACATAATGCCAATCGCATCATATTCTTTATCAAGATTTTCTAATGGGTCATCATGATCAATAAACATCGTTGGGGTTGGTAAAGCGGAAATACCCAAAGATAATTGCCCATCTTCGTTATAATTTAAAGCCGCATATTGCAAGGCCGCTTTCATGGTGATGAGCATACTCGCACGGGAAGGATATAATTTATCTAACGCTCCCGCTTCAATTAATTTTTGTAATTGGGTTTCACTTATTTTATAAGGATATAAACGAGTGACAAAATCAAAGAAATCGCGATAAGGTCCATTATGTTCTCTTTCTTCTTTGATTTTGCTAAATAACATCTCGTTAATTCCAGAGATAGAAGTTAAAGGATATAACAAAGCATTATCTTTGATAATGAAATGATTTTCACTCGCATTGACATCAGGAGAAATCATCTGAATGCCACGTTTTCTCATTTCCCCGACATATTCATTGAATTTAGTATCATCACTAGAAGAAGATGTTTCTAAAATCGCCGCGTAAAATTCTAATGGGTAGTGGACTTTTAAATACGCCATACGTGTAGCAATAATGCTATAGACGACAGAGTGAGATTTATTAAAACCATAATCAGCGAATTTAAGAATGTTTTGGAATACTTTTTTACTGATATTTTCGTTGTGTCCTAATTTTTTCGCTCCTTCTAAGAAACTCTTTTCTAATTCAATCAATTTATTTTTGTCTTTTTTCGAGACTGCACGTCTAAATAAATCAGCTTCTCCAGGAGTGAATCCCGCCATCGCAGTGGCGATTTGGTTAATTTGCTCTTGATAGACAATAATGCCATAAGTCTCTTTTAAAATTGGTTCTAATTCATCACAAATATAATCAATTTTTTCTTGTCCTAATTTTCTTCTGGCGTAATTAGGGATATATTCCATTGGTCCGGGTCTACCTAACGCTAATAGGGCGACAATGTCATTAAAATATGTTGGTTGTAATATTTTGATACTTCTGGCCATCGCTTGGGTTTCAATTTGGAAAAGGCCCATATTCATACCCGAACGAATTAATTCATATATTTCGGGGGTATCAAAAGGAATTTCATCCGCTTTCATATTGATTTCAGGATGATTTTGTTTAATTAATTTTAAACAAGTATCAATCGTGGTGAGATTTCTTAAACCTAAGAAGTCCATCTTTAAGAACCCTTGTTCTTCTAAATAAGCCATTTCATATTGACTGATGTAATTATCTTCAAAATCAATGGTGACGGGAATGGCGCCATCAAGGGGGAAATTATTTAAAATAATACCAGCGGCGTGCATGCCTGATTGACGGGGTAAATTTTCGATTTTGCTCGCTAAAGAGACAATTTCTAAGAAATATTTATCGCTATCGACGAGGCTCTTAAATTCGGGTAGTGTTTTATAAGAACCACGTAAATCTAATTTATAATTAGTGAGTCGTTTTGATAATAAATCAATGTGACGTGTCGGAATATCATAAACGCGACCAATATCACGAAGGGCTTGCTTAGCTAAAATAGTTTGGAAAGTAACAATATTAGCGACTTTATTATTCCCATATTTTTCCCGCATATATTGGACCACTAAATCGCGCTTAGTGTCCATAAAGTCAACGTCGATATCCGGCATCGTTTTCCGATAAGGATTTAAAAATCTTTCAAATTGTAAGCCATATGTTAAGGGGTCTACTTCGGTAATATTTAATAAGTACGCCACTAATGAACCAGCGGCACTTCCTCTTCCAGGACCCACTAAGACATCATGAGTTTTACTCCAATTAACATAATCAGAAACGATGAGAAAATAATCAGCATATCCCATCGATATAATAATATCTAATTCGTGTTTTAATCTTTCTTCATGTGGTTGATCTTTAATATTTTTATCTTTTAAAGCCTCTTCACATAAATCCGTGAGATGTTTAATAGCATTTTCACAGTTATAGTGGAGGATTTCTCCTCTTTTTTGATGATAATTAAAAGTGGATTTATTGACCAAATTGATCGTGTTAGATAATTCTTTGGTGGAATAGATTTTGCTATAATCTTCTTCCTTCATGAAATATTCTTGTCCGCTTTTGGATTTAATATCTAATTTTTCATCATGAGCAATCGCGGAGACAATTTCTAAAACAATCGCATCATCTTTTTTTAAATATTTGATACGTGGGAAAGCAATACATTCATAAGTATATTTATCCGCGAACTGTCTGACTTTGTTCGCGTAGCTAACACCTTCTTTAGAAGTAACTTCTATTCCAAGATAGAAATCTTCTTTGAATATTTGTGCATATTTAATTAAATAACGGGTGAATTCTTTTTCATCTAATTGTTGGAAATTCTCATAGAAGGTTCCATGCGCAGTTTCTATCACAGCGGCTAATCCCTCTTGATTTTCTTTTAAAATATCAAGGTTAATTTCTTTCTTTTGTAAAATCGTGTTGATATTCACCAAGTGGTGGTAGCCCACTTCATTAAGAACAAATAAAGAAAGAGAATCACCTTCAATGGTGATATCTAAACCGACAAGATAGGGTTTTTGTAAAGCTTCCGCGGCGGCGATAAATTCGGGGATGCCATACATCACACCTTTATCAGTTAAACCCATGGCAAAATAATTATTATCTTTGACAGCTTTACTGATTTTGGGGATCGTTAATCCGCTTTGTAAAAAGGAATATCCCGATGTGATGTGTAACGGAACAAATTTCATATTATAAATATTATATGTTTTTCTAAGAAAAAAATCTCTTATTTCTATACAAAAAGATAAAAAAAGTAGAGCGGCTGCTCTACTTAACTAGAATAGATCATCTAAAGAAGCAATAAAGGCATCTAATTCGCTGAGGTCTTTAATCTTCGCGCCACTGGCTTGGGCGTGTCCGCCCCCTCCCCATTGGATAGCAACTCCCGAGATATCTTTTTGTTTACTACGGATGGATATCCGCCAGCAAGGTTCTTTTTTATCTTCCGTTATTGAGCACCAAGCATCAATACCTTCGATGTTAGAAAATAGGTTAACATTTTCCTTGCCTCTTTCCGTGGTAATTTTTAATCTTTCTTGGGTTGATAAATCTAATGTGTAATAAGCCACATGACCTTTAGGAGAGAGGTGGAAATTATTCAAAACATAAGCGGTGACATATAAGTCATCGACTTTCTTTTGATACATATTTTGATATATTTCGGAAATATTAATACCCGCTTTTAAAAGGTATTCAGCAATTTCAAAAGTTAAAGAAGTGGTGGAACTATATTGGAATCTTCCCGAATCACCCACTAAAGCGGTATAGAAATAGGAAGCGGATTCCACACTCATTTGATAATCTTTAAAAGAAGATAACATCGCTACCACTGGTTCAGCCGCAGCTGCGGCGTCAACATCGCGAATGATTAAACTTCTCGCGATATGTTCATCACCAGGATGATGATCAATGACTAATTTATATTTGCCTTTTTTAAAGCGGGGATCAGCAATTCTTTTCGCACTTGAAACATCGACAATAATCGCTAAAAATGGTTCTTTGAACCACTCCTCGGATAAATTATCCATCTCGGGATATAAACGGGGAGTGAAAGTGACATGATTATCACCTAATACACGGACTTCTTTTTGTGGGAAATTATCTTTAATCCAAGTGGCTAAACCCATTTGGGTTCCTAAAGCATCAAAATCCGGCATGATATGACGAAAGATGGCAATACGGTCATATTTTTGGATTAATTTTAAAGCTTTTTTAAATTCTTTTTTATGGGCTAAACAATATTGTTCTAATTTACTTTTTTCTTTCATAATTAGTCCTTGATACACATATTGTAAGCATCACGCGCAATCATCACTTCTTCATCGGTGGGAATAACGACCACTTTAATCTTACTTTCAGGGGCGCTGATGAGAGCTTCTTTACCGTGGATTTGGGCGTTGAGTTCTTCGTTAAGAACAGTGCCTAATGAAGGATAAAGTTCTTTGCAGACATCTCTTCTAGTGCGGGGTTCATTTTCACCAATACCCGCGGACCAAATAAGGAGGTCACATCCTCCTAATCTGACATAATATTGACCGATGAAATCACAGATACGACGAATGAACATCTTATTAGCGAGGATGCATTTTTCGTCTCCTTTTTCGACACCCGCTAAAACGTCACGAGAATCCGAGAAACCAGTCACACCAGAGAAACCAGATTTCTTATTAAACATTTGATAGACTTCTTCCGCAGATTTACCAGTGACTTGGACCACATAATTAAAGACACTTGGATCCATATCACCAGTTCTGGTTCCCATCATAATGCCACCTAAAGGTGTTAAACCCATGGAAGTAGCAATACATTTGCCATTTTTAATCGCGGTAATAGAAGCACCGCTACCGATATGGCAAGAAATAATTCTTGGGTGTTCAACACCCTCTAAATATTTCAAGCCTTCTTGGCTAAGGTATTTGTGGGATGTGCCATGGGCACCATATCTTCTAATATCGTATTTTTCACTTAATTCATAAGGAATACCAAACATGTAATCTTGGGGTTCCATAGTTTGATGGAAAGCGGTATCGAAAGTGGCAATCGCCGGACAATTTGGTAAGACTTCTTTAAAAGCACGGAAACATGTCAAATGTGCGGCATTATGTAGTGGAGCAAGAGGAATGAGTGACTCAATCTTGTCTTCAGTGTCTTTATCAAACATCGCACTTTTGGAGAAATATTTTCCCCCTTGCACGATACGATGGCCAATCGCTTTTATTTCATCAAAAGAAGAAATAATACCTTTCTCTAATAAAGCATCCACAACCGTTTTCGCGGCAACCGCGTGATTGGGAAAAGAAGGAAAAGTTTGATCTTTTTTTCCGTCATATTTGATTGTGAAAATACCATCAGCTAAACCAATTCTTTCACAATTTCCAGAACATAATACTTTTTCTTCTGGCATCTCATATAATTTAAATTTTAAGGAACTACTTCCAGAATTAATTGTCATTACTTTTGCCATATTAAAATCCTCTTAATAACGATAAATATTATTTCATATTTATGAATTATATTCAATTTGCTTTATCACCTTTTCTTTTTTGTGCTGAAAAAATCATTTAAGATTTATCGATAAGGAAATCATTGATGAAATAATTAGGATATATTAAAATATATCTCGTTAATTCGGAGGATAAATCCATGAAAATTGTTTTATTTGGCGATTCTATTAGACTGGCCGGATATGGGAAGAAAGTTGAAGAAGAATTAAAAAAAGAAGGACATGAAGTTTTTCAACCAGAAGATAATTGTCGTTTTATCAAACATACATTAAGAATGATTTTTGATTTAAGAGAACAGATAAAAGACGCTGATATCATCCATTTTAATGCCGGAATATGGGATTCTTGCGCTTTATTCGATTATAGTAATGACTTTGAGCCTTTTACATCATTAGAGGAATATGAAGTTAATCTTAGAAGAGTGGTTAAATTATTTAAAGAAATAACTCCACATGTTATTTTTGCCACTACAACACCAGTTAATCCAAAACAAAAAGACAACAATAATGAGAGAATAGGTGAATTTAATAAAGTAGCGATAAAAGTTATGAAGGAATTAGATGTATCTATCAATGATTTGAACTCATTAATCAAAGAAGATATTGAACATAATATTTGTTCAGACTTCGTTCACTTAACCGATAAAGGAGCCGAAGTGGCGGCAGTACAAGTTTTAGAAAGCATTCACAAAGAAATGGAAAAAATATAGCAAAATCAATCAAAGGGGCTGTTAAGAAACCTAAAAGGTGACTTAGCCCCTTTTACTTTACGAAAAATAGGTGAAATCGCAAGAAATCACCTATTTTTGTTACAATACAA
>CAJOMQ010000014.1 GCA_905236715.1 uncultured Bacilli bacterium | reverse complement strand
TGCCGGTGTAAGTAACGATGATGGGTGAGAATCCCATCCACCAATTGACTAAGGTTTCCTGGGGAAGGGTCGTCCTCCCAGGGTTAGTCGGGACCTAAGGCGAGGCCGAAAGGCGTAGTCGATGGACAGTAGGTTGATATTCCTACACCCGTATATATGTGACGTAGTGACAGAGAAGGCTAATCATACCGGTTATTGGATTCCGGACTAAGCGTATAGTGTGTGCATAGGCAAATCCGTGCACTTTTAATAAAGCGTGATGGGGACTGAATGGCTTCGGCCTAGTAGGGAAGTTGATGATGCCAGCTCTCAAGAAAAGCTGCTAACTTAAGTATATACGGGCCCGTACCGAGAACGGACACACGTGGTCAAGATGAGTAATCTGAGGTGAGCGAGATAACTGTTGTTAAGGAACTCTGCAAAATTACTTCGTAAGTTCGCAAGAAGAAGTGCTCCCGCAAGGGAGCCGCAGTGAAGAGGCCCAGGTAACTGTTTACCAAAAACACAGCTCTATGCCAAGCCGCAAGGCGATGTATATGGGGTGATGCCTGCCCAGTGCTGGAAGGTTAAAAGGAGGAGTGCAAGCTCTAATCTGAAGCCCCAGTGAACGGCGGCCGTAACTATAACGGTCCTAAGGTAGCGAAATTCCTTGTCAGGTAAGTTCTGACGCGCACGAATGGTATAATAATCTGGGCGCTGTCTCGACAGCAGGCTCGGTGAAATCTTAATACCTGTGAAGATGCAGGTTACCCGCGACTAGACGGAAAGACCCCATGGAGCTTTACTGTAACTTAATATTGAGCATCTGCGAAGCATGCACAGGATAGGTAGGAGACTTTGATGCTAGGCTTTTGGGACTAGCGGAGTCATCGTTGGGATACTACTCTTGTTTCGTGGCTGTTCTAACTCGGACCTCACAGGCTCTGAGAACAGTGTTAGGCGGGCAGTTTGACTGGGGCGGTCGCCTCCCAAAAAGTAACGGAGGCGCCCCAAGGTACCCTCAGCATGGTTGGAAATCATGCATCGAGTGCAAAGGCATAAGGGTGCTTGACTGCGAGACAAACAAGTCGAGCAGGGACGAAAGTCGGGCTTAGTGATCCGGCGGTTCCTCGTGGAAGGGCCGTCGCTCAACGGATAAAAGCTACCCTGGGGATAACAGGCTGATCTGATCCAAGAGTTCACATCGACGATCAGGTTTGGCACCTCGATGTCGGCTCATCACATCCTGGAGGGGAAGTACCTTCCAAGGGTTTGGCCGTTCGCCAATTAAAGTGGTACGCGAGCTGGGTTCAAAACGTCGTGAGACAGTTTGGTCCCTATCTGTCGTGGGCGCAGGAAGTTTGATAGGATCTGTTCTTAGTACGAGAGGACCGGAATGGACATAGCAATGGTATATCGGTTGTCACGCCAGTGGCATGGCCGGGTAGCTACCTATGGAATAGATAAACGCTGAAAGCATCTAAGCGTGAAGCTAGCCTAAAGATGAGACTTCCCATTCGAAAGAAGTAAGACCCCCGGAAAGTTACCGGGTTGAAAGGTCAGAAGTGTAAGCATAGTGATATGTTCAGCTGACTGATACTTATAGGTCGAGGACTTAATTTCTTAAGATTTTTACTAAGTAAAAAGACAAAAAATAAAATTTAAGTTTCTTATTAACAAGAAGAGCAACATGTGGTAATATTCAGTTTTGAGAGAACAATCTCTCGAATAAAAAAGTCTGGTGGCGATGGCGCGGTGGATCACCTGTTCCCATCCCGAACACAGAAGTTAAGCACCGTAGTGGCGAAAATATCCGCAAGGACAAAATAGCGAGCCGCCGGGCTTTTTTTATTTATTAAGATAAATAATTATCATATAATGATTTTGGAGATAAGACCTTATGAATATCAATGTTATCCGTTTACAAAGTACTTTATTTAAAAAAGAAAAACAAGCCATTAAAGAAAACAACAATTTTTTAGAAGAAATAAATAACGAACTCATCAATGACGATATCATTTTATTAGAAAACGATGATTCCGCCCCCTTTAGTATGGTTTTCGTGGAATCTGGTGGTAGTGAACCTCTCTTTTTAGAATTACTTCCCAAATTAAAAGAGCCAATTATTCTACTTAGTAACGGAAAAAATAATTCTTTACCAGCCTGTTTAGAAATTAAGACTTATTGCAGTCAACAAAAATTAATTTCTTTAGTCTTTACCGGTGGGGAAGATCAAATCGCTGACGCGATTAAAGAAACCGCGAATGTCATCAACGCCTATAATTATTTACAAGACCAAAATTTAGGTGTCATTGGTCATCCTTCTGATTGGCTCATTGCTAGTCAAGTTGATTATCAACTTGTGGAAGATAAATTTCACCTTCATTTAATTGATATTTCGATGGAAGAATTTTTCTCAGAAATCGATAAAAAAGAAATGGTGGAAATCCCTCATTTTGCCACTTTAAATAAGAAATTCAAAAATAAAGACACCCTTGATGGTGCGTTATATATTTATAGCGCCTTAAAGCGATTAATTGATAAATATCACTTATCAGGTTTAACGGTGCGTTGCTTTGATTTATTGGGAAAATATAAAAACACATCTTGTTTAGCTTTTGCTTTATTAAATGAAGAAGGTATCACCGCGACTTGTGAAGGAGATGTTCCCTCTTTATTAACAATGCATTTTTTACGCGCGATTACCGGATTACCATCTTTCCAAGCTAATCCAAGTCGTGTCAATTTCAAAGAAAACACCATTCTTTTCGCTCATTGTACATTACCACTTAATATGTGTAATGATTATACTTTAACCACCCATTTTGAAAGTGGATTAGGGATTGGTATTAAAGGAGAAATGCCATTAGGAAAAGTGACCATCGCCAAAATCACTCCGGATTTAGTCGCGGATCATGCAGTTGGCTTTTCTGGCACGATTAAGAATAATTTATCTTTACCAAATTATTGCCGGACGCAAATTGAAATAGAACCTGATGAATCCGGAATTATATCTTTATTCAAGGATGATTTTGGTAATCATCTTGTGGTTAGTTACGCTGATTGCTTGGGTAGTTTTTTCACCCTTTTGAATTTATTTGAAAAGAAATTTGAAAAGCAATCACAATAGTCTTCAAGCGTATACGCGCATGTGTATGTGCTTGACAACAAATATAGAGGCTAGTAAAATACAAATGCCTTGAAAGGCAAATTATGGCAAAGCTTGAAAATACCACCCCTGATATAAAGAAAATTATTGATGTCACTTATGAAGCTGTCATCAATTGTTATGGAGTGGTGGCTATCGCTAATCTAGAAGCTACCCGTCGTAGCCAATCTCAAAAAACCAAGAAAGGAAAAGCGGAGGAAGGCATTATCGTGAAAAGAAAATCCGATGGTACCTTTGCTTTAAATGTTTACTTAGTCTTGGCACAAGGGATTAAAATTACCGAAGCACTCAGTGAGTGTCGTAAATCTATCAAATATCGTCTTGATAGAATTTTTCCAAAATTGTGTCGCGAAGTTAATGTATTTGCATTAGATATTTCCGCAAACTAAAATTATGAAAATTATCAATGGACAAACTCTTAAACAAATGTTCATTTCCGGTGGAAACAATCTCTACAATTTTTATCCGGAAATTGATGCATTAAATGTTTTCCCTGTCCCCGATGGCGATACTGGTATGAATATGAATTTAACCATGACCAGTGGCGCTAAAGAAATCCAAAACCGCAACGATAGTAGTGTATATGAAATCGCGAAATCTTTTTCTCGCGGTCTATTAATGGGGGCCAGAGGCAATTCTGGAGTTATCACCAGTCAAATATTCCGTGGTTTCTCCCAAGGCTTAGAAGGAAAACAAGAAATTAACGCTGTTGGCTTATCCGATGCTTTACAAAAAGGTGTCGAAGTCGCCTATAAAGCGGTGGTAAGACCAGTTGAAGGTACTATCTTAACGGTAGTGAGAGAATCTTCTCAATATCTCCATGAAAAAGTTAATGCTTCAATGAGCATTGAAAAAGCTTTTGAATTATTAATTCAAGAAGCCAAAGAATCTTTAAAAAGAACTCCTGAGTTACTACCAGTATTAAAAGAAGTCGGTGTCGTTGATTCTGGCGGCGCTGGTTTAATTAAAATTTTCGAAGGTATGTACGCCGCGATTAAAGGCGATATCATTGAACGTAGTTTAGCGACTTCCGTTGATAAAGATAATCCTATAGTCGCTGCTGGTGCCTCCATGGAAGAAGATGAATTTGGTTATTGTACCGTCTTCTTATTACAATTAGGACCAGAAGGAACGAAAAAGACATTTAATGAAAAACGTTTCACCAATATTTTGATGAGTCATGGTACTTCTCTTGTTATGGTGAGAGATGAAGATTTAGTGAAAGTACATATTCATACATTATTTCCTGGCAATATCTTAAATTACGCGCAACAATTTGGTGAATTCTTAAAAATCTCTATTGCTAATATGACTGAGCAACATCACGACATTAAAAATGGTGGTAGTGGTAACGAAGTCTACGAAGAAGATGATATGATTGCCGAAATGCGTAATATCGCTGATCAACAAAAAGAAGAAGAAACACCCAGACAACCATTCGCTCTTATCGGTGTCGCTTCTGGTGATGGTATCGCGCAATTCTTTAATGATATCGGTTTCAGCCAAATCGTTAAAGGTGGACAAACCATGAATCCATCGAGTGAAGATTTTGTGGAAGCCATTAAAAAAGCTAACGCTGATAATGTTTATATTTTCCCGAATAATTCCAATATTATTATGGCGGCATCGCAAGCCGCGGAAATGGTGGAAGATGAAAACACTAGAGTGTTCGTGGTTCCTAGTAAAACGATCCCTCAAGGTATCACTTCTTCCATTATGTTTAATCCCGAAGTATCCGCGGAAGATAATTTTACCGAAATGAAATCAGCCTTAAAAACGGTTATTTCTGGCGAAGTAACATTCGCTATTAGAGATACCGAAATGAATGGCTTAAAGATGAAAAAAGATGATTTCATCGGTATCATGGAAAAAGATATTGTTTCCGTAAGCAAAGATAAAAAAGAAACATTATTCGATTTATTAAGCAAAATGATTAATGAAGAATCTTCTCTTGTCACTCTTATTGTTGGTGAAGATATCAGCGAACAAGAAGCGGGAGAAATCGTTGATAAAATTAGTGAATTATATCCCGATGTTGATGTTGACCTCCACATGGGACAACAACCCGTTTATTCCTTCCTAATAGGTGTCGAATAAAATAAATACGCCGTTAATGCGGCGTTTTTCTTTAACTTTTCATATAAATATTTTCAATAATAAGAAAATATTGTTATCATATTAAATATTGGAGGCACTTATTATGGAGAGATGTGCAACAAATCGAGGACTAGTCAAAGTGATTTTTCTCGGTTTAATTACTTTAGGTATTTATGACCTTGTGGTCTTAACACGTTTAGGAAAAGACCTTAATAGAATTAAAGAAAAATTAGATATTTCTGGCAAAAAACTAATGCATTTTGTCGGTGCTTTATTCCTTTCTATTATTACATTAGGGATCCCATTAATTATTTGGGAAATTAAAATGCCCACGAGAATTTATTTTTACGCTGATAAAACAGGGATAAAGAAAAAAGGTTCTTTATTGAGCTACTTTATTTTCACCCTTGTATTATCATTCACTGCTGTATTTCCACTTATCGCTCTTGCGCGTTTATTAAAAACCGCAAACCGTGTGTGTCAATGGTATAACGATCAATACGTTATTGAAGCCGCGGTTGGTGAAAAGGCTCCTCAGTTAGAAGAACAAAAATCCGAAGAGGCCCCTAAAGCCATTAGTGAAAAACAAGATGATGAAGATATCATTGTCTTAAAAATTAAAAATGATCCTTCCGCTAATGAAAAAGTAGAAGAACAACCAAAAGCGGAAGAAAAAGTTGAAGAACCAGTTCAACAAGAACAAAAGCCAGAAGAAGTTAAAGTAGAAGAACAACCTGCTCCTGCTCAAGAAGAGGCCAAAGAAGAACAACCTGCTAAAAAGCCCGCTGAAAAGAAAGCCCCTGCTGCCAAAAAAGAAAATAAACCAGCCGAAAAGAAAGCGGCTCCTGCTAAAAAAGCAGAAACTAAACCTGCTGCTAAAAAGGCTCCTGCTACTAAAACAAGTGCTAAAGCGGAAGCTCCAAAAGCGGAAAAGAAAGCCCCTGCTTCTAATGCTGCCTATCACGTCAGTAAGAGAGCTAGCGATAATAAATGGCAAGTGAAAATCGCTGGTAGTGATAAAGTTATTAAATTATTCAATACCAAACCTGAAGCGGAGGCCTGGGTTAATGAAAAATCCGCTTCCACTGGACGTAGTGTTCTCGTCCATGCTTCAAAAGGCAAAAATAAAGGAAGAATTCAATAATTATTTCTTCTTAAATGTGATGATGATGGAGGGATTATTCCCTCCTTATCTATAATTGACTAACAAATGGAAAAACTTACTAAATCAAACCGTTTAAATTATCTATTAAATCAAATGAATATTTATACACCCATGGAGGTGATTAATCATCTCCCACGGCGGTATGAAAATTTTTTCTATACTGAAGAGAGAAATTTATTGGATAAACAACGTGTCGTTTTATTAGGAAAAATCATCTCAATTCCCAAATTAGTCAAAGCTCATAATATGAATATAACCACTTTTGATTATATGACTGTAAAAAGGACTTTTTTCCGCGTTGTCGCTTATAATCGTCCTTATTTAAATAAAATAATTAATTTAGAAGAAAATTTTACTCTCGTCGGCGTTTTTGATAAAAAAAGAAACGAAATTAATTTAGTGAATATTTATAAAGGGGAAATTCCCGCGGAACAAAGAATTAAACCAATTTATTCCCTACCCCAAGATTTCCAACAATATTTATTTTCTTCTTTAGTGAAAAGAAGTTATGCCCAAGTGGAAAATGATATCCACACAATTATCCCTTATGAGCTAGTAAACAAATATCGTCTTTGTGAAAGAAAAGAGGCGATTGCATGGGCGCATTTTCCCACTAATTACGAGCAAATAAAACAATCCCTTCGTCATTTAAAATATGAAGAAGCCCTTTTATTTTCTTTAAAAAACCAATTGATTCGTGAAGAAAATAAATCATTAGCCAAAATAAAAAAAGAACCAATTGATTTATCTTTATGCGAACCATGGTTAAAAACATTACCTTTTACCCTCACGGAAGATCAAAGAAAAGCGAGTGAAGAGATCATTGAAGATATGAATCAAAATTCTTTGATGTATCGTTTGTTACAAGGTGATGTCGGCACTGGTAAAACATTAGTGTCATTTATTGCTTTATACGCTAATTATTTAAGAGGTGATCAAGGTGCTTTGATGGCGCCCACTGATGCTTTAGCTCGACAACATTATGAAAATGCTAAGCAAATCTTTGCGGGAACCAAAATCAAAATCGCCTTATTATTAGGCAACACTCCCATATCACAAAAAAGAATTATTTACGATGATTTGATGGATGGCTCTATTGATATTGTTATTGGCACTCATGCCTTATTCACGAAAGCCGTGAAATATTCTTCTCTAGGTTTAGCCATTATTGATGAACAACATCGTTTTGGTGTTAATCAACGTATCATGCTTGCGGATAAAGGTGAACATACCGATTTATTAATGATGTCCGCTACACCGATTCCCCGCTCCTTAGCTTTAACTTTATATGGGGATTTAGATATTTCCACTTTAACTTCTTTCCCCAGCAAGAAAAGAACTGTCGAAACTTCTATCGTGGCTTCTGAAGATAATATTATTTACGATAAAGTCCGCGAATCATTAAAAGAAAATAGACAGATTTATATTGTGGCCCCACTTATTGATTATCGCGAAGATGAAAGATATTCAGTGGAAAAATTATATGCTCGTTATTTATTAAAATTCCCCGGAAAAGTTGGCTTATTGCATGGAAAAATGAAGCCAATCGAAAAAGAAGAAGTTCTAGAAAAATTTTATGATGGAACTTTACCAATCTTAGTGTCCACGCCTGTCATTGAGGTGGGAATTGACGTGAAAAAAGCCAATTTGATGGTTATTTATGATGCCTCTAATTTTGGTTTAGCATCCTTACACCAATTACGTGGAAGAATTGGCCGTGATGGAAACCCTTCTACTTGCTTATTAACTTTAGATGAAGATGATTTAGAAGCGAAAGAAAGATTAGAAATATTATGTCAAAGTGAAGATGGTTTTGCGATTGCCGAGCAAGATTTAAAATTACGTGGGCCCGGTGAATTAGCGGGCAACCGTCAATCTGGCTTACCAGACTTTGCTTTTTTAAATATTGTGAACGATTACAAAATATTTATTGTGGCTCGTGATGATGCAAAAAAGATTATTTCTGATAAACATAACAAAAATTACCAACCAATCATTAAAAAAGCCAAACGCGATATTGCATTAAATCCAATTACGAAAGGCTAAAAACAATCTAGAATTGTTTTAATGCTATGATATTGCTAAAATACTTACGAGGTAAACAAGATGCTTAAATTAGTCGTAGATACCATGGGTGGTGATAACGGATCTTCCGCGATTGTGGAAGGTATTCTTGATTTTCTTAATGAAAAAAAAGATGTGGAAATCACCGCGGTTGGAAAAAAAGAAGAATTAACCAAATTAGAAGGAATTTGTCGTATTATTGACGCTCCTGATGTTGTGCCGATGGATGCTGGTGCTTTAGAAGTGATGCATATGAAAAATTCTTCGATGATGGTGGCTATTAAAACCATGAAAGATGAACACTTAGATGCGGTTATTTCTTGTGGCTCAACTGGTGGTTTTTTAAGTGCCTCAACGATTAATTTAAAAATGATTCCCGGTGTCAAAAGAGCAGCTTTAGTGGCGCCTTTCCCGGCACAAAAGAAGGGACAAAAAGTTGTTATTTTAGATATTGGGGCAAACAACGAAAATTCCCCCGAAGAATTAGTGCAATTTGCCACCATGGGTCGTTTATATTCACAAGCTGTTTATGGTGTAGAAGAACCAAATGTTTATTTATTAAGCAATGGTACCGAAGAAGAAAAAGGTGCGCCAGAAGTTAAAGAAGCACATCAACTTTTAAAACAAGCTAATTTCCCCGGATTTAAAGGAAATATTGAAGCCCGTAGTGCTTTAAGCGGTGAGGCCGATGTTGTTGTTTGCGATGGTTTTACCGGTAATATTTTCTTAAAAGCTAGTGAAGGCATTGCTAAATATATGGGCTTTTTAGTGAAGGGAATGTTTAAGAAAAATTTATGGACGAAACTCGGCTATCTTCATGTTAAAGGTGGTGTGAAAGAGATGAGCGAAACCATGGATTATAAAAGCACTGGCGGCGCGATGCTATTAGGTGTCAATGGTGTGGTTGTTAAAGCGCATGGCAATAGTGATGCTTATGCTTTTAAATGTGCCCTAAGAGTAGCTTATAAATTAGCGGAAGCCGATGTCGTTAATAAAATCAAAGGGGGACTTAATCAATAATGTTAGATTTACAAGAATTAGAAAAAAGTCTCAATATCAAGATTCATAATCGTGATGTTTTTATCCTTGCTTTAACGCACCCATCTTATAATGCGGATGCGAACACAAAACATCAGGATTATGAACGCTTAGAATATATGGGAGACGCCGTTTTAGATTATGTATCCGCGGATATTATTTTTAAAACGCACCCCGATATGGACCAAGGATTAATGAGTAAATTGCGTAGTTATTTAGTCAAATCCCATTCTTTAGCGGAATACGCTCGTAAAATCAATTTAGGTGAATATATTCGTGTTGGTCATTCTATTCCTCTTGAGCAGATAAATCGTTCCGATAAGATTTTAGAAGATGTTTTTGAAGCATTGGTGGGAGCTATTTATCTTGACCAAGGAATGGATGTAGCCTATCGTCATATTTCTTCTTTCTTATTAGAAGATGTGAAAAAAGCCAACATTGATAATTTGACTGATTATAAGACAAGATTACAAGAAGAGATGCAAGCGGAACACCGTGATTCGGTGCATTATGAATTAATTTCGCAAACTGGTCCGGCGCATGATCGTACTTTTACTGTTAATGTCTTGTTTAATGATATTGTTTTAGCCAGTGGCACTGGCAAAAGTAAAAAAGCCGCGGAAGAAGAAGCGGCGAAAAATGCTTTAGCTATAAGGAGTGTCTAATGGGTTTAATATCATATTTAAAAAATAAATGGGGTAAGAAGAGTGATAATGACACCAAAAAATATTCCCAAGGTTTACAAAAATCACGTCAAAATTTCTCTTCTAAATTAAAAAATCTTTCCGCCCGCTATAAAACTGTTAACCAAGAATATTTTGAAGAATTAGAACAAATTCTCATTGAAAGCGATGTGGGTATTTCATTGACTTTAAATATTATTGAAGAAGTTTTACAACGTTCGAAACAAGAACATATCTCTGACCCGGAACAAATTAACGAGATTCTCGTTGACCGTATGTTCCTCGGCTATGCTTCTAAAGGTGATATTCAAAATGAATTATCATTTGTAGAAGGAATCCCCACTGTTTTATTAGTGGTTGGTGTCAATGGTGTTGGTAAAACCACGACCATTGCAAAATTAGCATATCGTTACATACAAAAAGGCAAAAAAGTACTTCTTGTCGCTGGCGATACTTTCCGCGCTGGTGCTACTGAACAATTAAGTATTTGGGCAGAACGTTTAGGTATTGATATTGTTACTGGTGCTTCTGAAGCCGATCCCGCTTCTGTTGCCTATGATGGTATGAGAAAAGCCAAAGAAAGTCATTGTGATTTAGTGATTGTTGATACCGCAGGTCGATTACAAACGAAAGCCAATTTAATGGCGGAATTAGCCAAAATTAAACGTGTCATGTCGAAAGAAATCGCGGATGCTCCACAAGAAACGTTTTTAATTATCGATGCCACCACAGGACAAAATGGTGTTATTCAAGCCAAAGCTTTTGCCGAAGTGACTAATCTTACTGGTGTTGTTATAACCAAAATGGATGGCACTTCAAAAGGTGGCATTATTTTAGCGATTAGAGACGAACTAGGAGTTCCTGTTCGTTTTATCGGTTTAGGTGAAAAGATGGATGATTTAACCGAATTTGACCTTGATAAATATCTATATGGACTTTGTGTGGAGGATGAATAATGGATGCTTTAACCAAAGCCGTTAGATATAACGAATTAATCAACCTTTATGGCAATTTATTGAGTGAAACACAAAGAGATATCTTAGAAGATTATTTTTCTTTTAATTTATCCATTAGTGAAATCGCCGAAAATCGTCACGTGACACGTGCCGCCGTGGAAGACGCGATTAAAAAAGGACAAAAGAAATTAGAATTATTAGAAAAACAAATTGGTAATTTGGCAGTTTTAGAAAAAATATATGAATTAAGAAGTCAAAGTAGTAACAAAGATGTTCTTAAATATTTAGATGAAATAGAAAGGATGATGAAACATGGCATTTGAATCTCTTAGTGACAAGTTATCAGGCATCTTTAAGAAAATACGTGGCCAAGCTCGTTTAACGGAATCCAATATGGATGAAATGTTAAAGGAGATTAGAATCGCTTTATTAGAAGCCGATGTTAATTTTAAAGTGGTGAAAGAATTCACCAATAACATTAAAGAAAAAGCTATCGGACAAGAAGTATTATTAAAACTTAATCCTGGGCAAATGCTTGTGAAAATTGTCCATGATGAATTAGTGGATTTATTAGGTAGTGAAGATAGTGAAATTCATTACGCCACAACCAGACCCACAATCATTATGATGGTTGGTTTACAAGGTAGTGGTAAAACCACAAGTACTGGTAAATTAGCCTACTTAATGAAAAATAAATTAAAGAAGAAAGTTCTTTTAGCAGCTGGCGACGTTTATCGTCCCGCTGCTATTGACCAATTAGCGCAAATTGCTGAAAGTGTTGGTGTGGATTTAGTTAATCTTGGAACCAAAATATCACCAGTAGATATTGCTATTAAAGCCAAAGAAAAAGCTTTTAATGAACATTATGATGTTTTGATTATCGATACCGCTGGTCGTTTACAAATTGATGAACAATTAATGGATGAATTAAATAACATTAAAGCTGCGGTTTCCCCTGATGAAATTCTCCTTTTAGTGGATGCCATGGCAGGCCAAGATGCGGTTAATGTGGCTAATGCTTTTAATGATAAATTATCATTGACTGGTGTTATTATGTCCAAATTAGATGGCGATGCCCGTGGCGGTGCCGCTTTATCAATTAGACATATGACTGGTGTCCCCATTAAATTTGCTGGTGTCGGTGAAAAAATGGGTGATTTAGATATATTCCATCCTGACCGTATGGCGGATCGTATTTTAGGAATGGGAGATGTCATGACTCTTGTGGAAAAAGCACAAGAGGAAATGGATGAAAAAGAAGCACGTAAATCCGTCAATAAAATGATGTCTGGTAAATTTGATTTAGAAGATATGCTAGATCAAATGCGCAAAGTACAAAGAATGGGTAATCTTGGCGGATTAATGAAACTTATTCCAGGTATGCCTAAAATTTCCCCAGAGCAACAAGCGGCGGCGGAAAAAGAAATGCGCAATTTTGAGGTTATTATTAATTCAATGACTCCCGAAGAAAGACATAATCCCACTGTCTTTAAATATTCCCGTAAAGTACGTGTTGCTAATGGATGTGGCAAATCAATTGCTGATGTTAATAAGGTCTTAAAGAAATATGACCAAATGAAAGAAATGATGAAACAGATGGAAACCTACCGTAAGACGGGTAGAATGCCTCCAGGTATGGGAGGAATGGGTGGCTTTCCAATGTAAAAAAATGACCAGGATTTACTGGTCTTTTTTAATGAATTTGTGTCCTTTTTCGATAGCGTCAGTTTCCCATTTAGGAGTGACACCATCATCAATTTCTTTGATTAATTTAATATCAGTTTTATCTAATTTATAATTTGCAAATAAATCAGGACGATATTCTCTTGTTAATTCTAAGGCTTTTTTCTGCCTCCACTTTTTAATAGCGGTGTGATTTCCTGAATATAAAATATCGGGAATTTTGTCATCATTGAATGAGAATGGTTCTGTATATTGTGGATATTCTAATAGACCATTTTCAAATGATTCTTCGACGACTGATTCGCTAGCAATCGCACCATCTATTAACCTAATTATGGAATCAGAGATAGTCATCGCGCCAATTTCTCCACCGGTCAAAATATAATCACCAATTGATACTAATTCATCGACATATTTATTGACTCGTTCATCAATACCTTCGTAGTGGCCACAGATAATTATTAAGTCTTTGCCGCTATTTTGATATTCATGAGCGTGTTTTTGACAATATTTTTTTCCTCTTGGTGATAACAAAATAACGTGGGAATTATCGGTTTTAACGCTATTTAAGCAGTCGATAATGGGTTGGCATTTCATGATTAATCCTGATCCTCCACCCACAGGAGCGGAATCAACGCGCCCATATTTGTCTTTGGTAAAATCGCGGATATTAACAATTTTTACTTCTACTAATTTTTTGGCAATGGCTCTTTTGATGATGGAATTAGAAAAAAAGCCATCAAACATTTCTGGAAATAATGTGAGAATAGTTATTTTCATAGCAAACCCTCCACAATATTGATAGTTATCTTTTTATTTTCTACATCAACATCAACGATAAAATCTTTAACAAATGGGACAAAGAAATCTTTTTGGTTTTCTCGCTTCACTCTAAGAGTAATTTGTGCGGGGAATTCTTCAATTTCTTTCACAATCCCATATTTGTTTCCTTCATTGTCAATGATGTCGCATCCTTTTAAATCATCAAAATAATAATAACCTTCTTTTAATTCTTGACGGTTTTTAATAACTTCGACATATTTGCCCTTTAACGTTAAGGCCTCTTCTACATTATTAATCTCTTGTAATTTAACAAAATCAAAGTTGCCACTATGGTGATATTTTTCCACTGTGTATTCTTTTTCTTCGATATAGATTTTGTTACCTTTTTGATAACGCATTTTGCCATTTGAAGTAGTGGAAAAAACCTTGATAGTGCCATCAAGATTGAAAGTATCGATAATTTTCCCTAGTGACAAATATTCCATATTTATAAAAAAGAGGATTAATCCTCTTTTTCGTCTTCTCCAAATGATTCAAATTTGAGATGAACATGTTTGTTTTCGCTTTTCCCGGCGATAGAAACAACTTCACGCAAGGAATTAGCAATTAATCCACGGCGGCCGATGAGGCGTGCGGTGTCATCTTTTTCAGAGACGATTAAGATAGAAACATCTTTGCCGCTTTCCTCTTCGGTAACACGAATTAAAACAGAGCCAGGTTCTTCAACAATTGGATCAATGAGAGCACGAATAATCTTCTCGTAATCCATTTCGATTATTCCGCTTCTTTCTTGGTTTCTTTTTTAGCAGGTGCTTTCTTTGCAGGTGCTTTTTTCTTTTCGGTCTTCTTAGCTGGGGTTTTCTTTTCCGCTAATTTGGTTAATAAACCTTTTTTGGAAAAAATTGCTCTTACGGTATCAGATGGAGTGGCACCTTGTTCGAGCCATTTCATCGCTAATTCTTCATCGATAACAGCATTTTCGATACCTTTTGCGGGATCTAAATAACCAATTTGTTCAATGTAACGACCATCACGAGCATAACGGGAATCCGCGGCAACGATACGGTAGAATGGATCCTTATGACGACCAATTCTTGTTAATCTAATTTTGACTGCCATATAAATGACCTCCTATTTGTCCGTTAGTAATATTACCTATCGATAATACGGGTGTCAAGCATTTTTGCTTTACATCATAAAATTTTTATAAATAAAATTGTTGCATTAGGTTTTACCCGTTGTTAATATATTAAAGCGTGTTTTCAAACACGATACGGGTGCTCCGCTGTCAAAATGAGAATGAACACCAATAGACCATTAATGAAAGGAAGGCAAAATCATGAACACAAATTTAGTTAATGAAGTCACCGCTTCCCAATTACGTACCGATTTACCAGATTTCTCTTCTGGTGACGAAGTTCGCGTTTCTGTGAGAATTATTGAAGGTAGTAAATCTCGTATTCAAAATTTCCAAGGCGTCGTTATTATGCGTAGAGGCGGCGGCATCAGCGAAACATTTACCATCCGTAAAATGAGTAGTGGTGTCGGTGTGGAAAGAACATTCCCTCTCCATTCACCTGTTATTGCTTCCATCACTGTTGTCCGTAGAGGTAAAGTGAGAAGAAACAAAATTACCTACATTCGTCAACGTTCAGGTAAATCCGCTCGTATTAAAGAAATTCTTTAATCCGTTGCTAAATAAGAGGACTAAGCGGTCCTCTTTTTTCTTGTCTTATGTTGCAACTATTTCTTTATTCTCATATAATGAGTTTCTGGAAATACCTATGAGCGTGTTAAATAAATTAAAAGCGATAATTTGGCCTGTTGTTTATATTATTTTAATTGCCACAGTTTGTGTTAATGTGGCTTTGATTTTTCATTCGTATTACTACACCCCGATTTATATTTCTGGTCAATCGATGGAACCAACTTTAGATGGTTTTGGTGAAATGGTGGATTATGGCATTATTGATGACCACCCTTATGCGATTGATAACGTCACCAAGCGTAAAAATCGATTCAAAATTATCACCACTTATTATCCTTTCGCGAACGGTTCATCCTCAGATTACAAAGGTGGTTATGTTCATGGTGGTGAAAATGTTTTAGATGAAAATGCCAGTTATAAGATTAAGAGAATTTATGCTTTCCCTGGCGAATGTTTTAAATTCGAGACAGATGGTAGCACAGTTAATTTTTATGTCAAAGATGGTACCAGCCCGTTAACTTGGGAAGGTGTTAAACCATGTCAAATTACTTTTGATCGTAAAATTGATTTAACAAACACTTCTCGAAATTATAACTATGTTCATGATGAACCATTAGGAGAAGATGAATATTGGGTGATGGGCGATAATTATGATCAAAGTTTTGATTGTTTTAGCACCAAAAAACCCATTTATCGCGATAATATTGTCGGCGTTTTAATTGCTATTGAAGGACAATGCAAAATATCTAGCATGGCCAAAGAAGGCGATGATGGCACACATATTTCCGCGACATGCACGAATCGCAAGAGATATGCTTGGCCAAAATATTTCTAGGAGTTTTTATGGCTAATCAAATTCATTGGTTTCCTGGTCATATGAATAAAGCTCTTCATGAAGTCGAAGAGAAAATCAAATTAGTGGACATTGTTGTCGAGCTTTTAGATGCTCGGGCTCCTTTATCATCCATCAATGAACAATTAGAAAAAAATATTGGCCAAAAAAAGAAATTATTAGTCCTTTCTAAACCTGATTTAGCGGACCCCACACAAACCGAAAAATGGCAAAAATATTGGCAAAATAAGGGAGAAATGGTCTTAGTTTTAAATTTAACTAATCCCAGCGCTGAAAAAGAAATATCACGTGCGATTAATGTTTTAGGACAAGAAAAATGGGCTAAACAAAAAGCCAAAGGCATGAAACCTCAACCCCTTAAAACAATGATTCTTGGTGTTCCTAATGTCGGCAAATCTTCCCTCATTAATCGTTTGGCCAAAAGAGCGGCAGCCGGTGTGCAAAATAAACCTGGTTACACTCGTGGAGAGCAATGGATTAAAGTTAATAATGATTACCTTTTGTTAGATACTCCTGGCATTTTACCAATGAATTATGAAAACAAAGATAAAGCCACTCATTTAGCGTTATTAGGTTCAGTTCGTGAAGAAATTTTACCAAAAAGTGATTTAGTTGTTTCTTTATTAAAAATTCTAAAAGAAAAATACCCAACTTCTTTAAAAGAGAGATTTGGCATTGAACAAATAACTGATGCCCAAGAAATTCTCCCCCTCATTGCGCAAAAAAGAGGATTAGTAATCAGTGGTGGAGAATTAGATATTAGTAAAGCGGAAAATCTTCTCTTAAAAGAATTTAAAGATGGCCTACTTGGAAGGATAACTTTAGAATGGCTCTAGATTACGAACAGCAATTCTATTTCTCTGATATTCAATATATTGTGGGTTGCGATGAAGCCGGTCGTGGCTGTTTATTAGGATCTGTTTTTGCGGGTGCGGTTATTTTGCCACGTGATTTTCAATGCGATTTAATTAATGATTCGAAAAAATTAAGTGCGAAAAAAAGAGAAGAAGCTTATCAAATCATCATCAATAACGCGATTGCCTGGGGTGTGGGGTTTGCCACTGCTGATGAGATTGATGAAATAAATATCCTCAATGCTTCCCGCTTAGCGATGAACCGGGCGATTGAAAACATGCATCATCAATATGACTTGATATTAACCGATTGTATGAAAATGCCTCATGCGAAAGTACCGGTTGTGGATTTAGTTCACGGTGATGCTTTGGCGCAATGTATCGCCGCCGCTTCCATCATCGCGAAAGTCAGTCGTGATAGAGAATGTGTCGAATTAGATAAAAAATATCCCCAATATGGAATCGCCAAACATAAAGGCTATGGCACCAAAGAACATTTAGAAGCATTAAAAAAATACGGCCCAATCAAACATTTATATAGATTTACGTATGCGCCAGTGCGCGAGAGTCAAATCGAGAAAATTTCACTTTTTTAAAATTTTTTTGTCGAATTTGCTATTTTCCCTCCTATGTGATTATTAGGAGGACTTTTTATGTTTCTTACATCAAGTCAAATTTTGGCCTATCTCGCCATCCAAGAAAAAGGGAATTGGACAAACATCTATCAAAGACTCGTCAACAAGGAAGTCAATTTCGAAAGTGATGTGATAGATACACTCAGTAAAAATCATTATCGTTTCATCACCATATTAGACGAAGAATATCCCGCCTGTTTAAGAAATGTCTATCAACCACCTTTTGTCTTGTTTTATGATGGCAACATTTCTTTGCTCAAAGATTGCTTTGTTGATAATCAAGTAGCCATCATTGGTAGTCGCGAATGTAGCGAATACGGCATCCAAATGACGCAAGATTTAACTAGAGAAATCGCGCAAGAATTTACCGTTGTATCGGGACTAGCAAAGGGTATTGATGCGATTGCCTCACAAACAGCGATGGAGGCTGGTGGTCATACTATTGCGGTTTTAGGTTGTGGCATTGATATTTGCTATCCAGAAGAAAATCTCCCTTTATTTAACAAGATAAAAGATGATGATTTATTAATTAGTGAATATCCCGAAGGTGTGCCCCCATCTCCAGACAAATTTCCGATGCGAAATCGTATCATCGCAGGATTAGGGAAAGGTATTTTAGTCACTGAAGCTGGCTATCGAAGTGGCACCTCAATCACCGTTGGTTTTGGCCTCCAAAATTCACGTGTCATTATGTGTGTTCCAGCTTTAGCGGGACAAGGGTAATCGATTAATCAAAGAAGGGGCCTATATGGTGGAAGATTATAGTGACTTTATTGAGGCGATGAATGATTTTGCAGAAGCCAAAAAATATTATTATGGGAAGTAAAATAAACCAATTTTATTTTATTAATTATATAAGGAAAAAGGCAGTTGACTTGCCACTGCAAAAAGACAATAATTTCCACCGAGATAGTTATGAAACTAGTTATTGTTGAATCACCCACAAAATGTACCACAATCAAACGCTACCTCGGCGATAATTACGAGGTCATGGCCTCATTAGGCCATATACGTGATTTAGCCACTTCTGGTAAAGGCGGATTAGGGGTTGACGTGGAACATAATTTTATGCCTTCTTACAAAGTAAATAAGGATAAAGTGCACGTCGTGCGTGAATTAATAAATGCGAAAAATAAATCTGATGAAGTAATTTTAGCAACCGACCCTGATAGAGAAGGTGAAGCCATTGCTTGGCATTTATCACAAGTTTTAAATCTCGACCCTAATAAAACAAAAAGATTAGAATTCCACGAAATTACACGTGAATCAATTAATGAAGCGATGAGTCATCCGCGCACAATTGATAGTGATTTAGTTTCCTCGCAAGAGACGAGACGAATTCTTGACCGTATTATTGGTTTTAAATTATCCACTTTGACTTATAAGAAAATTCGTTCTCGTAGTGCCGGTAGAGTGCAATCAGTCACTTTAAAGATGATTTGTGATCATGATCGAGAAATCCGTCAATTTGTTTCCGAAGAATATTGGAACATTTTGGCCTCTTCTTTAATCGCGGACCGTCAATTTAATCTTGTTTTTACGGGGAAAAATGGCAAAAGCATTACCATTCATAATCAACAAGAAGTAGAGGAAATTTTAAATTCTTTGCCTTCTGATTTGACCGTTATTAAAGTTGATAAAGATATTCGAGTAAAAGAAAGTAAAGAACCATTTACAACTTCCACCTTACAACAAGAAGCTTTTTCACGTTTGAAATTCAAAACGAGTAAAACTCAATCGGTGGCCCAAGCCTTATATGAAGGCATCAATGTTGATGGTGAACATATGGGTTTAATTACCTATATGCGTACTGATTCCACCAAATTATCAAATACCTTCCAAGAAAGAGCGAAAAATTTCATCACCGAAACTTATGGTGCGGAATATATTGGTAACGCTAAACACAGTCAACCAAAAGGCATCACTCAAGATGCTCACGAAGCCATTAGACCTTCCAGTAATCACCGTACTCCAGAATCAGTCAAAAAATATTTAACAACTGATCAATATAATCTTTATAAATTAATTTATAATCGCGCTTTAGCCTCTTTAATGAAGCCAAAGAAAGAAGAGGTGTTAACGATTGTTTTAGATGGTAATGGTTACACTTTCAAATTGGAATTATCTCATACCATTTTTAAGGGATATGAAATTATTTATTCTGAGCCCGATGATAATAAAGATTTTAAAGGAAAATTCCCCGAAGTTAATGTTGGTAATAAATACCCTCTCATCGAAAAGAAAGGGGAACAAAAATTCACCCAAGCACCCGCTCATTATTCAGAAGCTAAATTAGTGAAATTAATGGAAGAAGTGGGTATTGGTCGTCCTTCCACATATGCTTCCACAATTGATATTTTGCGGAAGAGAAAATATGTTGATAATGCAGCCGGTATTTTAACAATCACCGAGCAAGGTGAAAAAACAGTGGATTTATTGACGCAATATTTCCCTGATATCGTGGATGTGAAATATACCGCCCAAATGGAGAAAAAACTCGATGATATTGCCGAAGGTAATGAATCACGTTTAAATATTTTGGATAATTTCTATTATCCATTCATCCAAGAAGTTAAAGATGCTGGCGAAAAAATTAAGATTGATACCCACGTATTAATTGATGAAAATTGTCCCATTTGTGGTTCTCCTTTAGCCATTAAAGAAGGCAAAAATGGTAAATTCATTGGTTGCAGTAATTACCCCTCTTGTTCATATGTGAAAAAAGACATTAAACCAGAACCAGTTAAAACCGGTGAAAATTGCCCTGTTTGTGGTTCCCCTCTTGTGGAAAGAATAGATAAAAAAGGTCATAAATTTGTGGCTTGCTCCAATTATCCAAAATGCACTTATATTCCACAAACGAATAAAGACAATATAGACAGCAAAAAAATTGTGAAAAAATGTCCAAAATGTGATGGTGGATTAATCCGCAAAAAAGGCAAATTTGGTTATTTCCTTGGCTGTAGCAATTATCCAACCTGCACATATATGGAAAAAATTTCTAAGAAGAAGCGGAATTAACAACCGCTTTTTTCTTACCTGTGGTAAGATAATAACAATGAATAGAGCGACTGTTGATTTTCTTAACCATTTAAAAGTTGAACGAAATTATAGCGATAAAACGATTGCAAGTTATTCCGCTGATTTGGATAAATTTTTTAAATTTATCTTAAAAGAAGGTGTTAAGATGGATGAAGTTGATCAAATCATCATCCGTAATTATCTCAGCGAAGAATTAGCTAGGGGTGTTTCTAAGCGTTCATGTGCTCGTTCAATGTCAGCGTTAAGACATTTTTATTCTTTTTTAGTGACTGAAAAAGTTGTCAAAGATAACCCCTTTATTTTTGTATCTTCACCAAAGATGGATAAAAAATATCCCCACGCCTTATATAAAGAACAAATTGAAAACATTTTCAAAGAAAACGCTAAGAGAACTGATGAATTAGCGAGTCGAGATCAAGCGATTTTGGAATTACTATATTATTCTGGTATTCGTGCGGCGGAATTAGTGTCCTTAGACATTCAAGATGTGAACATCAATCAAAGATATGTTCGCGTTCTCGGCAAAGGAAGAAAAGAAAGAATGGTTCCTTTTACCGCTGAATGTCAAAAAAGTCTCACTGATTATAACAACAAACTGAGACCCAAATTAGCCTCTCGTAGCCAAACATTATGTCGCGCTTTCTTTTTGAATAATCGTGGTGAACGTTTAACAACCCGTGGCTTGGAATATATTTTGGATCAAATTGAAAATAAAACCGGCCTATTTATGGATTTGCATCCGCATATTTTGCGACATTCATTTGCCACTCATTTATTAGAAAATGGGGCCGATTTGCGGGTTATTCAAGAATTAATGGGCCATGAAAGTATTAATGCTACCCAAGTTTATACCCATGTCACCGCGGAAGCCATGCAAAAAGAGTACAGTACCGCTCATCCACGAGCCCATAAGCCAGTGGAGGAAAAATAACACTTGTTATAAATAACACTTTAGTATAGAATAAACCCGCTGTGTAAATCACAGACTACACACACTGCGGATTGAACTCCCATTGTGCTCTCATAAAAAGAGTGGTGAGTTCTTGGAAACAGTGGAGGAAAAAACATAAGGAGGCTCATAAAATGAGTGAAGAAGAAAAAGTTGTCGCTCCCGTAGAAGCTGAAGCCACTATGGAAGCGGTCATGCATGATCCTGATGCACCAGTTATTACCATGAAGAAATTATTGGAAGCTGGTTCCCATTTTGGTCATCAAACCCGTAGATGGAATCCAAAGATGAAGAAATACATCTATGGTGCACGTAATGGTGTTTATATCATTGACTTGCAACAAACCGTCGATTTAATCGGCATCGCTTACAAAGCGTTAAAAGAAATCGTCGATAATGGTGGTAAAGTCCTCTTTGTCGGTACCAAGAAACAATGCCAAGAAGCTGTTCAAGCCGAAGCATTACGTTCTGGTTCCTTCTATATCACCAACAGATGGTTAGGTGGTACATTAACCAATTTCAAAACCATTCAAAGTCGTATTAGATTCTTAAAAGAATTAGAAAGAAGAGAAGAGGAAGGCGAACTTGATTTATTACCAAAACAAGAAGCCGCTCAACTTCGTAAAGAAAAAGAAAAATTAGCGAAGAACTTAGAAGGTATCAAAGAAATGCGTAAAGTTCCTAACGCCGTCTTTGTTATCGATCCTCGCGTTGAACACAATGCTGTCGCGGAAGCTCGCAAATTAGGCATTCCTGTCTTCGGTATTGTTGATACCAATTCCAATCCTGATGTCGTTGATTACGTCATTCCTGCTAACGATGATGCCATTCGTTCTGTCAGCTTAATTCTTGCTGTTATGGCGGATGCGGTCGTTGAATCTAAAGGTGGTATGCCAGTTGTCGCTTATGTCAAAGACGAAGGCGAAGGCGTCACCATGAAAGATGTCATCAAACAAACCGAAAGAGAAAATGCGGAAAAATTAGCAAAAATCCGCGCTGAAAGACAAGCTCGTCAAGAAGCTTGGGAAAAAGAACAAGCGGAAAGAGAAGCTCGTAGAGCAGCCTTAGAAAACGGTGAAGATAAACCAGCGGAAAAGAAAAAACCCGCTCGTAAAAAACCCGAACCAAAAGATGAAGTTGCTGAAGAAGCCGCTCCCCAAGAAGAAAGTGAGAAATAATCATGGCTGATAAGATTTCTGTTGAATTAATTAAACAATTAAGAGATCGTTCTGGTGCTGGTTTAATGGATTGCAAAGCGGCCCTTGCTGCTAGTGATTGCGATTTAGATAGAGCCAGTGACTGGTTACGTGAAAAAGGTTTAGCCAAAGCCGCTAAAAAGGCTAGTCGTATTGCCGCTGAAGGTTTGGCGTTAACTAAAGTTTGTGAAAAATGCGGCAAAACTGTCATCTTAGAAGTTAACTGCGAAACTGACTTCGTCGCTAAAGGTGATGCGTTCCGTGAATTCGTTGAAGCTATTGCCGGTGTCATTTTAAAAAATGAACCTGCTACTGTTGAAGAAGCCAAAGAATTATGTGCTGATTTATTCACCGATGCGACCGTGAAAATGGGTGAAAAATTTGATCTTCGTAGATTTGTTATTTTACCAAAAGAAGAAGGTCAAACCATTTACACCTATATCCATATGGGTGGTAAAATCGCTGTTGCTTTAGTGCTTGATAAAGAAGATGCCGAATTAGGTAAAGGCATTGCTATGCACGTCGCGGCTAACAACCCACAATATTTATCCACAAATGATATTCCAGGTGATGCCGTTGCTCATGAAAAAACTGTCCAATTAGAAGCGGCCAAAAACGATGAAAAACTCGCTAATAAACCGGCGGAAATGTTAAACAAAATTATTGATAGCAAAGTTAACAAATATTTTGCGGAAATGGTCTTGTTATCTCAACCCTATTTATTAGATGACACTAAGACAGTGGAAAAAGCCTTAAATGAAAAAGGCGCGAAGATTGTTAAATATGTCCGTTACCAAGTTGGTGAAGGCATTGAAAAACGTCAAGATGATTTCGCTGCCGAAGTCATGAGCCAAGTGAAATAATCATTAATAGAAACACCTTTGGTGTTTCTTTTTTTAACAAAAGGAGCACTCTTATGTATAAAAGAATCCTCTTAAAATTATCTGGAGAAGCCCTTAAGGACAATAATGAATTACAGATAATTGATGTTAACCACATGTCTAATATAGCACAAATTATTAAATCCCTTCATGATATGGGGGTGCAAATCGCTATTGTCATTGGCGCAGGAAATATTTGGCGCGGCAAATTAGCTAATGATATTGGTATTGACCAAGTCCCCGCTGACTATATGGGTATGTTAGGAACCATCATTAATGCGGTTGCTATGTCTAGTGCTTTAAAAAAGATTGGCGTTAATTCAGTCGTCTTTTCCGCCTTTAGCCAAGTTCCTGATACCACAATAACCTACTCCCCTGAAGCTGCAAAAGCGGAAATGGAAAAGGGCAATGTCGTCTTTTTAGCGGGTGGTACTGGTAAACCATTTTTCACCACTGATACCGCCGCAACGATGCGCGCCATCGAAACCAATTGTGAAGCTATCTTCATGGGCAAGAATGGTGTGGAAGGTGTCTATGACAAAGATCCCACAAAATATAAAGATGCTCAATTTATTGAGAATATCACTTATCAACAAATTCTTGATATGAAACTTCAAATTATGGATCTATCTGCGGTAGAATTAATAAAGGACAAAGATATTGAAATTCGTATCTTCTCAATGTCTGATCCGGAAAATTTCCTTCGTGTCGCAAATAATGAAAAGATTGGCACGATTTGCAAAAAAGGAGCGTAAATTATGGATGAAATCGTATTAGAAGCCCAAGGCAAGATGAATAAATCAATTGAAATCTTGCATTCCACTTTAGCCACTTTAAGAACCGGCAAGGCTTCGCCCGCTTTATTGAATAATTTAGAAATTGATTATTATGGTTCTATGACTCCCGTTAATCAAATTTCTTCCATTTCTGTTCCCGAACCTCGTCAACTTCTTATCAAACCATATGATAGAAATGATGTGAAAGCCATTGTCACGGCGATTAATGCCTCTGATTTAGGATTAAACCCAATTAACGAAGGAACACAAATTCGTTTGATGATTCCTGTTCTTACCGAAGAAAGAAGAAGAGATATTACTAAACAAGCTCATAAATATGGGGAAGAAACAAAAGTCTCCATTCGTAATGTGAGAAGAGATTATATAGACTTCATTAAAAACGATGATTCCATGAGTGAAGATTATCAAAAACGCGTGCTTGATGATATGCAAAAAATCACCGATGAGGCGATTAAATCTGTTGATCAAATCATCGCTGAAAAAGATAAAGAATTAATGTCTTTATAAAACCAAATAAGAAATAAAGGCCTGCCTCTATGCAAAAGGCGGGTCTTTTTTGATAGCATAAATTTTATATTTTAGTAAACTATACCTATCTTTTTTGGTACAATAAAGATTAGGTATTATTATGGAAAAGAAAAATAATCTTCAACATGTTGCCTTCATTATGGATGGTAATGGCCGCTGGGCAAAAGCGCGTCACTTACCTCGTCACTTAGGCCATAAAGCTGGTTGTGAACGTGTTATTGATATTTACGAAGAATGTTACGCTCAAGGTATTAAAGTAATGTCTTTATATGCTTTTTCCACCGAAAACTGGAATCGTCCGAAAGCGGAGATTAATCACTTATTTGAATATTTAGAATCTTTCTTTAAAAGAGAAATTAAACGCTTATTAAAAGATGGAAGTCGCGTTATCGTTTCTGGTGATATTTCTAAATTACCAGAAAAAACACGTAAAACCGTTTTAGATTCGGTTGATAAAACCAAAGATTGCCAAAATTTTACTTTCAATATTTGTTTAAATTATGGTGGTAAAGAAGAAATAGTTCGTGCGTCTAAAAATTTTGCCAAAGATGTACTTGATGGCAAAAAGCAAATTGATGATTTAAATGAAAATACATTTGAAGAGTATTTATACACCAAAAGTCTTCCACCTGTTGATTTATTAATTCGCACAAGTGGCGAATTAAGAACTTCTAATTTTTTGCCCTGGCAATTAGCGTATGCTGAATTTATTTTCCCCAAAGTTCCTTGGCCAGATTTTACCAAAGAAGAATTCCGCAACTGTCTAGAAGAATATTATTCTCGTGATAGAAGATTTGGAGGAATTAAAGATGAACAATAATCAAGATTTTCATATTCAACCAAATCATATATCAGAAGATACCAAAGCTTCGATGAAAACACGTATCATTACCGCGATTGTTGCTGCTCTGATTGTCGCCCCATTATTATTTTTTGGTGATTTTGGTTTTTTATCTTTAGCCATGTTTGGCTTAGTGGTGGGTATCATTGAAATTATTAAATGTCCAGGAAAGAAATATTCTATCTGGCTTTATATTATTTCTATCGTTTTAGGTGGTGCAGTGGCCTTTTGGCCAATCTTTGTTTCTTTATTTAATTCGCTAACAGGAATATTACCGAATTTAGAACAAATACCTATTGAAAACTGGCGTATTTTCTCCCAACTTTCCACCCTTGTTGTTCCTGTTTCCGCTTTTATTATTGGCGCGCTTGCATTATTTATTACTGTTGTTTTTGATCCTGGCTTTGATGTTCGCGATGCGTGTTACATTTTTACCATGGTGGTTTTAGTGTCAATCGGTATTCAAAGTATCGTTTTATTACGTTTCTTCCCTTCTTATGAAAGATATATTACCCAAGGTGTCGAAATAACGAGCTATTTCAACTGGTTTGATAATTTTGAAAGCTCAATGCTCATCATTTATGTTGTTATTGGCACATTTATGAGTGATATTGGTGCCTATTTTGTTGGTGTTTTCTTTGGGAAACACAAAATGAATCCTCGTATTTCTCCAAAGAAGACTTGGGAAGGTTTCTTTGGCGGAATTATTTTATCTTCTATTGTTTCCTTTGCCTTCGCATTTATCTTTGCTTTATGTGGTAGACCTCTATTGTCATTTTTAGATGTAAGCCACTGGTATATTATTTTAATTTTAAGTTTAACGATACCACCTATTTCTGTTTTAGGTGATTTTGTCTTTTCGAGTATTAAACGCTATTACGGGAAAAAAGATTTTGGCAATATTATGCCTGGGCATGGCGGGATTTTAGATCGTATTGATTCATTAATCTTCTCGATGATTCTTTCCGCCCTCATTATTAGTTTGTGTATCTTCTGGATGAAATAATGAAAAACGTTTGTATTTTAGGAGCATCAGGAAGCATTGGCGGACAAACTATTGACGTCATGCTGAAAAATCCGCAAGACTTTAATCTTGTTGGTTTTTCTGTTGGATCACAAACAAGAAAGATTTCGCAAATCATCAAAAAATTTCCAGGAGTTAAACATATTTGTGTGCAATATAAATCTTATGTTCGTTATTATGCGGAAAAATATCCTGAAATATCTTTTTATTATGACAATAGTGGATTAAATGAATTGATTGATAATTGTCATCCAGATATCGTCGTTAATGCTTTAGTGGGATTTGTCGGATTAAGCCCCACTTTACATACATTAGAAAAGAATTTGATTCTTTGTCTCGCTAATAAAGAAAGCCTTGTTGTGGGTGGTGAATTAGTGAATAAATTGCTTGATGATGGACATGGAAAATTATATCCCATCGATAGTGAACATGTCGCTCTATCAAAATGTTTAAAAGTTGATAACCGTCATGTTGATAAATTGGTTTTAACCGCTTCTGGTGGCGCGTTTAGAAAATTAAATAGAGCACAATTAGAGAATGTAACCCCCGAACAGGCTTTGCAACACCCCAATTGGAAGATGGGAAAAAAGATTACTATCGATTGCGCGACTATGGTCAATAAAGCTTTTGAGGTTATCGAAGCTCATTATCTATTCCGTTATCCTTCCTCAAAAATCGATATTATGCTACATGATGAATCAATGATTCACTCATATATTGTTTATGAAGATGGCTCTATGCGATTAGATGAAGGTAAACCCGATATGCGTATTCCTATTAAATATGCTTTATATGAGACCAATACAGATTTTCAAACGATATACGCCAAATCGTTAGATGATTTCCCTCATTATCATTTCCACACTTTTGATATTAATCGTTATCCAATGGTGAAATACGCCGATTTAATTATCAAAAGAAAAGGAACTTATGGTGCCGTTTTTAACGCCGCTAATGAAGTTGCAGTTGATGCTTTTTTACGTGGCCATATTTCTTTTTTGGAAATCGAACAAATCATTGATCAAATGATGACTTCGCACAAAAATGTTAAGCATCCCACATATAGTGAAATTTGTTTAGCGGATTTTATAACTAGACTGCAAGTCGATGCTTTAATTAACGGAAAGGAGAAATAAAATATGGGTGTTTTATACACAATTTTATATATTTTACTTTTCATTTTCTGTTTATCCGTTCTTATTGCTATACATGAATGTGGACACTTAATCGCGGCCAAAATATTTAAAGTTTATTGCTTAGAATATTCGATAGGCTTTGGTCCTCGTCTCATCCACGTCAAAAGAAAAACTGGTGAAACTTATTTTTCCTTAAGAGCAATACCCTTTGGTGGGTTTGTTTCGATGTATGGAGAAGGTGTGGAATTACCTGATGGAGTAACTATTCCACCCGAAAGAAGTTTAGAAGGCATTAAAAAATGGAAGAAAGCAATTATTTTAGTAGCAGGCGTCACCATGAACGCTCTGCTTGCTTTGACCATTTTCTTTGTTGATAACATCGCTTTTTCTCATAAATATGTATATGCAAGACAAGTGACAGTGGCTGAAGGATCTTTAGCGGAAGAAGCTGGCTTATTAACTGGCATGCGTATTCGTTTATATGGCGATATAAGTAAAACCGAAGGTGGCAAGAATGATTCTTCTCAAATCAAAACATCTTTTTATGATTCTGGTTTCTATTATATTGGTAATCCTAATGAAGATTATGCGATTATAACAGTTGATGATAGTGGTGTTGAAAAACAATTTAACGCTGCCGCCTTTTTATATCTCAATGGTATTTCTAATTTCACCGACATCAATTACGCTGATTTCCTTTATTTTTTTCCTTTAAGTGGCGAGGAAATTTCCACAACACCTGTCCCAATTGATGCTAATTTTATTAACGCCAAAGTTAATTTCAAAACCGTGCCTTATGTAAGAGAGGATGATAACAAGGGACATTGGGATTTAAAAAATCTTGAAGACCACATTATTACCGTTGATGGAATACAAAGTGAAAATGGTTGTAAATTAAATCCCGATTTCGGTTTATCATTCCTTGTATACACCGAGCCACCTAAAGGATTTTTCCAATCAATTGGTCAATCTTTTATCGATTTTGGTGGGGCTTCAACCGCGATTGTTAAAGGTATAGCAAGTTTATTTTATGACGCTAGTGCATGGGAAAATGTGGTGGCATTGTTGCTATCGGTTTTGAATCCTCACGTATATTGAAAAATTTAGGATTTTCGCGGTTCTTAGAACTTTGGGGAATTATTTCGGTTAATCTAGCAATTGTTAATCTTTTACCATTCCCTGGTTTAGATGGTTGGCAATTATTAGTGCTAATCGTGGAAGCCACAACTAGAAAGAAAATACCCGATAAAGTGAAAAATATTATTTCATTTATTGGTTTAGCTTTGCTATTTTCCTTAATGGCCGTTATATTAGTATTTGATGTAATTAAATATATCTTCTGATTATGAATGAAAAAATGGTTCGCTTCTTAAATAGTCTACACATCGATAATGTCGATGATTTTGATTTAGACTTTGAAATGGTAGGAAGAAACCGTTTTAAAAAAGATCAAATTGATATGATTATTGTTAAAGACACACCTTGGAAATATTCTCTTTTAAGAAAATTCCAAGATGGTCTAGATACTATTTCTTATCTTTACTTATTACGTTTTTCTTATAAAGTGCGTCCTGATTTTAGTGATGTTAGTCATCTATTTGATGATTGGTACCAAACTCTTTATCATGTGCCACCAAATATTTCTTTAATCGATAAAGGCGATGATTTAATTTCCATCATTTATGAAAACGAAGCCGAGAAAGAACAATATTCTCCCTCCATTGCGGATTTTAAGGATTTCTTAAATTTCCTTTGCTATGACTTTGTTATTTCCGAAGAAATAGCGAAACCTGTCGAATTAGAACACCCCGAACTTAGCGCTAAGGAAAAGAAGAAAATTGAAAAGATTGCCACGAAAGAAGCACAAGAATCAATTGAAACGGAAGATAGTGAACCAGAAGCCAATGATTCTTCGGAAGCAGAAAAATTAATTGAACAACAAAGAATTGAACTTAATGCTCAAGTAGGTGACACTCTTTTGAATTTAATGAAAGAAAACGCTATTCAAATGGCCAAAGAAAGAGAAAGAGCACGTTTGAATAGAAGAGGAAATTATACCCCGATTGAGCAAATAGATTCCATCACCAGCAATTCTGGTAGTGTGGACTTTAATGGTAAAGTCTTCTCAAAAGAAATAACTGAATTTAGCGGCAAAAAGCGTATTAATTTAGGTGTTGCGGATGATTTTGGTGGCGCTATCTACGTTAATATGTATCAAAATAATTCCTTACCTGATCAAGTATTGGACAATCTTGTCTACAATTCTAATGTCCGTATTAGAGGGGTGGCTTATATTGATGATTTTTCAAAAGCCTTAACTATAAAAGGCCACTATATTGATTTACTTCCACCCGATGAAATACCCCACGAAAAAGCGGAAAAGCCACGTGTCGAATTACACCTTCATAGCAATATGTCGCAACAAGATGGTGTGACCCATATGATGGATTATTGCCGATATGCTAAAGCTCTTGGTCATCAAGCTATTGGTATTACTGACCATGCTGTTGTACAAGGCTATCCAGATGCTCGAGAAGCCGCTGCTAAAACGGGAATCAAAATGCTCTATGGCATTGAATTTTATATGGTGGATGATGATTTAAAATACATCAAAAACCCGGTAGATATCCCCTTAAACAAAGCCAAATATGTTGTCCTTGACTTAGAAACAACCGGTTTAAGTTGCTTATATAACCGTATGATTGAATTTGGTGCGGTGAAAATTGAGCATGGTGTAGAAGTAGCGAGATTAGACATTCTTGTTAATCCAGAAACACCAATTCCACATAAGATTACTGAAATTACTAATATCACCGATGATATGGTTAAAAATCAACCAACCGCCAAAGAAGCGTTACCAAAGATTGTTGAATTTTTGGAAGATGCTATTTTAGTCACACATAATGCTGATTTCGACTTTAATTTCTTACAAGAAGAATTAAAAAGATGTGGCATGCCTTTATTAACTAATCCTGTTATTGATACCTTAGCGCTCTCCCGTTATTTATTCCCCGAAAGCCGTAATCATCGTTTAGGTAGTTTATGTCGTAATATTGATGTTTATTATGACGAAGAGAGTGCGCACCGTGCTGATTATGATGCCAGTGTTTTAAATGATGTTTGGCAACCAATGATTGTGCTCTTAACAAAAAATAATCATCATCTTACTCATGCGGATTTAGCAAAATTAGAAACGCCTAAGGCATTAATTAAACACATTAGACCAAGCCATGTTTGTGCTTTTGCTAAAGATTATCAAGGCCTAAAAGATTTATATATTTTGGTTTCTTTATCGAATATTGAATATATGTCTGCAGGTTCCATTCCGAAAATTCCTCGACGTGAAATCGAAAAAAGAAGAGAACACTTAATTATTGGTTCTGCTTGTTTTAATGGCGAAGTTTTTCAAACTGCCCATTATTATAATCACGATATGTTAAAAGAAGCGATGCAATTTTATGATTACATCGAAATTCAACCACTAGAGAATTATTCATATTTGGTTAATATGGGGGATTTAGAGGAAGAAGAAGTTTTACAATTGGTGCAAGATATCGTTCAATGTGCTGATGAAATCAAAAAACCTGTCTGTGCCACTGGTGATGTGCATTATTTAACGAGAAAAGAAAAGATTTTCCGTGATGTTTATATTTCCGCGCCTGGATTAGGTGGTACAGTTCACGCTTTAAATCCTTATTCTCGTGCTAAAAAACCACGGTTTGAAAATCCTGATCAACATTATCGTTCAACAGATGAAATGCTTGAATGTATGTCCTTTTTAGGCGAAGAAAAAGCCTATGAAGTAACAGTGACTAATACGAATTGGGTTGCTGACCAAATCGAACAAATGGACCCATTACCAAATAATCACCTCTATACACCGAAAATTGAAAACTGTGATAATATGCTGCGCGATATGTGTTTTGATAAGGCACATGAATTATATGGCGACCCTCTACCGGAATATATTGATAAACGTTTAACCACAGAACTTAATGGTATTATTAATAATGGTTATTCGGTTATTTATTACATCGCTCATAAGATTATTAAAAAATCAAACGAAGATGGATATATTGTCGGTTCCCGTGGTTCAGTTGGTTCTTCTTTTGCCGCGACAATGGCAGACATTACGGAAGTTAATCCATTACCACCTCATTATCGTTGTCCTAAATGTAAATATCTCGAATGGAATAATGACGTAAAAAGTGGTTATGATTTACCAGAAAAAGATTGTCCTGTTTGTGGAACGAAAATGGTTCACGATGGACAAAATATTCCTTTTGAAACATTTTTAGGATTTTCGGCTGAAAAAACACCCGATATTGATTTAAATTTCGGTGCTGATTATCAATCTAAAGCCCATGATTATACCAAAGTTCTCCTGGGCGAAAATAATGTTTTTAGAGCCGGCACTATTGAAACAGTCGCGGAAAAAACTGCCTTTGGTTTTGCGCGTGGATATATTGAAAGATTGGGTTACAATGTCGATGAATATCCGAAAGCCAAAATTGCCTATTTAGCAGCAGGTTGTACCGATGTGAAAAGAACTACTGGTCAACACCCTGGTGGTATTGTTGTCATTCCAACTGACCACGAAGTGTGTGATTTCACTCCTGTGCAATATCCCGCTGATGATGTCAATTCTTCTTGGAAAACAACCCATTTTGATTTCCATTCGTTACACGACACCATTTTGAAATTGGATTTATTAGGACACGTTGATCCAATGGCGTTAAAAATGATGTCTGATTTAACTAATATTCCTATTAAAGATATTCCTTTAAATGACCCACAAGTTTTATCTTTGTTTTCTTCTCCAGAAGCTTTATACATCAAACATGATTATTTTGGGGCGAAAACTGGTGCCTTGGCGATTCCCGAATTTGGTACCGAATTCGTGAGAGGTATTTTAGAAGATACGAGACCAAAGAAATTTTCTGATTTGGTTATTATTTCTGGTCTATCTCACGGGACAAATGTTTGGAATGGAAACGCGGATAAAATCATTGAAAATAAAACTGCTACATTACAAGATGTCATTGGATGTCGTGATGATATTATGACTTATTTAATCAGCAAAGACTTACCTTCAAATGTGGCATTCGCCATTATGGAAGATGTCAGAAAAGGTCGTGGATTAAAACCTGAATATGTGGAAATTATGAAATCTCATCAAGTTCCACAGTGGTATATTGATTCATGTAATTTGATTAAATATATGTTCCCGAAAGGACACGCAGTTGCTTATGTCACAATGGCCATAAGAGTAGGTTATTTCAAAGTTTATTATCCTCTTGAATTTTATGCCACATTCTTCTCTGTTAGAAGTAAGCAATATGATATTGTTCCAATGATTAAAGGTGAACAAGCTATTATCAATCGTTTAGAAGAATTGAAACTAAAAGGAAAAACCAAAGGAGAAAAATTATCTCCAAAAGAATCTGAACAAGTGAAAACACTTACGATTGCTTTAGAAATGGTGCAACGTGGTTATAAATTTGAAAATATTGACTTATATAAGAGCGATCCTTTAAACTTTGTCGTTGATAAGGAAAATAAAGCCCTTATCCCTCCATTTATCACCATTGATGGTCTTGGCGAAAGTAACGCGATTACGGTTAAGGAAGCACGTGAACAAGGCGGAGAATTTTATAGCAAAGAAGACTTACTTAGACGGACAAAATTAACTTCCACAAACGTCGAAGATTTATCAAATATGGGGGTTTTAGATGGTTTAAATGATACCGATCAACTTTCTTTATTTGACTTTTAACATCGGGAAGTAGCACAGCTTGGTAGTGCGCTCGCTTCGGGAGCGAGAGGTCGTGAGTTCAAATCTCATCTTTCCGACCAAATTGAATTAAACCCTCTTTGAGGGTTTTTATTTTCTTTAGTCAAAGTGGTATATAAAAAATAGTATTTTATTTAAATAAAATGCTCTATACTTATATTCAAATATGGAAGCCGCTAATAACCAACCTGTTGAAATATCAAGAAAAAGTAGTCCATTTGATAAACGTATTCATGAAATTGATTTTCTTCGTGGCTTTTTAATTTTGCTTGTCGTTTTTGACCATATCATGAATCATTTTGCATTTGATACTTTTTCCAATGCTGGCTTAATTGCCATGCATGATTTAGCACATTGGTATTGGTATTCAGAACTTCGTCATGTTGTGCGCTTTGTGGCTCTAATTGGTTTTTGCTTTGTTTCCGGCATTTCCTGCGCATTTAGCCGTAATAACTGGTTAAGAGCTGGACAAATGATTGCGCTTTGGGCCATTATTGCCGTTGGCTCCACAATTATAGAAGCCTGGGATTTATTTGATGGTGGTTTGACCGTCTATATTCCTTTTAATGTGATAGGCGTTTTAGCGTGGTCAACCTTCTTTTATTGTTTTATACAAAATCGTACTTGGAAAAGTATATTAGCAATGGTTTTGATTGCATTTTTAATGTGTCAATATGTGATTCCTTGGATTATCAATGTGAACGCAATTAGGGGTGTTGAACCTCATGTTCCTGCTTTTTATGAACCAACATATTCACCTTCTCCTTATGGATTAGCCTGGGCTGATTGGATGCCATTATTCCCCTTTACCGTATTTTTCATGCTTGGTGCCTTAGTTTCATATTTTGTTTATATGCCAACGAGAACATCCATCATTAAACATAAAGGAAATTGGGAAAGACCCATTTGCTTTTGCGGTCGTCATAGCCTTTTGATTTATCTCGGCCACCAAGTGATTCTTCTTCCTTTGTTTATGTTATTAACGTTAATTAAATAGTGGAGCATTACATGGAAAATATATCAATGTATGAAAATTTTCATAAATCTGTGGTCGGCTTCCCTAATGGATTAGCGGTTTATTATCAAGGAAAGAGAATCTCTTTTCGTAAATTAGATAAATTAATTAATCGTACAGCGGATATTTTGGTTAATGTTTTACATATTAAAGCAGGAGATATTGTTCTTTTAGCCCAACCTAATATTCCCGAAGTTTTGATTATTTTCTATGCTTTAAATAAAATCGGTGCGATTACAAATTTTGTTCACCCATTTACCCCCTTTAATCAAATCAAATCAATCATGCGCAAAAACCATGTCAAAATTGCGTTTTTATTTGAACAAAGAATCGCTAAAGAAGTTGATAAATATCGTGATATTGTGGACAAAATATATGTCACTCGTATTGAAGATTTTCTTCCCACTTTCAAAAAGATTTCTTATCACCTCTTTATGAATACCGCGATTAGAAGAAAATTAGGTAAATGGAGAGGAAGCTTTAAAGGCTTTAATTATTTTTATCAACTAAAACCCACTGGAAAGAAAGTGGAAACTTATCATGGAGATAATGCGAAAACTTCCATTCTTTTACATAGTGGCTCCACAACGGGTGATCCAAAAACCATTTGCTTGAGTAACAATAATTTTAATTCGTTAAGCGACCATTCTTTTGAATTCCTTTCTTGTAAACCAGAATTCATTCGTGGAAAGGGCATGCTTTCTGTTTTACCAAGTTTCCATGGTTTTGGTTTATGCATGACAATGCATGTTCCTTTATCTAATAAATGTGCTTGTTTATTAATGCCGAAATTCACTGTTGATGAATTAATTAAAGTGATGAATAAAGCCCCTGTTACTTGTATGTGCGGCGTTCCCACAATGTATGAGAAAATGTTAGAAAGTGATAAATTCTGTAAGAACAAACATCTTAAAGATTTACATGTTGCTTTCTGTGGTGGAGATACTTTGCCTCCTTCATTAAAACAAAAATTTGATCAAACAATGAAAGAGCATGGTTCATATTGTCAAATGTTTGAAGGATATGGATTAACAGAAGCTATTGCCGTTAATTGCGTGAATACATATGAACATCATAAAGATGGCTCTATTGGCTATCCAATGAGTGGATCCACTTTTAAAATTGTTGATGAAGAAGGAAACGAATTACCAAGAGGACAAATTGGTGAAATTATCCTCAAATCCCCCGCGGTTATGGTTGGTTATTATAATGATAAAGCCGCAACAGAGGCTTGCATTCGTGATGGTTTTCTTTATACCGGTGACCTTGGTTATATGGATGAAGATGGCTTCTTATATTTTTCGCAACGTAAAAAAAGAGTGGTCAAAGTTTCTGGTGTTGGTGTTTTCCCCACTGAGGTAGAAAGACTTGTTGAATCAATATCGGGAGTATCTTCTTGCTGTGCTATTCAAATTCCTGATGATAAATTACAACATGCTTTAAAAGTTTTTGTGGTAGCAAAATATTTTGATGAAGAAGGCATGCGCAATCAAATTATTGAAACTTGCCGCAAATATTTAATCCGCTGGTCAGTTCCTAAAGAAATCGAATTCCGTAAAGAATTGCCTTTAACAATGTTGGGCAAAGTTGATTTTAGAGCGTTGCAGGAAGAAGAAGATAAAATAAGAGGAATTACTCATGAAAAATAAGCGATTGTTTATTATCGCTAGTGTTTCTATAATTTGCTCTACTTGTGGGTTAATATCTTGTCAAAGACGTAATAACTCCTCTAGTTCATATACTTCTTCTATTTCTACTTCTGATTTTGAGTCTTCGGAAACAAGCATTTCCATTGATATTGACGAATATGAAATTGAGTGGGATGAATCACAAGATTATTTAAGGAACGGAAATCGTAAACTTTCTTTTTATAATGTCAACGATATTCATGGTGCGGTTGATGAAGATGGTGAAAAAGCAGGCATTAGAAAAATATCATCATATTTAAAAAAACAAAAATCATTGAACCCCGAGGGTTTTGTTTTTACTTCCACTGGTGATACTTGGCAAGGAAGCGCTGATAGCAATCTTACTAAAGGCGCCATTATGAATTCCTGGCTTGAATATTTAGGTTGCTCAGCGATGGCTTTAGGCAATCATGAATTTGATTGGACAATCTCTACTTTGTTAGAAAATCAAGAACAGACATCTTTCCCCTTTTTGGCATGCAATATTATTGATAAGGAATCTAATAAAAACGTTGACTGGGTACAACCTTACACAACGATAACTAGAAATGGTGTTCATATCGGTATTATTGGGGCGATTGGTCAAGGAATCACAACGAGCATTTTAGCTAGCAATGTTAAAGACTTATCTTTTTATGACCCGTTACCATTTGTGATGCAATGGTCTACCTATTTAAAAAATAATGGTGCGGATGTCATTTTATTTCTTTATCATTATTCAACGGAAAATTTGTCAACATCATATGCTGATTATGTCGACGGTATTTTTGGTGGCCACAATCATTTATATGAACTAAATAACATTAATGGGGTACCCGCTGTTGAAGGTGGTGCTAATGGTGACGGCTTAAGTCATATTGAAATGAATTATTCTTTCTCCTCACATTCTGTTAGTTCATCTGGCGACATTATATATTCTTCTTCTTTAATTGCCTGCCAAGAAGATGCTGGCACTGAGGCAATTATTAATTCTTTTTCTTCCCAAATTGCGGAAATTAAAAATGAAAAAGTGGCCTATATTCCACACTCTATCTATGGTAATGATTTAGTGCTTCAATTAGAAAAATATATGTATCAATTTTATTATGATGAAATTGGTAATCCGAAAAGACTATATCGAGTAGGTCACAATCAAGCTAGATCATATCTTTCTTCTGGCTATGTCACCTATGGTGATATTTATAGTTGTTTCCCTTTTGATAATCAATTAGTGTTAGCGCGTTGTTTACTAGATAAATGTGATGAATACGCATATACTTCTTATTATCCAAACGGAGAAGATCCTTCTTCTGTTTCGGAAAATGGATATGTTTATATCCTGACGATTGATTATTTATCGGAGCATGAAATTTATGGTCGATATTTAACCAACGTATCAGTTTATAATAATTTATATCCTCGCGATATTATGAAAAAATATCTAGCAGAGGAATACCCAATTATTTAAATGCAGCCATGGCGGAACTGGTAGACGCGCTAGATTCAGGTTCTAGTGAGGCAACTCATACAGGTTCGACTCCTGCTGGCTGCACCAATTTTGTGAAAATTATTAATTATGAAAGCACTCATCTTATTAGCGGAAGGATTTGAAGAAACAGAAGCCATTCAGACTTTTGATGTTTTATCACGCACCGGAGAAATAGATGTCGTCTTAGCGTCAATTAACGATGATTTATTTGTTAAATCAAGCCATGGTGTATTGATCAAATCAAATATTCTTTTGAAAGATGCAACATTAGACGATTTTACTTTTTTGGTTTTGCCAGGCGGAAAACTTGGTGTTAAAAATCTCGAAGAATCATCTTTAGTTAAAGAAACCATTAAGTATTTTTCTGATCATCAAAAATGCATACACGCGATATGCGCTGCGCCACCTATTTTATATAGATTAAAAGCTATCGATAAAAATAATCCTTATATTTGTTTTCCTGGCTTTGAACAATTAGATAATGGGCCTTCTTATCAAAAAGATGAAAATGTTGTTAATTCTCCAATGAATGTCACTGGTAAATCCATGGGTTATACTTTAGATTTTGCTTTAGCAATTGTCAAACATCATTTAGGTGAGGAAGTAGTGGAAAGAATCAAGAAAGGCATTTTTGGTTTATAAATGCGCCTGTAGCTCAGTTGAATAGAGCGCAACCCCCCGAAGGTTGAGGCCGTGTGTTTGAGTCACACCAGGCGCCCCAATGATAGGTAACGAGATGATGCATAATATTATCTCGTTTTTATTATAGTTGAAGCTTTTATCGCGTCCTGCTTGGCGCCTCATAAAATAGCAACAAATTATATTAATACACAGCGAGAAACCATTACGGACCCAGTTAGGATAAGAAAATGCAAACTTTATTAACTGAAATTTGATGAGATGATATAATATCATCTCTCTTTTTCTTTTTACTCGCAAAAAAATCATGTTATGTTAATTTAAAAGAAGAAAAAACATTTAAAAATAATGTTTTGAAAGAGCCCTATAAGTTGTTATGATTTAGGTATGGTATTTTTTGACTCATTTAAAAATAATAAAAAGCAAAATTGTGTTTCTAACCAAAATGAAAAAATTGAATTAGCAACTTCTAATATTGAAAAAGGTTTGCAAGTTACTCAGATTTTGGTTGATGCCTATGAAGATTTAAATAGCATCGATGCCTTACATTTCTCTTTTAAAGACATTAAAAATTTAGGAGATGCTGTTAATACAATAATGCCTGCTGTTGAAGCCATCTATGATGAAACTAGAACAGAAGGAACTGGATTATGTAAGTTGGCGGCTTTCGTTGATGGCAAAATTGAAAATACTAAATTTGGTAAAACAATTGATTCTATTGCTCCAATAAAAAACGAATTTTTACAACTTAGTGATGGGAAACTTGTTGCTGCTCCTAATCCAACAATCCTTTTACTAGCGGCTATTTTGATAACTGTGAAACAAGAAACAGCAAAGATCATAAATGCTTGCGATAAAATTTTGACATTTTTGAAGAATGATAAAGAATCTAGAGTTGAAGGCGATTTAAATGTTCTAAAGAATATTGTTAGTGAATATAAATACAATTGGGATAATAAAGAATATAGGACCAGTCATCATAAATTAGTTTTAGATATCAAAAGAAGTGCTGAACAAAACATAATTTTCTATCAAAAACAAATCAATGTTCTAATTCAAAACGATAAAAAGGCCTTGGTTGCTAAAACACTAAAAGAAAAACAACTTGAATTAGAAAACAACTTTAACTATTATCAACTGACAATTTATGTTTATAGTTTTGCGCAATTTTTAGAAGTGTTGCTTTTGGGCAATTTTAGCAAAGATTATCTTTCACAAGTGAGAGAAAAACTATTACTGAACTCTAATGAATATAAAGAGCTATTTGATAAAACATTAGATCATTTGAAATCTACCGCTAATACATCGACCGAATCAAAAGCGCTTAAAGGTATAGGCGGACTATTATTAAAGGCAAAAGAAGAATCATGGTTAAATAAAAAAGGTAAAGAGATTAATGACGTTGCAATTAGGCAAAACTTAGATTCATTCATAATGCTTCAAGAAGATAAAAGCTCTGTTTTTATCAAGAACATAGAACAAGCCGAGATATTGTTCAATGAATGCAAAAGCATCTATTTTGATAAAAATGGCGTTTATTTTCAATAATATCCTTGCTGTGAAAACTTCTTAAAAAATATTATTTAATTTTCGGAAAGACATTGAAAAAACATGACATTTCTGTAACAAAGAGATGTCTTTTTTTCTTTAAAGAAATTCAATTCTTTTTTTGACAAGATTGTGAACGATGGACAATAATATAGATGTCAAAAGGAAATCTCTTGATAGGGCGCCGAATTAGGTCCCATCTCATTGCGAGAGTTCGTCTCGCATTTTTTTAACACTAAATTATGGAAAAGATGTTAAGTGCATTTGTTGACGAAAGCGGCGATTCGGGCGATAGTGGTTGAAAACGAACCCAAAGATATAAAAGAATTTTAAGGATAAATATTTAAATATTTTAAAAAATTAATAATAGATAGTTATACAAAAACAAATTATTGCGAATAAAATGACACTTTTTGCCATAAAATCGCAAGAAGTTAAGAAAATGGAGCAAGATATTAGCACTCATTCGCAATAAATACTTGACTCTCTCTCCTTCTCTCTCTATTATTAAGACATGACAAGCAAATACTCAGTCTCGTATAAAAAAATGTGGATTCTATTAGTTGAACGAGATATTTCTGCTATTGACTTAAGAAGGAATCTAAATATTGCTACGGGAACGATGACAAAATTGAGAAGAAACGAAGAAGTGGCTTTATCTGTGCTGCTTCGTATTTGCGAATATCTCGATTGCAATATCGGAGACATTTGTGACTTTGTTAAAAACGACAAATAAAGGAGATTAATCTATGTATTGTCCAAATTGTGGTAGAAAGTTAGATGATGATGCCTTGTTCTGTGATGAGTGTGGTACCAAAATCATGCGTCAAAAACCTGTTTCGGAAGAACTCAAAGTTCAAGATGATCCCAAGGTTTACGAAGAGCCTGTGGAAAAGGTTGCCGAACAAGTACCAGTTGAGGAACATCGTAAGGAACATAGAGAGGTCAGCAATAAGGAGGGACGATTGCATAAATGCCCGAATTGCGGTGAGTTAATTAGCTTTGATGAAGTTAAATGTCCTTCATGTGGATATGAAATTAGAGATAGGGGTGTAACTGTATCTGTTCAGGTTTTATTTGATAAAATCATGGATACAGACGATTTAGATAAGAAAATTGAACTGATTAAAACATTTCCAGTTCCGAATACAAGAGAAGATATACTTGAATTTATGCTTTTAGCCAAAGCAAATTTTGATGCTAAATACTATGCAACTAACAAAAATGTCGATAGTGTATCAAGTGCTTGGTTATCTAAAATTGACCAATGCTACGCTAAAGCAAGTGTTATATTGCGTGACAGAAGAGATATAGATACAGTTGAAGAAATCTATTCAAGCATTCATAAAGACACTAAAAAAATACAAACTACTAAATTAATTATGATTTTTGCTGGATTTGCGGCAATTATTGCTTCGGTTATTTGTATTGTTACTTTTAATTTGGAAGGAAACACTGCTTTATCGTTGGTATTTCTTGCGCTATTAGCGGCTGGCATTGTTTTGCTCGTTTTTGGTTTCAAGAAGAAAAAAACTAACAAACAATTGGAAGAAGAGCGTGCTGCAAAAAGCCGAAAAGTGGATAGCTAAGCATAATAGAAAATAGGAGGGAATAGTTATGAGTATTTACGCTAAGAAAAATAAAACGGGTGGTATGGCTGATGTAATCCGCTGTGATCAACCCGATTATCTAGTTTGGAAGTGGCATCCAAGCGGCGCTGCTCGAGGAGACCTAAAAAGAGAAACAGCCATCAGAACCAACTCTGTTTTAAGGGTTAAGGATGGAGAGGTTGCAGTTTTTGTTTATAAACAAAAAGATGGACATAATCAAGACTTTATTGTTGGGCCACATGATGAAACACTTAAGACTAAAAACTTCCCTGTTTTATCTTCTATCATTGGCTTGTGGTATGAAAAAGACACACCATTCCAAGCAGAAGTATTCTTTATTAATTTAGGTCGCGCATTACAAGTTAAATTTGGAGTTCCATATTTTGATATTGCAGACCCTCGATTCCCTGATTTTGCTGTTCCTGTTGCTGTCCGCGGCACATTGACTTTCAAAATCGAAGATTATGAGTCTTTTGTTAAGCATTACCAACTTGCCACTTTTGAGATGGAAGACTTTAAGAAAAAAGTCACCGATGCTGTTGCCAGATATGTCAAGGATGCTGTCGCAAAAGCTCCTGCTGAAAATGATATTCCTTTAATTCAAATCGAAACAAAAAATGACCTTATTAACGATAAGGCTGAAATAAATGTAAAAGAAAGGCTTTTTGAGACTTTTGGTGTTACAGTTACAGGCTTCGATATTAATTCCATTGAATTAGATAAAGATACCGAGGCATATGAAGAGCTTAAGAAAGTTAGTAAAGACTTAGCCGCGAGAAAGGCAGAAATTGACATTCAGCATTACGAAGAATCACTTCGTATTCAAAGAGAAGAAGAACAATATGCTGCACATATGGGCACAAAACAAGCAAATCTCGGTGCATATGAAACCGAAGTTAAAGGCGAAGTTGGCGTTGAAAGTGCTAAAGCTCTTGGAAAAATGGGTGAGAATGGTGCTGGACGCATCGATATCGGTGGCGATGATGGCCAGGGTGGAGGAGTAGGATTCAATCCTGTCTCATTAATGGCTGGTTTAGCTGTTGGCGGTGCTGTTGCTAAAAATATTGGTGGTACATTGGATCAAACAATGAATGCAGCGGGAAATGTGCCCCCTACAATCCCTGCTATTACATTCCACATTGTTGTTGACGGTAAAGCCATTGGACCTTTTGAAACCGCTAAGGTTATTGAAATGATTAATAATGGCCAAGTTAAAAAAGATACATTGGTGTGGAAACAAGGAACACCAAATTGGGTAAAAGCTAGTGATTTAGCCGAATTCGCCGCATCTTTTCCGCCAGAAATACCGCCTGCAAAATAGTGTTGGGAGCTAATTTTTATGAAGAACAAGATTGTTTTTATCAGCATTAACGCACTTCTTATCCTGGCGGTTGGGTTAATTATTGGCTTACTTTTTCCAAACGACATTTTCTCTGGGGCAGCAGGAATGGCGGCATTCGTATGTTTACTTGTTGTTCTTGCTATACCAAGTTTGGTTTATGTTCTAAATTCAAAGATTAATCTTGGGGGTCGTGTTGTTATATCGCTATTTACAATTTTCGAAATTGCATTAAATATCGTTTATTTATGCATTCCAAAAGGAGACATTAAGATTTATGCAATAATTCAAGTGGTGTTAATCGTAATCGTTTTAGCATCTTTCTTGATTATTTTAGGACTTTTTAAAGATAAGGAATCTAAGGAGCATAAATAGCAATGGGACTTTTTGGGAAAACAATTGGTGAGACTAAAAATGATACTAAGCTTGACAGCAAAGAAAAACAAATTCGCGATATCAACGAAATTGCTCATGATTGTTTAAACTACGCAAAAAAGAATTTTGTTAGTATTTGCGAGAGAACAAGTGCGCTTTATAGCGAAACCTCTGAATTAATTGATAAAATCAAAGATTTGAAATCTAGAAAGCTCTCCAGAGATGAAAGACGGGAACTTTCTAAAGCCAATGAAGAGGCCTCAGAAAAATTAGAATATCTTTATTTATGTAACGACTATTTCACTTTCTTGACTAGATTGTCAAATGGAATGGCTCTTAAAAACGAACAAATTCTTTTGATTATTAAATTCACCGCTTTCTTTGTTGGGATTCAAGTACTGTCAGTTGAAGATGAAGAAGATGATGAAGATGATCCAATTGCAGCTACCTTTATGGAAATAGGAAGAGATTTTAAAGAAATATCTGTATCTATAAAAAGAAGCCTTTCAAATTTTGGTTTACGTGAATATGTAGAAGAGCTTTATTGTGAAGAACTTGATAATTTAAAGTTACCAAAAATAGAGAAAGTAGTAGATGTTTTTGAAAAGGTGGCAAATAAAGAAAAGCCTAGTGAAGCAGAAAAGACAACCAAGGAGACGTATCAAGAGGTTGCAAAAACAATTGAATGCCCAAATTGCCACTCTTCTTTACCAGAAACCGCAAAATTCTGTTCAAAGTGTGGCACCAAAATAGAAGTTCACGCCCCCTCGTTCTGTATGGAATGCGGCAGTCCATTACGTCCAGATTCAAAATTCTGTCCGAAGTGCGGATCAAAAATAAATAAATAAAGTTTGTGATTATTTACTCAAAACTGGAAAATTAAAAAGTAACGAGATATTTATCTCGTTTTTAATTTCTAATATCTTCGGAAACTTTCAGAAATAAAAGATTTGCAAAATAAAGTCCATTGATATAAAAACGAGGAAAAGTGTAACAATGATAAAAAATATTAGCACTCCTATTGCAAGAGTGCCAAAAAGGTATACAATAGAGGCAGATAGCACTTAAACCATGAGAGTGCTAGAAAGAGGTATAAAAATGAAAGAAGTATTACAATTTCAAGCGGAATCAAAAGAATTATTATCCTTAATGATTAATTCCATTTATAGCAATCAAGAGATTTTCTTAAGAGAATTAATCTCAAATGCTAGTGATGCGATTGATAAATATCGTTATCTTTCTGTTTCTAGTGAAGGTAAATATCCTCTTAGAGATGGAGAAATCTTCCTATCCTTTGATAAGAAAAAACGTACTATTACCATCCAAGATAATGGCATTGGTATGTCAAAAGAAGATTTGGTCAATAATTTAGGCACTATTGCCAAAAGTGGATCAAAGGATTTTGTGGCTAAATTAAAAGAAGCGAAAGAAAAACAAGACTTGAACATTATTGGACAATTCGGTGTTGGATTTTATAGCGCTTTTATGGTAGCTAATGAAGTTGAAGTTTTAACTAAAACTGTCGATAGCCCCGCTTATTTATTCTCCAGTAGTGGTGAAGATTCCTTTACCATTGAAGAAGCAGAGAAGGAAGATGTCGGTACAACCATCACTCTCCATTTGAAAAAGAAGAGCAAAGAAACCGACTATGACAAATATTTAAGTGAATATGAATTAAAAGATTTGGTGAAAAAATATAGTGACTATGTCCGTTATCCGATCAAAATGGAAGTTACCAAATATAAAACGGAAAACGAAAAAGAAGTGGAATATAAAGAAATTGAGACCCTTAATTCCATGACTCCAATTTGGAAAAAGAACCGCAAAGATGTCAGCGAAGAAGAATTAAATGAATTCTATAAACGGACATATGGTGATTATGAAGATCCTTTATTATCACTATTTATCAAAGTGGATGGTAAGGTTTCCTATAATGCCTTATTATTCATTCCATCTCACGCCCCATATGATTTATACAGTGATAGCTTTGAAAAGGGATTAACGTTATATTCACGTGGCATTTTCATCAAAGATAAATGCCCTGAATTATTACCGGATTATTTGAAATTCACGAAAGGTCTTGTCGATTCCGATGACTTCAATTTGAATGTTTCTCGTGAATTATTGCAACAATCACCTATCTTGAAAAAGATATCGGAAAATATCGAAAAGAAAATTCTCGCTAAATTAGAAGAAACCAAAGTTAACGATATGCCAAAATATGAAAAATTCTGGCAATCCTTCGGTGAAATCATTAAATATGGTATCTATTCTTCCTATGGATTTAATAAAGACAAATTAGCGTCTCTATTGATTTTCCATTCTTTAAAAAATGATGATAAATACATTTCTTTAGATGTCTATAAGGACAACATGAAGAAAGATCAAAAATTCATCTATTATGTGTCTGGGGAAAATCTAGATGCGATTAAATTATTACCGCAAATAGAGAAATACAAAAAAGATGATATTGATGTCTTATTATTTGATAAGAAGGTCGATGAATTCGCTATTATGATGATGCACGATTATAAGGAAGTGGAATTCAAATTAATTTCCGATGAATCGGCCCATGAAGTGAGTAAAGAAGAACAAGAAAAGATTGACGTTATTACCACCGATAACAAACGCCTGCTTGATACCATTAAAGATGAATTAAAAGGACAAGTTGATGATGTTATTATTTCCACCAAATTAGTGGATGCTCCTGTTTGTTTATCTACTAAAGGTGGTATGTCTCTAGAAATGGAAAAGACTTTACAAGAAGAATCATTAGAAAATAGCGAAGAAATTAAAGCCACAAAAGTCTTGGAATTAAATCCTAATCACGAATTATTTAATGCTTTGTCCACAAAGAAAGACGACGATGATTTGATTAAAGAATATGCATCATTATTATATGATGAGGCGATGCTATTAGAGGGTCGTGAAATCAGCGATAAAAAAGCCTTTATTCAAAAACTTAATGACTTATTAATTAAAGCTTACAAATAACCTCTCCTTTCTCTTAGCCTTCACCAATCGGTGAGGGCTTTTTTTGTTGCAAATTCTCTATCCTTATATATAATAAGCAATAGGCCCGAGTGGTGAAACTGGTAGACGCACTGGACTCAAAATCCAGCGGTAGCGATACCGTGCCGGTTCGATTCCGGCCTCGGGCACCATTAAATAAGTATTCGGGAGTAGCGAAGTTATGCATTCGTCAACACGATGGATTCCATCCGGAGCATAACCATGAAAATGAGCAAGACGATTCTTCATATCAAAGGAGTCATCTATTATGTATGAAACAAAATCTTACGCTACTACCTGCGAAGAATTAAATGTGAATCCAGAGCAAGGTCTTTCCACCCAAGAAGCGGGTGAAAGAATGCTCAAATATGGTCTTAATAAATTAGAAGAGAAAAAGAAGAAGCCTCTTATTCTCGTCTTTTTATCTAATTTTAATGACCCGATGATTTTTATCTTATTAGCCGCTGCCGTATTAAGCATTGGTGTATCTTTATATAACACCTTAGTCAATGGTGATAAATTTGATTTTGCGGATCCCATTATTATTATGGGTGTGGTCATCTTGAATGCAGTTATTTCTACTGTTCAAGAAAATAAATCTGAAAAATCTCTAGAGGCATTAAAAAAATTATCATCCCCAACATGTATTGTGAAAAGAGATGGTCAATTAATTGAATTAAAAGCGGAAGAATTAGTGCCAGGCGATGTTGTTATTCTTGAAGAAGGAAGAACGGTTCCTGCTGATTTAAGATTAATTTCTTCTATTAATTTAAAAACCGACGAATCTTCTTTAACTGGTGAATCTTTACCAGTAGAAAAAGACGCTAATATTGTCTTTAGTGATGAAGTGGGTGTTGGTGATCGTATTAATATGGCTTATTCTTCCACTCCCGTTGTTTATGGTCGTGGTGAAGGAGTAGTGGTATATACCGGTATGAAAACTGAAACCGGCAAGATTGCTAAGATGCTTTCTTCTAATGAAGATGAAACCACCCCATTACAAAAACAATTGGCCAAATTATCGAAATTTTTAGGTTTATTAACTATCATTATCGTCGTTCTCATTTTAGGTATTCAATTATTAGATTCATTTGTTATCCATCAACAACATGTGAATAGCGCTCCATTAGATGTCATAGTGGAAGACTTCATGTTTGCTATTTCTTTAGCAGTGGCCGCTGTTCCGGAAGGATTACCTGCTGTGGTTACCATTGTTTTGGCCCTTGGTGTGCAAAAAATGGTCAAAGCCAATACGATCGTAAGAAAATTACCTTCGGTAGAAACTTTAGGTGCTGTTAGTGTGGTTTGTTCTGATAAAACAGGCACATTAACACAAAATAAGATGACCGTGGTAAAAGCTTATTTAAATGAGCAAATGGTGGACCAAGATAATTTAAATAATGGATCTTGTACATTCCTAGCTTCTGGTCTTTCTTTATGTTCTAACGCTTCCGTTGATGAAGGATTATATGGCGATCCCACCGAAATCGCTTTAGTGGAATTTGCTAATAAATTAGGAAAACACAAAAAAGATTTAGAAAATGAATATCCACGTGTTGATGAATATCCTTTTGATTCAGTTCGTAAAATGATGTCAACCAAGCATCAAAGCCAAGATAAATATGTGATATTTACCAAAGGTGCGATTGATTCCATATTAAAATGCGCAGATAAAATTCTCATTAATGGAAAAATATGTCCATTAAATGAAAAAGATAAAGAAAATATTATGGCGGCCTCTGACGCTATGGCGGTGGAAGCTTTAAGAGTATTAGGACTCGCTTATAAAGAAAGTGATGAATTGAGTGAAGAAAATCTCATATTTGTCGGTTTAGTAGGCATGATTGACCCAGCGAGACCTGAAGCCGCTAATGCGGTTTATATCTTCAAAAAAGCGGGTATTACTACCATTATGATTACTGGTGATCATAAAACAACCGCTTTAGCTATTGCTAAATCATTAGGTATTGCGGAAGATATTTCCCAAGCGATATCTGGTGAGGAAATCGATAAATTATCTTTTGAAGAATTACAAGAAGCCGTAAAAACAGTACGTGTTTTTGCCCGTGTTTCTCCCGAAAATAAAGTTTCTATTGTGAAAGCCATCCGCGCGAATGGAAATATTGCCGCGATGACTGGTGATGGTGTTAATGACGCCCCAAGCTTAAAATCTGCCGATATTGGTATTGCTATGGGTATCACGGGGACTGATGTCGCCAAAGGCGCTGCTGATATGGTATTAACCGATGATAATTTTGCTTCTATCGAAAAAGCCGTGGAAGAAGGACGTGGCATTTTTGCCAATATTAAAAAGACCGTCCTCTTCTTATTAAGTTCTAATATTGCCGAAGTTTTAACGATGTTTGCCATCGCTATTTTATCTTTATTTACCAGTGAATATGGATTAGCCACTCCATTATTAGCCATCCACGTTTTATGGGTGAATCTAATTACTGATTCATTACCCGCTGTGGCGTTGGGCGCCGATGAAAAAGAAACTGGTATTATGGATGAAAAACCCCGCAATCCCCATGATTCTTTATTCTCCCATGGTGGTTATTTATTAACATTTGGTTATGGATTAATTATTACTTTGGCGGTTTTATTTGCTTTCTTATACACCCCCATATTTGGTATGGGTAGTGTGACTTTTGATCTTAACGAAATAGCTTTCCGTTTAGCGGAATATCCCGATATATTAACTACTTCCCAAACTATGGCGTTCTGTGTTTTATCAATCGCGGAATTATTCCATATGCTTGGTATGACTAGTGTTAAAAAATCTTTCATCCATTGTTTCAAGAGCAGAAACTGGCTACTTTGGTTAGCTTTTGGACTTGGTGTTTCCTTACAAGTCTTTGTGGTCGCGGTACCGGGAGTTAATACCTTCTTTAAGTGTTCCGCTTTAAACGTGACACAATGGCTTATTGTCTTTGCTTTAGCTATCTTACCACTTGTGGTACATGAAATCGTGGCTTTAGTTTTCGCTATCAAAAATAAGAAAAAATAATATAGTAGAGTTATTTTATCGTTTAGTAGAGTTGGAAAAATGGCTTTTCTATTGCTTTTCTTTTTTCTCTTTCTTAATATATCGGCATGAAAAATAAAAAGCATGTCATTGTTATCGGCGCGGGTTTATCAGGTTTATCATGTGGTATCTATTTATTAAATAATGGTTTTGATGTCACTTTATTAGAAAAGAATCCTTCTGTGGGAGGATTGTGTACAGGTTGGTATCGTCAAGGCCGCTACATCGATGGTTGCATACATTGGCTAACAGGAACCAAAGAAAATGATTCTTGTTATCATATTTGGCAAGATCTCGGTGCTTTTTCTTCTCAAGAAGATTTAGTTTATCTTGATACTTGGGGTGATTTTATCTATGAAGGGAAAACCATTAGTTTTTATCGCGATTATGAAAAAGCGGAACAACAATGGTTAGAAGTGGCTCCGGAAGATAAAAAAGAAATTAAAAAATTCTTTAGAATGGTGCGCGCTTTTACAAAAGTATCTTTACCAATGCATAAACCGACTTCCATGCTCTCTTTGGGAGAAATGATGAAGGTGGCGTGGATGATTATCAAACACCCAAGCTTCTTAACAACGATGTTAGTTAACACTGATAAATACGCTTTGCGATTTAAAAATCCCACCCTTCGTTTTGCGATGAAAAATGCGCAACCTGGCTATGGCAATTTATTTTCTTTGCTTTTCTCTTATGCGACTATCGCGAATAATTCCGGTGCTGTTCCTATTGGTGGTTCCAAAGCTTTTGTGGAAAGAATTAAAAATCGTTTCCTTTCTCTTAATGGCCGTTTAATTGTTAACGCTAATGTGCAAACCATCAATACACATAATGGCTTTGCTAGTGGAGTGACTTTATCAACTGGTCAAACGATTAAAGGCGATTATGTCGTTTCCACAACCGAACCCAATTACACTTTAGATGTTTTATTAAATAAACAATATAAAGTACCTGCGATTCAAAAAAGGAAAAACGATTATCGTAAATATCCAACTATTTCTTCCTTAATGGTGACTTATGAAATTGCGGATCTTGGCGATTTACCAACTATCGTTAATTTTCCCGTGGAACCATTAATCGTTGGCAATCAAAAAGTGGATTTTATCGATATTCGTAATTTTTCTTATGATGCGCAATATTATGTGCACAACAATAAAACAACTTGTAACACTCTCTTTCATCAATTTGATGAAGATTATATTTATTGGAAGCAACTTTCTAAAGATAAAAAGGCTTATCAAAAAGAAAAAGAACGCATTGCTCGTGAATTAGTGGAGAGAATTGAAACCCAATTCCCCCAATATAAAGGTAAAATTACCATCCTAGATGTTTTCACACCCGTTACATTAGAAAGATATACCAACGCGATGAGAGGGGCCTATATGTCACAATTTACCTCATCTCAGCCACGTTTATCTTCTTCTGGTATCATTCCTCATCTTCATAATGTTTATCTCGCTAGCCAGTGGTTAGAATCTCCTGGTGGTCTTCCTTTTGCTGTGGCATCTGGTAAATGGACCGCGATTCGCATTTGCCGTCAAGAAGGCATCAAATTTAATTATAAAAAGAGTTCTCTTTACAAAAAGGCTACTATCTAGATTTTATTAGCATCTAAATTAAGCCAACAACAGATACTAAATAGTTTGTAACTTGAAAAACTAAATTCCGTTTATAGAATTAAAAGTTTTTTTGGAAGACTAAATTCTATTTAACGGAGTTTTTCTTATGTTAAATCGGAATT
>CAJOMQ010000013.1 GCA_905236715.1 uncultured Bacilli bacterium | reverse complement strand
TTCATTTTGAATTCCTCTTGTTTATATAATACGACTCTTAGTAAAAAAATCAATACCTCACTGGAGTGATTTGCGGTATTTCGCTGGAGTGATTTGCGGTTAAAAAGATATATTCCCGCCTACAAATGTTATAAAGATATTTTTCCAACGACAACGGAATCAAAAAAAGATATGTGTCCTATTTCAACCCTATAGAAAAATTAAGCCTTTTTTAAAGTAAAAATATGTCGATTTATTCTTTGAGAATAAGGGTGAGGACCACTGGCCCCGGGGTATATGCCTTTTCTCTGGAAATATGAGAAACTCGGCATCATTTTTTATAAGGTTGCACGGGGTGAAATGCTTACCTTTTTGATTCACTTTTAGTTATATAATAACTAACAAGTCTGGTTTAGCAATTCACCAGTGATAACCCTCTTATTTAGCTGTTATAAATATTGGAATTGAGCCAGAGAATTAAAAAAATATGAAAACAGAGTTTGATACTCTATAATCACAAAATTTAACATGTCCACTCGACATACAAGAACATGTCCACTTTTTGCGAACAAGTTAAGTGGACATGTTAAAAAATCATAGACAACAATTGGACTAGTCAATGAAAAGTAGATACATAAAAATAGAAACCACTTAAATAAAACTCATTCCCCTAGAGACAAAAGAAGACTGAACTAAATTAATTGCAAAGTACACATTTTATAAAATGTATTTAAAAATGTATAACTTTTGTGCTACAATATATTCGAGAATAAACAGTATGCAAAAGACCGAAATTGTACATACAAGAATATCACCAGAGACAAAATCAGAATGTGATTATATTTTTAATAAACTTGGAATTACAACAAGCTATGCAATAACTATGTTTCTAAACCAAGTTGCATTAAGAAAAGGCATTCCTTTTGATATTGTTCTACCAGAAAAAGAAGATTTGGTTTCTTTTGCGGAAAATGTTAGTTCTGTTGATGCAGGAAAACCCAGTGATAAAGCAAAGCAAATAATGAAACTTTATGATGATGGCATTATTGATTTTGAAACTGCTGAATTTGCCATAATGAGGCTACATAACGTATGAGAGATCCATATTTATATCCAGATACTGATGTTTTAAAAAATAAAAAGAATATTAAAAGTCAAGATCAACTTGATAAACTTGAGGAAGACATTATTCCTCTAAGAATAATTGCTCTAAGAAAACAGGGCTTGATAATAAAAAGTGTTTTTGATATTCAAAAAATTCATCAATTTTTATTCTCACCTATATTTAGTTGGGCGGGAGAATTTAGAACAATAACAATGTACAAGAAGGAACCAATACTAGATGGTTATTCAGTAGATTATACGCCGCATGACTACATTAAAAGAGAAATGAATGATCTGGAAAAGAGATTTTTATCGATAAATTGGAACTCCCTTGATGATAAAAAGAAATTAGAAAACGTTGCTTCCATTGTCCAAGAATTATGGCAAATACATTGCTTTAGAGAAGGTAATACAAGATCAGTAGCATTATTCTTATATTTTTTGTTAAAAACAATTGGCGTTCATATAAATATTGACTTTCTGGGGAAAAACGCCAAATATTTTAGAAATGCTTTAGTGTTAGCTTCTCTATATAGCGCTAGCAAACCAGAATATTTATTTGGTATTATTGCTGATTGCACTACCATTAAGAATCCAAATAAATATGAAACAATTAATGGATATGAAGTTGATAAATATTCATACCAAAATCACACAATAGAAGTCATCAAAACAATAAAAGATTTAAAATAACTATATGTCCCAGTGACAACCCTCTTATTTAGCTATTTTAAGTATTGGAATTGAGCCAAAAAAATAAAAAAGTGGCCGCATTCCAGCTGTGCTGAAAAACTTATAAAATATACATTGACTCAAAACTTCATCCAGCAATCCTTTAAAAACGACTTTATAGAAGTTACATCTTTATCTTCATAATAATTGACTAAATGCTTTTTAAAGTTACCTACTTTGCTATAGTCAATTACTAGTAAGCCTTGACCCTTGGAAATAAGATAATGATTTGCATACACTACCGCGGTTCTTTTATTTCCATCATTATATATTTGAGTCTTCATGACATATAAGCAGAGTTCGATGGCTTTATCAATATCATTCATATTAGAAGCTAATAAATCTCTGATATCTTGTTTTACCTTATCTTCAAAAGGAATTGGTGGGATATAGGACGAGCCTCCAATAGTGACTGGCACCCCTCTAATTCTTCCTTCATCAGGAATAGCTAATAGCCCTTCATTAACTAATCTAGCAATATAAGAGGCCAAATAATAATCACTTAGTGCCTGAATGACATCCTTATCTAAAATAAATTCCCACGCATGCTTTAGATTGATAATTTTTTGAACATCTTCGGCTTTAACATTTTTCACAATACCATTATCAATGATTGCTTCAGTATCAGGAAAAGTGGTACCCACCCCTTCTAAGACAGCTTGATCATAAATAATCTTTTTCATATTAGTGCGAGCAAAATCTAGATTGAGAGCAACTCTTTCGGATAGTTCTTCATCCTTATAACCCAATACCGCTAATTGTTTTTCAATTTGTCTAATTTCTTTACGAAGGGCTTTACCCTCAACATTATTTCTCAACAAAGTGTTATAAAGTTCTTCGCTATATTCACCAACGTAAGTAGATTTAACTTTATCCAATTCCCTTTTGCGGACATAAAGGTATTTCTTTTCTGATATAGTTTTTATTTCTGGAGTTCCATCATATGGCAAAAGGTTTAAACGGGCCTGTAGTTCAGCACGCTTATTTAATAGTTCTTGAATTTGAATTATTACATTTTCCATTCAATATCCTCCTTAGGGAACATTTCGCTTTGATTATAAATTATTTGTTCCCTAAATTCAATTATCACTTTTAACGTTACATTGTTTTTGAAAGATATATATGCACTGTTTCAAAAAATTCCATGCGAGTAATAAAAAAACAATTCCTTTGTCGAATAAATATAATCAAAACCGCAAGTTTGGCGAAAAATAAACCGCAAGTTTGGCAAGGACATATTCCCTATTTCTTCGCTAGTACCACACTTAATGAAAGATATGTTACCAATTACACGGGTTAGCAATTTAAAACGGTACTGTAACTTCCTATGGGGAGTAGTTTTTTCGAGGTACTGACTACTCCCCGTTTAATTTGAAAGGACCTAAAAATATGCCTAGGTTTCCCAAGACATATTTTAAAAAGAAATGTAATTCTTTTGTTGTGTTAATGCAGATTAATTAATTTTGGTTACTGCTTTGCTCGAAAGATTGATTTGATAGAAATGAGCATCGCCTAAAAGTAATTTAGGAATGTAGTTCAAGAAGTAAAGGTTTCCTGAATTAGAGATTGATAGGCTAGATCCATAATATTTTGAATCATATCCCACTAACAATTCTTGAGTGCCATCAGCCGCAGCATCTTTGCTCACTTTATAGAAACCAGCACTGCTAGTAGCGGTAGATGCATAGGAATAGTAATAAATATAATTGCCATTAAGAACCATATCACGTGGATGGGTTTTGCTGCTGGCTATTTGAACACTATTGTTGCCTAAATCAGTGAAATTAGTGCGAGCAATGTAATTATAAATGGTACCTTCATATGAATAATAAATAGTGTCATTTTCAAAGATAAATTGACTGACATTCTTTAAATCTTTTGATAAAGTAACGCCTTTAATATTTACTGATGTGGAAGTAATGGTTGATAAATCAATGTATTCCATATCACCATTTGTAGCACCAGTATCGCAATTGATGTAATATAGTTTGCCATCTTTAATCGTTAAATTTTTAGCGCCATTAACTTCAGAGAACTTAACATATTCGGTGCCATCAAGTTTCATTCTAGACATACCACCAGCAACACCAGCCCAGTTATAGTGAGTAGCATATAAATATGTTCCATCACTTATCATATTTCTGACATCGTTGGAATTAATTTTTTCTGCTTCTCCACCCATAGTTAGATTGACAGCGTATAAGTCGTTATTGGTTAACATGGTGACTTGGTTGAAATACATGATTCCGTTATAGATATAGAAATCTTCAACTTTATTGGTGGTTAATTGTGAATTTCTCTTAGTGGATTCATCATAGACATATAAAGTCTTTCCAGCATACATATTTAAATAATAAATTTTTGTACCTAAAGAAATGGTTTGACCACCAGTATTAAGTGGGGTTGATTCAGGAGCCACAAAACCATCTAATAAATCAGTGGACTTTTTGGTTGAAGTGTTATAGCGATATAAATGTAAATCATTGGCATCGATATAAACCAGGGATGTAGATGACTCAACATCAAAACCATTAACACCATCATTGGCTAATAATTGTTCTGGTTCTCCACCACTTGTGCTAATTCTCCAAATGCCTTTGACTGAAGAATCAATAACGGAGAACAAATCGGTGTAGTTGTAATATAAATAGCCATTCTTTACTGTTAAGAATTCGCCAGCGGCGTTTGTTAATTTAGTAGGTTCAGTTGAAGAGCTAGATAAATCTAAATAACCAATGTAGTCATTAACCAAGCCATTAACTGTGCAATATAATCTATTGCTATTAATTGTGTATTCATGAACTTTTTCTTTCATAACTAATGAAGCAACATTAGTGGAAAGATTCATTTTGTATAAATAATTGTGATCGTTTCCATTTGTGAAATAGAGATTACCACCATAGATGGCTAAATTATCTGATTTTCCTTCAAATATTTTGGTAACTACTGGTTCGTTACTTGAATCAGTGGCATCAACTTTATAAATACCAGATTTAGCGGCTTTTAAAGCATTGCTAGAATAGTAATAAACTGTATCACTTTGTTTAACAAAATCATCGATATTGCTGTCGGTGTATAAAACACTAGTGGCACCACTTTTCACTTCTTTAACGGAATTTAATAAAGTGGAACCCGCAATAAATAAAGCCGAGGAAGAATTATATTTGTTAAATTCTTTTGGAGAAGAATAGTCTATAAGTTTTAACTCAGATTCAGCTAAAGAATACAAATATCCATTATGTAATCCATTGGCAAAATAAATAGTTCCATCACTACCCACAAAGACAGGCATATCTTTCTTTTCGGCCTTAATTTTTAATTGAGCAGTTAATGTTAATGTATTGAAATTGCTATTAGTAACTGTGCAAGTGTAATCATATGTTCCTACTTCAATTGCGCTAGTGACAACTTCGCCGTTAGAATCTTTAACTTCTTCTTTTACGGTTGTGCCATCAGGAAGAGTACCCACTAATTGAACATCATTGATATGCTCAGCACCATCATATGTAACTGATTTGCTTTCATATGTATAACCAGTAAATGTGGCTTTGCCAATAGTTAATGTGGCATTCAGAGTTAAATCATTATAATTTGGAGCGGAAATAACGGCAGTTGCGTTATAAGTTCCGGCATTTGTATGAGGACCATTATTTGTGTATTTAACAGAACCGCCAGTTGGTAAAGTACCCGCTATTTCAATGGTGTGTGGATTACCATCATAGGTATAAGTTGCACTTGCAAAAGTAATTCCAGTGATGGTCGCTTTATTGATTGTTAAAGTAGCATTTAATGTTTTATCGTTATAACCATCTTTGACTAATTTAGCAGTAGCGTTATATGTGCCAGCATTAACGTATTCTTCTCTACCAGTATAAATGATATTAGTGCCTTCTGGTGCACCACTCACTTCCGCAAGAATGTGAGGTTGACCATCATATGTATATGTAGCGCTTTCAAAAACAGCATCTGTGAAATCACTCTTTGTGGGATCTCCTTCTGATTCTGTACCGCTACTTGATTCATTATTCGATGAAGTAGTTGAAGCACCTCCACTATTACAAGCGGATAAGAACATTCCTAATAAAGCAGGGATTAAGAACAATATTTTTTTCTTCATCTAAATGCACTCCTTATAAAGCATCTTCGTAATCGGTACGAATGTTATGAATCAAAACAAATGGGAATGACACCGTTCCTAATGCTGCAGAAAACACTATGGCGAATAATAAAGCTAATACACCGATTAAGAATCCGAGTATAGCAAATAATATTTTCATCGCTATTAACCAGGCAAAACCTTCTAAATCCCAACTAAATATGAGTCCAGGGAATTTAATAGATAAACCAGCACACCACACAAAGACCTCACCAATATAGGAACCGGAAATAATGCAATATAGCATCGCAAAGATACCATAACTGATAATCGCGCTATATAAGACGGCTAAACCTGGATGCACAACTTCTTTAATTGAAGGCACTAATAAGAATACTAATAAAGAGACAACTAACGCCACAGCGCCACCAGCAATACCCCAGCCAAAACATTTCTTTGCGTCAGAAGATGCTTTAGCAATTCTTGCTTGTCTAGCGGCTTCCTCTCTTTCTTTTTTCACTACTTCTAAACATTTTTTGTGATAATAAGTTTGTCCAACAGAAACGGTTCTGGTTGTTCTACCATGTCTTTCTTTTTTGGTAATATCTTCCGAAACTAATTCATCTTCGGGAATATCTTTCCCACATCTAGCGCATACATGGGCTTCATTTTGATGAACAATAATAGTTTCTTTAACGACAGGGACTTCTTTTACCACCACTTCAGGTTCTTGCTTTTCTTCCTCTACTGCTTCTTCATCATTTAATAAATAATCAAAAGAGCAACCAAAGAGTTTTGATAATTCCTTTAATGTCGCGATGTCAGGTTCGTTAGTGCCACTTTCCCATTTACTGACAGTTTGGAAAGTAACATGTAATTGATCCGCAAGATCTTTTTGTGTTAAGCCTTTATCGGTTCTTAACTTCTTAATTTTTTGACCAAGTGTCATATGCGGATACCTCCTTTGCCATTAATATTCACCTTATCGGCGAAATTTATAAATAACCGAGTTGGCGAGTTGACTCGCCGAAAAAGTGAATATTAGCAATACGACCGTAAAACACCACTTATATGTGGATACTAACAATAATATTTTATTAAAAACAGAAAAAATGACAAGCACTCCTAGAGTGAGTTACTATTATGTCGTAAAAATTTATTGTTATCAACAAGGAAAAAACCCAAATAAAAACCGACACATTCTCGTGCCGGTTAATAAATAAGATAAATTATTAGCCCACTCTCTTCGTGGTAATCTTATCAAAGATGTGAAGTTTATCAGTATTTAATGTCACTTTAATTTTGTCACCTTTTGCGTAAATCGCATCCGCGTCAATATTTAATGTCACCTGCACATCGTTATGATGACAATGTAAATAATAGGTATGGCCAAGAAGTTCGGGAATATCAACTTCTAAGCTAAATGGTTTAGAAGGTTTGAATTTACTTCCTTCATGACCTTTGACGGCAAAATCATCAGGTCTAAGACCAAGAATAATTTGGAAATTATTTTCTTCCACCATTTTTTCATATGATGCGATGACTTCTAATAGATGATTTCTAGTTTTATCCGCTTTATTGAGGATTTCTAAGGAATATTGAGCCTGAGATAAAGCTTTTATTCGTTTTGCTTCTTCTTTACCCTCAGCGTGGCTATTTTCTAATTCTTCAATGTGTTTTAAAAGATTTTGTCTCGTTTCATTTTGCAAATCGTTTTGCACAAATTGTTCTTTATATGTCTTTAATTCTTTCACATAGAAGGATTTGATCTTTTTGAAATTCAAATCGATGAAATTCATCTTTTCCTCGCCGAGATAAAGGCCATCTTCCTTCAAATTAAAATCAATCAAATTCATCGCTGGTGAACCGATAAAGGACGCGACGAAAGTATTGATAGGTTTAGAATAAATTTCCGCGGGTGTTCCTACTTGTTGAATATAACCATCTTTCATAACTACGATACGTGAGGCCATCGTCATGGCTTCCGTTTGGTCATGAGTAACATAAATCGTGGTCGCGTTTAATTTATTGTGTAAACTAATGATTTCTGAACGCATAGACACTCTTAATTTGGCATCCAAATTAGATAATGGTTCATCCATCAAGAATAATTTAGAATCACGGATAATAGCTCTGCCTAAAGCGACACGTTGACATTGACCACCGGATAATTGTGATGGTTTACGATTTAAAATTTCAGTGATTTGCAATATTTCCGCAGTCTTTTTCACTCTTTCACGGATTTCTTCTTTATCCATGTGAATGATTTTTAAAGAGAACGCTAGATTATCATAGACAGTGAGATGTGGATATAAAGCATACGATTGGAAAACCATCGCGATATTTCTATCTTTCGCAGGAATGGCGTTAGTGTAAACACCATCTAAATAAAAATCACCAGCGGTAATTTGTTCTAATCCCGCGATCATTCTTAATGTGGTGGATTTACCACATCCAGAAGGACCGACGAAGACGATAAATTCGTTTTTATAAATATCGAGATTAAAATCATAAACAGCCTGGAAGTGGTTGTCATAGATTTTGTTAATATGTTGCAAAGAGATAAAAGGACCCTCGGGAGCGATTTTATCTTTTTTCAAATTTTCTTCTTCCATCGCTACGAGAGCTTTATGAATACGAGTTTTTTCATTGTTCTTTTCTTTTTCGATAAGTTTTTGTTCTTTAGTTAATTTTTCTTTCATAAAGTTACCTCTTAACGCCTGATGAAGTTAATCCAGAAATAAAATATTTTTGGAGGAATAAATATAGTAATAAGATGGGAATTGTCGACATGACCGCACCCGCCATAACGCTCGGTAAGTCAGTGGCAAATGCTGAAGAATAAGTCGATAAAGCAATTTGTAAGGTGTAATTTTCTTCTCTTGTTAAATAAATCAATGGTAGTAAGTAGTCGTTATATACCGCGACAATACCTAATAATCCTTGGGCAAATATCGCGGGTTTAGCTAATGGAAGAATGACTTTGAAATATGTGCCAAAGAATCCTAAACCATCCATCTTCGCACTATCTAATAAATCATTAGGTATGGAAGAATAATATCCGCGTAAGAAGAAAACACAGGTGGCACTACCAAACATCGGTGGAATCACTAATGGGAACCAAGGAATATATTCGGTGACACCTAAATTATCATAAATAAAATAAGAAGGAATAAGAGTGATAATACCAGGAAGCATCATTGATAACATCAAGATGGTATACATCACTTTTTTACCTTTAAAATGCAATTTAGCGTAGGCATATGCCGCAATAGAAGATGAGAACATACCACCGATAATGACGGGAATCATGATTAAAATGGTATTTCTTAAGCCCACTAGAATCATTGATTCATCGGTGGAATAAATCGTATATTGCGTAAATATATTCGCATAGCCTTTTAAAGATATTTGTTTTGCGGTGGGGAACCAAATAAAGGGGTTTTGTGTTGCTAATTGAGGTGTGGCTTTAATAGAAGTGATAAAAACAATATAGAAAGGTATGAGATAAATCAGGGTAAAAATACCCATGATAAAATAAACGACGATTTTATATATTACCTTTCCGGTATCGTGCTTTTTAATTTTAGTCGCCATCGTAAACCCACCTCTTTCTAAAAGAGAAATTTACCGCGGTAATTAAAATGATCGCTAAAGTCAAAACCCACGCCACCGCGCTAGCTTGGCCTAAGCCACCCGCTTCATTAAACGCTTTATTATAAAGATAGAAAACAATAGTTAAACCAGCATCGTTAGGCCCGGTGGGGCTCACGATATTAGATTTAATATTAATGGCTTGATATCTGGCAAATTCTTGTAATCCACCAATTAAACCTATCACCAATAGATAGAATGTCGTTGGTGATAATAAAGGTAAAGTAATGTGGAAGAAGGAATGAACTTTTCCACTGCCACCCATTTCCGCCGCTTCATAAATCGTTGGATCAATCGCCGTTAAAGCAGCGCTATAAAGAATTAAAGAAAAGCCGACATTGCACCAACTAATCATGATGACCATGGCGATTCTAAAGGCCACTGGATCACCTAACCAGTTAATTTCTGGTACTCCAAAGATACCTAAAAATTGATTAATAATACCATATTGTTTGTTGAGCATTGTTCTCCACATTAAGGAAATAGAGACAATTGAACAAACATAAGGGATAAAGATGATGGTACGGAATATCTTTGCGCCTTTTAAATTATTTAATAAGACCGCTAAGATAAGACCGATAAACATCGATATCGGTAATGATATTAAGGAAATTAAAGTATTAACGATGGATAAACCAAATTTCTCATCATTGAAGATTGCCGCGTAATTAGTGAACAAATGTTCAAAATCATATAATTGCATATCTCCCATACGATAAGTTGGTAAATTAGCAAAAGACATGATGAGCGAGAGAATCATCGGAATGAGATCAAAAACCAAGAATCCCAAAATGGGAATCCCGGCGAAAATGAAACCATAAATTTGTTCACTATGGTCTTTTTTTCTCGTTCTACTAATTGTCTTTGCTTGTGTAGTCATTTAATTTATCGTCTTGTATATTCTTTCAATTTATTGTTGGTAGCGGTCTTATATTTAGCAAAGAGTTCTTGTTGGGTGGCTTTGCCATTGATGACATCACCATTAAGATATGGTGCCCAAATATTAATCCAAGCATCATCTTTTAAATATGACCAGTCACCCGCTTTTTGATAGCTAACAGCATCTAAGAAGCAATCTTTGTTATAAGGACGTTCAGTGGATTTTAAGAAATTGCCATTAGGATCATTGGTGACAGAAATTTGGCTCGGAACATTAAAGCCAGTCGCCGCTAAAGCATCTTGTCCTTCTGGCCCACAGAAATATTCGATCACTTTGAAGGCTTCGGGTTTATTTTTGCAGTTCTTGTTCATCGAAACACACATGGATGTACTATGACCACCACCGGTACCGCCTTCAAAGATTGGTAATGGGGCGCAATCCCAAGCAAAACTACAGTCTCTTCTAAATTCAAGAGTATTATATCTACCAGTGACATACATCGCCACTTCTTGATTGGTAAATAAGCCTAATTCGCTAGAGAAATCTGATGGTTTAGGTGATGTGCCATTATAGAAGAAATTAATCCAATAATCAAACGCGCTATTGATGGATGGTAATTCATTTAATTTGCCCTCCGCCACTAAAGAAGCGGTTTGATCATATGTTTCCATAAATGGTAAATCATAATAATCAACGAATTCACCTTTCTTATATGAATGTTCATTTAAAGTCATATCTTCATTCACACGATAATTCTTATGAGTGTCATCTAACGTGAATTCCCAATAACCACCATAATAACTGGGGTCATCTGTTTCATGGAATTGGATGCAATCACCACCAACAGACCAGCCAGCCCAGAACCACCAAGATGAATAGAATGTCCATCTTGTTTGGTGTTTACTTGGTATGGCATTGCTATGATTTAATAATTTAGATATTTCACCTAATTCATCAGTGGTCATCGCGATTTTATTATTAAAAACTTTATTTTCTGGATCATAACCACGGGCGTCATATTGTTGGCCTTGGTATGTGACCTTACCATCATTATCATCATCTTTTGCGGAGATAACTTTGATATTTTGTGCGGTTAAAGCATCTTCATTGTAGAAGATAACTGTGGGTCCAATATCTTTTGGTAATCCCCAAATGGGGGCACTATCATCATGAAGATAGGTATTGGTATCAAATTGATAACGATCCATTAATGATGGCCAAATATCATTGGTGTCAATAATTGTGGAATCTTTGATGTATCTACTCAAATCTTCTAAGTTATTATCACCAGCATAACGTTTGATAGAAGCATCACCAACATAGAAGATATCCGGTCCTTGTCGACCCGTCAAAGCGGTTCTTAAGGTGGTGTCATAGCCATCAGAATCCTTCTTTTGGAAATCAATATAGATATTGTCTTTATTGTTGTTGGTGTAGTCTTTAGCGAGCTTTTGGAAAACATTAGTTTCCGCGACATCACCCCATACCCACATTGTCACTTTTGTCATGCCAGATAAATCACGTGTTCCCACACAAGAAACGGTCAACATAGCGGCAAAAGACAATAAAGCCACAATTGAAATTTTCTTTGCCATAATTATTATCCTTTCAAATTGATTAATTTTATTTAATTGAGAAATTGTGCACTAAGCCGTTGAAGTTTCTTGCAGATAATTGATAGAAGTCCATGCCGTTTCCCCAATCATGAGCATCGGCAGTATGATGCACTGCTTCAATTTGATTATCGATGTAGTAGTTATATGTGACATTACCGTCAGTGTCGGTAACGCATTGAATCTTATATGTATGTGTTCCAGTTCCATATTGGGAATATGCACCAGCACCACGACCACATCCAATGGAATGATCGGTTGGATCAGGCATAAATTCGGTTGTTGTATTTTGCCAATTACTTCTCCATTGATAAGTGTTCCAACCACTACCGATAATATCGGCTTCAAAGCCCCAAAGGTCATTGCCGGGTTTGCCACCTAAGGCGATATCTTCCCAACCCATCCAACCATCACTTGCGTTTTCAGTAGCTTTAGTAATATCAAATTGGCCTTGGGCGACATATTTCATATCGGTGATATCAAATTCAATGGTCCAATCATGGGTCATAGGAATATTCTTGCCAAGTTTTGCCGATTGTTCTTCATTAGCGACAGCATTGATGAATAATGTTTCGCTATCTTTACCCATGACAATACGATTGGCGTAATTGGTACCATTAACATCGCGACCATAAATATTTGTCTTATCATCAGCCACAGTGATATTCATGCTTCTTGTTGTGCTATCTTCATCATCAGCGGTAACGGTTAAAACATAATCACCAGCATCCGCTTTGAAATAAGTACGACTCACGCTAGAATCGGCACTTGTCCAAGTGAAAATGGTAGAAGCAGTCACATCAACATCATCTTTGGTGATGGAATAGGCAAAGTTTTCATCGTGAGCGTTAGCGTATAACATAATGCCCATATTTGGTAAAGCGACTTCACTGGTTCCGTAGAATTCAATGAGGTGTTCAACCACGACTTCGGCAACACCAATATTATCTTCAGAACATGGTGATTCATCACCTCTCACTTGTGTGAAGGTCACGATATATGTGCCTATTTCTGTTGGCTTAAATGTGTAGGTACTTTCATGAATAACAACACTTTCACCAACGGCTACATCATCTTTAGTCACATCAACGCGATAATAACCATATACACGGTCACCCGTATTATAAGGAACATAATCAAGAGGATCTAATTCCACATCGTTATTTTCAATGACATTTACCGCCATTCTTTTCCCAATGGTGTGCGTAGTATTACCTCTATCGGTGAAACTAGTAATCTTTGTAGACATTGAGCCTAATACAGCTAATGAAGTTAATCCTCCCACGGCGAGAATTGATACAAGAACAATTTTTCTTTTCATTTTTAAAACCTCCATGAAAATATATTAAATAGAATTATTTAATAGTAACGTTATGCACTAAACCATTGAAATATTGTGCAGATAATTGATAGGAATCCATGCCGTTGGCCCAATCATGAGCATCGGCAGTATGATGCACTACTTCAATTTGGTTATCGATGTAGTAGTTATATGTGACATTACCGTCAGTGTCAGTAATGCATTGTATCTTATAGGTATGTGTTCCAGTTCCATATTGGGAATATGCACCAGCACCACGACCACATCCAATTGTCGGATTGGTTGGGTCAGGCATAAATTCAGTTGTTGGATTTTGCCAATTACTTCTCCATTGATAAGTGTTCCAACCACTACCGATAATGTCGGCTTCAAAGCCCCAAAGGTCATTGCCGGGTTTACCGCCTAAGGCGATATCTTCCCAGCCCACCCAATCATTGGTGTTATTTTGTGTGGCTTTAGTGAGGAATAATTTGCCTTGGTTAACAAATTTCATATCGGTGACATCAAATTCGATGGTCCAATCATGAGCCATAGGAATATCTTTACCAATCTTTGCGGATTGTCCTTCATCGGCAGAGGCATTAACAAATAGTGTTTCACTGTCTTTGCCAACAACCATACGATTAGCATAATTAGTACCAAAAACTTGGCGACCATAAATATTTGTCTTATTGCTATTAACTTCAATGGTCATGTTTCTTGAACTATGAGAAGCATCATTTGCGGTCGCGGTTAAGATATAATCACCAGCATCCGCTTTGAAGTAGGTGCGGGAGATGGTTTCATCCTCACTTTTCCAAGTGAAGATAGTGTCATCAGTGACATCGTTGTTGCCTTGTTTAACGGTATAGGTAACATCGTATTCTTCCGCGGTGGCATATAACATAATGCCCATGTTTGGTAAGGCGACATTACTAGTATCGTTAAAGGAAACAACATTACTATCGGGTGCTTCTTTTACTTCAATATTTCCTTCACAACTGGCGGAATTATAAGCTAAGTCATGAGTGGTCGCTACTACCTTATATACACCAGTGGCATAAGGAATAAATTTACCTTTTTCATCGACATATTGTTCGATGTTATTTTGATCAAATACGGTGATATGAGGCACTAAGACTGATTTATAATCGGAATTATCATTAATCGTGGTAAAAGCGCGAAGATTGATTTCATCATCAACGTAATGTTCAAATTCACCAGCGTCAAAGGAAATCGTCGGTGCGGTTTTATCAATGAGATTTTCTTGGAATGATTTCACGCTGATGGAACAAGAACAATTGACTGATTCCACCCAAACACTCTTCAAATAGTCGGTATAAGCACTTCCAATATCAAGATAAGTGTAAGGTTGATCATCAAATTTGATACCGTATACAGCTTTCTTTAATTCATCATTAACGTATCTTTCAAAAGTAATTTCATGATCACCATTTAAAGAACCAACAGAACCTGGTGCATCCCACCATTTAAGGTCATTCATGGTCCAGCCTTGCTCTTTGTTGACACCTAAATTAGGTTCGCCCCAAATCCAGGTGGCCATTCTGCCATCCGCGGAAACTTTAATGCTATCATCATTATTTTCGGTTAATTGTCTATTCCAACCAAAATATAAGGATGGATCGCCATAATCAGGAGCTCTTTTGAAATTCTTTATTTCATATGTAATAGAATATGAGCCCGTAAAGGAAACACCGGTGACACGATATTGGCCTGAGTCAACAGCGATTGTGCCATTCGCGGAATATGAATCACCAAAAGTGATGACACCATTTTGCGAAATGGAGACATCAACACCATCATTATCCACGGGTTCAAAGCTCATAATGACCACACTGATGGTGATCTTTTTGGTAAATGTGGCACCTTTAGCAGTGGTATAAGGTTTGCCATCATCACCTAAAACGGTGAACAGGAAATCATAATCACCAATCATTTGGGGAGTAAAAATCTTCGTTTGTGGATTATAAACTGATTCGGTGACATCTTCGCCATCTAAAGTTACTTGCAGTTCATAATTCACTTCGCAAGGATCCCCTAAATTATAGATTTCTGGTTTAATTTCTAGGGTTGAGCCAATGAGGATTTCCGTTTTAATCTTGCTCGTATCAATGGTGTAATAATTTTCTACAACTCCAGTGTTATTGCTGTTAGAGTGGTTACTACAAGCAGCAAAGGCCCCCAATGATAAGAGAATGGTGGATAATAGGATCATTTTTTTCTTCATCATTTTTCCTCCTTTTATTGTCTAAATGGCTTATGCGTTATGATCTAGATAATCAATCAGTAGACAATCAATAAGAATGGATGAATCCGCTTGGACTTCAATCGCGTTTGGTCCACTGGCTTTGATATATAAATCAGTAAAAATCCAACTGACAAAGAAAGTGTCATCATAAAGAGTTTTCGGAGCCACGATTTCTTCTTCTCTTCCGTTGATTTTCAAAGTGATTTTATCGGTCACTTTATCACGGTTAGAATATCTCACTCCGACAGCGTATTGACCATTTTCTGGCACCGCCACATCAAAACGAATGGTGCCATTATCATTAATCGAAACACTTCTATCATTAGAGGCATAACCTTCCTGATCGATAGCAAAGCAATCACTAGTTAAAGTGGCAAATTCCGCTTCAAATTTATATCTTTTCGCGGTATCTCCACTTGGAAGAGGAGCAGGATCACTCGCACGGAATATTTTTTCTACGACAGGCGTATTGCCGTTCCATGTCATTTTTTGTAAACGGACTTGGCGGTCCCATCCCGCACCAGAATATTTCGCCGAATGATAGCAAATCCAGTCTTCTTTACCATCTGGTGATTTGAAAACTGAATTATGTCCAGGAGCGATAATTTCACTAGCTTCGGGGTTAACGGAAACATTAACATCGGTTTCCATTAATGGTTTATCGCCCTTTTGCCATGAATTTTGATTTAATAAATCAGAACCCACTAATTTGAGATAGCCAATGCAATAATAATCTGCACCGGAATAAGCACCGGAATACAAAAGTACTGGGGTGCCATCAGGAGCAAAAGACATCGCTGGTCCTTCGTTTTGCTTAGCACCGATTTGTTCCCATTCTCTATCGGGTTCGCTGATGAGGTGACGAGAAGTTTCACTAGCGGCCACTTTTAAGGGGTTACCAGTTTCTAATTCATTGATATATAAATTTTGAATATATTGGTCGTTATATTTATTTTTCCAACCCGCATAGACGATATATTGATGTCCATTATACGCAAAGAAAGTAGCGTCAATAGAACGTGTATCATCAGGTAATGCAATTTTGACCGCGGTTTCCCATTCACCAAAGATATCTTCGGTCTTTGATTTCATGCCGTATATTCTTCTACCAGCATCTTTACTAGCGGCGTCAGGTAAAGCGGCATCAGTCGCAGTGAAATAACAATACCAGCGGCCTTCAAAGAAGAAGACTTCTGGCGCCCAGATTTCCACAACATTAATGCTCTTTTGACGGAAGATGACTTTGGTTCTTGCTTCATCACCATCATTTTCTCTTAATAATGTGGGGGATTTGGTTTTGGTGACTTTCACAACACCTGTCATGGAGTGGGTATAGTAATAATAACCATCGCTATGACGATATAACCATGGATCACCAATCCCATAATTGATATCGAGTGGATTATAGAAATATCCTTTCATTTCTTCGCCACTTGCTTTGTTATTTTGGGTTTGACATCCACCTAACATACAGGCTGCTAAAGTTACCATAAACAAATTCCTCATGAGCTTTTTCATATCGTTATTCCTTTTAATTTAAAAATTCCAAACGTTTGATAATATGGTTTTGATAAACGAGATCAAGCTCATTAAAATAACCACTCCAACCCCAGACTCTGACAATGAGGTTTGGATATTTTTCCGGATGTTTTTGCGCATCTAGTAATGTTTCACGATTAATCGCGTTCAACTGTAATTGGTGACCACCTAAAATGATGAATGTTTTCACTAATTCAGCGACTTTTTCACTACCTTCTTCATTTCTAAATAAAGTGTCATGGAATTCCAAAGTTAAAGGTCCACCATTACAGGCTTTTTCTAAATGGGGTTTGGTAAATGATTTAATAACTGATAAGACACCTTTGAAATTGTGTGATAAAGATGGGGAATAGTTTGCAGAGAATGGTTCTCCCGCTTTTCTTCCATCAGGAGTGGCGCCCATATTTTGGCTAAACCAAATATAATACATCGCGGTGCCTGTACCAGCGCGATAAATACCACCTCTATCGTTATGATATTTGCTACATTCATCACCAAATTTTTCTAATAAATGACAGGCAATATTATCGACATAATCTTCGTTATTGCCCATTTTGGGACATTCTAATAATTCATTTCTTAATTTTTCATAACCAACAAAATCACTATCTAAAGCATTTAATAATGTTTCTTGGTCAATCTTTTGATTTTCAAAGATCATCTTTTGAATGGCCGCTAAGGAATCCGCGGCGGTGGATAATCCGGCACCATGGAAACCAATGTTGTTATATTTAGCTTTTACGGCAATATCTTTACGATTTTCCACGCAATTAGTCATTAAAACGGATTGGAAGGGGGAAGGAATAAGGAAATAACGGTGTGATAAATCCACCATTCTTTTCACTTCTTTAGCGATGTTTTCATCCACGATTTGATAGAATTCATCGATACTTTGTACCTTATTGAATCTTTCATCGCGGATTGACATATCCACCACTTTTGGGAAAGATAAAGCGTCAATATTAGGAATATCCATTGCCACACCAGGAATAATAAATTCCCAGCAAGCAGCAACAACATAGTCTCTCGCGTCTTCTAAGTCATATCCAAGTTTCACTAAGGAAGGGATGACCACATCATCATTAGAATATTGAGGGAAACCTAAGCCTTGTTTGGTTAATTCTGTTCCTAAGCGGAACCATTTCATATCAGTGTTTTTATTGACTCTTAAATTAATTTTGGGGTCAATAAGTTTTAATTCTAAGGAAGCTTCTAAGCATATTTTGCTTAATTCATTATAGGCGTCAGTGCCATCTTTTTTCACACCACCGAGAACGAGTGATTGACCATTATCGCCTTGTTGGACACCAGGATATAAATCGGCGTCAAAGTTGATGGAAACAAAGAATTCTTCGGTGAGATTTTTCGCTTCTTCTTCACTAAGGAGACCACTATCGAAATCTTTTTTAAAGAAGGGATACATATATTGGTCAAAGCGACCTAAGGTATTATGTTTATTGCCATTCAGCCATAAACCGAAATTCATGATTCTTAAAAACACTAGAGCTTCATGATAATTTTCGGGTTTTTTATAAGGAACGCGTGTGAGGATATCCGCGAGTGTGTCATTGCCCACTAAGAGAGCTTCTTGACGATATTTTTCACATAATTTATAAATAGCGAGAATACTATTTTTCATCGCTAATAATTCATCTTTTTCTTCTTTGGCAATATCTTTTTGCAATTCGTTATCAATTTGTTTAATTCTTTCATCAAAACCATTATTTAAATTGATCGCGTAATCACTAGAGATATTACAAACAATTCCACCATCAAACATGAGATTATCTTTGGCGATATCTTTGAATTCTTTTTCGGAAAGAATAGAAGGAACTTCTTTAATATAACGATAAAAGCCAATACGGTCATATTGATAGACTTGTGGTCTTTCCGCTTCCACCATACGGGATAATCTTTCACTCACTCTTAAACAAAGGGGAATATTTTTATTGTCAATTAAATCAGAGGCATCAACTTTTTGATTACTTCTTTGTTGACGATAGTCTCTTTTTAATAATCTTTCATAGGCTTCTTTAACGTAAAAATCCATATTTCTCTCCTAAAGCATTCTTGCTTTAATGTGGGCTTTTTCGAATAATTCAAGATGGGGATTAGAAGGAATTGATTCATCAAATCCTGGTTGATATTGTTTTCCGCACATCTTGTATTTGCTGCCAGCGTATTTGTTATAGGGTAATAGCTCGACAGCAATGAGATTTTTCGCATCTTTTAATTTATCGATAATCGCGAGAATATTTTCTTCTGTATCGATGACCGTCGGAATTAAAGGGACACGAGCAATAAATGGGGTTGATGTAGTTTTTAAATATTCGAGGTTATTGAGGATAATGGAATTATCAATACCTTCGAATTTTTTTGCTAAATCGTGATCCATAATTTTCATATCGAATAATACGAGATCAAGATAAGGTAAGACTTTTTGAAAATTTTGAAGGGAGGTATAACCGGAAGTTTGTAACGCTAAATGGGTTTTACCTTGCATCAATTGGAGGAGTTTTGTTAACGCTTCAATTTGTAATAATGGCTCACCACCCGAGAAGGTAATTCCTCCATTATTGAGATTTAAGATGTCGACATTTTTGCTTAATGTATCCGCTAAATCTTGAATTTCCACATCTTCTCCTGATAAACGGATGAGGTGGCGTGGACAAACTTCGATACATTTTCCACAAGCGATACATTTTTCACGGTTATTGGGACATATTTGGAAACATTTACCACATTCTAGACAACCGTTAGGGCTTCTTAATGAAACGATATCGTATGTCTTTCCTTCTGGTGAATGACACCAACTACAATTAAGGGGGCACCCTTTTAAAAACACTGTGGTTCTAATGCCGGGGCCATCATAAACAGAGAATTCTTCAATGGAGAAGATTCTAATCTTCATTGAGAATAATCCTCCGAATTCTCTCAACATCAAATTTAGGTTTATGATTGATGTCTAATAGACCATTTCTTTCTTGTCTAACATCAGTTAATTGGGTATAACATATTCCGGCGAATGGACATTTATTGATATTTTCTTGCATGTGCTTAAGACGTTTATAAAATCCTTCGACATCTTTTTCTATGGTATAACCATAGAATTGTTCACCTTCCAAATCACTATTCGTGGATAATCCACCATATTCGGTTAATAAGATGGGCTTATTAGAACCGTCTTCGCCATAAGACATCAAACGTCTCCACATCGGGAAGATAGTGTTGATATTAGCAAATTGATATTTGTCCGCAAAATCATCACCAGTAGAAGAATAATCATGAATGGCGATGAAATCAGTGTCGGTAATGATTTCCCAGCCATCATTAGAGTCCACTAAACGGGATTGGTCTAAAGATTTAATTAAATAATAAATAGAACGGACAAATGATTTAGTCTTTTCATCCACTAATGATTTTCTAATCCCCCATGATTCATTAAATGGTATCCAAGTGATAATGGAGGGATGATTATATAACTGTAAAACCACATCTTGGATTTGACTGGTCACATTATTAATTTCTTGATAGCCGAAATAATAGGGACTAGGGAATTCCGCCCAAACGAGGAATCCTAATTTATCGGCGTAATAATAGAAATAAGGATCTTCAATCTTTTGATGTTTTCTGGCCCCATTAAAGCCCATTTGTTTAGCTAAAATGATATCGTTTTTGAATTCTTCATGACTAGAAGCGGTTAAAAATCCTTCTTTAAAATAGCCTTGGTCTAAAATAAGTCTTTGATATAAAGGAACATTATTTAAAAGGATACGATTGTTATCAATGCTGATTTTACGGAAACCAAAATAAGTTTGAATAGAATCTAATTCTTCTTCATCTAATAATGTTAATTCGACATCATATAAATTGGGATTTTCCGGACTCCAAAGTCTTAAATCATCAATATAATCATTAGAAGCAATACCTAATTTGAATTTTGTTACATCATCATTTAAAGAAATGAGAGCGTCTTTTACCAATTCACCTTTAAAGGATATTTTTAAAGATACTTTTTTGGCGAGATGGTAGGCTGTTTCTAATTCAAATTCCACTTCTTCTTTATCAACATCAGGAGTGATTTTTAAATGTGATAAATAATCTTTGTTAAATCCTTCAAGATAGACACTTTGATAAATACCGGAACTAGAATCATACCAGCAACGGGATCCACCGACTTCCCAATATTGTTTACCACGTGGTTGTGTGGGAGTGTATTCATCATTAACATAGACCGATAAGATATTTTTTCCATCTTTTAGGAAAGGTGTTACATCAAATTTAAAATTTGTATATCCCCCGACATGTTGACCGACAAAATATCCGTTTAAGAAAACGAGTGCTTCATAGTCAACAGCGTTGAATTCTAATAAAATATTTTGTCCTTTAAGGGCTTTATCTAAAACAAATTCTCTTTCATAAAGCATGTGGCTGTGTTTGGTTAAATCATTAATGCCACTGGCTTCTGATTGATAAGCAAAAGGAACGATAATTTTCTTACTTAAAGAATGGTTTAAAAGGTTATTTCCTTTGATGAATTCTTGATTATCATCAAAATCAAAAAACCATTCGCCATTTAAGGTCTGAAAATTTCTCCTCATCAAAAAGGGATTTGGGTGTTCATTTCTTTTCATAAAATATCCACACAGAAAGTATTACAAAAAAATAATAATGTGGTTGTTGAACAAATATCAATTGAGGTGCACGATTTAGTTTCAAACTAGTTGAGGAACTACAAGATTTATGTAATACTACTCTCGAGGGATGTCATTATGTTAAAAGAAATACAACTTGAATTAGGACAAAACGATATTGAAATTTCTGATTATGCCAGAGCCTTATCTTCGATACAGCGTTTACAAATATTAGAACTTCTTAATGCTTCATCGATGAGTGTGAAAGAATTAGCAGAAAAATTAAACGCTCCCCTATCATCAACTTTATTAAATGTGAACATTTTAGCGGAATGTAATTTAATCACTATCAAAGAAATGTTCACCGATATAGGCAAATATAAATTATGTTGCCGTAATTGCGATTATATTTCTTTAAAGCTCTATCAAGAACAATCAAATATTAATTCGATGTTCCGTGTTGAAATACCCATTGGTAATTATTCTGAATATGATATTCCTTATGGAACTGGATGTGGTATCGCCACAAAAAATCATACGATTGGGAATGATAATGACGCCGATGTGTTTTTCTCTCCAGAAAGATTTAATGCTGGCTATATATGGTTTGAAAAGGGATTTTTAAAATATAAAACCGCAAATAAATCTATTCCAGGTAAATTAAGAAAGATATCCATTTCCTTTGAAGTTTGTAGCGAAGCTCCTTTTTACCGCAACGACTGGAAAAGTGATATCACCATGATTCTTTGTGGTGTAGAAGTTGGTTCTTGGACTTCCCAAGGTGATTATGGAGGCAGGAGAGGCATTAATAATCCTCGTTGGTGGAGTGATACTTTGACCCAATTTGGTATTCTCACCACTTGGGAAATAACAAGTGAAGGAACATTTGTGAATAATGTCAAAATATCAGATGTCACCATTAAAGATATCGACATCAAAAAAGAACCATATATCACTATGGAAATCGGTGTCAAAGAAGACGCCAAATATTGTGGCGGTATGTCATTATTTGGCGAATCATTTGGCGATTATAAGCAAGATATTATTTTTGAATTTTATTGGGATTAGATTTTCTTAAATTCCACCATATGAAGTGTGGACACCCCCATTGGGATGAATTCTTTTTTGATGTCTTTTGAATAAATTTCATCTTTTATTTCCAGCAAATTGCCATTTATTTCATATTTCATTTTTCTTAAAACAACATCATATTTAACAGGAGACGCACCACTGATAAATGGTGAATGTTTCATTTTGGTAACTTTTTTATTTTTATTAAACGAAACAAACGCATATCCCACATCCTCATCATTAATCACTTCATAATCAGCGTGTGGTAATGCTTTCATAGGATCATCAATATTGAAACTGACAAAATGTGATTTAATCCTTCCTTATTACCACCAATCCATTTGCTATCTTTTATATCAGGCCAAAATTCATGTAAACGCCCACTTAAACCATTGGCTTGGCACAATAATTGTTCTTTAATCCATCCTTGTGGCTTGATGCAATCTGCAGGGAAAAAAATGATACGACAATTTATTCATATAATAAAATTATAAAAACATTGAGTGCTAGTCAAAAAAGAAATGTTTATGAAACAATTTATCCCCTTCTATTGAAATAGCATGTAAAATGTTTTACACTCTATTTGTATGAATACCTATGACATTAAACTCGACATTGAAAGATTTCTCGAAATATTAGATCAATCGGCAGAAGATTTTGCGGATGCCGCTGGTGTAACAAGACAAACCATTAATAACATTATTGAGGGTGAATTTAAGCCGTCTCGAGAAATATTAGAGAACATATATTCATATGCCTACTCTCGTGACGTTAATTTAAATAGAAGTAAAGAGCTTTTGTTTAAAGACAATGAAGGCAATGATAAATTGCTTTTCCATGGCGCAAGAGGCGAAATAAAAGGTCAAATAGATTGCAAACACTCCATTCCCCCAAACGATTTTGGCGATGGATTTTATGTTGGAGAATCATTACAGCAATCAGCATCCTGGATATCAAAATATGAAACAAGCTCAATCTATTGCTTTTATTTAAAAGATTTCCAGAAAATGAACATCTTACGTTTTAACACAAATGTCGATTGGCTTTATGTCGTTTTATATTACCGCGGTGCTTTTGATAATTTCGTGGTACCAGATTCAATTAAACATTTAGTGGAACAAATAGAAAAAAGCGATTTAATTATTGCTCCTATTGCCGATAACGAAACATTTAAAACGATTGATGCTTTTTCACGAAATGAAATAACAGATGAAGCTTGTTTACACGCTTTAAGCGCTACTAATTTAGGTGTTCAATATGTTTGTAAAAGTGAAGCCGCTTGTCAAAAATTAGTGTTTATAGATCGCCTATACTTATGCAAAAAAGAAAAAGAAGATTATCTCAATATGAAAGATAAATTATCGTTTGAAGGTGTTGAAAAATCCAAACTTGCATTAATCGAATACCGTCGGAAAGGAAGATATTTTGATGAAATATTCCAGAAAAAAAGATGATAATTGTTATCTCTTAGCGAAAATTCAATCGCGTCTTTTTGAAAAAGCCTCAATGGAAAATATTCCTTCCGCTTATTTTGCGAAAGTCTTTTTTAATTCCCACTACTGTCGCTTGTTTGATGATTTATCTTTCCTTGATTTTTATCCAAGCGAAAAAGAAATCTTTGATTATGTCAAAGCCAACGTTCACATGAACCGTGGAACTGTCCTTCCTAAGGAAATCATGAGTTGGATTGGATATTTATTAAGAGAATGGGCCTATACATATAATGTTTGGAGCAAACAAATTACTAAAAAAGTTACTCTTTCATATTTAGCAAAAGTTTATTATCCATATCATTCTCTTGATATTCAAAAAGCTATTAAGATGATTGGCAGTGATTGCGGCATTAATTTAAATGAATCAATAGATGAATTAACCCTAAGAGTGTTAAGAGAAACACAAAAATAACTTGTAAAACGTTTTACACCCTATTTGTATATATTATTCAAAAGGCATAAAAAATCACCACGGTTTTTCGTGATGATCTAAAAATCTAAGATAATAGTTCAATTAATGAATCAAGTTTGTTTACTTCAATCGTTTCTATAATTGCTTTTTTCCATTTTTTAGGAGCGCTGTTAAAAGATTCTACAAACTCTGTTCTATATTTTAAGCATATATTTCTAACGCCTTTCTTAATTTCTTTTCTTCTTCTTTTAAATCTTTAATATCCTGCTTTAGCTTGATGTATTTATCTCTATCTTTATAGGCTTTTTTTGTTTCCTCGCTTTTAATGGGTCCCACATAAATAGAAACAATTTTGTCACCATCACGATACTTGCGATATAGATATTGATCTCCGTGAACCTCAACAACCACTAATGATCCTTTTGGATATTTAGCTAGTTCATTAGAAAACACTCTCTGTTTTTGGAGATTTCTTTCTAACTCTTCTTCAAGTACACCTTTTAATACACTTTCCATACAACTATTATATAAAGTATACAACATTTCAATATATTTTAAGCATTTGTTGTATACATAATCCAACGAAAACATCATACAAGACAATAAAAATCCACTTGATAATCTAGTGGTATTCCCTAACTGAGCCTTGTCCTAGTTTTGCTACTTCATACCTTGTACAACCAATATTAACATGCTTTGCACGACAAAACGGATTAACTTTTAGAGGGTTGCACGTGCCAAATTGCTTACCTTTTAGGGGTTGTCACAAATTATTGTTTATCTTTTTTATTCACTTTTAGTTATATAATAACTAACTAGCTTGGTTTAACAATTCACCAGTGACAACCCTCTTCTTTAACTATTTTAAATTTTGGAATTGACCCAAGAAATTAAAAAGTGGTTGTTTTCCAAAAACCAACTGTTTATTGCACTTTTTATAAAAACATTATCATGTAATGAGGAATCGTGAGTTTAACACCAGACTCACCGACATTTCCGTTAATGAATTTGTATGCAATGGATGGTTTGAAATCATTGATGAAATTATTCAAAGAGGTGGATGAAGCATTCCCAGATTTAACTTCAATAGGAATAACTTCTCCATTTTTTTCTATTACGAATTCTAATTCATGATCATCATCAGGACGATAATAATGAAGAGTGTATCCTTTCATCACCAATAATTCAGAAATAACATTTTCGTAGATAGCACCTTTGCCATTTCCTTTAATTGTATTATTAAGCACAGCAATTTTTGTTTCTCTGCCATAAAGCTGTGTCAACAAACCAGTGTCATTT
>CAJOMQ010000012.1 GCA_905236715.1 uncultured Bacilli bacterium | reverse complement strand
TTACACTTACGATTAAATTAATTATTTATAATTAAAAAGAAAAACGGGTTTTGCAATGTCTGGATATTTTTGTTGCAAAATCCGTATATCGTTCAAATGGGGCGGTTGATCAGACTTGAACTGACGAATGCCTGGTTCACAGCCAGGTGTGTTGACCCCTTCACCACAACCGCCAAGTGCTTATTTATAATAAGTGTAAGTGAGATGAATGTCAAAAGAAAAAACCACAATCTGTGGCTTTTCTAACAATATTTTACGATTATGCAACTAAGAATGCTTTATAAGCACGATAAGCTTCATAAACATCGGCTTTAGAAACAATTTCCATAGGTGCGTGCATATTTAATACGGGAATACCAGCATCAATCACGTGCATATTGTAATTGCCGAGGATATAAGCAATAGTGCCTCCACCACCTTGGTCAACACGGCCTAATTCACTTGATTGCCAATTGATATTATTTTCATCCATGGTTTTACGGATAAAAGCATAATATTCCGGATTAGCATCATTAGAACCACTTTTACCACGACTACCAGTGTATTTGTTAAAGACAATACCGTGCGCAAAATAGGCAGCATTATCAGGATCATTAACAGAAGCATATAATGGATCAAATCCCGCGGAGACATCACTAGAAAGCATTTCACTATTTTCTAAAGCAATGCGTGCGGAGAATAATGGATCATCTTCTCCGGCAAGAGATAATAATTTAGCAATGGCGTTTTCAAAGAAAAGAGATTGCATGCCAGTCGCACCCACACTACCGATTTCTTCTTTATCAACGAGAATGCAGCAAGCACTTTTTTGTAATTGAGAAGCATCAATATCTAAAATTGCTTTTAAAGAAGTATAAGCGCAGACACGGTCATCGTGACCATATCCCGCGACCATGCTTCTATCTAGACCATAGTCTCTCGCGGGACCAGCGGGAACGACTTCAATTTCCGCAGAAACAAAATCTTCTTCTTCGATATCATATTTCTTCTTTAATAATTTCAAGACATTAGCTTTGATGGGTTGTTTTTCTTTATCACTGATTGGCATATTACCTAAAGTAATATCAAGATTTTCTCCTTCAATAGCTTTGGCTAAGGGCTTCGCCATTTGATCAGCGGATAAATGAATTAATAAATCAGTAATACCAAGAATAGGATCTTTTTCATCTTCACCGATATTGATATCCACGGTGGTACCATCTTTTTTACAAACCACACCATGAAGAGCGAGAGGGATGGTGACATATTGATATTTTTTTACACCACCATAGTAATGAGTATTACCTAAAGCAAAACCATTTTTTTCATAGATGGGATTTTCTTTTAAATCTAAACGTGGAGAATCGATATGGGCTCCTAATATACGGAAACCTTCTTTTAATGGTTTTTGACCAATCACAAAAGCGCAGATGTTTTTATTTTTATTAATAAAATAAATCTTATCTCCCTTTTTGATAGAAGAACATTCTTCAATGGGTTTAAAACCTGCTTCATTTAATAATTGAATACTTTCTTTAGTGACGAGACGTTCGGTTTTTCCAAAAGAAAGAAATTGTTTATATCCTTCGGAAAATTTCATCACTTCTTTATTTTCTTTATTATCATATTTGAGCCAAGCATTTTGACGATACATAATTTACCCTCCTAAAGTGTATTAATAATACTATATTTACCCTCTATTTGTTAAGAGACTTTGCAAGACCGGCGAAGCTCGTTTCGCGATAGCCACGCGGAATATCTCTACCTGTTTGATACATCGTTTTGACAATGGTATCAAAATCCACTTTGGCATCATTGACTGGCAAAATATACGCCAAATTAGCACTGGAAATGGCTTTTACCGCATAGATGGCGCATCTTTCAATGCAAGGAATTTGGACATACCCATCAACCGGGTCGCAAGTCAGACCCAAAGAATGTTCAAGAGCGATTTCCGCGGCTTGGGCAATTATTTGATTATCATATCCTTCTACGGTGGTAATAAGAGCGGCACTCATGGCGCAAGCGACCCCAATTTCGGCTTGGCAACCCGCTTCCGCGCCAGAAATAGAACCATTAGTTTTGCACAATATGCCAATTAAACCCGCTACTAATAAACCGGAAATAATATCTTTCTTGCTGTAATTTTTTCTTTTTAAATAAGAAATAACACCAGGAACTACACCCGCACTACCACATGTGGGGGCAATGACAATTATTCCTCCAGCGGCGTTTTCTTCCGCGACCGCAAAAGAGGCAATTGCCGCATTCATGGCCATATTATCTTTTCCTTCTTTGCTGTTTCGCATATTTAAATACATCGTTTTGGCTTTTCTTTTAACATGCAAATTACCAGGTAATTCACCCGAAGCGGATATGCCTCTTTGCACGCTTTTTTCCATCGCATCATAAATATCAGTGAGATAAGAGATGATATCTTCATCTTCAAATTGCAAAACATATTCTTTTAATGATATTTGTTTATTTTGGCAATATTGGAGAATATCTTTTAAAGATTGATGAGGATATGTTTCTTTGATTTTATTAAATGATTTACCTTTAGTAATAATCGTGCCACCACCGATGGAAATAATCGGTTCACGATGATTTTTACCTTTTTCATCGGTGATGATGAATTCCATGGTATTAGGGTGTCTGACACGACTTTTATAATCAAAAATGATTTCATGAGGAATATCTTTTAATTTCAAATCAATTACGTAATCCGTTAAATGTCCTTTGCCTGTGGAGGCTAATGAGCCATATAAAATACATTTGATAAAAGAGGGAGAAGGATATTTTTCCAAAATATAATTCACCGCAAAAGAAGGACCCATTGTGTGGGAAGAACTAGGACCATGACCGATGAGGAAAATTTCTTTAATGGAGCGCATTTTGCTTATATTCGTAACTTTGATATATTTCTTGCGTATATTGGGCTAATTGACGAGCGTTCATATACCGATAAGTTTCGGGATAGATGACATCAATTACTTCCGCTTCGATGGGACATTTAGCGAATATGTGTTTACGATGATCCATTTTACCAATCCCTTTGAAATAAAATAAAACAATTGGTCTTTCACTTTCTAAAGCAATTTTAAAAGCCCCATTTTTAAAGGGAAATAATTTACCAGTGCGGTTAATCGTTCCTTCCGGAGATAAAGCGATAGAAGTATTTTTATTTTTTAAATAATCAACACATCTTTCCATCATTAAATGACTACTTTCTGGATCTTCTCTATCAACATAAATTGTTCCTAATGCGGTAGCGACATTGCCCACCATCGGGACTTTTTTCATTGCGATATGGCTGACAATGGAAAATAAATGGGGGTGGATACACGCTAAAAGCATCCAACAATCTACAAAAGAAGTGTGATTGAATAGATATAAACAAGTTCCGGATTTCGGGATTTTGCCAAAATTTTTCTTTTTTAAAATTGACCACGAACCAAGGAGCATTAATTTCGCTAACGCCACCGTCCAAAATTGATAAAACTTGCTACCACTACCACGATTATCGACTTTTTTATATTTAGAGGCGGCTAATAATAGACCACCCCAAGCTAAAGAAATTAAAAATCCAGAAGCAATAATACCGATAAAAGGTAAAAGAATCCAAAAATATGGCGATATATTAGTTAGTCCGGTGCAATAGACAAGCACAAAGCCTAACCCCAGAGATATCACAATAATCGTTATTAGTAAAAACATAGACAACGTGATTTTATCACAATGTCTATTTTTTATCTATATGCACACCTAAAAGCAAGAAAAAAGGAGCAAAGCTCCTTGATTAACGATGTTTAGCGTGGAAAGAAATACCGACACCATCGGGACCACAATGACATCCCGCGGTGGGATTAACAACATGTTTTTCAATGTGATAGCCTTCACCAAATTCTTTTTTGAACATAGCGATGAATTCATCCGCTAAATCTTCACAATCGGCGTGACCAATTAAGACACGATAATTTTGCATATCTTCTTGTAAATCTTTGACATAAGAAAGAATTCTTTTAAAAGTTTGGACTCTCCCACGACCTTTATCACAAGATTGCATGGTTCCTTTACTATCCATATTAATGACAGGTTTGATCCCAATGATATTACCAAAGAAGGCGGAAAAACCACCCACACGGCCAGAACGATGGAAGAATTTTAAATCATCAGCGTAGAAATAAATGGCGAATTTATCCACTTCCACTTCCGCCCATTTAAGAATTTCTTCAATAGATTTACCATCTTTATACATTTGGCCAATTTCTAAACAAATATTCAAACTACCAAGAGTGATACCTTTGGTATCGACTTCATATAATTTTCTTTCCGGATATTTTTCTTTTAATTCTTCTAAGGCTAAACGCATCGCGTTAAAAGTGCTCGTCATCGCTGCGGAAAAATGGACATAAAGAATATCTTTGCCTTGCTTAAATTCTGGTTCGAAATAATCGATATATTCTTGTGGAGATAACGCACTAGTAGAAGGAAGAGGATTACCTTTTCTTAAACGATTATAAAAGGTGTGATAATCATAAGTTTCAAAATCAACATATGGATAGACCATCTTTTCATCTAATGTATATGGCATAGAAATTAATTTATAGCCATATTCCGCGCATAAAGCGGGGGTCATATCGGTATCGGTATCAGTAAATAATGTATACATAGTGTTTAAACTCCTCGTAGTTATGTTATCACACATATTTTTTTATTAAAGAAGCAAAAAAATAAATTGTGGTATAAATAATTAAATATCAAAGAAAAATCCACATAATTGTGGATTAATCATTATTTAGCAAACATTTTATCCGCTTCATCAAAGATATTTAATAAATCGGAGGCTTTTAATTTCTTTTTTTCTTCGGCGTTAAAATCTTTAATGATATGCCCCTGATAAAACATGATTAAGCGGTCACCATATTTAATCGCATCACGCATATTGTGAGTGACCATTAAAGTGGTTAAATGCTTTTCTTTGACCATTTTATCTGTCAAATCCATCACGATTTGCGAAGTTTTTGGATCTAACGCAGCGGTATGTTCATCTAATAACAATATCTTTCTATCTTGATTAAAATCATGGAAAGTATTGCTTAAAGCTATATAGGCATTCACTTTTTCTTCATCGTTTTTCACTTGTGCGATTTGTTTTTTATATTCGGCAAATTTTTCGCTATAAAAAGCACGGGCAATTTGCTGACATTCTTTCTTTTTTTCATTGATTTGTTGGCGAATTTGTTTTCTTTCCTTTTTGGGGGCCGAGTTTAATTCCGCTCTGAGGGGGCCAGTTTGGACATCAACATACATATCAACAAATTCTTTTTTGGTATCAAGTCTCGTATCAAAAGCGGCCATTAAGAGGGTAAGAGCTTGTCTTTGGCCACCAGACATCACGCCTACTTTTTGATCTAATCTTTCTTCTAATCCTAAAGAAAAATCCGCTAACATTCTTTGAAATAATAATCGCACTGTGCTATGAGAAAAACCCCATTTAAAAGGCCATCTTCTTTTCCCACGACGGAAAGCGATTTCTAAATTTTCTAAACAAGACATCTCCGAAGCGGTCCCTAGCATTGGATCTTGAAAGACACGACCAAAATATCTCGCTCTTTGGTGTTCTTTCATCTTGGTGATATCCATACCTGATAAAATGACTTGACCCTCATCCGGCATTAAAGAACCACTCATGATGTTTAAGGTGGTTGTTTTACCACTACCATTACCACCGATAATGGTGACAAATTCACCATCTTGGATAGTTAAACTGACATCATCAAGAGCGTAGCGGGCATCCAAAGGATTGCCAGTCATATTAAAAGTTTTGGTTAAATTCTTTAATTCAATCATGATGTTTTAACCACCTTTGGTTTTCTTTTTCCCTTTTTGAATAATGACTTAATTAAAGGAATGCATAACGCAATCGTAATCAATAAAGCATATAGCAAATTCTTTAATTGGGTGGGGAAGCCAGCTTCTAAGGCAATGGTCACCACCGTGAAATAAATAATGGCGCCCATAGAAACAGAAATTAGCCAATTTTTAAATGTTCTTTTACCAAATATCGCTTCTCCAATAATGATAGAAGCTAAACCAATGACTAAAAAGCCAGAGGCTGTTTTAATATCAATGGAACGGGAATCTTGCACGAATAGACATCCCGCTAAACCGATAATCGCGTTAGATAAAGTAACACACACTATCGTCGCTAAATTAGTGTTAATACCATTAGCACGTGCCATTTTTTCATTCATGCCAGTCGTACGAATAGCCATACCATATTCAGTGCCAAAGAATAGATATAAAACCACTATTACTAAGACAACAATTGCAAGCATCAAGCCTGCTTCAATCAGCATGTTGTATTTTTTGAAATCACCACCAGGTTGAATGGCGCTAAAAATGGTCACACTATCATTACCCAAGGTGACTAAATTAGTGAAAGGATTTCCGTGAACAGTGGTTCCCATAATCACCATTGCAATCGAAGCACTTGCAGTCATGGTAATAATTCCGGATAAAATCTTTGGAATTTTTAATTGGGTATTTAAAATGCCGGTAATAAAGCCACATACACCACCCGCCAAAAAGCCACATAAAGTGGCTAATATGGGGTTAACACCATTTTTTATCATTGATAAACAAGTGGCGCCACCAATTAAGAAACTTCCTTCCGCGGTCAAATCAGCAAAATCTAAAATACGGTATGTGAGAAAGATACCTAACGCCAATAAAGAGCATGGTAGTCCAGAAGTTAATATAATTAAGATGACATTAACAATATAATTTTGTTTACTTAGCAGGAATATCAGTGCATTGCTCTTTCACAGAATCAGGAATAGTTACTCCGGCAGCTTCGGCATTTTGACTGCACATCACATATGTGCATTCAGCAGCAGTCATAGAAACAACTGGTAAATCAGCGGGTTCAGCACCATCTTTTAAGATTTTAACCGCCATTTCACCTGTACGTCTACCTAATTCATTATAAGAAATAGATAAAGTAATATGGCCACCACCTGCCATGATGGATTCTTCACCGCAGACTGTTAAAATATGATAATTTTCAACTGCATTTTTAACTGGTTGCATATGAGCAGCAACATTATTATCGGTAGGGATATACAAAGCATCAATGCCTTTGCCACATAGGTTATTAATGTTAGCGGAAATATCACTGGAATCGGTACAAGTACCAATTTCCACTTCTAATCCTTGCTTTTGAGCTTCTGCCGCCGCTTGATCGGCTTGTACTTTGGAATTTGTCTCACTTTGGGTGTAGAAAATACCAATTTTACTAGCGGAAGGTTTACATTCTTTAATCAAATCAATTTGAGCAGCGACGGGATTCATATCACTAGCACCAGTAATATAGCCACCAGGAGCATCCATCGATTTCACTAGACCAGCATCAACAGGATCAGTAACCGCGGTAAATAGAATAGGTTTTTCTAAACCGGCATTAATCGATGCCGCTTGTAAAGCAACACTAGCGCCAGTACCAATACCTAAAGTTAAATCACTTTTTAACACTAATGATTTAGCCATCGTATTTTGGTCCGCTTCTACCCCGTTAGCGTTTTGATAATTGAATTTTACTTTAATTCCGGCATCATTGATGGCTTCCATAAAGCCTTCTCTAGCAGCGGTCAGTGCGTTATGTTCGACAGGTTGCAAAATACCCACCACTATCGTTCCTTCTTCGTTACTATTACAACCAGCTAAAGCAAGTCCGCCGGCTAATAAGGAAGAAAGAAGACAAATTTTTGCTAACTTTTTCATAATTGTTACCTCCTAAATTAGAAAAAAGTTTGATGTTATGAGCACCAAACTATTGAAATTCTTCTTTTATTTGGTGCTAGCGATTAATGAGATAATCAATAACACCATAAGCAAACCGCCAAGATTTATTGATTACCTCTTGGATAATAATAGCGATAAAAGAAATAAAAGTTCGCGGTTTTCATAATTAATTGCCATTAATATAGCACTGAATAAAATTTGATTACAACAAAATTTTCATTAATTCGGTAAAATCCACTAAAAAAGGAGAAAAAATCTCCTTAATTAGTCAAAAATACTGAATTAACTTATCTTAAAGAAACTAATCCAAAGATAGAACCTAAGAAAAAGAAAACGTTGCCACTGATAATACCCATAATGAGCATTAAGACATGTGGGCCCGCTCTTTTGTTACCATCTCTAGCATCGTTAGCGGCGTGTCTACTTAAAGCTAGAACAATAAATTCAATGATTAAGAACACAATCGAAGGAATAAGAAGAGCTAAACCACCTTGTGTACCAGATTTAATAGGAATAATGCCAACCATTTGTAAAACGGCAATCACAATCGCAGCAATGAGTAAAAGAATTAAAATCCAAATGAAGAAATTGGCAATTCTATACATAACTTCTGATGCTTTTTTCATATTAGTAAAACCTCCATTAATTAGTATAAATTAGTCAATACGATTAATCTATAAAAACAAAAAAGGAGCAACCGCTCCTCTTTTATCAATAATCAGTGATTATTAAGCTTTTTGTTCTTTGTGTAATAAGCCATAAAGTAAGGCAGCAAGAGCACCACCTAGTAATGGACCAACAATGAACATCCAAACTTGGCTAATGGCAGTGGCATCACCTGTAAAGATGAGGTTACCTAAAGCGGTAGCTAAACTTCTAGCGGGGTTTACAGAAGTACCAGTTAATGGAATACCAATTAAATGCACTAATGTTAAAGTTAAACCGATGATAATACCGGCTTTTTTGCCTGCACCACTATTTTCGGCGGTGACATTTAAAATCACATAAACAAAGACGCATGTGAGAATGATTTCCACCAATAAAGCACCGATGATGGTTCCGGCAGTTAAACCTTCACTACCATAATTGACGGCCAAATTACTAGCAGCAGTTTCAGCAATTGGTAATCCCGCCATTTTCATAATGCCAAATAAGGCTAAAGCACCTAAGAATCCGCCGATGATTTGTGCGCAAACATAGACAAAGAATTCTTTTAAAGTCATTCTTTTTGCTAATAAGCAGCCAAGAGAAACGGCAGGGTTAATGTGACAGCCGGAAATACGGCCAATTGAATATGCCATAGCAACAATCACTAAGCCAAATGCTAATGCAGTAGGAACAAGATGTCCGCTTGTTAATGCAGCCACACCACAAGCAAAGAAAACCAAGACAAATGTACCAATGATTTCCGCGACAGCCTTTTTCAGTAAGTCTTTCATATTAAAAAGCTCCTTTTCTAACATTATTATTTCACTAAAAAAGATATTTGTGAAAAGCAAATTTCAAAATTTAAAAAGTTTATAATTAGAACAGTTTTATAAAATAATCGGTCAAAATTTCTGGCGTTTCTTGATATTGATTTTGTTGCCAATAATCTAATGTCACCACGAAATTGTTGAGAAATTGTTTCTCTTTTAACGATGAGGGAATTTGTTTATTCTCGATTAAATCAGAAGAAATGCAAATTTTGGCAAAATCCACTAATTCATTTTTCATATAATCAAGAAAGATATTTTTACTCTCACTAGCAAATATTGCGTCAATGAGATCTTTCTCATCGCGAATATGATAAAAAATATGAGTGATCAGATGCTTGTAATCAAAAATGGATGATTGAGAAAAATCGTGGGTTTTTTCAACATCAAGCGTGTGTGAGAAAACATGATTAAAAATATGTGAACAAACAGATAAAAGTAATTCTTCTTTCGTTTTGTAATGAGCATAAAAGGTGCTACGAGAAACATGCGAGGCATCCAATATGTCTTGAACGGTAATATCATTATATGGTTTTTCCTTTAAAATTTTGGCAAAACCAGAATATAAATATTCAATTGTTTTTTCACTTCTTTTATTCATCGATTTTTCCTTACTATATTTTATCTTTTTTGCGCGATAATGCGATAATTATTATCATCTTCTCTGGCATCAATGACATGAAATTCTGGCATATAAAATTGTGCTTCACTCCGCACGTCATTTAACCCACGTGAAATCTTTTTAGCGAAAGTAAAATGATGGTCGTTTAATTCGTCTCGACCGATGTCGTGAACGATGCACAAATATCCACCATCAATAAGGACTTCAAGACATTTATTTTTGAAATTTTCCACATCGAGAAAATGCGGATAGGCATCAAATACCACAATAACGGAAAAATCATTCCCTTGGTAATTGTAAAAATTTTCCGCGGAAAAATGGATCTTATCATTTTGGTTTTTCTGCTTTGCTACTTCTATCATTTTTGGGGATAAATCAATCGCAAAAACATCGCTCTGACTTTTTTGGAAAAGTAATTCGCTGATGACACCAGTTCCGCAGCCTAAATCCAAAACCTTATCACCTTTTTTTATTGGTAAATCTTGGATAATTTGTTTTAAGCGATTAGTGTCTCTGGTAGTATTTTTATCCCAATTTTCCGCACGTTGATCAAAAAATTCTAATACTTCATCCATCTTATTCACCGAGATGCGCTAAATCATTGATTTTTTGATATCCACCGTAAGAATAACGCATATTTTTGATGCTATCGTATAATTCTTTACCCAAGAATTGTTTGGTGATTTCGTTTGATTTTGTGGCGATATCAAATCCTGTATATAATTCTGGATAAGCAATGGAAGCTACATAATAGCAATTCATCAAAGAAATTTCTAAATTGGTGTAATAAACATTAAATGGCATTTGTAAATAAAGTTCACCATTAGCAAAAGCGCTTAAAGCTTGGTAAGTGGTTGGATCTTTGACATAATCAGTCTTAAATAAATCAACACCAGCGCTATCAAGGATAATCTTATCGGGGTTTTGTTCAATGATGGCTTCTAAATCCATTAAGCCTTTATCATCAACTTGTAAATCTGCCGCCGCGTTTTTAATTTTTGACATGGCAAAGGGAATATATTGTTTAGAGGTAGAAAGGAAACTTTGTCTACCCCAATTGCCTAAGCAGCCAATATACATGGAGACTTGTTCATCTTCCTTGACATCTTTAACCTTCTCTTCTAATTCAGTTTTGCATGAATCGATATAAGAAATTAAAGCTTCAGCGCGGCTTTGTTTGTTTAATGCTTCTCCAAGCATAGTAAGAGATTTTTTCACCTGTTCACTAAAGACGTTACCACCACCATAGGATGTGACTAAAACAGGGACATTTAATTGGGCGGATAAATCATCCGCTTTTTTGACGTCTTCATATTCGGAAATAATTAAATCAGGATCGGCGTTTAAAATTAATTCAGGTTCTGCCACTTGATTTGCGGGTCCACCTTTACCGACGGAAGGTAAGGTAGCTAAATATTCCTTATTGGCATCGTAATAAGGACGAGCGGCGCCTTCGAAACGGTTTTCACCAACACTTCTTTCAATATCTTCGGCACCCACGATTAAATTCATATCTCCGACATATGAATACAAACGTAAGGCTCCAGCGCCGATGCAAACTACTCTTTTGATATTATCTCTATCGATTGATACTTCACGGTCCATTAAATCGGTAATGATAATTTCATTATCTTTGTTTTTACTTTTAGAGGCATTGTTGCATCCTCCTAATAATAATGGGGCGACAAATAATAATAAGGTTGCTTTTGATTTCATCATTGTTCTAATCCTCCTATAAATGAAATATTAGCGGTATTATTTAAATCAATTTTTAAATCGTAAATATCACTTAAAATTTGGCCATTAAGTTCTTCTTTAGAAACACCATATTTGATGCTTTTATCTTTCATACAAAAGAAATAATCGCCAAAACAATAAGCCAAATTGATATCGTGCATTGATATAAGCACGGTTAAATTGTCCGAAATAGTTAACTTTTTGATTAATTGCATAATCATCAAAGCATTTTTGATATCTAAATTCGCGGTTGGTTCATCGAGCAATAGTATTTTGCTCTCACTAGCGAGAGCTAAACCAATCATCACTTTTTGTCTTTCTCCACCCGATAAAGAGGAGATATTGCGGTGCAATAAATCCTGTAATTGTAATTCGTCCACGACTTTATTCACCACTTCTTTATCTTTGGGACTAGGAGTGAAATTAATATATGGGGTTCTACCTAACATAATGGTTTCATAGACATTTAAATTATCAATATGCGAAGATTGTTCAACATAAGATATTTTCTGCGCTAATTGTTTGGCTTTATATTCCTTGATTGATTTGTTATCAATGATAATTTCCCCACTTTGTGGTTTTAAGATGCCGTTTAGACATTTTAATATTGTGGATTTGCCGATGCCGTTAGGACCTAAAAGGACATTAATTTTTCCTTCTTTTAAGTCAAAAGAAACGTTATCGATGACTTTTTCATTATGAAAATAAGAAAAAACTAAATTTTTAACGCTAAGCATATTTTCTTCCTCCATCTTTACTAAAGACTATATATAGGAAGAAAGGAGCGCCAATAATCGCGGTTACTGCCCCTACTGGTAAAGAAGTCCCGCTCATAATGAGCCTAGCTAATCCATCCGAAAATTGCACAATAACAATACCCATTAGACAACTACAAGGTATTAGGAATTTATGATCATTACCGATAATTCTTCGCATGATATGCGGTGCCATAATGCCAATAAAGCCAATCACACCAAAGAAAGATACAATTGCCGCGGTTAATAAGGAGGCAATTAATAATGAAATTAATCGTGTAACATCGGTTTTGACACCTAAACTTCTCGCTAATTCATCACCACCGAGCATCGCGTTATATGAATTAGAGAAAAACATTAGACCTATGAAAGATAAAACTAATATAATCACCAAAAACAAATTATCTTTCATCGTCACGCGACCTAAATCCCCAAAAGACCAATATACCGCCGCGGCTAATTTGACATCCGTAGCAAAATATTGAATCAACGTGGTAATCGCGGAATATAAAGAAGTTAAACCAACGCCAATTAAAATAACGGTTGTGGGATTAAAAGATCTTATCTTTGATAAACCTAATATCAATAAAGCGGAACCAACCGCAAAAAGAAAAGCAAAGAAAGTGACAAAATAATAATTACTGGCCCCTGATTGGGTGCCATTATTGGTGTTAACAATACCACCACTGAGGATGATGATGGCAATATTAGCGCCTAATACCGCGGCATTACTCACCCCTAATGTCGCCGGAGAAGCCATCGGATTATTTAAATTTGTCTGCATAACGGTGCCTGCTAAAGCTAAACCAGCTCCCGCAATTAACGCCGCAACTAAGCGCGGTAAACGAATATTTTGCATGATGATATTGGCTTTATTCGTGGAAGCACCAAATAAACCTTTAATAGTTTCCGAAAAAGTTAAAGAACTACTACCAATAAATAAAGAAGCAAAAAAGAAAATAACTACTAAGGAAGATAAAACAATGAGAGTGATAATTCTCTTTTTGTTTAAACGCTTCACATACACATTATTTGGCATGCAAATATTATATTATACGCGCATAGAAAAACGAACATTTTTTGTGTTTTTGTATGGTTATTTTACTTTTTATAAAAACAATTTAATCCGCTGAAAAAATAAAAATCCATGCAACGCATGGATTTAAAATTATAAAACTTCGATATGACGAATTGATACTTCATCACCTGTCACTAAATAGGTATTTTGTTTTTGACAGTGTGGACAAATTTTACCATATTGCACCGTATCATAAGTCTCTTGACAATCCTCACAATACGAAGTGGCCTTTAAGGTGATGATTTCTAAGGCACATTCTTTCATGTGCTCGCTGCGGTTAGCAACCGCCCACTTCCAACAATCATCAAGATATTTGGGGACAACACCAGATACTTCACCAATTTCTAAGACGACTTTTTTCACTTCTTGAACTTGGTTTTCCTTGGCAATTTGATCAACTTGCTTGATGATTTGAAAGACAATTCCTAATTCATGCATTATTGCATCAATTCCTCAATATTGACGGCATTACCAGTGTGTTTGTGGGTCTTACGGAATTCTTTGGTACTCTTGAGCCATTCACGACGTTTTTTCGCCATCATGCGGGCTTCTTTGCTACCAGAATGACCAATAATCTTGAACATTCTCGGTAATGCATAACCTAATAAACCGGTGACTTTCTTTTCCGCGAAACGATAATTGGTGTTCTTTGGATGATCTCTCACTAAGTGAATCGCGTCAAATTCACATCTTGTGGTACATAAGCCACAACCGATACATCTATTTTGATCAACGATAGAAGCGCCACAGCTTAAGCATCTAGATGCTTCTTGTTTAGCTTCTTCTTCGCTCATCACTAAACGTGCATCTTTGAAAGATGTGAGACGGTCAATCTTGTTATCATAGCGTAATTCGGTACGACCAGCTTGGTCATATTCACCGACTTGAATATCCACTTTGTTGAGTTCTTTAAAGAATCTTCTATCACGACCGATAGTTTGCGAAACATTGTGGTCAGAGACGTGTCTAGCTAATGATTCAGCCGCTTCATGACCTTCACCAATGGCGTCAATAACAAATTTAGGACCTGTATAAACATCACCACCAACAAAGATATCGGGATCTTCGGTTTGATATGTAAAGGCATTAGCGACGGGATAATTACCTCTCCAGAATGTGACTTTACTACCTTCGAGCATCTTGCCCCATTCAATGGCTTGACCAATCGCGAAGATAATTTTATCCGCTTTAACGGTAATGGTTTCTTCTTCATTATATGCGGGGGAGAATTTACCAGTTTCGGGGTCAATAGTTCTCGTACAACGTTTGAAGATAATACCGGTGACATGACCTTTGTTGTCCACTAAGACTTCTTTTGGCCCCCAAGAGGTATTGACTTTCACGTTTTCTTCTTCCGCTTCGGCGATTTCATCGACACTAGCAGGCATATGTTCTCTATCTTCTAAGCAGAACATCGAAACATTATCAGCGTGTAATCTATGAGCAGTACGCGCGCAATCGATAGCGACATTACCGCCACCGACAACAACAACATCGCCTTTGATGGTTTGATCGTGATTGTCATAGGCTTCTCTTAAGAAATGAACAGCAATGTCAGTGCCTTCGGCAGTGTCGTTAGCAACATTGGGGCGACGACCGCCTTGACAACCAATCGCGATATAGAAGGCTTTATAACCTTGTTTCTTTAATTCTTCGATAGTGACATCTTTATTCGACACCGCATTTAATTTCGACACCGAGTTGTTTGATAATATCAATTTCCGCAGCAATCACATCTTTTTCTAATTTGTAAGAAGGGATGCCATATGTGAGCATACCACCTGGTAATGGGTTCTTTTCAAAGACGGTTGGTCTATAACCCATGGTGGCTAAATAATAAGCACAGCTTAAACCGGCAGGACCCGCACCGATAATGGCGATTTTTTGATCCCATTCACCGCTGACCTTATTGATGACTTTTTCGGGAATATAGCGACTTTCAGCGTGTAAATCTCTTTCCGCTAAGAATTTTTTCACTTCATCAATACTGACAGGTTTATCAATGGTGCCACGTGTACAAGCGGCTTCACATCTCTTATTACAGACACGTCCACAGATAGCGGGGAAGGGGTTTTCGCGTTTGATTAAAGCTAAGGCTTCCGCATAACGGCCTTCTTTGGTCATCTTTAAATAACCTTGGACAGGAACATGAGCGGGACAGGCTGATTTACAAGGAGCGGTACCGGTTTTATGCGTGTTGACTCTGGCGGTATCACGATAATTTTCATCCCAAGCATATTTGCCCCATCTGATTTTATCGGGTAATGGTTGTTTTGGATAAACGACTTCACTACCATCTTTTTTACATAATTTTTGTCCTAATTTCACCGCGCCAGCAGGGCATACTTCCACGCAGCGGCCACAAGCGACACAGTTGGCTTTATTAACATGCGCAGTGAAAGAACTTCTTTCCATGTTGGGTGTGTTATATAAAAGAGCGGTTCTTAACGCATTACAGATTTTGGGGTTACAGTTACAAATATCAAAGATATGGTCTGCACCATCGATATTGGTGGTTTGGTGAACATAACCATTCTTTTCCGCTTTTTCTAAAATATCTAATGCTTCTTCTTTGCTGATGTAATGGGCACGACCAGTTTCCACCGTGTAATCTGCCATATCACCTAATTGAATACACCAATCGTTGTGGTCATCAGTGCATCCTTCGCCTAACATCGCACGAGATGCACGACAAGAACAAATGCCCGCGGAGATGTGACCTTCATATTTCTTTAACCAATAAGAAATCTTTTCAATTTTGACGGATTCCTTATTCATTTGGACTTCTTTTTCCACCGGGATAACGTGCATACCAATGCCGTTACCACCAGGCATAATCATGGAAGTAATGTGTTCAAGAGGTAAGAATGTCATTCTTTCAAAGAAATTAGCAACCGGGGGAGCTTTTTCAATTCTATCGATGGAGGAATTAAATAATTCCGCACTGCCGGGAACAAAATATGACATTCTATATCTTTTTTCTTTGGCTTTATATTCTTCATCCCAGTTTTTATTGACGGGGCCATCATCGGTATAATGATCACCGTAATCATATTCAATAATGCCATGCACCGCACAAAGGTCTAATGTTTCCTTTACTTGTAAAGGAGTCATTTCCTTTTTCATCAATTGGCAAATATCTGCGAGGGTGTACCATTTACGTTGTTTTAATTTTAAACACAAATCAACTTCTGGTTCGGTTAAGACTTCTCTGAGACCAAAATATTCGGCGTCTTCCGCTTTCACACCAAGTAATTTATGACCGACATTATCAGTGATTTTCTTTCCTAATTTGGCGTATTTTTTCTGAAAATCCTTTTCACCTTCATATTTGGAAATTGTCGCAGGATTCTTGTTATATGATTCTGGCATGTGAATTACCTCCTTGTTATTCCTTCCAGTTTCTTACCATTTTTAAAATGTAATCCGCTAAAACATCAATACCTTGTCCATTTAAAGCACAAACGGGGATGATGTCCGCTTTCGGATTACGCATTTTGATATTTTCTTTCACCTTATTCATATCAAAAGTGAAATAAGGCAAAACATCAATTTTATTAATAACCACCAAGTCACAAACTTGGTACATAAGGGGATATTTTAAAGGTTTATCATCACCTTCGGGGACCGATAAAATGGTCATGGAAGTGACTGCACCAGTATCAAATTCCGCCGGGCAAACTAAATTACCGACATTTTCTAAGATGACTAAATCTAAATCGTCGAGATTATCAAGGCCATTTAATCCTTGGCTGGTCATTTCCGCATCAAGATGGCACATACCACCTGTATGTAATTGAATTGATTGGACACCGGTTTTTTCCGCGATGGTTTTCGCATCGACATCGCTATCGATATCCGCTTCCATAACGGCGATTTTAATCTTGTCTTTCAATACATTAATCAATTGTGTGAGAGTGGTTGTCTTACCAGAACCAGGCGAGGACATCACATTCAATAAGAAAACACCTTTGTCTTTTAATTCTTTTCTTAAATCATCAGCGGTTTTTTCGTTAGCAGCAAAAACACTCTTTTTGATTTCGATAATACGGACATCTTGTTTCATTAAATAAAAATATCTCCAGTAATAATTATAAATTATTTCCAAATCGTTTGTATATGTAAATTTTTACGTTTAATAAAATTAAAAGATGCCATCAAAACAAATTGTTCATTTTCAAAAAATAAAATGGCGGTAGCTTTACAAATACCCGTGGGGGGTATATTATATTTTTCGGAGATTACATTATGGAAAATTGCCCACACTGTCAACAAAAGCACACACCAAGAAATAAAGAAGAAATAAAATCACTGAAAAATAGGTTAAATAGAATTAACGGCCAAATTTCGGGAATTAGTAAAATGATCGAAGAAAACCGCTACTGCAGTGATATCCTAACCCAGATTGCCGCGGTCGAAAATGCCTTGCAACAAGTCGGTTATATTATCTTAAAAGAGCACATGGAATCATGCGTTATTGATGATTTGAAAAACAATGATTTATCTTCGTTGGAAGAGTCGATTGAATTAATGAAAAAATTAAAATAAATATGAAGATTAATGAAAAATATCATATTACCGGAATGAGCTGTGCCGCTTGCGCTGCGAGGATTAATAACGCTGTTAGTAAGATTGCTGGGGTGAAAGAAGTCAAAGTTAATTTATTGACTAATTCGATGCTTGTTACCTATGAAGATAATGTGACTAGCAAAGACATTATTTCTGCTGTTGAAAAAGCGGGATATGGTGCCTCTTTAGCGGTAATTTCGCCTTCCATAAAAGCTAACAAAAAAGATGATTTTGTTGATCATGAAACACCCAAATTATTAAAGAGATTAATCATTTCTTTGATTTTATTAATACCTTTAATTTATTTAGGTATGGGATATATGTTTAATTGGCCATTAGGCTATTTAAAAGAAAACGTTTTAATTCTATCTTTGATAGAAATGAGTATTGCCTTAGTCATATTAATCATCAACCGTCAATTCTTTATCAGTGGTAGCAAGGCTCTCTTCCATGGTGGTCCTAATATGGACACTTTGGTCATGCTAGGTTCTGGTGTGGCTTTTATATATTCCTTTATATTAATGTTTGTTTTAGCCCATCATGCAATGTCAGGAGAAGATTTAGCTAGTCGGCAAGAAATGATGCAGATGGTCATGATGAATATTTCTTTTGAAACCGCGGGTATGGTACCAACATTAATTACGATTGGAAAAACACTAGAAAGCTACGCTAAAGGTAAAACAACTACCTCGATTAAATCGTTATTAGAACTAGCACCAAAAACCGCGCATGTAATTAGAGAAGATAAAGAAATTATTGTCGAATTAGAGGAAGTAAAAATCGATGATGTTTTTATTGTTAGACCTGGTGAATCAATACCCGTTGATGGACAAATCATATCTGGTTATTCAAGCGTTGATGAAAGCGCTTTAACGGGTGAGAGCATGCCAATAGATAAAAATATTGGTGATATCTTCAAAAGCGCCACAATTAACAAAAATGGCACATTAACATGTAGGGCAATTCGTGTTGGTGAAAATACCACCCTTAATCAGATTGTAAAAATGGTTGAAACCGCCGCTGGTAGCAAAGCCAAAATCAGTCGTATTGCCGATAAAGTAGCAGGAATTTTTGTCCCTATTGTCATCGGTATTGCCTTATTAGTCTTTGCGGGTTGGATGATCTTTGGACAATCTTTTTTACAAAATCATAGTGATATTAATACGACATTACTCTCATACGCTATTGAAAGAGGAATATCGGTATTAGTCATATCTTGTCCTTGCGCCTTAGGTTTAGCCACTCCTGTTGCCATTATGGTGGGCTCAGGAAAAGGAGCCAGAAATGGTATCTTATTTAAAAATGCTACCGCTATTGAAGAAACCGGAAAAATAGATTTTCTTTTATTAGATAAAACCGGAACCATCACCAAAGGTGAACCTCATGTTTGTGATATCAAAACATTCAATCAATATAATGAAGAAAAATTTCTCCAAATTGCTTCTTCTTTAGAATTTTCAAGCGAACATCCTTTATCTATTGCCATTAAAGAAAAAGGCAAAGAAATGGGTGTTAAGATTTTACCAGTCGATAATTTTATCGCCTTACCTGGTATGGGAATAAAAGGAGATATCGATGGACACCACTATTTAGCGGGAAATAAAAAGATTTTAGATAATAACCAAATCAATTATGAAAAAATAAACGAATATTTAGATGAATACGCTAATCAAGGTAAAACACCGCTAATTTTTGTTGAAGATAAGCAAATCATTGGCATTATTGCGGTCGCTGATGTTGTCAAAGAAGATAGCAAACAAGCTATCAGTCAAATCAAAGATTTGGGTATTGTTCCTGTTATGTTAACAGGGGATAATCAAAAAGCAGCGCAATATATTGCTAAAGAAGTTGGTATAGATTATGTCATCAGCGAATTATTACCAGAAGATAAATTAGAAATTATTAAGCTTTTGGAAAACCATGGCAAAGTAGCTATGGTGGGTGATGGAATTAATGATGCTGCGGCATTAACTGCTGCTGATATTGGCATTGCCATCGGACAAGGTAGCGATATCGCCATCGAAAGCGGTTCTATTGTTTTAATGAAATCTTCTTTAATGGACGCTTACGCTTCAATACGTTTAAGTCAAGAAACTCTATTAAATATCAAAGAAAATCTTTTCTGGGCTTTCTTTTATAACATCATCATGATTCCCATTGCTGCGGGGGCATTTTCCGCTTTCGGATTATATAAATTAGCCCCGTGGATGGCAAGTGCGGCAATGGCCTTATCGAGTGTCTTTGTGGTTTTAAATGCTTTAAGATTAAATTTATTTAATCCTTATAAAATAAAGAAAAAGAACAAAAAAGTAATAGTTCCCGAAATATTAAAGCAAATAGATTTATGTCAGATCAAACAAGGAGAAGAACAAATGACCACTATTTTAAAAATTGAAGGCATGATGTGTGTGCACTGTGTAGCACATGTTAAAGAAGCTTTAGAAAAAGTGCCTGGTGTCACTAAAGTAGAAGTTTCATTACAAGATAATAACGCCACCGTAGATGGCAACGCCAAAGTGGAAGACCTTATTACCGCTGTTAACGAAGCGGGTTATAAAGCCTCATTATAAAGAAAAGGAGCAATGCTCCTTTTTTAAATTTCGTTTTCTTCCGCGGTGGCTTTCACTGAATCAGCAACCTTTTTTAAGATATTCTTTTTCTTTTTCGGTTCTTCTTTTTTATCGACTTCACGTATTTCTTTTGTCACTTTTTTCGACCACGCTAATTGGACTTCATTTGCCGTGGGTCGATCTTTCGGATTTTCTTTATTAACACTAATTTGATTATAGGGAATCATGATGTCATTTTCTCTAAATAAAAGAATTAATTCTTTCTTTAAATCACGTGTTACTTGGAAACGATTAGCTTCTTTACAATACGCTAAAACCAAAAAATCAATTGATGAAGCAGAAATAGAATCTATGCCTTTATAGAATGGACCTTTGGTAATATTTGGGATTTTCTTTTGGAAATCTTCCATCGCCGAAGCAATAACGCCTTCAACGCGGACAATATCTTCTTCATAAGCACAACCAATAGAAACAGTGACCATGGAATCCAAACGTGATAAATTGACCACTGTGGTGATTTGACTGTTAGAGATTGATTTGATATTACCACCAGCATCTTGTAATTTAGTGGTCTTTAATCCGACATCGGTAATAATGCCGCGGAATCCATCAATAATAACCATATCACCAACGGCAAAATAATCATCAAAAACGATGAACAAACCACTGACAACATCTTGGATTAATGATTGACATCCTAAACCAACAATGAGGGTTAAAACACCAACACCGGCAATAATACCAGCAACATCAACACCCCAAGCCGCTAAAATAAAGCCAATAGCAAGAATAATGCCAATGTATTTAACTAAGGATTTAGATAAAGAACCGACTGTTTGTTTTTTTCTCGATCCATTGCTAGTAAATAAGTGGATTAATACATTAGCGATAAAAACTAAAGCAATGGTAATGGCGATAATAAAGAAAGTCAAAATCCACGATCTTAAAGAATTGGCGGCGCGATAGCCAATCACTTCCCAACCATTATTGAAATAAACTATTTCTCCTTCGCCGTTTTCATAAAATCCTAAAGCGGAATTACCGATTTCATCGCCAAATAATTGACGGCAATAAATCCAGGCAAAAATAGCAAAAATGGATATTACTAAAACAACAAGAGCGAGGATGAAAGAAAATTTTTGTGATTTGGTTTTTTTGGTCCACCAATTTCTTTTCTTTTCCACTCTTTTACTTACTTGTACTTCTTCTAAATCAATTTCTTCCGGCATATTCTCACTCCTTTGCTGTCCAAATGGTTTTTGCTATTAAATTTTTTTGATAATCAAAGCGATTAGTAAAATAAATTTGATAGGTGATATGTTTATTAATTGGTAATTCCTCAATTGTGCCACGATATTCTTGTGGTGTTGAGCAATCTAGATAGAATAATCTTTCGTTACTTTTTTGATAAACAATGAATTTCACCGCGTAATTGTTTTGATTGTCCGCGATGGTGAATTGATAATCCAAGGTATTATCTTCAGTGATAACAAATTGATAACCATCCACTAATTTTGGGGGGTTATTAACATAAGCATTGCGAATAACATTACCACCCAAAATAGCCGTGGCGGTAACAGTTAGCGTGATACCGGTGATAACTACTGCTCTTTTGGCCCATTTACCCGCGGAATAAGCAGTTCCCATTTTTCTGGTATAGATGGGATCAGCGGCTAGTTCGTCACTAAGCTCCAAATTATTCGGACTATTCGTGAAATTTGTCGCTAAATTATCAGTACTTAAATTATTAAATTCGCCTTCCATATTAATAAATATAACGAAGAATAAGAGAAAAAGATATCTTAATCGGATATATCTAAATCCTCAATGACCGCATAATCATATTCTGGATGCATTTGTTTGATTTCATTTTTAATATTAGCGATGATTTGCGGGTGATTTTCCGCTTTAAATTCGATAATAATATCAAATGTGACTAAATGTTTTTCACTATCAAGGAAGAAACCATGTGTTTGAATTACTTCCGGATATTTTTTGATAATGTTTAATAAATCTTTTTTGACATTAGTGACATCATCACTATCATTATTCGCATAAACTCCCACGGTCAAAATAACATTATATTCGCTATAAGCACGGGTTTGAATTTCACGGGTGATTTTATGTATTTCTTTCGCAGTCATATTGTCATCGACTTGAATATGCACAGAACCGATGATTCTTTCGGGTCCATAATTATTGAGAATTAAATCATAAGCACCTTGTACTTGTGGGAAAGTACAGACCATTGTTTTTAAAGCATTGATGATATTTTGATCAGATCTTTTACCAATAATATTGCTGACCGCTTCTAAAAGAATTTCGATGCCCGCTTTAAGGATAAATAAACCAATGAGGATAGATAAATAGCATTCTAAATGCCACTTAGCGGCATCAGGAATAAAGAAACAAAGAAGGGCTACTACTAAAGTAGAAGTAGATAATATAACATCACCAATTGCGTCAGTTCCACTCGCGGATAAAGCTTCTGAATGATATTTTTTTCCACGTATTTTAAAGAAAATTCCTAAGCCAATCTTAATTAAAATACCAACCGCAATAAGGATTAAAGATAATTGTGTATAGCTAGGAAATACTTCGCCTCTCACAAGTCCTTGTATAGCTTCTACAATCGCGGTCACACCCGCAACTAATACTAAAATGGAAATAGCTAAAGAAGTCAAATATTCAATTCTTCCATGACCATATGGATGCTTTTTATCAGGTTTTTTATTGGCTAATTTGGTACCGATAATCGTTATTAAAGAAGATAGAGCATCGGTCAAATTATTGATACCATCAGAAATAAGGGAAATCGCGTTGACTAAAAAGCCAAATGTGACTTTGATACCCACTAAAACGAGATTACCCAAAATACCAATAATACTGGTGGTAATAATTTTCTTTTCACGCGCTGAATTCATAAATTACCTAATATCTTATATAACAAAGTATATAAAGTTTTAGCCTCCTCGCTTGATAACGGAATACACTTTCCTATTTTAATAGGAACTTCTTTGGCTTGGTCTTTTAATTTAGCACCTTTTTCCGTTAATGTAACTATCACAATGCGTTCATCTTCTTCTTGACGAGTACGGGAAATATAACCCTTTTTATCTAATTTTTTAAGTAAGGGGGTAAGAGTGCCACTATCAAGATAAATTTTAGCGCCAAGTTCTTTCACACTAAGGGAAGAATATTCCCATAAAACGAGCATCACAATATATTGAGTATAGGTTAAATCTAGCTCTGCCAATATATCGTTATATTTACCAATTATTTCTTTTGACGCGGCATATAGAGGAAAACACAATTGGTTTTCAATTTTTAATGATTCGTTTTTATCCATATCAATTAAAGTAAAGCTTCAATATCTTTAGCAAATTTTTCTGGTTTATCCGTGGGAGCAAAACGGGCAATAACTTCACCTTCTCTATTAATCAAGAATTTGGTGAAGTTCCACTTTATGTTCCCTTTCTTTTGTGATTTTAAAAAAGTATATAGAGGTGATTCATTTTTACCATTTACTTCTATTTTCTTAAATCTTGGGAATTTCGTGTTGTATTTCAAAGTACAAAATTGATGGATCTCTTCATCACTACCAGGCGCTTGATGGAAAAATTGATTGCAAGGGAAATCTAAAATCTCAAATCCTTGTTCGTGATATTTTTCATAAAGATTTTCTAAACCTTCATATTGTGGCGTAAATCCACATCCCGTCGCGGTATTAACAATCAATAATACTTTTCCTTCATATTCTTTTAAAGAAACTGGTTGTCCTTTATTATTTAATACTTCGATTTCATATAATGACATAATGGGTTCTCCTTTTTTACGATTTAATTGTATGCAATTTATTTCTATAACGCAACTATTAAGTATCAAAAAAGGAGCACCAAACGATGCTCCTATTAATGATTTAGTTAATTATTAACGATTTTTGAAAGCTTTTAAGCCAAGATATTGAGCATCTTCGCCTAATTCTTCTTCAATTCTTAATAATTGATTGTATTTCGCCATACGGTCAGTACGTGAGGCAGAACCAGTTTTGATTTGGCCAGCGTTAACAGCGACCGCTAAATCGGCAATTGTGGTATCTTCGGTTTCACCAGATCTATGAGAGACCATGGTTGTATAAGCGTTGGTGTGCGCTAATCTAATCGCGTCTAATGTTTCGGTTAAAGTACCAATTTGATTGACTTTAATTAAGATGGAATTAGCGACATCATTATCAATACCTTTTCTTAAGAAAGCAGGATTGGTAACGAATAAATCATCACCCACTAATTGAATCTTGTTGCCTAATTCTTTGGTTAATAAGGCCCAGCCTTCCCAATCGGATTCCGCAAGGCCATCTTCGATGGTAATAATCGCGGGGTGATCTTTCACTAATTTTTCTAAATATTTGATGAAGCCTTTGGAATCATAAGAACCTTCACCAGATTTGCTTAAGGTATATTTACCAGTTTCAGGATCATAGAATTCACTAGAAGCCACATCCATACCTAAGAAAATTTGTTCACCAACTTTATAGCCAGCATTCTTAATAGCTTCTTCAATTAAATCTAAAGGTTCTTCGTTACCGTGTTTGCAGCTTGGCGCAAAACCACCTTCATCACCGACACCAGTTTCATAACCTTTGCCTTTCACGACTTTCTTTAAAGCGTGGAATACTTCAACACCAGCGCGAAGAGCTTCTTTGAAGGTATCAAAGCCGGCAGGAATGATGAAGAATTCTTGGAAATCAACGGTTGATTCAGCATGAGCGCCACCATTGATAACATTCATACAGGGGGTTGGTAATACTTTGGCATTGGTTCCACCAATATAACGATAAAGTGGTAAACCAACACTGTTAGCAGCGGCTCTAGCAACGGCTAAGGAAACACCTAATGTTGCATTAGCACCTAAATTCTTTTTAAAAGCAGTACCATCTAATGCTAATAATTTGCGGTCTAAAGCGGTTTGGTTGGTGGCTTCCATACCTAAAACTGCTGGACCAATAATATCGTTGACATTGGCGACAGCTTTTAAAACGCCTTTGCCTAAATATCTCGATTTGTCACCATCTCTTAATTCAAGAGCTTCGCTTTCACCAGTAGAAGCACCAGAAGGAACGATTGCGGAGGCACGTGTGCCATCATCTAATCTCACTTCGACTTCGACTGTGGGGTTGCCGCGAGAGTCTAATACTTCACGACCATGAACATATGTAATTTTTGCCATTTATAATTTCTCCTTATATTATAGCCGCACCTATTGTAGCAAATATCTAACTTAAAGTTAAATATTTTATTGTGTTAATCGTTTTTGAGATATTGTTCAATAAGTGACCATATTTTCTCATCTTGTAAAGTCATCTTATTGAAGTCTTTATCTTGGAAATAAGCTTTTTTATCTTCTAAAGATTGAATAGATTTATTTTTGATTTTGTCATTAAATGTTTGGAAAGTTTCATTAAAGTAATTAACTGCTTCTTCGGTAAATTGAGGATGGTGTCCTTTCCCATCCACAATATAAAATTGGACATTTGGTTGATGAATTTTCTTTTGTAATTCCTTAGTGTTTGTTTTATATAAAACAACATCATCATCAATCGAATGAATAATTAAAGCATTAACATCTTCCTTATTTAAAGCTTTAATCGCAGAACTTTTGGCCCATTTTCCCACTTCTTTTTGTTCTATTCTTAAAATAGAAGGCACGATTAATTTTGCAAATCCTTTAAACAAAGAACGATATTCCGCTTCAATGGAAATGAATGGTGAAATAGCGACGATTTTATCGACTTTTTGAAAATTATATATGTTACTCGCGGCGAAACCACCCCAAGAATGACCAACGACATAGATCTTTTTATTTTCGATTTCCCCGCTTTGTCTTAAGGAAATAATCGCATTATCTAAATCTTTTAATGACATCGATAAACCCACAATACTTTCTCCTTGCGAAGAAACACATCCCGTGTTGTCATATGCTAAAACGCGATAACCCATTTTCGCTAATTCATTAATTTCTTTTAAATACGAAGAATGACCACCACCGATGCCATGACAAAAGATCACTAAGACATCTTCTTGATAGCCATCATAATAATAAAAATAACCATTCAATTTATTGTTACCGCTATAAAAAGAATAGGGTTCTGCCTTTAAATTAGGGCAATTAGATAAACGAAAATAGACAAGATAGGGTTGCTCTTCTTGTCTAGCCATTGATTGATGAAATTTATCTTTGATAATACCCATATTAAATATCTTTTGCTAAAGAAAAATCACCTTTTTTAATTAAGCCAATTTTACGGAATAATAAATCAACAAGGAACACTAAGAGGCCAGAGCCAATAATAGCAATACCCACTATTTCCACAATGGCGACCCAATTGTAATTATAAACATCAAAGAAATTAATTGGGCCAACTAAACCACTGGTACCCATCCCCGCTCCAACAGACAAAGAACGAATCAAAGCATCATCTGATATTTCTATTTTTGGGAAAACCATCGCTAAAGGCCCCAATATTGCGGAAACAATAATAGTTGGTAACCAAATAATGGGTTTTCTAATAATGTTTTTAAATTGTAGCATAGACGTACCTAAACCCACGGCCAAAACACTACCCCACTTATTATCGTGAGCAGTTTGTACCGCAAATCCTACCATTTGGGTGCAACAGCCAATTAAAGCCGCAGTGGCTGCTAAAGGTGTGTTGCCAATTGCAATCGCAGCGCATATCGCCACGCTAGAAATCGGCGCGGTTAAAGCCATACCGACAAGGACGGAAATAATGATACACATCAATACCGGTACGGCATTTGTGCTCACTTGGATGAGCCAAGAAATAAATAAAGTGATGAAATGCACCCATTCCGCTAAGAAAGCAGAATATAAAATCGCACTCATAACGCCCACCAGAGGAATTAAAATCAAATCAACAGGTGTTTTTCTTTTATTGATATATTTAATGGCGAGAGCCGCCAAAATAGAGGAAATATAACATGATAAAGGATCGCCGATAGAAAAGACGGTATATTGTTCAGCGCTTGGCATCATATCGTGGGTAACCCAAATAAAGGCAAAATTACCAAGAAAACCAGCGGCCATGATGGCGACGGCGGTGACACCATTCCTTTTTAAAGATAAAGCCACACCTAAACCAATACCAGCGCCCATCAACCCTTGTAAGGCTAAAGCCCAAGTGGAAACAAAAGATAAATTGGGGATTTTGGCTAATAAATTGATAATAGTACCAATAATAAGAGTGCCAAATAAACCAATGGCCATTCCATTCGTGGTTCGCATCAAATTATTTTTCAGCCAGATAAAAAATGATTTAGCTTTATGTTGTTCTTGCTTCTCGTTATCCATTATTAAAATACTTTATTTAAAATCTCCGCGGAAAATTCGTTTTCGATATCGTTAGAACGTTTTTCTAAATCGCCATTTTCCATATCTAATTCACGTAAGATGAGGAAGGTCAAAATATCTACAGATAAATTTTTCTTACCATCATTATTGATAATCAAATCAGCGTAATTGCTACTAGGTTCAATGATTTCTTCATACATCGGTTGCACGGTGGCAAAATATTGGGTGACAATCGATTCAATAGAACGACCTCTTTCTTGTTTATCACGAATCATACGACGGAGGAATTTTCTTTCCGCGGATGCACGGATAAAAACTTTTAAATCACCCATTTTTCTTAAATCGGCATCGATGAGGGCCATAATACCTTCCACCATGACGATTTTTTTCGGCTCGATAATCTCGGTTTCTTCTTTACGAGAATGGGTGACAAAATCATAAATGGGTTTTTCAATGGACTTATCTTCTTTTAAAGCCTTGATATGACTTCTAATTAATTTCCAGTCAAAAGCTTTTGGGTGGTCGTAATTGGTGGTCACTCTTTCTTCGAAAGTTTTCTCTTTTTGATCTTTATAATAATCATCTAAAGAGAGAAGTGTAACATTTTCTTCTCCGACTCTTTCCATCACGCTTTTGGTGATAAATGTTTTTCCAGAAGAGGATCCCCCTCCCACTAAAATGATTCTTGCCATAGTCAATTACCTTGGGTTTATTATAATTCTTTTTCCTTTTATGTAAATAAAATAAAAAGAGAACCTTGCGATTCTCTTTAAAAATTATTTATTGGGATATTTCTCTCTATCAGCGACATAAGTGGTATGTAATAATTCTTCCGCTAATTCGCTTCCGGGTTCTTTTAAGAAATCTTGATAGAGTTTTTGAATATCTTTGTTGTTATGAGATTGACGGATAATTTGTCTTTCATCTTCGCTATATAAGACACTTGCTCTCTTCGCGCGATAAGTATCTAAAATATCGTCATCTTCATTTGGTAATAATGCGGGGTGCACATAAGGTTGACCACCACCATTGATACAGCCACCTGGGCAGCACATCACTTCGATGAAAGCGTATTTGGATTTACCGGCTTTGATTTCATCAAGTAATTTCTTGGCATTCACCATACCAGAACAGACAGCGACGCTAACGGGGGTACCTTTAACATCAATTGTGGCTTCTTTAACACCTTCTAAACCACGCACTTCGGTGAAATTAATTTTTTGATATTCTTCACCAGTGAGCCAATAATAGGCGGTTCTTAAAGCGGCTTCCATCACGCCACCAGTGACACCAAAGATGACACCAGCACCACTATATTCGCCTAATAAGTCTTGATCAAATTCTTCTTCAGGAAGTTTTTGCCAATTAATACCAGCGCGTTTAATCATCTTAGCGATTTCACGAGTGGTTAAGACAGCATCAACATCATCCGCCATTTCCTTACGGCTGGCTTCATATTTTTTCGCCGTACAAGGCATGATAGAAACTACAAAGATATCTTCCTTTGGAATATCGTGAGATTTGGCAAAATAAGTTTTGGTAATCGCACCTTGCATCATGTGGGGAGATTTACAAGTGGAGAGATGAGGAATTAATTCAGGATAGAAATATTCCAAATAATTAATCCAACCTGGGGAACAGCTTGTTAATTGCGGAAGAGGAGCGTTACCTTTGGTAATTCTTTCTAATAATTCATGAGCTTCTTCCATGATGGTTAAATCAGCACCGAAATTGACGTCAAAGACACGGTAGAAGCCTAATCTTCTTAAAGCAGCCACCATTTTGCCAGTGCCGACAGTGCCAATTTTTTCACCGAATTCTTCCGCGATGGCCGCACGAACAGCAGGGGCCGTTTGCACGATGACTTTTTTACCCGCTTTAAAGGCGGCATCAACTTTCGCGATTTCACTATGTTCCATTAAGGCGCCAGTAGGACAGACATTAACACATTGGCCGCATTGTAAACATGGAGATTTCGCAAAGCTACGATTTTGTACCGGAGCCACAATGGTTTTAAATCCACGATTTTCAAATCCGAGGATGGAAATGCCATGTGCTTCTTTACATCTTTCAATACATCTACCACATAAAATACATTTCGCGGTATTACGGGTTAATCCAGGAGCGATTTCATCGACTGTTTTATCCGTCATCACACCGACATATTTGCGGTCTCTAGCTTGCACCATTTCCGCGACATGTAATAATTCACAATGACCATTTTTCTCACATTGTAAGCAGTTTTTTTCGTGGTTAGATAAGATGAGTTCCACGGAAGCACGACGAGCCTCAACGGCTTTGGGAGAATTGGTAATAATTTGCATGCCTTCATTGACGGGGTAAGCGCAAGAAGCCACTAAGCCACGAGCACCCACGACTTCCACAAGACAAACACGACAACTCGCTAAAGAGCATTTGCCATGGTTGAAGGCACATAAAGAGGGAATTTCATAACCGCATTTTTTCGCGGCTTCTAAGACAGTTAAGGAATTATCAACTTGGTAAGGTTGACCATTAATTTTGATGTTCACTAATGCCATAATTATTTCCTCCTATCTCTTGATGATGGCGCCGAAGTGGCAACCACTCATACAAGAACCACATTTAACACACTTTGTTGTGTCAATAACGTGTCTAAATTTATTGGGTAATTTTGCTGGTTCATTATTCGGGGCAATGGCAGAAACAGGGCAATTGCGCATACATAAACCACAACCCATACATTTATCGGGAACGATGTAATATTCCATCATATTTTTGCACACATGAGCGGGACATTTATGATCCACGACATGGGCTTGATATTCTTCCGGGAACGCTTTCATTGTGGAAAGAATTGGGTTGGTCGCGGTTTGTCCTAAAGCGCAAAGTGAATTATTTCTAATATGAACGGATAATTCATTTAATTCATCGAGGTCTTCGGGAGAACCTTTACCATCACAAATCTTGGTTAAGATATCTAAGCATCTCTTCGTGCCGATACGGCAAGGAGAGCATTTACCACATGATTCATCACAGATGAATGTCATATAAAATTTGGCGACATCCACCATACAGTTATCTTCATCCATGACGATTGCGCCACCAGAACCCATCATACTGCCGGCAGCGACAAGGCTACCGAAGTCGATTGGGGTATCTAAATCTTTTTCGGTTAAGCAGCCACCAGAAGGACCACCGGTTTGGATGGCTTTGAATTTCTTATTACCAGGAATACCACCACCGATATCAAAAATTAATTGTCTTAATGTGGTACCCATGGGGACTTCCACTAAGCCGACATTATTAACTTTGCCACCTAAAGCAAAGACTTTCGTACCTTTGGTATCATCAGTACCAATCGCGGCAAATTTTTCCCAACCTTCTCTTAAGATATATGGGACACATGCTAATGTTTCCACATTATTAACGCAAGAAGGATGTCCCCATAAGCCTTTCACAGCGGGGAAAGGTGGACGAGGACGTGGCATACCACGTTTTCCTTCAATGGAATTGATTAAAGCGGTTTCTTCACCACAGACGAAAGCGCCAGCACCTAAACGGACATGGCATCTAAAGGAGAAGCCAGTGCCGAGAATGTTATCGCCTAATAAGCCGACATCTTCTAAATCTTTAATGGCTTTTCTTAAACGGGCCACTGCGGTTGGGTATTCAGCACGGACATAGAAATAACCATTTTCCGCACCAATCGCGTAACCGGCAATCATCATACCTTCGATAACCGCGCAAGGATTACCTTCGATGATGGAACGATCCATAAAGGCTCCTGGGTCACCTTCATCACCATTACAAATCATATATTTTGGTTCATCAGTATCAGGGACAAAAGACCATTTTTTACCAGTGGGGAAGCCCGCACCACCACGGCCTCTTAAACCCGATTTTAAGACTTCATCAATGACTTCTTTACGGGACATATGAAGGGCTCTTAATAAACCTTTGAACGCACCATAACCTAAAGCTTCGGAAATATCTTCGGGGTTAATTTCACCATTTCCGTGTAAAGCGATGTCACGGTGTTGTAATTTATAAAAGCCGATATCATGTTGTCTTTGGGCTTTTTCTTTAGTTTGGGGGTCGACGAATAATAATCTTTCGACCACTTCGTTATTTAAGATGTCTTTATTGAAGATTTCTTCGACATCTTTGGTTTTCACTTTTGTGTAAAGAGTTTCTTCGGGATAGACTTTCACAAAAGGACCTTGTGAACAGAAGCCAAAGCAACCGACGATATTCGCAGTGACTTTATCTTCTAAGTGATTTTCTTTAATTAAAGCGTGGAATTTATCTAAAATGTCTTGTGAATCACTGGATAAACATCCGGTACCACCACAGATGGCGATGGCTTTTTTGCCTGGTTCACAATGGAATTTTAAATCGAGACATTTGGCGCAATGGCTCATTCTCTCTTGGAGTTGTTGTTCGTTTTCAATTCTTTTCACTTCCATATTATTGAGCCTCCTGTGCACGATAGTCTGCGATAATATTTTTGACGTTATCCACTTTCACTTGGGGATAGACTTTGCCGTTAATCGAAACAGCGGGAGCAATCGCACAAGCGCCGATGCAACGTAAGACATCTAAGGTAAATAAACCATCAGGGGTGGTTTCACCCGCTTTGATGCCTAATAATTCACTGAATTTATCAAGAACTAATTGACTGCCTTTGACATAGCAGGCTGTTCCCAAACAAACACCAATGACATATTTGCCTTTGGGATTCATAGAAAAGAAAGAATAAAAAGTGACAACACCATAGATTTCCGAAACAGGGACACCGGTTAATTCACTGACGAGTTCTTGGACTTCTAATGGGATATATCCAAACTCTTTTTGGATATCTTCCAAGATCATCATCGTGGGTGTCGGTTCATCTTGATAGCGATGACAGATTTCGGTAATGAGTTTCACTGCTGCAGGTTGTAATTTAGCCATAAAATCTCCTCGAAACGCGTTTAACCACGCCAAACATTAGTATTGTAATACAATAAAGCCACGACAAAAAGACTTTTTTTGTATTCTTAAACAAACAAGTATCAATATTGTTTCTTAATAAAGAAATATTTCAACGCCATTGTCGATAAATCGATGATTAAAACAATCACAATGGCAATAAGAGTAACAGAAAAAATCGGTGTTAAGTCGGTGGGGTCCATATTTCGATAAGCGCGAATAGCGGCGCCTAGTCCGTAATCGGTATTACCAGAAATGATTTCCGCCATAATGGAGGTTTTAAAAGATAAAGCTAGACTAGATAAAATGCCAACAGCGATATAAGGGAACGATAAAGGCAAACGAACGCGGAAGAATTTATCAAAGAAATTCCCGGTATCGATTCTTAAAGCATCCTTGATTTCTTGATTTAAACTATTTAAACCACCGACAATTGATTCATAAAGAATGGGGAATGAGACCAAAAAGACAATAAATATGGCGGCGTATCGAGAACCCACCAAAATTAAGAATAGAAAGATAAAAGCAGCGGTTGGTGCGCTTTTTAAAACAATCACTAATGGTTTGAAAAATGTATAGGCTTTAGGGCAATATCCCGATAATACACCAAGAAATAAAGCTACGATGAAAGAGAAGCCAAAACCTATTAGAGTTCTTAATAGGGTCCATCCTATACATTTATATATGTATGGAGCGGATAATAATTCTCCCGTTTTCGCAAATGTTTCAATGGGATTAGGAAATACAACATTTCCTCTTCCTTGGCTAAGGGAGATAATCCACCACACTAAAAAGACAAAGAAAATGCCATAAACGTATATGGCGGTATTAGATTTAAGCGCGGAAATAAATTTCTTCACTAGTTTCAGCCATTCCTAAAGTTTGAATAAAAGCGTCGATACTGGCTTTATTTCCATAGGCATCTTTATAACCAATACCTAGTTGATTGCCATCATCTAATAATTTTTTAATCACTTCGGCGGTACCACTTAATTTACCGGTGACAAATTCGTTATCAAGACCATTTGTTTCTTCAACGATAAAGGAAGTATCATCCAATAATTGGGCAATATCTTCTTTGAGAATATTTAAAACTTCGACAACTTTTTCTTTGTTCGCAGATTTTTTCACAAATATAGAGGCTTGGGTAATTTCTTTACCACCACTTTTGGTTTGATATTTTTCTTGGATATTGGCGTAGATTTTGTAATTGCTTTTCTTACTTAAGACCGCATTAACCACGGGTTGGGCTAATAAGGCATAATCATAATTAAAAGCGTTGCCATTAACTTCGAAAATAGCATCTTTGACTTCTGATACATCGCCAACATAAGTCACATCAAGATTCAAATCTCCATAAACATATTGGAAGATTTTTCCTCCAACACCATTTTGCTGAAATGCCATGACTTTGTCATTTTCATTTAAAACACCGTCATCATCTAAGCCGGTGGATAAAAGAAAAAAATTGCCAAATGTCACAGTGGCGGCAATTTGGAAATTCACACCGGCGGAGACAATTTGTTTGATTCCATAATTCGTGGGTAAGATCACAATATCTTTGTCTGAACTATCCGTTAAATAAGCTTGCACGGCATTAGCGGCGTTGATTTCCACATTCTTTTCATCTAAATGAGCGAATAAAGAGACTGCTGGAGCACCTGCTGGAGCGGCCACTTTCAAACCTAACTTTTGTGTATTAAAAATATGGCAGTCATCGCATTTGGATTGACTATCTTTTTGATCGGTACATCCAGTGAGGAATGCTCCCATTAAAGCGACAATTAACATTGTTTTTGTAATATGTTTCATAGTTATTAACTCCTTGTGTGTTGATATATTAACAAAAACGGATAAAATAATATGTGATTTGAGTCACACTATGGCTAATTTAATTCAATTATTGTCAGAACAAGAGAAAAAGAAACTGCTTTATCAAAAATATGAAGCGGGAAAAATTATATTTTTAGAAAACAGTATTTGTAATACGGTTGGATTTGTCATTAAAGGGGAAATTGATATTGTTTCATATTCTTTTTCCGGAAAAGAAATTATTTATAACGTCATCAAAGAAGATGGAATGTTTGGCAACAACCTTCTTTTTAGTGATGACAATCATTATCGTGGTAATGTCACCGCGGTCATTGATTCGCAAGTCGCTTATCTAAAAAAAGAAGATTTGCTAGATATTATGAAATCCAATGAACAATTTTTGGAAAAATACCTACAAGAACAGGCTAATTTTGGTAAAAAGCTCAATTTACAAATCAAATTATTGTCATTCAATAATGCGGAAGATAGATTGCACTACTACATGTTGACGCATAATGGAAAAATTACATTTAATAACGTCACTTCTTTAGCAAAAACCTTATATTTAGAAAGAGAAACCCTTTCTCGTTTAATTACTAAATTAGTAAAACAAGGAATTATTTCTCGCAATAAACATCAATTGGAATTTATAAAAAATAGATAGAGGGCCTATCTACCTTTCATATTATATTTTTCTTTGAGCATCTTTTTATTTTCATACATCAAGTCATCCGCTCGCTGCATGACATCCTGGTACCGGTCACCTTTTTGATATTTGGTGTAGCCTCTAGCCACCGAGAATATTAATTCATGTCCTTCATATTGAATGAGGGAATAAGAGAATGTTTTATCAAATTCTTCCATCACTTGTTCAAAATTACGGTAATCTTCGCCATAGACAATAGCGATAAATTCATCACCGCCGACATGATATAAAAGGGAATGTTTGAAGACGGTAGGTAAAACATGACCGCATTCAACGATGAGATGGCAGCCATAATGATGACCATAAGCATCATTGGTGGCTTTTAAATTATTAACATCCATCATCACCACGGCGAATTCTTCTAAAGTGCCATCTTCAATGCCTTTCGCGATACGGTCAATTTCCGCCATATAGGATCTTTCGTTTAATAAACCAGTTAATTCATCATAATAGGTGAGAATTTCTAATTTTCTTTTGGCCTCATATTCACTTCTAGTGACACGATAATAACGGACCGAAATTAAAGCGGTTAAAATCACATACGCTAAGAAATAGATGATGTTTTCCACGTAATTAGCGTTGCTAAAATAATGATAATGATTAACACCTTGGAAAATCATGATGGTCACATAATATGAGAACGAAATAAAGATAAAGAAGCGCGGTTCCACCATGAATAGACCAGCAATTAAGGCGCAAGCCATCATGAAAGTAATCGGCGACAATTCTAATTTCAAATCAAGAATACTTAATAAAGTCGCTAAAGTTAAAATCAAAAAAGCGTAAATATGGAAAAGAATCGCTAAGGCAACAGTGCCTATTTTCTTAAATAAGTTCAAGACTAAGGTGCCAATAATGATAAGGCATAAGCCAAGGAAAGAAAGGTGCACAACAAGATATAAGTTGTCAATTATGACACCTCTTTCACCAAAATAATTGACCGCAGAAAATTCATCAAATTGCCAATAAATGGAAAAAGCTAGGGCCGCTAATAAAACAATAGAGGCCATCACAATCATGAGAATCCGATATTTTTCAATATGTTTGCCGATTAATTCTAAGGCGGTCAATTTATCTTTTTTGGTGGGTCTTCTAAAACGAAATTTCTTTTTCTTTTCCATAATTTTCAATAACGCTTTTATCTTATTGTTTTATCGATAAAAACAAAAGAAAATTTTCATCTTTTCATTAATTTATAAGCAAGAAGTGAAAATATCATCGATGTAATCTAATAAAGGTTCATTTAAAGCGCTCGATTTTTCTAAATCAATGGAAGCAAGATATTCTTGCCTTATTTCTTCCGGTAATTGGTTGTTATATTGTTTTCTCAATTTCTTTAGATCTTCTTCGTATTGATTGGTATATTCCATTGCGGAAAGAGTCTTCCAAGGAGCATCGTGATTCATTCCTTCGATTAATTGATATTCAACATTATCATATCCGTCTTCTTTGACGTGGCTATATATTGACGCACCATTTAATGGAACAACGTCATCGTTGTCGCCATGAATAATGACGTAAGAAATGTCTAGATTGTTTTTTATCGCGGATTCGGCGGTCACATAAGCATTTTTGCCCCATAGACAAGAAACGCCAAATTCCATCGCGGGTTTGGTGATAGCGATGGCTTTGGAAGTATAATTTTCCGCAAAATAATACATCATATCACTCGGCATATTGTATCCAGAAAAAGAAGCCACTGCAGAAACACCATCGATTTCATCGGTCGCGGCCACTACACCATAGCCACCCCAACTATGACCCATCAGAAAAATGGGTAAATCTTTTGTTTTTTCATTTTCTTGAATCAATTTAACCGCGGAACTAACGCAATATTTTGATTCGAAAAGTGATTTGATGCCATTGCCTGTGCTTTGGCCGCATCCTGTCATATCGATTGCGAAGATATCATATCCTTTTTGTAGATAATAATTTTGTAATTGTGCACCATTGCCATCAGCAAAATTGGCCACACCGTGAGCTACGATAATGATGCCTTTAGGAGCGATATTCTCGTATAAATAACCAACTAGTGTTTCATTACCGCAAGGAAAATAAAATTTCTTCTCTATTATCTAGCAAGGGATAGTCTTTACGCGTCTTTTGCACACAATAAATATCATCCTGCAAATCACCATTTCTTTTATTGATGAAAGCATCCGCTGCCACACTGACACCGATTAAGCCAAAAGCAAAATAAGTAACAATGCTTGAGGCAATAACACATAAAGTGATGACAATTCTCTTTCTTCTTTTTTGCATATCTTATGAAGATTTATTTTAAGGCAAAGACAACAGACTCTTTATTCAATAATTCGTTAATCTTATCATTCGATAAATTGATATGACCTAGTTTAGTGTATGACCAACTACTAGGGTTATAAAAGACCGATATTTGGTTGCCGTTATATAAAACAATATCGCCGGGATTGACATTTATTTGTTTATCTTTTCGCGGAATTGATTGGCCAATTAAACCAGTTTGTTCAAATCCACCATATTCGTGCATGTTAATCGTTAAAATATTTTCCGCAAGTTGACTAAGAGCGTGCACAGAATCGTTATCTTCCCATGTCACATCTTCAATTAACAAATCATCAATATAGAGTTTCATGCTAATATCCATCTTTGAATCAGTCATTACTTCACCACTTTTATTGGTGCAACTCACAAATAAAAATGGTAGCAATAAGAGCAATGCTTTTTTCATATTATTAATTATCATATATTTTTAATAAAAAATCTATGGAAGGCATAATCAAAAGGGGGTCTGCCATCATCGTTTTAATTTGAAGAGTGATAGTCTTAATTATTTTCTATTTCGTCTAATTTGCTATTGAGCAATGTGCGGTTATACCAATATTCTTCATCTATTTCAAAATCGACTGGAATACCTTTGTCATTTTCAATAAAAGTGCCATCCTCTAATTCAAAGGCTTCTGTCATACATGATGAACATCTTAAATCAAAACCACTAGGTGAAGTGAAATAATCAACACCAGAGGCACCACCGGCAGATCTTTTACCAATAATCTTTGCAGCTTTATTGTATTTCGCGGCGCCTGGGAAGGCATTTCCACAAGAGAAAGAAGCACCACTAGTTAAGACATAGAAATCGTATTGACCTTCATATGTATCTTCATCTTCTCCATATATACCATTTTCATTTAAATCCAATTGATAATGTCTTTGGCACATATCATTAATGTAATAATTATACGAATTCATATGGAAATCTTTTTTCATTAAACCTAATAAGAATGGTAAAGCAAGAACCATACCACCAGTATTACAAGATAAATCAAAGACCACGCGTTTTACTTCGGGATGATTGGCGGAGACATCTTTCATCGCCGTATAAGCAAAGCCAATGGTATCTCTATCAACATATGTATCTGGCGCGGCATCATATTCTTTCAACTGTTTTAATGGAGTCGCGGAGAAAGAATCAAAAGTGAGATAAGCGGTATCATCAACGATTTGATAGCCTTGCCCTAAATTTTGTGAGGAACGATAGCCTTCCGCTAATTCGACATATTTTAATATGTTTCCTCTTCTAGGGCCCACCATGTCATTAATCGCAGCTTGATTTTCTTCGCTATTAAAGTCATCTTTACTGAATTTAGAAAAACCCAATACTTTTGTATGACCATCATCAATGCCTTCTAACGCCATTTTAGAAACACCTAAATGATAATCATGATAATTAGGGGATAATATTTCTTCTTTATACGGCTTTAAGAAATTAACGGAATCTCTAACTTTCGGATTAGATTGCACAAGGCCATAATATTCACCTAAATATAGACTAAGAATCTTATAGTCGTATAAAGCGTATTCTTTACTTCTTTCTTCTTCTAAAAAGAAGGTTTTGTTCTTATTGATTGATGATTTAATCTCTTGCATCTTACCAGGGATAAAAGCGTTAGGATAAGAAACAGTGAGATTGATGTAATCATTATCTTCGGTGAAAGTGACAGTCTTATTGTCTATAAGAGAAGCTTTATCTATCTCAAATTCTTCTTTGGTATCGTTATTGATATAAACATAACGACCTTGACCGTTATTATCTAAAGATAAACGTAAGAAGAAATCAGGAATATTAATTTTTTCTAGTGTTGAAATAACGGTAAATTCACCACCTTTAATAATCGTGGATTCAAAACGATATTTCTCATTAACTCCAGGTTTTACAGGTGCAAAGGAAAATTCGGGCTTTGTCGATATCGTGGGACTTATTTTTAAAACTGATAAGAGAATATTTGGTTCTTGCAAATTAAATTGTAAAGAAGAGGAATAGCAAGATGCCGCGATGCTAGAACCATTAGATCCAAAATAATCAATACCATTGTAAACAATATGATTATTACCAGATGGGGACATCGAAGTCTTAAATATCACTTGATATAAATCAATTGGAGCGTACAATTCATTATCTTGTTCAATAATCTTTAAACCATATTTAGTTAAATCAATGACGCGATTATCGGTAATAGAAAAATCTCTATTCTTTTCTTCTACTGGTTTATAAAGATATTCCATTGTTTCAATGTTAGGGTCGGAATCATAAAAAAGATGATAAAACGCTTTTGCTTCTTTATTGATGGTGACGGTCTGATTATTTTTATCAAAAACAAAAGGATGGGTAATAGGTTCACCTTCACCACTAGAATAACTGATGGTGTAAATACCTTTACTATTAGAGACATCTAATTTTGGTTCTACAGTCTTAAATCCTTGATCAATAAATTTTACTGCAGGCAAGAATTCTTTTAATGAGACATAAGGAACATTACCTTCACCTTTGCGATTAAATGTCCACAAAGGAAAATTGAACACTTCATTATTTTTCTCCATATATAAATTAGATTTTCTATATAGTGTTAATTCTTGACTCTCGTTAACGCTACTGCAGCTAACAAGAACTAGAGTACTTATTCCAAGTAATATCAGACTTTTTCTCATAATTTCATATCTCCGATAATATTGTAATACCTAGACTTAAAGGCTTCAATTAGGTATGAAAAACCAAAAATTTGAAAGACGTTCATTGCTAAAATAAAAACATCTCTAGCGAGACGTTCATATCAAACAGGGCGGTGAATCCTGAAACGCTGACTCCATTCACTAAGAATGCGCCGTGGTCGAACACCGACTTTCCACCTTTGACAATAATATTATAGCAATGTGTCAGCGCACTTAAATCAAAGATTGAAAATTATTTTGATAACAAGTAGAAATTATATTGAATATAAACGTGAACCTAAGATGGCAATTGGAGCCATAATCGGTTCATTTTTCTTTTGTCCTTTTAAGATATTGATTAAACAAAGATAGATTAAAGTTTGCTTTCGCTGTTTATTAACAATTTTTTATAACTGAATACAGTCTAGTGCAATACAAATCCTAAAATGAATGACCAGACACCAAAGTGATCATGACCTTCGCTTGTCATTTCTGGAATCATTTCTTCCGCGACTACGTAGATCATACATCCGGCTGCGAAGGCTAAAGCCCAAGGCATAATTCCTTGGATTTGCATAGCAAGGAATAAACCAATGACGGCGGCAACTGGTTCAACTGCACCACTTAACATACCAAAGACAAAGGCTTTTTTGCTTGATCCAGTTTCACTCTTTAAAGGAAGAGAAACCACGGCGCCTTCGGGAATGTTTTGTATACCAATACCAATCGCAAGCAATAAAGCACCAACTAATAAAGCTTGGTCTCCTGGGTTAGCTAAAGCAACACCAAAGGCAATGCCAACTGATAAACCTTCTGGAATATTGTGGATAGTGACAGCTAAAAACATCTTAGAAGTTTTCGATAATTTTCTAGATGGCAAACCTTCATCTTGTTGTTCGCTTGTGTGGAAGTGTGGGACAAGTTTATCAATGCCCCAAAGAAAAAGAGCACCTAAAACAATCGAGATCACCGCAATTAGCCAAGTTGGCATATAACTAACTTCGCTTTCAAGCGCTGGTTTAATTAGTGAGAAAAACGAAGCCGAAAACATCACACCGGCCGCAAAACCAATAAAGATTTTATTTAGTTTGGGAGAGATTTCTTTTCCTCGAAAGAAAAAAACAAATAACGCTCCAAGAGTTGTACATATAAAAATGAGAGGGATTCCAATTAAGGGATAGACATAATCTGGCATATTTTAGACCTCCTTTATTAAAGTCAAATAGTAAAAATATTTCAAAAGGGATTATATCACTTCTAGTTAGTGTTGACTAACTATATTATTAAAAAGTTAAAAATGCATCGAATTTCAAACCACAAAACGCGATTTAAATTTAATAAAGATTGCTAATCAACGACTGAACACCAGTATTTAAATTACTCCAATTATTTTTAGTTTATCAAACAAAAAAACATCTCAAATGAGATGTTATTATTTGTCAAGCAGGCCAGCCTAATTAAGGAAACTACTAGATCGTTCCAGGTGTTAAGTGGATTCGGTTTCCCCCTGCATCGCTTTGTGCCATTCCTAAGAATGCGCCGTGGTCGTTACGCTGAATTTCCACCTTTGACAATTAAATTATAAACAATTTATTCGATAAAGCAAATAAGCAAATTTTGATCAAATGGTCTCTTATGTTTTGACATAAATATATCATAACATAAGACTTTGTCTTATAATATAGAAATTTCACTATTTTTATAAAGAAAAAGGACTGACACTTTTGTATCAATCCTATTAACCTACTTGGTGACCTATACGGGATTCGAACCCATGAATGCATGCGTGAAAGGCATGTGAGTTAAGCCACTTCTCCAATAGGCCACGTGGCGCTTCCCGAGAATTACGATATCTCAACCTAGCGGTTAACAGCCGCTCGCTCTGCCGTTGAGCTAGGGAAGCAGTTACCAAAAATTTGGCAGCGTCTTAAAAACGCAAAATGAATATTATCATAGAGGTTTTATAAAAACAAGAATTATTTCGTTTTACTTTCAATAAGATTTACGACATCTTTCAAAGTTTTCAACTTTAAAATCTCATTACTAGTGAATTCAATACCCAAATTCTCTTCAATCGAAATCATAATTTCCGCTAAATCGAGAGAATCAAGACCAAGACTGCTCAATTGATCTTCTTCTTTTAATTGGGAAATATCCACTTTTTCCGATAAAATTTGTTTGACAGTTTCTAATGCGCTCATAATTTTTGCCTCACTTTATTGTAGTTTGTTTCTTATTCTTTGTAAACTTAAAAATACGGTCTTTGACCGTATCTTTTTTTAATAATGCAAATACTCTAAGCGGTGTGATTCCTCTTTGGAAAGAGTTAAGGAATCCATATCGACAATTTCTTGACTCACCTTATCTTCGACACTTTTTGTCAATGTGGAGAATATCCCAATTAAGGCTCCCGCCACGACACCGAAGATGGCGATGACTAGAATTATGCTCAAAAGTTGTCCTTTAATTTCTGTCATAAAATTACCTCCTTTCTTATGAATTGTAATAACCAAGAACTGATGTTCGCCTGATTGACAAAGTCATTGTGTTATTTGATAAAACGATGGAATGATATTCTTGCGATATGACAAAATCCACCACATCACCAAATAAGGGTTCTTCTTCGTTTAATAATGTAAAATCGACAGAGAAATTTGCTTCGATATTATTAATCAAATTATCATTAATGCTTTCGCTACGGCTGATGAGATGGCTAATCGTAATAGAGGAAGCATCTAAATTGCTATAAGCAAATTGTAAAGAAATCATATCTCCCGCAAATAGGAAAAACATAGAGACAAAGACAAGCGATAAAATCAGAGAAATTTTATAAGACATTTATCATATCCCCCATTAAGATGATGACACTAAAAGTGATAACTACTGTTATTAATCCCGCACCAATAAGCGGGAAGGTAGATAAGCCACTTAACGATTTTTCTTTCCGATCAATACGCGCTTGATGTTGGGCCTGGGCAATTTGGTCAAAAATAATGGAAAATTGCAGCATATGTGCCCCATTTTCTCCTTCATCCACCATTTGATAAATCGATAACATAATGTTATTCGCGGAAGCATGTTGAAAATTTTTAGCAAATTCCACGAATGGAGTCACGGTTTTATCTTGATCAATGGCGTAGAGAAATAATTGAATTTTCTCTTGCATCCATTCACTAGAATAACCAAGACATTTTTGAAAAGATTGATAGACATTATTGCCGTTAGATAAGAACATTTGGAAATAGCTGATTATCGTAACGAATTCATCTTCGTGTTGTTGCTTAATTTCTTTTTTTCGATTTGTGTATCTTAAATACATATACGCATCCACAGCGAAAAGTAATAAACCGATGGATAAACTGATGAACATCTGTTTAAAAAATATTAAAGATAAGATAAAGGCGATTATTATCGCACCATTGCTAAGAGAAATAATTAAAACTTCTTTTTTAAAAGATAGACCAATACTCTCCAAATATTTTTGCCATTTATTTAACATCGTCCCACCCCCTAATTTCCACTTTGTTCATGCGTAAAATAGTTAGATGTATCGTCCCTAGACAAAGCAAAATAATGATTAAAACCGCAACAGGATAAAACATCTGTTTGATAATCTGGTTATAAAATTGCGCTAAGGCAAAACGTAAGACAACTAATATTGCTAATGCAATAAACCAGAGCAAAGCAAATTCGAATAAATGCTTTTTGGCTAATCTATCACACTGAATTAAATATTCTTCTGTTAAACGTGATTCGTTTATCAAATGAGCGGACATTTCTAAAATATTGCCACCTTGTTCTACCCAAAGATTGATCAAATCGCAAAAGAGATGATAATTATGAAATTTAAAATAAGAAGATAGATAAGATAATTTTTCTATCTCATCCATTTCTTCTAAACCAGTCATCTCATTCTTAAAAGCGGTATCCATGCTTTCAAATGTGGAAGAAAACGCGCCTTTTAAAGATTGCTTCACGCTTAAGGAAATCACAAAAGTATTAATGAAATGGTAACATTGGTGATAACGCTCCACTTTCTCATGATTTTTCTTTATTAACCGAGTGGCGATAAGCATGAAATATAGGATTGATAGTAGAAGCACCACTAGAGAAATATAAATATTACTTGTGGCAATATAACAAATGATTGTTAAAAGTAAGGCAATAATAATGCCTAAAATAGTTATTGTGTTCATTTAAATACCTCGGGTAATTTATTTAAATTATTTTTATGAATATGCGACAAGAATCCACTACTTAAGGGGTAAAAATAACGTTTATTATCTTCTAATTTATAAATGTAATGCATTTTCCCATCGTCACCAATTTCACCAATTTCGGCGATAAAACGGGAAACTTTGCCATTAGAAAGAAATTCTCTTTTTAAATAGATATAGAAATGAAAATGATAATAAACATCTTGCATAACGCTTTCATAATCCATTTTTTTATCATTCATCATGACCATCCGACCAATGCGCGATGGCATCGAAGGCATATCAAAAGCATGTAATGTCGTAATAATGGGATGACCAGTCATCGCGGAATTTAATATTTCCAGCATTTCCGCGCCACGAGATTCCGCCACTATCAGCCAATCGGGATTACTTCGTAAGGCATTTCGCACTAATAATTGAATATTCGCTTCTTTATTTTTTTCATCGATTTGCCAAACATTTAAATCAATATCCTCATATGGTAAATTCGATAATTCCAAAACATTATCAATAACGATAAGACGGGTATTTTCTGCCATTTTGCCAATGAGATATTTTTGTAATTCCGTCTTCCCACTACCGGTAATTCCACCGATGACAATATTGACGTTTTCCGCAATTAATATTTTTAATAACGCCACTAATTCAGGACATAAGAAAGAGCTATTATCTTTGATAAGTGAATTTGTCGCACCAACACGGATACTAAATGTTATTGTTTCTTGATAACCTAAACGGGCAATTGATTGATGAACGGCGTTAATACGTAAATTACCAATTGAAACATCTAAATATGGTGATTGAAAAGAGAATTGTTTTTCCGCCATATTGGCGATTTGGCGGATGAAGTCTTTGACATATTTCCCCTTCATAACGTTTTCGGCCTTGATCATTAGTCACATAAAATAAGGTCGCGCCATTATAAGAAATATCGGTCACATGGGGAATTTCTAATAAAGGAGCAAGAAAAGAATTTTTGATAAATTCCATCGCTTTATCAATGTCCATGGCGGCCCTCCTCTATTTCATATCTAGTGGTTTTGTGATATTTGGTAAAAAAGACAATATCGGCGTCAAGAGTGATTTCAATCGCGGTACAAGAATCATCTAAACAAAGCGATTCACTACCAGTTTTGGTGAAATAATAATTCACTTGGTAATTCGCGGTATAAAACGGTAATTTGTGGTTGAAATAATTATCCAGTTCGTCGATGAGGTATTCTTTATCAAATTTCATTTCAATTTCATCTTCTTCCCGCACTAGCGGCACCGCTAATTCAAAAATGGATAAAGGAATTTCCATTAAGGTGCGGTTAATACCGTTTAAACGGAAAGTGATGCTGAAACAATCAAATGCCATAATCATGACCATTAAAGCAATGCCGATATTTGTCATATGATTAGCCTCCGACAATACAATAATCACTATTAGAGCAAGGCCCGATGATATTGGTGGTACCAAGATATTGCACGGGGAAAGTAATGTTAGTTTTACCAACGCCAGCATCTAATACCTGAATATAAAAATATTCTTCTAACAAGTCTTGTTTGTGATTAACGGGTAGATAAAAATAACGTGTTTGTGTAAATCCTTCCCGATATGTCGTCGACATCTGCAAAGTTTTGGGATCCACATACATATAATTTTTAAAGGCAAAATAACTCTTGCTACGACCAGTTATCGTTAAAGGTATATGGATATATTTATTCTCATCATGGTCGAGGTAGGGAAAAATATTATTTACATCGTAAAAAGTCATTTCCGCGGAAGAATATGTTAAGTTATCTCTTAAATTAGAAGAAAAGGAAACATCCGATAAAGAGATACGATGATATGTATCAATAGAGAAATAATCCTGATAATCAGTAAAGGAAAAAGTTTCTGCAAAATTATAAAAGACATTATTGGTAATTTGATAAGCGACATTATTAACGGAAAAGCCAGTTTCATAATATTTAGATACATCAATATTGGCCCCCGCAGTTAAAGGATAGATATGAAAATCCATACTCATAAATGATTCGCCACTGGTTTTATTTAAATCAATGCGACAATATAAACCTTTATAACCCATATAGAAATAGGTGGGAATTCTGATTGATGTCTGATAACTGCCGCGGAAAGTAAGAGTTTTACTAGTATATAGTGACCTTAAATCATCTTTGGATGGCCCACAGACAAATTTAACAATCATCGTTCTTCTTTCGGAAGAATATAGATTAAGGGTAAGCTGAGTATCGGGTTGATAAACCGCGAAAGGCCCAAATTTATCAGTGGAAATAGTTAAAGTTGATTCGGCATAATAAGGAACCTGCCCAAATAGATAAAGAAAGAGGAATAAGATAAATTTAATAACGGACATAAAACGCTCCTAAAAAATGATTTAAAGTCACTTCTTTCATCTTTTGATATTTTTCTTGGTTCCATATCTTCTTCCACCAGTCAAGTGGAGCTTGAAAGAAATATTCATTATTGAGAAATATTTTCTCTTCATCATTCAAAGTGTTAAATGCTTTGCGGACATTATTGACATAAGAACAAAGAATTGAGAAATTATCATCACTCATTTCACGGTTATCAGATAGTAATCGTCGCGCGGCAAAATAATTATTTACAATCAATAGCATCTTCTCTTCTAAACGATTGTCCATAGATTCTCCTTTCGGGATAAAAAATTCCCTTCATTAATCACATAGGGAAGAAAATGGCAAATTTACCAAAAATTTTTTTATTTTTTTATTTTTTTGTGAAAATTTCGTTTTTATCGGGGCTTTTTTTCTCTTTGTCCGCACATAAATAAAAAAATTCTAACTATTGCTAGAATTTCAATTTTATAATGATTCCATATTATGATAGTTCTCGCGGGGGCCAGTGCATCAGGAAAAACAGAAGCGGCAAAGGTATTAGCCACTAAATACGGCATTACCAAAGTCATCACCACGACCACAAGAGGAATGCGCCAAAACGAAATCGATGGTCGCGACTATTTCTTTGTCAACGAAGAAAAATTTCAAAAGATGATTGAAAATGATGAATTTGTCGAATTCACCACTTATAACGGACATCGTTATGGTTCCACCAAAGCGCAAATTGCTCCTGATAAATGTGTGGTTATCGACCCTGCTGGATTAAGAGCGTATATTTCTTTACATGATCCTAACATCATCACTTTCTTCCTTGATTCCAGTGAAGAAACAAGATTTAAAAGAATGTTAGAAAGAGGTGACCCCATCGAAGCGGCGACATCGCGTATAGAGCACGATAAAAAAGCTTTCGTCAAAGAACTTCTTCCGATTGTGGATTATCACATCAATACGGAAATATTCAATGTCGAAGAAGTCGCCGATTTGATTTATAAAATCTATAAAGAAGCCATCATGAAGAAAAATAAAAACAAGAGGAAATAACCTCTTGTTTTCTATTATTCAATAATAGAAGAACCACCGGAACCACCGTGGAAGAATAGATAATAAATAGTAATTAATCCAGCGATAAGCACCACTAAAACAGAAACCGAAATAATCACCATCCACATGATTTTTCGATCGGTTTTATTTTTGGGATCAAATTTGGGTTCTTGATCGCTTCTTTCTTCTAATTTGGTGTTCTTATAAAGCATACAACTATATTATTCTTCTTTATTGTCTGGTAAAAGATTTTTTACCTGTACTTTCTCGACAGTAAATTCATCCGCTTCTAAGACTTTCATTTGATAATGATAGAAATTAAAGACATCACCGACTTTAGCGAAACGGTCTAATATTTCTTGGCATAATCCCGCGACCGTGGAATAATCGGTTTCAAATTCTTCATCGTGGAAATCAATTAATTCAAAGAAATCATCAATATTCATCGAACCATCGATAATATAGGTGTTTTCATCCTTCTCCACGACTTCTTCTTCAATATCGTCCGTTTCATCAAAAATATCACCGACAATTTCTTCTAAAACATCTTCCATGGTGATAATACCTTCGGTACCACCATATTCATCAACGATAACAGCGATGTGGATTTTCGAAGTTTTAAATTCGGATAACAAATCTAATACTTGGTGATTACGGGGAATAAATAAAGGCTTATAGCAGAGCGATTTAATATCAATTCTGCCGCCTTTAAGAACCGCTTTTAAAAGGGATTTAATGGGTAAGATACCAATAATGTTATCAATGGTTTCTTCATATACGGGGATACGAGAATGTTTATATATTTCTTCATCTTCTAAGATTTCTTCAACATCATCTTCCACATTAATCGCAAAAACATCCACACGGGGAGTCATGATTTCAAAAGCTTGAATATCATTTAAATCTAAAGCGGATCTGACCATTTCGGCTTCCCCTTCTTCTAATTTGTCTTCTTCTTCCATGGTGTCCACCATTTCTTCTAAGACATCTTCATCGATTTTATCTTCTTCTTTAGATTGTTTTTGGAATAATTTACCAATTAATTTAAATAATTTAGAAATCGGCCACACAATAATAATTGTGGGCAAGAATTTAATCACGGTGACAAAGCCAACAAAAGATTTGGCTAATTGATAATTAAATCTCTTAGCGATAGCTTTGGGTAAGAATTCACAGAACACAATTAATATCACAGTAAATATCGCTTCCACGATGAGAGATTGACCAAAATCACGACCATCGTAGAATATCCAAGACATCGCCACTAAAGCGAGCATAGAAGAAGCAATCACATTTACGACGTTATTACCGAATAAAATGGAAGAAATGGATAATTCGTAGTCTTGAGCGATTTTCAGCGCCTTTTCGGCTTTTTTATCGCCTTTTTGAGCCTCTAGGGCTAATTTATCTTGGTCCACCACACCATAAACTAAATCCGCCGCGGAACAAAAGGCCGATATAATCGCACATACGATAGCCACGATTAAATATACCCACCACAAATCAGGCCTATTCATTGTTCTTTTTTCCTTTCATATTCGCTGGTTCGGCAATATCGCTCACCACTTCTTCTAAAACATCTTCCATGGTCACCATACCGATGATGTGATGATTTTTATCACGCACTAAAGCGAGGTGGGTATGATGCTTTTTAAAGCCGTTAAATAAATCATCAATCATGACGTTTGGGGAAATGAAATATGGCTTTTGTAACATCTTCCTAATGGAAGCATTACTTCTTTCTTCAATCGCCCGGAAATAATTTTTAATATATAAAACACCAATGAAATGATCAAAATCACCATCATAGATGGGGATACGGGAATAATTCGTGTTCATTAATATATCTTTTAATTTATCGTGCGTGAGGCCATTGATATCAACAGCGAATATTTTTTCCCTTGGTGTTAATACTTCTTTCACGTTGGTGTCCGCAAATTCTAAAGCGGATTGAATAATTTCCGCTTGTTCTTCTTCTAATACCCCTTCATCAGTCACGCGATCAATCGTATTTTCAAAATCTTCTTCCGTGAGGTCGCTGCCTTTTTTCACTTTGAAAACCTTATCAATCGCTTTGGTTAATAATTCAAATAATAAAGTAATCGGTATGATATAAGTGAAAAACCATAATAAACCATAAATGGGATAAATAACTATTTTGGATAATGTATCGGGGATCGCTCTAGCAATCGTTTTTGGTAAAGCATCACCAATGGCATAAATAATTAATGTAATCGTAATAGAAGAAATTAAAGAAACAGCAAAGTCAGGAATGATATTTTGGAAATATGCTAAAAAGAGGACTGTCGAAACAGCGGAGGCGGAAATAGCAACAATATTACTTCCGATGAGCACTGTTGTTAAAGTGCGATCGAATTTATCTAAAACTTTGATGACAAGTTTAGCGGCATGACTTCCATCATCCGCTTGGACTTGCATTTTGAATCGGTTGCAGCAAGATAGAGCAGTTTCACTAGCAGAGAAGAAAAAATGAAAAAGCACACAAATTCCAATGATAAGCCACGATATAGGCTCAGGAATATCCATCTTGCCACCACTTCCTTTCTTTGTCTCAGTGATTAGGATATTAGCAAAAAAATTCCTCTATGTAAATGATTACACGCGCGGATAAAAAAAAGGTATGCAATGCATACCTTAGTTTTTCAATAATCTAGGAGAATTATTTGCCTTCTTTTTCGGCTTTCTTTTCTTCTCTTAAATCTTTTCTGACTTGTTTGACCCAGTCAGTATTTTGGGGTTCTTCTTTGGTTAAATTTTCTGTGGCCATCACATCAGCGATTAATTGTTTGGCTCTCTTGACAGAAAGGTTAGATTTAACTTTGAAGGCTAATGGAGTTTCTTCATAGATGTTCTTATCAGAAGCATCGATGACAGGAATGGTTGATTCTGCATAATCAGCAGGATTTAAGGCGAAGTATAATTTTAAGCCTTTACCAGCAATGGTAATCTTGACGAATGCTTTACGATGTAAACGGAATGTATCGCCAGAATTGGAAATACGAGATTTGACACCATAAGCAAGAATTTCATTCTTTAATTCGTTGTAATTATCTTTTAAGTCTTTTTCCGCGGCCACTAATCTTTCATCAAATGGAATACGAATGATTTTGGCTTTTTCTTCCGCGGATTCTTCCACTGGAGCAACAACTGGTTCGGGTTGTGGTTCTGGTTGTGGCTCTGGTTTTGGTTCTTCTTTGGGTTCTTCTTTGGGTTGTTCTTTAGGTTCTTCTTTAACTTCTTGAGCAACGTCTTCGTTATTGATTAATTCTTGTGGACGAACACCATAGAAATTTTGAATGACTTCAGGTCTCTTTTCGATTTCTTCTTTGACAATACGACGAATGGTTTCTTCGAGTTCTTGTTGTTGTTTGGCTAATTCTTCTTCAGAAAGGCCTTCTTGTTTTGGTTCTAATTTGTTGCAAGCATCTAAAGCGGCAACAACGAAGAAGACGATAGAAATAACTAACGCTAATAAAGAAGTAGCGGCAACGCCGAATGAGGATAAGACTGTACTTGGATATTCAGTCCAGCTTAATAATTCAACATAACCTAAGTTCACATCACTTCTGGTCATGTTAGCGAACAATTCGTTAGTAGCAAATGTAGCAATGGCTAATGCGGCAAATCCAAACCACACGATGCCTCTTTTCTTCTTTGCGGAAATAACGATTGATAAGACTAATGCGGCAACAAGGATCAAACCAGAGATAAGGAAGAAGACAGATGGTCCGGCTTTAACTTCGAAATCAGGAACGGTTTGTAAGACGCCTAAGTGTTTAGCTAAGAAACTTTCGCCCGCTAAACCACAGGAAATTGCCACATAGAAAAATGCCCATAAAACTAACACACATAAGGTGAAAATACCAAGGGCAACGACAGATTTTTTGGCTTTACGTTTTTTCATGGATACGATATCCCTCCTAAATACAATAGTTATTTTAATATACACACGCGAAAAAACAACAAAAAATTTAAAAAATTATCGGTAAATCCCCAACATTTGGGAAATTGGCTATCTCAAAAGTGAAAAAAACAATGATTAGAAACCAAAAAATGATTAAGATAAAAGGGAATTATTGGAGGCAATCAACCATGGAATGGAGTAAAATTGTTATTGAAATTGTGGGCTATGCGGGAATGGCCTTAGTATTAGCATCTTTTTTGATGAAAAAGGTCCATATGATCCGTTTGATTAACGCGAGCGGCGCCATTTTGTGCTTGATTTACGGCATATTAACCAAGACTTGGCCCACCGCTGCTTTAAATGGTGCCCTATTTGTTATTAATACTGTTTTCCTTTCTATCTTTCTCGCCAAAAAAAAGAAAGAATCTAAAGAGGCAAAACCAGAAGATAATAACGATAAAAAAGAAGAATAACTTATTCGTATTTAACGAATAAATCTAATAATAAAGCACCAATAGAATTGCCTAAAATACAAATCAATAACCCGACAAGGGAATTGATAGTAAATACACATCCTGTCGCAATATAAAACATATTAGCGATACAGTGTTGAAAACCACATACGACAAAGAAGGAAATGGGGACGATAATACCCACTACTTTGCCAAATGTATTATCTAATTTATTAAAGAAATAAACAGCGATATAAACGAGAGCACCACATAAGATGCTTCTATAAATCATCGGGAAAATACCTGCAAAATCAAAAGACATATTGCGAGAATTAGCAATGCTATATACCGTAGTAGAAAAAGCGGATTCTTTATTAATTAAAGTAAAAGCATAAATAATAAAACCAATCGCCATGGCCCCAATAGTGTTGCCGAACAATATCCAGGCTAACCATTCCCAGACATTGAGGCCTTTTTTGTCTAATTTTTTATTGCGAAAAGCCATACCGATTTTTCCGGTAAAAAGATTAAATTTGAAAAAGCACACTAATAATAAACCAACCGGGAATAACAAAGCTCCCGCTAAGGTCGGACTGAAATAATTATTCTCACTCGGAATATAAGCATTACATAAAATGAATAATATGCCGCCTAACGCAATAGCGGTCCCAGCAAAAATACCATAGAGAAATACATTTAATCTTCTTTTCATAATTAATGGCTCCGACGAATAATATTAAGAGGTTTCATCCTTTTCATCATTAATAATGGTATCAAAGTAGAAAGACCATAAACAACCAAGATAATCAAAATATTAGAAGTAATAACGAATGGATTTAATTTTAATATTTCAATAAATTTTAATGCGGGGTTTCTTAAGAAATTCATAAATGATTTAAACAAAATATCATTGGTCATTTCTTTAAATATGAAAATGCCACCGATAAATCCCGCGATAGAAATAATGGACATGAATATAATTTGAAAAATAAATAAAGAAGAAATGGAATTATCTTTCATTCCTAAAGCTTTTAAAACCCCGATGTTATGCCGCATTTGACGGACATTAGATAATGCCACTAGCACTAATAACGAGATTAATGAAATTAATAAAACAATAACCACTAGAGCAAAGAAATCAGAGAAGACATTAACAACATCTTTAATCGCAATAGCAGCGGAAACATAACTTGATAAAGCATAGAAAGCTCTTTGATTCATCGCTTCATATATCGCCATTGCGGAAGCAGTATTTTCCGCATATATAGCAAAATTGAAAGTATCAATTTGTCGGAATGTGATAAATAAATCAGGAGATAATAAAGCGCGATAATCATTGGTGTCCTTGACCACTATTTTCACATAATCATCATAGATGAATTCACCTTCCACATAAGCCGCGGCAATTCTTTGCATGTGCACGGTGTCGATGCCAAAATCATTAATTTCTTCAAGAGTAAAATGAGCGTTTAGTAATGTATTGAATTCATTTAATGAAAAGACAATAGTTTTTTCTTCAATGGGGAAATCTAGACTATATTCATCTGCGCTATAAGCGTAATAAGTGGGAATGATGACATTCATATCAATCCCATCAAGACTAAAAATAGTTCTATCTAAACGTGTATAATTCCTTGCTTCATATGATTGACAAGCTTCGATAAAATGCGGACTTAAAGCGTAATCAACGCCTAAAAAAGTTCGTACTTCTTCATAAAAATCTAAATATTGATCTGACGCTACTATATCGTTATAAGTGACGTCTCCACCACTGAGATAAGATTCAAATAAAGAAATTAAATCATCGTATCTATTCTTATAGTCAGTGGAAATAATCGCATTAATATAGCCGACAGAATCTTGACTCTTATTTTTATAAGGACCAATGATATCTTCATAGGTGGAATAATTTAATTTGGAATATAAAAGAATCGCATCCGCCACATAATCAGTAATCACTATTCCATAATCTTTGTCGTAAAGATCACCCGCGAGAACTTTGTAATTGGGATAGACTTTATCTAAAAATGTCTCATTAGTTAACAAAGTTCCATAAGTTTCTCCTAAATAGAAATAACGGAGATTTATGCGATCAGAAATAGATATTTCCATTGATAATTCAAATCTATCAAAGGAGATTGGAAGATTAAAATTAGAGAGGAAATAATATGGTTCATCTCCATTTGCGTTATTAAATGATGCAATGTCATCATCATTAATACGAACTAAAGAACCATCACGAATGTCTTCGGGATTTTCATCATCAAAGCGACCTTTTTTCATCACAAATGCAGCGTTATCACTACTGGTGAGCGAATTTTGCATGATTTCTTTCGCGGAAAAGGTCACAAAAGTTTCTGATAAACCGAGGATAATCGCTAATAAAGAACATAATAAAGATACTAAAATCGTTGAGATAAGACGCTTCTTTTGAAAACGGAAAGATAATTTTATTTTTTCATTAACAGGCATCTTCTTTTGTGTAAATGCCTCTATTTTCATCTCTTCTTCATCATCTTTTTTGGGCACAAATAATTTGCTTTTTGGTTCGAGATGCTGAATTTGACCTTTTTCTAATTGGTTATTAATTTCTTCTAATGATTCTGAGCTTAAATGATGGAGATTATTCACATATAAGGTGCCATTATCTAAAACAAAATCATTTTGGATAGATTCATTGACGCGATCACCAATAATATGACCATCGGCGATTTCCACAATCCTATCCGCGTATTTATATGCATCATCTTGATTGTGAGATACCACCACAACAAGAATATCTTTAGATATCTTTTTTAATAAATCCAAAATAGATGTTGCGGTTTGGCTATCCAAATTACCAGTGGGTTCATCACATAATAAAATTTTTGGCTTTTTAGCAATGCCACGGGCAATGACAATTCTTTGTTTTTGTCCACCAGAAAGGTTTTTCGGATAACGATTACGATATTCTTTTAAATCTACTTGCTCTAATAAATCATCCACTAAGGCATCATCGTTATTATCTTGGAGTGATAACGATAATTTGATATTTTCAAAGACGGTAAGATTATCAAAGAGCAAATAATCTTGGAAAATAAAACCGAGATAATTATTGCGGTAATCCGCTAAAGCATTTTCATTTAATTTATTAATATAATTACCGTCAACAATAATATCGCCTTCACTGACAGTATCTAAACCACCGATGAGATTCAATAAAGTGGATTTACCACTTCCTGATTTACCCAAAATAAAAACTAGACCGCGGTCAGGGAGTGTCAAGGAAATATGATCTAACGCTAAGACATATTCGTTAGAAGAAAGATCATATTTCTTACTGACTTGATCTAGTTTAATCATCTTAATTCTTAGTTAAATTAATGGTCGCGGTGGCGTTTTCACCACTTCCGGATATAGAAACAGTGAATGACCAACCGAGATCTGTGTTGCTATTCAATTTGCCGCTTTTAACAAATTGTTTTTTATAGGTATTCATATTGAATGAAGAACCATTTTTAAATAAAGAACTAGAACTTAAATAATCGGTAGGTTTATAGGTTGCTGTTGTGCTATTACGAATTAATTGCAATAGATTGTAATTAGAATAAGAACTTCCTAATACGGAAATATAGCCTTCTTCATCGCCATAGGTATTGCTCATTGCGTGGTAGATATTACCACCACTTCTTTTCGCATTAGTGATTAAACTTGTCGTAAAATCACCACCGGTGTAATAAGTTAAACGGGCATCAACATGCCATAATCTAATGCCAGGAACCGTTGGTCCTTGTGGATAGCCTGTATAACTAGTGGCAGAATCCAATTGATTGAGCCCAGTTGGTGTATATAATTCCAATAATAAGTATTCATCAAAAGGTGAATCGTATTCATTCCATGATGGGGTTAATAAAATCATATCGTGATTAGTTTGGAATGCACCGATAGTAATGGAACAACTTTCAGTAGGAATATAGGGGTCTGCCCAACCATAAGCCATGACAGAATATGGATCATGACCACCGACGTTATAATCTTGCATAGAGAATGCGCCGGCAGGGCAATAGCTATTACTATAATCGTAATAATCTTCTAATCCCATCACGTGACCCATTTCATGGATAAATGTATGAGCATCAATACTGGTATTTCCACCAGGGCGTTGACCGTTGTTATAAGTTTTGCCAGTGCGGGCCAAAGCGGTGACAGAATCATACATGAAATCATATGAAGCCCAGAAAAAGACGTTGGGAGTAGGATTAGATGTACTAGCATCATAATTTTGTAGCCAATAACAATATGCCCATAAATTAGAAGCGTTATTATTTTTTAAAACAGAATAATCGGGAGCGGCATAGATAAGTAAAACACCATCGAGGTGACCATTGCCATCACTATCAAAATCTTTACGTGAGGCTCCTGTTTGGCTGAAATACCAGTTAGAAGCTGCGGTCACTAGATTTTGTGTGGCAGTAAAACCACTATCATCGCTATAGTAAGCTGAAGAAGCATTGCCGGGTTCATACCAATCAGTGACAACACCTGTTAAATTTAAAGCACCCTTTGATTCTTCGGCATAATAAGAAGCCACACTGTGCCAGCCAGTTTCACTGGTGGTGCCTAAATAAGCTTTACGGATATCATCACGAACATTGGCTTTATTGGCGGAAGTGATGTAATTTGTGGAGTCAGTGAACCACACAGGAATAATTAAAATCTTTGGTGTTCCTGTGGTGGGACATAAATCTAAATCATAAGCGTTGTAATTTACATAATCGTTATAGGTCTGACGGATATCTGTCTTACCAAGGGTGGATTCTTCAGAAGAACTAGAACTACTCGAGGAAGAACTGGATGAACTAGAAGAAGATGAGGAACTGGAGCTACTTGAAGAACTGGATGAACCAGAACTTGAAGAAGTATCAGAGCCTGTGCTACTAGAAGTATCACTAGAATTACCACTATTTTCCGAAGTGGAATCATCAATGATATTAGAACGAATGCGATCGAAAAAATCACAACTAGTTAAAGTCATTGTTAATAATGGTAAGAGAATCGCGAATGTAAATTTCTTTTTCATGAATGGTCTCCTTAATAAGAAACAACATATAAATATGTCGTGGATATATTATAGAGAATTAGCATTAATTATGCAAAAAAGAAAAATTGGAAAAACATCAATTTTGAATATTTTCTTGATGGGATGAAAAAAATATATCAAACAAAAAATTTTGTTTATTTCGTTTTAGCCTATTGCTAAAATTTTAAAAGTAATGTGGGGTTAGTGATATGAAAAAAGTGAAATTTCTTCCCTTCTTGTTGATGCCTTTACTGTTAGCATCTTGTCAATCAAACTCGTTTGTGGGTGAATATACCTTCCAGATGGGTAAAAATTCCGGCACACATTTTTCGGTCGGAATGAATTTAAATAAAAACGAAGTTACCAATGACGGGGAAGTAGTCGGTAAAGAAATAAAAATCAGCTTATCCGCAAAATTAGCGGACGCCACCAAAGATGATGAAGATAATCCTCTTTATTTTCTTTATGACATCTTAGCGGAAGGTATTAATATCGATGGTTATTACAATATCGGTAACAAAATGGCCCAAGATAATTACAAATTAAATATCGGTTTTACCTTGTCCACGATTGAAGAAATATTTGGTGAAACGTTCGTTATTGCACCCGATAAAATTGAAAAAATTATTTATTCGGAAGTAAATAGTAAGGCAATTACATTATTTGTTCCTGTATCACTTGATGATTTACTTTTCCAATTGTATTGGTATGGCCTTGACATCCACTACGAGGGAGAAGGAGAAGATAGCGAACTTGTTTTTGGCGATAGCGTAGAACATGAAGCAAATACACATCCCACACAAGAAGATGTGAGCGAAATTAATAAAACATATCCCACATGGCAATAAATTCCGTGATTTCCACACCTTATCATTAGGGTTAACCAAACAATAATTATGGAAGAAAAAGAAGTTGTTATTAACGTTGATCATCTTGTCAAAGACTATGGCTATGGCCGTGGGGTTTTTGATGTGTCAATCAAAGTTCATAAAGGCGAATGTTATGGTTATTTAGGCCCTAATGGGGCGGGTAAGTCCACCACCATTCGTCATATCATGGGCTTTTCCAAACCACAACAAGGAAAAATCACCATATTTGGCCAAGAAAGTTTTGGTAACACCGATAAGATTTTGCAAAATGTCGGTTATTTACCAGGTGAGCCCGCGATTCCCGCTGGGTTAGATGGCATGGGTTTTCTTCGTATGATGCAAGATATGCGTGGGGAAAGAAATGATGAAAGATTGAATTACCTTTTAAAATTATTCGCTCTTGACCCATGTGTTCCCGTTAAAAGTATGTCATTAGGTGAAAAAAGAAAATTAGCGGTGGTCGCTGCTTTTATGAATGATCCTGATGTCTTGATTCTAGATGAACCAACTTCTGGATTAGACCCTGTCATGCAACAGGTTTTTATCAATTTCATTATTGAAGAGAAAAAACGTGGTAAAACCATCTTATTATCTTCCCATATCTTTTCGGAAGTCGATGCCACATGCGATACGATTTCCATCATAAAAGATGGAAAACATGTCTCCACCTTTAAAGCGAGTGATTTAAAAGAAAATGATGTCACTACTTATCACCTCCGTTTTCATTCCCGTGAAGAAATGCAAAAATTCATGGATAAAGAACAAATTGGGGAAATTATTGAAGTTAATGAAAATAGACCCATTCTCACTGTCAAAGTGAAAAGAGATAAATATCAACCATTTTTTGCTTCTTTAAAAGGCATTGGTATTCGTGAGGTTGATGAAAAACCATTTACTTTACAGGATTATTTCATGTCCTTTTATAAAGAAGAAAAAACTTTTGGTGGATTAAGCGGTGTTGAGGGCAATAGCAAATGAGTAAAGAAACAATCGCAAAGCTCAATGCTTTAAAAGATGATGTCGTTATCGAATTAAATGATGTCACGAAAGACTATGGTAATGGCCGTGGTATCTTTGATATTTCTTTTAAAGTGCCCAAAGGTTGTGTCTTTGGTTATTGTGGGACAAATGGAAGTGGTAAAACCACCACTTTACGTCATATGATGGGCTTTTTAAAACCCGATAAAGGATATGTTCGTGTTAATGGTTTAGACCCATGGAAAAATGGGGAAGAAATTAAAAGAAGTATCGGCTATTTACCAGGTGAAATTGCTTTCCCACCCGTGGAAAGTGGCACTGCTTTTTTAAAGAGTCAAGCCGATTTAATCGGATTAAAAGATATGAGTAAAGCGGAAAAAATCATTAATGCGATGCAATTAGATCCGACCGCGAATTTAAAAAGAATGAGTAAAGGAATGAAACAAAAGACCGCGATAGTCGCGACCTTTATGCATTCTCCCGATATCATCTTATTAGATGAACCCACGACTGGCTTAGATCCCTTAATGCGCGAAGCCTTTATTGAAATATTAGAAGAAGAAAAGAAAAGAGGGGCCACGATATTCATGAGCAACCACATGTTTGATGAACTAGATGAAACATGTGATTATGTCGGATTCATCAGAGATGGCCATCTCATTGATATTGTCGATATGAAGGAAATTCATCATCGTCCGTTTAGAGAATTTATCGTTGGTTATTATTCTCAAGAAGATTATGAAAAAGCTTTTATTAATACACCCATAGAAGTAATAAGAAGAATTGATAATACTTTAAAAATTATTGTCCGGGTCACCAAAGACACCGCGGATGATATGTTTGCGGAATTACAAAAATGCCAAATTAAGCAATGTAATGAAATTAAATATACATTAGAAAGATATTTCTTAGACAATTTTGGAGGAACAACAGATGGAAGCCACTATGAAGAAAAAAGGTAAATTTATCTCTAAACCCCTATTTATACAAGCCATCAAGGCCAATTGGCTTTTATGGGTACTATTAGCCGCGGGAAGCGCTGCCATATTTTTTATCATTAATATCGTTGTCTGTTCCAAAAATATCTTTACGAATGTCGATATGGATAAAGTCAGTGTTTATGTCGCTGATGAAAACCTCAGTTGGCTACAAATATTAGGTCTATTAGAACAAATGGGCTTTAATTTATCACGTGTCGAAGTGATGTCACGTATTGATTTAAATTCCATTATTTCTGATTTAGTTTATAAAATCGCTGGTGTTTTATTACCGATGATTTATGTGATGATTACCGCGAATAGTTTAATTGCGAGCCAAGTCTCTTCGGGTTCCATGGCCTATGTTTTATCTACCCCCACATCCAGAAAAACCGTGGTCCGCACAAATTATTTATTTTTAATTTCTTCTTTGGCGGCGATGTATTTAGTGATTACTGGTTCCGCTTTAATTAGTGAAACGATTGCCGGAGCAATTAGAATCGCTAATGGCGGCACGAATAATATGTATGCTTTAAGAACGGTATTACTTTGTTTTTCTTCCTTTGCCGCGATGTTCGCTTTAGCGGGTATTTGCTTTGGGGCTTCCGCTTTCTTTAATAAATCAACCCATAGCATTGCCGTAGGGGGTGGCGTTTGTGTCTTATCTTTCCTTGGCTGTATCTTAGGTTTATTTGGCAGCAAAGTATTTGTTTCTGTTGGCATTGGTGTCCAAGCCATGAATGTCTTTAATTATGTGACTTTATTTACTTTAATCGACACAGAAAGCGTTTCTGATTTTGTCAAAGCCATCAACAATGTACCAGATGTCACCATCTCCTTTAATTGGATATGGGAAACTGCGATTCTTTTAGGAGTGGGCATTATTGGAGCGTTAATCGGTTCCATTAAATTCTTAAAGAAAGATTTGCCGTTATAAAAACTCAGTTAATAAGCACAGATTATATTTTTGAAGATAATATTTTTGGAAAAACCGATAAAATGGGTGCTTTTTTTATTGGAAAAACCGATTTTTTTGTATAAAATATTATTGGAAAAACCGATAAAATGAGCACAATTTATATTGGAAAAACCGATAAACAAGAGGTGTTAAACTATGTTTAAAAGAAAAATACAACTCGAGCTAGAAGAATATTATAAAAATTCAACCGATCCAAAGATCCTAATTGTATATGGGGCCAGACAAGTTGGAAAAAGTTATATCATAAGGGAAACAGCGAAACATTATTATAAACATTATGCTGAAATAGACTTAAAAAGTGACTTTGAAAGTGAAAAATTATTTGCCAACATCACCACTACCAAAGACTTTTACCTATTAGTCGGTTCATTGTTTGGTGATTTGAATACATATGATGACACCATTATATTTTTAGATGAGATTCAATTTTATTCAAATTTAATGACTTTATTAAAACCACTGTGTGCCGAAAAGAAATATCGTTTTATCATCAGCGGTTCACTCCTTGGTGTCACGCTTCAACATTCTTTTATACCAATGGGCGCCATCAAAGAAAAAAGAATGTTTCCAATGGATTTTGAAGAATTCTTGTGGGCCAATAATTATAGTCAAGAAACAATTGATTATCTCCACGATTGTTTTAATAATTTAAAACCAATCACTGAAAGTGTCCATCAATATACATTGAGATTATTCCAAGACTATCTTTTATCTGGTGGTCTTCCTGATGCAGTCACTCAATATGTATTGAATCGAAATGTATCCCAAATGAGAAGAGTGCAAAGCGAAATCTTTACGTACTATAAAGATGATTGCTCTAAACATGACAAAGACCATCAACTCAAAATTAGAAAAATATACGATTTGTTGATCTCGAATATGGTTAATAAAGTAAAACGAGTTCAATTTAAAGCAATTGAAGAAAAAGATGATTCTAATTTCGCAAAATACGAAGATGAATTTGATTATCTTTTCGATTCGGGAATAGCGTTGCCTTCTAGAGCCATATCGAATCCTGTTTTTCCGTTGACAGAAAGCCAAAGCAAAAATTTGCTTAAAGTTTATTACAATGATGTTGGTTTAGTAACTAACATCCTGTATAAAAACAGAATAGACGCAGTACTCAATCGTGATAACGGTGTTAATTTAGGTTCGGTTTATGAAACCGCTGCGGCAATGGAATTAATTGCTCACGGACATGAATTATATTATTTTGACAGTAAAAAAGTGGGAGAAGTTGATTTTCTAATTAACAATTACGATGGCCTATCTGTTCTTCCGATTGAAATCAAATCAGGCAAAGACCAAAACAATTTTAGAGCGATACCAAAATTGGTTAATTCAGAGGGAAATTATAAACTTCCATTTGGTTATATTTTTGGCAACAAAAACATTGTTAAAAAAGAAGATAACATTGTTACTTGTCCAATTTATTTAATAATGTTTCTTTGATAAAAATAGATTGCCATACCAATTGTATCAGCATTATTTTTCGTCAAACGGATTAGTTTTTTATTATTTTTTCCAATTAAATGCTATTGAGCCAAAATAAAAAGAGAGCGGACTCTCTTTAATCGTTTGGCCAAACAAATTTGGAATTTAATCGGTATTCCCCATTATCTATCAATAGGTTTTCTCCACTCATAGAGTGGTTTTTAATTAAAAGGAAATAAACCCAATCCGCGACTTCTTCTTCATCCATCCATTTCTTTAACGGAGTGACTTCCATGATTTTCTTCCAAAGTTTTTCATCTTTCATCACCACTTCATTAGATGAAGTATTCACTCCTCCTAATGATATCGCGTTACATGTCGCCTGATATGGCACTAGCCTCATCGCGGTATTTCTCATATAGCCAACAATTCCCGCTTTGGAAGCCACATATTCATAAAATTCATCACCACTAATAGAGGAGGCGGAAGCATTAAATAAAACCGATTTGATGTCTTTTTGGAAAGCATATTTTTCCGTGACATTAATATTTCCTTTTAGATTGTTTTTAATATCATCAGAGGATTTTTGTAAACCAGCGTTATTAAAGATGTAATTTATACCCTCAATATCAGGGAGATTATTTTTTGAAGAAATATCGCAAATATAATGGTGATATGAAGGGTTATTGATTGGCGATTCTTTGATATCTAAACCATAGACTTCAAAGCCTTCATCTAAAAATCTTTTGGTTACCGCTAAACCGATGCCACGAGAAGATCCACTAATGAGTACTTTCATTTTTTAGTTTCTCCTTATTATTAATATAATCAAAATAGGCTCTTCCAACATCATCTTTTTGCCATTTTTTAATGATTATATAGCCAATTGGGGAAAAGATAATTTCCATCAAAAGTTCTAATCCTGCGCCTAAAAGAGAGCAAGTTAAACATTGAATAAATGTCCAATGAAATCCATCCCAGAAGATGGGGGCAAAAAGCATAAAGCAAAGTGTGGCGAAGATTAAATTATCAAAGAATTGTCCAATAAATGTTGAAAGATAACTTCTAGTAACATAGGCTAACTTGCCATCAGGATTCTTTTTAAAGGCTTTACCAATTAGGTAATTGGAAAAATTATTAATCACCGCACTAGCGACAAAAGCGATGGAAGATGATAACAAGATAAACCATGTGCCGCCAATAATTTGATTAAAGGCAGTGTAATCTTCCTTGGTAGGTATAATTGAGACAAGCCAGAATATTAAACACATAAATAAATTAACAAGTAAACCTAAGATAGATAATTGTGTACTAGCTTTGGGTCCATAATGCTTGGTGACGATATCTAAGCACATAAAGGCTAGCCAACTAACAGTGATACCACCATCAATGGCTAAATAGTCAATTTGTACAATAGTTTTGTTGGCTAAAAGGTTCATCGTTATTACCGCAACAACAAAAAGGGCTACCACCACAGAAGGGATAGCTCTTAAAAGTAATATCGATTCTTTGCATTCTTCCTTAAAGGAAAAATGTCGAGAATTTGATTTGCTCATAAAAAATATCTCCTTGGTTTTATTTTATAGAGCGAAGGATTTAGAGGCCGAACTCCGCTATAAAAGATTATATATAAGTTAACTTAAAAAATTAATAAATTATTGAAAATTGTCGGTTGAAAGATTTGTTGTAACAAAATAAAGAATTACAAATTTAAAGATATAATCTTGAAAAATAATTATTTACTTGGTTTGAAAATTTATTTGATATTTTGGCTTAAAATCTTGGTATTGAGACCAATCAACGAGCCCATCTTTTTGTAATCTTCCTATAACAATAAAATCGGCTACTCCCTGTGCTTTACTAAAACGTTTAATGCTGCGTAATGAAAAGTCATTATTTTTTACAAACGCAATATAATCTTTTTCATTAATTAAAGCATTTTTCGCAAAAATATTTGCTTCATTTTCATCTTCATCCTGAATGTTGTCTTTATTATATGAGATAGTTAAATGCCTTTTGTGATTTTTAATTGCGTGACCAATTTCATGAAAAATAGAGAACCAAATTTTATCAGCGTCTTTACCATAATCATTAACGGCTACTAAAACACAATCCTCATTATCAATCCATTTGGTAACACCACTTAAATTACTGCCGGATAAAAATGGCATAATGACTAATTTAATACCACGTTTGCTTAAAAAGTCTTTTAATTCAGTGTTTATAACATTGGGTCCTTTTAACGTTAGCGATCTTAAATATTCAATGCTATTCATAATCAAGTCCTTGTTAAATTTGGCACAAGTCATTTCTCTAGCTTCTTGTTCCGCAAGAGAAATCCAAGCATTTCTCAAGATAATAGTTTTTTCATCTAGATTTTTTATAACACTTGTTCGGCAAAAGGCATACATATCTGAACTTTTAAGATTATGTAATGCAGCAACATTGAAGCAAGATCTTAATTTATCGATTGTTTCATTCTTATTTTTATTATCGATGGGAATCCCTAAATAATTTAAAGCAAATTCTTTATCTATTGTTTTAGCAATTTCCCAGTCAATTTTATATTCGTTTTTTATGTTTTCTGCATTTAAATACAAATTGTATTTTGTTTGCAAATTTATCCAACCTTCAACACTATTGTGGAAAAAGGCAGCTAATTTGACGGCCACATCAAAAGTGATGTTACTTTCACCATTTAATAAGGTTGATACATTTTTAATCGATAAACCTGTTCTTAACGCAAATTCGCTTTGGGTTAAACCAAGTTCGTCAATTGCATCCTTGATATAAATCCCAGGATGACTTACCGCTCTTGTTGTTTCAATCATAGTGCTCGCTTACCTCCAAAACTTCCACCATTACTGCTTTTGATAGCATTTCTATTTCGTTGCTCTTATCCTTTAAAAGTTGTCCTTGTTCATCTAATGGATAAACTATTAATCTCCACTTATAATTCTTATGAATAACAAACGAGTATTGATATTCACGATTATATCCCAAAGAATGCAAGCGATATTGGGGAAAACCCTTTAAATCATAGAGAGTGGGAAATGACTCTATCGCATTTAATAAATCTGATAATTTCTTAGCAACCTCAGGCCCCAATACTTTGACTGCTCTTTTATTGTCTTCACAAATTTTCTCCGTTTTACTGTTGCTATAAATTATCTTCATGGGAGCCTCCTCTCATCATTGTCGTTTTCATTTTACTGTTTTGGTAAACTGAAATCAATACATAAAAAGAAAAAAACAAAAAAATTGTTGAATATAGTTATAAAAATAAATTTATAGGCAATAACGATTTATTGTTTTTCGTTGATATGATATTTAGCGTCGATTTTGATGGTTAAAATCATCGTGATGAATAATAACAATAATGGAACAAATAGGATGAGATTATATTCATATAAACCCATAAATCCTTCGGTAAATCGCGGCATAAATTTCATATAGCAATATCCCGCGGCCACGCCGAGCAAGAAGAATAAAATAATGAAAAAATATGTGAAGATACCATATCCTTTGGTTTTATCTTTATTGACCACGCGTTCATAGATATTAGAAACAAAGCGTTTGATATTCGCGGTCATCATCGTGGAAGAAAAAGCATAATCACCAAAACGGGCAAAAGAATGGAATATAAAAGCTCCTTCTAGTCCAAATAATAAAGTAGCGATAAATTTCACATATGATAATGTTCTCGGTTCACTATTATTGGGCACCATGATGGTGAAGAGTAATAATACCATCGTGATAATTAATAATCCTTTGACGGATTTATTTTTTCTTTTTTGGTCATATAAAATAGCAAAGAAAATACCGATAGTAAAACTTAAAATAATTGATAAAGTGGCTAAAAACATCGTGATATTACCATCAATGAGATTCATCACTAATTTGATGAGGTTACCCGTTTGTAACATGCCATATATATCAAAATTAAATAGACAATATACATCTAATAAACCACCGATAAAAGATAGGATTATCGCTGTAACACTTTCAAAATCAATTAGTTTTTTCTTCATATTGTTAATATAGGAGAAAAGGTGTTTTTCTCACTACGTCAAATATAATAAAACGATTAGGAAATTACCGCAAATAAATTGCCTGTGGAAATAGAATTAATTACCTTGAGCAAAAAAGTTGGCCTAAAATTGGCCTAGTATTCAACTTGATTATTTTTGGGCCAACTTTAGATAATATTTCTTATTATTGAGTTCAATCACTTCGTTAGCGATTAATATCTTGATTGTTCTTTTCAAAGAACCGGGTATTTCATTGTAACCAAGAGCGCGAGAAATTTGCGTTAAGCTTAAACCGCCTTTTTGTAATAAATTAATAATTTCTGTATCCACATCACGTTGAGTGTTAGAATCAACAAATTCCGAAGCGATTTTTAGTTTAACAGTTAAATAAGTTCGATCGTCATCACTGATTAAAAGTGGGTAATCACTATCATTTTCATCGCAAGCTTCTAAGATTGTTGGATAACCAGTGTTATGCGCTTCCACGATGTGGAGCTCTTTTAATATTTCGGCGATTCTTCTATTACGATATCTTTCGCTTCTAATCTCATATTTTTTGACATCTTTATCTTTAATTGAACTATCAAATCCAGGATAGGAAGTAACAGAAATATTGTCATTTTCTATTCGAATAGAAATGGGGTCTTTTTCTTGATAGTCTTTGTGTAATATCGCATTAGCAATGATTTCATCTAGTGCTTCAAGCGGATAATTATAAACCGCTTTCGAGGCTGTTTCGTTGACCGATTTAATAATTTTCTTTTCAATAACATTATTTTTGAAATAATTCATCACGGAATCATATTGATTAATGAGACTACCAGTAAAGCGTTTTTCAATAAGATTTCGTCCTGTCGGATCTTTGATAATTACTAAATCGATATATGAATATGGAATATAGTCTTCTGGATGCAATGAAAACATTAGCAAAGCAATATTTCTCGGTCTTAAATCTTCTTTTGGCCCACCGATAATTCTTAATTTGTTACAAAGTTCTTCTTTTGTGACATTAGGCAGAAGCGGCAACAAACCAGAATTAATTCTGGTGAGGTATTGTCTTATTAATTCGATATCAATATCAGCGAGTGTAGCGCGATAATTAAGACGATCGTCAAACGGTTCTTTTTCACCAAGTCGCAATAATTCTTTTTCTAAATTACCAATAGCTTTAATCGTTGTGGAACCCTTTCTAATGTAATATGATTTCTTGGTTTTTAAATTATATACATCTTCAGAAGCACTATAAGGCCTATCGGTTCCAGCATAGGCCCAAATAACGACGATTCTATGCCCTTCGTATTCCACGACATCACTGATTGGTATATATTGAGGAAAAATACATTTCAAACAATATTCAGTTAATTCTTGTTGAATTTCATCAATTTCTTTATTGCTTAAATCACGAAAATTATATTGATCAGTTTCTTCGTTAAAAGCTGCGCCAACGATAAGATATCCACCACTAAAGTTATCAATATCATTAGCGAATGCACAAATCGTGTGGATGATGTCATTGGGGTTCCAGCCATTCTTACATTCAACACGAACTCTTTCGACAATATTTTTGTTAAGAATATTACTAATATTTGTTGGAATAGGCATAAATCACTTCTCCTTACCACTAATATAAACCTAGTTTGTCAAATTTTAAAGAAAAAGTTGGCCTAAAATTGGCCTAGAATTTAACATATTAATTTTTGAGGCCAATTTTTAAATGGAGTTTTCTTTATAAAGAAAAAATCCCACTACTCATCTTCTTTGAGAATTTCGTAGGATTAATTATTTGGCTTATTGCAACATCAAGACTAGACAATTCTGATGGTGATTGCGGGACGCACCCCAATAAAGTTGTCTTCGATTTCCGCAAAGTTGCTAAAGAGATGGCCATCATCATCAACAAACCATGCGCGGTTAGCGTCAGAACTACTAGGAGAACGGGTCCAATACCAACAATTGTGTGCTTTATCATAGCCCCCCATTGCTCTCATCCAATCAGTGGCCCGACAAACTCTTGTACCCGAAACATCAGTGGATGTGGAGAAGCCATATTCAGAATTGATGTAATCTTTATAACTTGGCAAGAAGACTTTGTCTTCGGTGTCGTGGCAAGCATATTGATTGCTACTGTCGTTTGTTGTCGATGCACTATTATCGATAGATGTCGTTTTGATATGGCTATTATCTAACGTAAAGGCGGAATTATAGAAACTACCATTTAACCAAGCACGGATATCCGAATATTCGTAATTGTTCGCATAATGACCATCATCCATTCCGGCATAATTTTCGCTATAAATATGAGTATCTAAAGCGAGATTTGAAAGAACAAAATAATCTCCATCATCCTTTTTGAGCACGTTCCAAGTGATAGGTTCACATCTAAACCAATATTCGGTGTTGCTTTCAATGATTTCCCCATCATCGAATTTAGAAGTGCTGCTATATGGAGTGCCGGTTATTTTGGCATAATATTCATCGTTATAGAAATACCAACCATTGGCTTCAGCGGTTAAGGAATTTAGTGATGAGATTAATGCTGAATCGCTCATTCTCTTTTGCGGGTATAGACCATAGGTGATAGTTTTACCATCTTCAGATAGAGATGGTATAACACCATGAGCGACATTCCATGCTTTGGTGAGGAATTTAGCGTAAATCGTTATTCCTTCTTTTTGGAGATTAAAGGTATATGGATTAGAATCACTCAATAAAGCGGTCATATTGCTATCGGAATACCAGCCTTTAAAAACATTATCAATTGTCGGCGTCGCGGTTAATGTCACACTACTACCGAAATCATATGATCCGGCTCCTGTGACTGATCCTAAAGATTGGTCATTAATAACGACGTTAACAGCGAAATTACCTAATTCCCAATTAGCCACCAAATCTAGATTACCAGTGCTTCCGGCGGGTATTGATGTGATTGGGGAGCCATTATTGGTCCAACCAGTGAATATATATCCAGTTTTTGTCGGATTAACAAAATTAATTGCGTCTTCTACTGTGTATGTGGATGGATTTTCTATTTCTAAAGAACCACCATTTAAATCATATGTAATTGTGTATGTGATGATATCCCAATTTGCGTCAAGGGTCATATCTTCAGTAACGGAGTAGCCAAGAAATGACCATTCTTCACCTTCGTATGTCCAATTGATGAAATTATATCCAAGCTTCGTGGGATCTTCTGGTTTTTCTATCTTACCAGCATAAGCAACATATTGGGGAGGCACTTCACTGCCACCATGTGTATCAAAGGTAACTGTGAGTTTACCACTTTTGGTACCACCACAACTTGTGAGTAATAATGCAAAAAGACCTAATCCCATTGTTAATTTCAAACGTGATTTCATGTTTTGCTCCTTATACATAACTAGCACTTACGCTAGCGAATAACCTAGATTTAGTAGGATATACTCAATATAGTAGAATCTATCGAATATATCTAGAAAAATTTGTCTTTATAGTAAATGAAAAGTAAGCCATTTATTGAGTGATAATTTTAAATTCAAGTTAAGCTGAAAATCAAAAATGCTTTTCCGTATTCCTATTTTTAGCATCGGTTTTTGTTTAACACCTAAGGTGTTATTTACTCTTCGGCGGAAAAACTGCTCAACACTTTTTCAGGAAAACGGAAAAACTGCACGAAACTTTTTCAGTAAAACGGAAAAACTGCTCAACACTTTTTCAGGAAAACGGAAAAACTGCAAAATATTTTTTATCTCTTTAATTGGAAAAGAAGGTGAAATTGTCCTTCTAAAAATCAAATTAAGAGAAATAAAAAGTTAATCATAAATAAGGAAATTAAGGAATCTGGGCTTTTGGAAAATTTTAGGTTAAAAAAGAGGGTTCCGCTATTCAGGTGTTCCCTCTTAATATGATTGAATTTTTAAGAAAATGATTATTCCCCACTACTGAGATTAAACTTTTACTAAACCTATAATCTCTTAGAATATATTTTTATTCCATCCTTCATGATTTCGCTAAGCAATTCTAAATTATTTCCTATAGTATCAAATCTTATTAAATCTATTTTTTTATGTAATGTGATTCTAATTGATTCAATTAATCCCACAAGCCTCAATCCAGTAAGAGAAGAAGATACGAATAGATCCACATCACTATTATCTTTCGCATAACCTTTTGCATAGCTACCAAACAAATAGCAAAAATAGATTTGATCTTTATACTTATTCTCGAATAATGACGTTAATTCGCTCTTTATTGTTTCAATTGATAAAATTCCTTTGTCTTCGGTAATCTCATATTTGTCCATTAATATCTTTATCATTGATTCGCGTTTTAAAGCACTACCATAGTTATTATCATTTTCATAGCGAATATATGTTCTAAGAGGAACGTCTACACTGCTGGCTGCAAAGGCTTGCGTTAAGTTAAATTTGTTTCTAATCTCTAAGAGTGTCATATTTCTTATCTCGATTGCATCTTATCACTATTGGCATATTCAAACAAAATATATATGTCATTTTGGCATATCATAAATAATTGAACATGCCATTTTGTCCTCTTATATTATTTTAATAGGTCATTTTGTCCTCTTAAATAAAACAAAAAGAAAGAGTATTGTCTGGCATAAATAAAGCCACTTCCATTTTACCCTGATTGCACTGAACCCTAGACCAATTTTAATATATTGAATGGGCAGTTAGGTATGCAAACTCATTTCTTCCGCCTCCTTTTACTTGATTGGAGGCGGTGGTTTGATTCTTTGATTATCGCTTCGCAAGCTACGCGATGTTGATCGAAAGGCTGGGGCGCACACTGTAGGACGTGTAGATGACGAGGTCGTAGTAGAGGTTGCCGCCGTAGTTGACGAGCCACGCGAGGTCGGAGCGGTCGCTGAGAGGGGAACGGGTCCAATAGTTGCCATTGTAGAGATATGAGGAGCTGGTATTGTAATACACTCCTCTTGCTCTCGCCCAGTCAGTGGTTTTGCAACGTCTGGTATCTTTTGAGAAGCCATAACTAAGGTTTATGTAATCTTGATAACTTGGTAAGAACACTTTGTCTTGGGTGTCGTTGCAAGCATAAGAATTGCTTGTTGAGTTTGTCGTGGCCGCACTATTATCGACGTTTGTTGTCAGAATATTGCTATTTCCTAACGCGAATGCCGAACTATAGAAGTCGTTGTTGAGCCATGCTCTTATATCGCTGTATTCGTAGTTGTTAGGATAGATAGCTTTACCACCAATTGTTCTATTTGATCTCGAATTATAATAGCAATGGGCGTCTAATAAAACGCTGGAAAGGATATAACATTCACCGCTATTGTTGGACAAGACATTCCAAGTGATAGGTTCACATTTGAACCAGTAGGTCGTGCCACTTACAATAGTTGTTCCGTTATCGAATTTATAACTTGAACTATTTGGGGTTGCACTAACCTTTGCGTAGTATTCATCATTATATAGATACCAGCCGTTGGATTCTGGAGTGGTCAATGCATTAAGAGCAGAAACCAAAGAAGAATCATTAACATTCGTTTGAGGATACAATCCATAGGTGATTGTCTTGCCGTCTTCAGACAAAGTTGGGATAACACCATGAGCGATGTTCCATGTTTCTTCTTCTGCTTTTGTGAAGAAATGAGCCACTAAGGAATAATCGTTAGTCGGCATAATGAATGTATATGTCGCATCGTTGCTTACTTTAGTATCATCATGGTACCATCCTTTGAAAACACAGTCTCCAACGGGTGTCGCAACAACTGTGATCGATTCATCTGAATAGCCACTGCCGGATGTAATGGCCACTGTACCTTTAGATGCATCTTCGCTAGTGACGGATAGAACGTTTTGATTTGCCGACCAATGAGCGGTAAGTGTCAATGCCCCTGTCGTGCCTACTGAGATTTGGGTAATTTGATTGCCGTTATTATCGTACCAACCAACAAAGGTATAACCAGTTTTGGTTGGCGCCAATAAAGCAAATGCCGACTCTATTGTATAGGTTGAAGGGTTGCTGGAATCGTTTGTTCCACCATCCAAATTATATGTAATGGAGTAGGAAATTGGTGTCCATTTGGCATAAATAGTTAAATCACCATAACTTCCTTCTGCGATTTGTGTTACTTTATTGCTGAAAGATGATGTGTCATACCATCCATCGAACGTATATCCGTCTCTCGTGGCGTCCCCTAATGTTATCGTGTTGCTTTCAATCGTGTAGCTAGTTGGGTTAGAGGAGTTGTTTGTTCCGCCATTTAACTCATATGAAATGGAATATATATTTGCTTTCCAAATTGCGTCTAAAGTGATGTTTTCAATCCAAGATGTGTTAACTTCTGTGACGAAATTCCCATTGTACTGCCAGCCCAAGAATTCGTATCCGGCTCTTGTTGGCTCTCTTAATATCAAATTGTTGGTATCTATTGTGTAACTAGTTGGGTTAGAGGAATTGTTTGTTCCACCATTGAGATTATACGAAATGGTGAAATAATTCCATTTCGCTTCTAATGTATAATCATAATTTGGCATATTGAAGGTATATACGGCGTTGGTTTCCACTAATTTGTTATTAGCATCATACCAACCAAGAAAACGTACATCGGTTTTAGAATAAGCCACTATAGTTACCGAAGTTGTGTAATCAATGTATTGCTGATATTGGTTTTTGTTAGTAGTATTTGGTTTTAACAAAACTAGACCATAGTTCTGATTATTTGTGTGAATATTTAATAAGAAAGAGTCCAATTGAAATCTTGCTTCAAGCGTGACATCATCACTCCACATCATATATTTATAATCTTCGGTATTAGAAAGTAGAGAATTTTGATAATACCATCCAACAAATTTGTATCCTTGATATGGATGAGCGGCAACATCAACATAGGTGTTATACGGATATTCGCCTTCACCAGTTATCGTACCAGCACCTTCTAAATTAGTAATAATTGTCATCTTTGCGGTTTGTGCGTAAAGAGCTACAAAGGTCATATTTTTAGCCATTGTCGGGGTGGTCAATCGGTTGCCTTTTTCATCAAAAATCTTCGTTCCGTTATATGACCAGCCACGGAAGTTCCATCCTTCCTTCACACAATCGAAGAAAAATATATCATTCGTGAAGGATTCTACGGTGACGGGGCCACTATATAAATTAGACGTTCCGCCATTTAAATCAAAATCAATCGCATATTGTATTTTGGTACTTGGTATATCGCTTTGGACTCCACCACGAGAATTGTCACTCGAGGGACCACAGCCCGATAAAAGCATGGATGAAACGATTAATAATGCTGCAAAGATTTTTTTCATAATAAACCCCCTCTACGATTTCGATTTGAAAGAATAATCCGAAAAATATGAATAAGGATTCATGAGCGATTCGATATCATATTGTTTGTTTCTCGTGACGATTTCCGTATAAATATCTTTTTTATATTTCTTGTCAATCTTATATTTAACAATTTCCATTTGGTTAAAAGGGATGAGCAAATGGCCGTTGATGATGCAACCATCGATGAGGAAGAAAAAATGCCCTTGCTGAATCTTGGCTCGATCATTTGTCTGACTATTTGTAAAATGGTATCTAATCTTAAAATCTTTATAGCTCATCTCATATAAATGCTTATTCCTTATTTGCTCGTCATATTTTATTTTTCTTGGCAAATATAAGACTCGCATATTTTCCAAGCTCAACTGTGTTCTTTCGCCACTTTGTCCAGGATGGTTGAAAACATAAAAACAATATAGACTAGCGTCGTTACTTAAATAATCGTTGGGGTTCAACCCGCGAGATGAAGTGGCGAAAATGGTTGCAATTTCTTTTGATTCAGAGACATCTAGCAAAGGCGAATAGGCAATCGTGTGTTGAGCATATTCGAGAATGTCTTTTGAAAATCTGTTTTCTTCACCAAACAAACTATGGTACTTTTCCAATATTCCAAGTTCATCGTATCTTTGCTGAATAAATTCAACAGTGATCTCTTTTCGGCCGCCATCTATGGTCAATCCTCTATAAAAGCTAGGGAGTAAGCCAAAATCGTAATTGCATTGCCCTCTAAAATATGATTTCTTAACATTTCCAAATGGATATTTATGAATTTCATCAAGGCTAGATAATTCTTTTTCAACAAAACAAGTGCACAGGAAAACGTTCATAAGCGAGTTGCATTTAGCCATCAAACAAATCAGTCCGTTATCATAATTTATCTCTTCACCATCCATTAAATCAAGCAATCCACTAGCGGTATTCCCAATTATTGGTTTGCATTTAAAAAGTAGGCAGTCGTATCTTTCTTTGATGCCGTTTAAATTTGTCAAAAACGAAGAAATGATACGATCTTTGGAGTCGATCAGATCGGTATTGTCCCGGTCATGCCAATCTCCACTGATTAAATCGCTTTTGGACATTATTTCCGTTATTTCTTCTTGCTTACTCAAATTAAAAATAAGTCTATTGGTTAATTTCCAAAATTCTTCCTCAACGCATTTATAATTTTTACATTTCATATATGAAATTGTATAGAGAGAGATGCGAGCACTCACATGCATAAACTACTAAATAAATGTAACTTCTATTCTATGTTTTGCTTAGTTCTATTACTTTTTTTTAAGTTTTCCCAATTGATTAGTGGCAGTTTTTTTATAGAAAGGGAAAACTAAAACCGTCATTCCTTATTTGAATAACATGCCAACCATATTGCCTTTATAAAGTATTCTTCCATAAAAATCTTTGGTGACATCCATTGCTTTATCGTATCTTCCTAAAATACGAAAACTTGAATCTTTAGCAATAATGTCACCATTAGATTGGTGATCTAAATAACCAATAATGCGGCCAGAAAAATCTTTAATTTCTTCTCTCATAGACCTATTTCCTTTCCACTTTTTCTATTTGGGTATTTTGCTTTATATCTTTCAATAGCCATCGCTTCAGTTGGGGCATGAACAAAATCCACCCCTGTATTATGGGTCACTCTCCACAATACCGCACTGCCTTCATAATGAGTAAATCCTAAATCGCCCATATTTGTTTTCCTTTCTTTACACAAATTAATCATTTGAGCCCGTCGTAAAATATTCTGGATTTTTAGCTAAATTTTTGCACTTATTCCTAAATTGTTCCTCGGTTCTTAATTTATTTCCGATAGTATTACGATCATAGAGCCATGGATTTTCTTCGATAACTCGTGCATTGCAATTAACCATTTCATTGAATATAAAGCGTAGGCAAATAAATACTAATAAGGATAATTCTGTAGAAACTTCTTCTAAATCTTCGCTATTGCCAATATTTTCCATCAACAAATCCAAATATCTCAAATATGGATTTTGGGTTCTATTGAAAATCAAATGAACTGGCATAGGAAGTCTATCGACAAGATCACCACTTTCATCGATGTAATATGGACGGTTATGTATTTTAAACAAACCAGCTAAATAGTAAGTCAAACTGCTATCGATAATTTCTTCAGCGCCGATGGATTCAACAAACGAGGTTAAAAAACAATTAAATAAGATAGTAGGAAGATATTTATTTTCTTCATATCTTTCTCCTCGAATACATTCAAAACCTACTAAAGAACCATTAAGAGATTCATATTCATCAGTAAATTCTTCTTTCATTCTTTCACAAATATCATCATCGATAAAGTAATTATCTTTTTTAATATATTGTTCAATAATTTCATTATTTGCAGGATCAATAAACCAATCAACTGGTTTGTCCTCACAATCATATTTGTCTTGAACTTTTGTTTCTGGCCGAATCGGTTTTTCGTTGTTGGTTGATACCGGCGAAACGGTTCCTTTAAAAGTTTCCTTAACAGCGGTGCCAATTTTTGCAAAAAAACCACCTACACGGCTACCTTCCTTAGAAGGTTGTTTATTTTCTTCTTGTTTATTTTCATTTACTGGCTCTGCTTTAATTTCTTCAATCTTCTCTTCTTGATTTGGTGTTTGCGGAGATTCTTGCTCTAACAATTGATTAGATGGCTGTCCATTGTAATTATTATTTTTAATGGTTAATTGTTCTTCCACTGGTGAAGCCAAGGCTTCGTTTCTATTGATTGTTTCTTTCTCTAATAATAATTTAAATCCTGCTATTATCGAACAGACATTAATGATTGTTAAAAATCCAAAAATAATATCAAATACAGCCAGAGCCTTATTTACTTTTCGGTTATTTGCTACTTTGACAATAGTCATAAAATTGATAATCAATGAAATTACCCCAAACAAAGCATAATATAAAAAGCCCCACGAAATTAAAATGGTAAGTATGGTGACACACACAATAAAAACAAAACTGATAATTTCTCCAAATATAAGGAGGGTAACTATGTTCTTTTGATCGCTTTTTATTTTGCTTTTTTTGTGATCATTAATCGGCACTGGAATCTTATTGATATCAGGTACATCCCATATCAATTCATTGCCGCAATTATTACAAAATTTAGATTTGTCATAAAGTGGTTGGTGACATTTAGGACATAAATATTCGGCTTCAACTATTTTTTGTCCACATGTGGAACAAAATTTTGCGCCTTCAGGATTATTTGATCCGCAATTTAAGCATTTCATAAAATTTCTCCATGATAACAAATTTCATTCTAATAAACATGCGTATCATTTTTTGATACTGTTAAAATTTTTCTAAGAAATATTTATTCTTTTCCTTGATAAAAACAATTTCATATCCAAGATTATAATTTATGAGAAAAGCTCTTAATTCTTGAATATATCTTTTAAATGTTAAATCATTGATTTCTAAGGTTTCTTGAATCTCGTTTTTCACGATATAGCCATTTTTCAAAAGACTATGAAAAATATACAGTGTCGCCTGCGTTTTGTTGGTTTTCATATTTGATCCTTTCTTTTTGCAGGTATACCTTTTTATGTCGACACCATTAGTATCATTTTTTGTCATAAAAAAAGCCATTCGACAAAATGGCAAAATAGAAAATAAAACGGAAAACGTTTCAAAAATATTTGATTAACGAGAAATTTTAATCATTGGACGATAGCCAAGAGATAAATTGTCAATTAAATATAATGATATAATTGAGCCAAATTCATCAACCACATAACAATTCCGAGAGGAGTCTTCTCCGGAAGTTCTTGTGTAATAATATGAATATTTGTTATGAAGAACGGTGAGACCATTCGCTAATGCGTAATCACTATATTGGGCGGCTACGGTTTCATTGAGAATTCCTAAATATCCTTCTATAAAACCATAATCGGCGCTTTTTAAATCTTTGCGACTAGGTAAGTACACATTGTCGTTAGTGTTATCACAAACAAATGAGTTGCTTTCACATTTTGTGGATGCTAAAGAATTATCCACTTCCGTGTTGATAATAGAGTCTTTATCATCAAAGGCAACATCATAGAAAGAAGAATTAAGCCATTGTCTAGCAGAAGAATTACAATAATTATTGCTTTCATCTTTTAAAAATGGCCCAGAGTCTAAGACAATATTTGAAAGTAATAAATAATAATCATCTGTTTTTTCCAATATTTTCCATTCTATAGGTTGTACATTGAACCAATATGTTTCGCCTTCATTGACCTTCAGGCCATCTTTAAAAACATTACAAGATTCATAAGAAAGGGCGCTTAGGCTAGCACTTACTTTCGCATAATACTGGTCATTCAAATAATAATATTTCCCATCCTCGGTTTCCGGTAAGGAGTTTAAATCATTAATGATTAGTTCATCAGTAACTCTATTTTGCGGATAGTTACCAAAATATAAATATTCTCCTGTTTCTACATAATCCGATAAATCACTATTTTGTTGATAGTCACAAATTAAACAATGGTACAGGATTTTCTTTTTACCATTATCTTCAAAAACAGTTCCACTATCAAAATTATGGGAAGCAATATCGAATCTGACATTATCAGTAGCACAAAGATGATAATGTTGTGTCTCATTGAAATGCCACACCCCATCGTTTTGATGACCACTTTTTTCCACTTTTTCGGTTTTTTGAAAACCACAAGTTAAACAGGTATAAGTTATTTCCCCATCCTCAGTGCAAGTTTCATTTTTTGTTTTAACAGCGTCAAATACGTGTTTTTCTTTTTCGGTAATGTCGCCATTATCATTTTCTTTCCAGTGATATTCATCATCAAAATGATATGAATTATTGGTTTCTAATTGAGTGTTTGGATTAACGTTTGCGTTATTTTTATTCTTTACAACGCTGACTACAGCAATGGCTGCTGCTATGGACAACAATAATGATCCAATAGGAATCATAGTAACTAATAATGTCTTTTTTCTTTTATTAGCGGATTTAGTGGTAGAAGAAAGGGGTATTGCAAAATATAGGTCATCAAAACTTACATTAAAAACATCACACAAACGGACGAATTGTTCTAAAGTTGGGAAGGATAAGCCGTTTTCCCAAGATGACACGGTTTTATTATTTACCTTAATTCTTTTGCTCAATTCAATCTGTGTCAAATTGGATGATATTCTTATCTTTTTTAAATTTTTCTTAAATTTGTCACTATCAAACTTAGCATTATCGCAATTGTTGTTAGTTTTTTGCTCCTTATGTTTTATCAAGCCTTCTAAATCAATTTGCAAAAGAGAAGCATACTTGCTCCAAGTTGATAAATTAGGAAAACCTTTGCCACTTTCCCAAAAGGAAACCATCTGCGGAGTGTATCCCAACTGTTCGCCAATATCATTTTGGGATAAGCCAACTTTTTTTCGTTGATTTGATAAAAATTTGTTTTCGTCCATATTGCGAATGAAAATCTTTTCTACGTTATTAAACTTAATTATATTTTATACTCGCAAATATCTCCATGATGATTTTAGCAATAGTTCCTTACTAATTCAGGGTCAGATACCCTGCTCATGTTTTTTCAAAGAAATGTAACAATATAACGCTTTCTATTTTGCTTTATATGCTGTGAAAGCTTATAGGCAGAAAAAAAGACATCCTGATGTTACCAGAATGTCACACTTTTCATCTATTTTCCCATATCTTTTCCCTAATTTTGAGCTTGTCCAATAAAGTGGTTTCACTTCAGATTTGGGCAAAATTTTGGGGGAAGTTTCACCGACATGTCTCAATTTACCAATTTTGATAGTCAATTTTATTCTCATGCTTTAAAGTCCGTGGTCTTGATACTTTTACTGTATTATTTTGTTTCATCTCATTGATGAATGGTTTCTATTTTGACTTCTTTTTTAATGCTGATAAATAGACCTTTTTAAGTTTTCTTCTTCCGGCAAAAAATTCATTTTCGCTTGCGGTTAGATTTCCTTCTTTAGTTTTATAGTCGAGCAAGACTAATGAGGCCACTAAATCCGCTAATTGCATAAATGGATGCTCGCTTTGTCTAGCTAATATCATTTCAAAATATAAAAAATTGGCGCTAAAAATACCTAGTAGCAATGATCTTAATTGTGATTGACCGTTATCATAATAAACATTGATTTTATCGAATGATTCAAAATAATGGATATTGTCTCTAACTAATCTAGATAGAGCTTTAGCCATTTCTTCGTCAGTAGATTTATCGCTTTTCCTAACTTTTGTGGTCAATATGCTAATAGGTGAATCGATAAATAAGTCAAAATAATATCAAATAAAACTAGACGTGACTCATAGTTTAATTCGCTGTATGGGTCTTCCCTTCTAATTAATGGACCAACATGTATTGGAAAATCGCCAGCTTCTTTTCCTTTTAATCTTCTATGAAATCTCCTTAAATATGGGTCGCATTTATCTAAATCTTCACACAAAACGAAAGCCACTCCATAGATTTTTGCATTAGAATCATATGGTCCAAAATCACCAGTTTCGTCAACGTAAATAGACAATTCCTTTTTCATGTAAATAAAAATGCGGAAGTACTCCCGCGTTTCGGTGGACCTAGAGGAATTCCTCAGCCCATGTATATTATCATTTGTCATTCAGCACTATGTCAAGAAAAATATTACAAGTAATTCCTTACTAATTCAGGGTCAGATATCCTTCTCATGTTTTTTTCAAAGAAATGTAACAATATAACGCTTTTTTATTTTGCTTTATATGCCATGAAAGCTTATAGGTAGAAAAACATCCTGATGTTATCAGAATGTCAAACTTTTCATCTATTTTCCCATATCTTTTCCCTAATTTTGAGCTTGTCCAATAAATTGGGTTCACTTCAGATTTGGTCCAAATTTAGGGAGCATTTTCATTCTTGGTGTCTCCATTTAACCATTTTGATACAATTGCACCCAATCACTATGTGAAGTTGCACCCAATCAAGGTATTTGCACCCAATTTTGCACCCAATTTTGAAGGGCGGGTATGGAGTTTCGAGCCATAAGTTGATGGAAATTCTAATATCAACTTTTGGACTTTATTTATTGTATCATAGCCAGTACCGAGGTCAAGAAAAAAGACCCACCGTTAAGTGAGCCTCATCCGATTTGCTTTAATATTTTGTATTAGTCCTTTTCTAGCACAACTAACCTATCTTACTTGCATTAGAAATTATTCTTTTTCTTCTTTGCGTTTTTGAATAAAGAATCTAAATAATTTCTTCACATCCTTTAATGACATAAATGGATACAAATCATCTAATTCAAGATTAGGATATTTCCCTTCAATATAGGCATCCACTAATTTAGATAAACATTCTTCACTGACAAACGGAGCGAGCGAACTTAATTCAATGTCATCTTGATACTTTTCCTCAACGACAAATTTCATGAATAAAGCATCACAATCTTCATCGCTAAGAAACGGCATGACAGCAACAAGAGGGAGATCCTTGTAATCTTCTGAATTGTTGAGAATTAATTCCACTATTTCGTGGATTTCCTCATCCTCCATAAATGGCAACAAAGCGATTATTTTGTTACTTCCTTTTTTGGAATGCTTTTTATGTTTGTTAATAATACGAACTCCATCAACTTTAACGAATGGTTCTTCGTCATCTTCAGGATTTTCCATTTCTTCTAATAGTTCTTCAAATTCATCTTCTTCATCTTCGCTGGTGAATGTTAAAATGCTTTTATCATCAAGTTTTAAAGCATCTTCTTTTGAGATTGGTTCATACACCTCTTCTTTATCATTAATAATTATTTTTCTAAGAATCATTTTCTGCTACCCTCCTTTTCATCATTTAAACAAAGCAGTTCTTCAAAATTCACATCCAAGATTTCACATAAATCAATAATGTGGTCAATTTTGGGAATTCCGGTTCCATTTTCCCATTTAGAAACCAGCTGTCGAGAGACATACATTCTTTCAGCAAGTTCGTCCTGAGATAGATTTTTTCTTTTTCGACAAGAAGATATTTTTCTTCCAACTTTTCTAAAATCAATCACCTGTCTTCTCCTTTCTCGAAATTATTGTCTGTCATTTAAAATGGGAAATCACGCAACGGAATGTAGCGATTATTTATTTTATCATAAAAACTCACCACGTTTTTGTGATGAGTCATTTTTATTTTAATACTATGTAATGGTCCTTTTCCAAGACACATAACTGGAATTATTTCTCATTGAATTAACTGCTATTAAATGTGCCATTAAGTAATGATTTAGACGCTTCATAATCATCGATGTAATAAATTTATCTTGAATATTTGAATTTTTAAATTCTGATTAACACAAATTTTCATTTATTTCCACTAAATTGAAATGGCCATTTTCTTTCACGAACCGCTTTAAAACTTTATAAATATTGTTTAGTAATTCTTTATTTTTTTCTGGCAAATTAATATTGTTACTACTATTAAGCTTTTTAATTACAAATGGCATTTTGATAAATGAAAGAGGAAAATATAAAACAACATTTTTACGTTCTTTTTTATCTTTGATAACTATCTTCATTATTCAACAAAAATCCTTACCTTATCACCATTTTTACTATCAACAGTAATTAATTCACCAACAACACCTTGTTCCACTAGTTCAACTAATTGGTTAAAATCGATCCCTTCAAGATTTTTGTTTCCATCTAATAAATTAATTTTTCCATTTTCCTTATTTACACAAACACGAATCAAAGCCAATGGGAGATTGATGTTGACTGTATCGCCATCCTCGGCATCTAAAACTTGAATGCGAAAGACCATTTTATTAATGTCTTTTTTTGATGGTCTTTCGTTTAGAACGGTTATCATTTTTTCTTTTCCTAATAGTTCATCTAATGATATTTCGAATATGTCTGATAATTTAATAAGGATATCGATGTCTGGTGTTGCTTGATCATTTTCCCACTTAGATACCGCTTGAGCAGTAACACCTATTTTTTCAGCGATATCATTTTGTGTTAATTCTTTTTCTTTTCTTAAATTAGTGATTCTTTGTCCAAATGTTTCTTTTGCCATGATTAACTTCCTCCAGGAACGATTTTATTTTCCAACACTGTCAATAAAAATCATATCGAAAGTTTGTTGAGTTAATAAACCATAGGTTGTATATTCATTCAACTGCCGGTTGTTTTATCCTTTATTTATTTTAAGTCCTTACTAAGTAACATAATGCGTAGAGCAGTTGAAGTAGTATACATATAGGTATGGAATTTGAATGTAAGGTTTTACAGTGAAACTCATACTATTTCACCAAAGGTAGAAAAATTTCAACATAGGGATATCCGTTTCACCATACGTTTTATATTTTCTATGATTTTGGTTCGATTCTTAAGGCCCCTGAACCCATGTTCCCTATATTGAAATAGTTGAAAATAAGAAAAAATGAGCCTTTTAGCCCATTTTCTCTATAAAATCTTTGTATCAACGTATTTATACTGATATTGTTCGAGACTCTTGGCGAGTGATTGCATAACCACCCATGTCCAAACAGCCCCATTCAGTCAGGCTCCCTTGCTTATACTGGTTTTTATAAATAAAAAAGAGCCCGATTACAAGGCTACTCTATATACAGTAACACTATTCAGTTCAGGACAAGGAGATGCAATCACTCGCAAGACTCTAGAACTAAACAGTTACAATACTTTGGTG
>CAJOMQ010000011.1 GCA_905236715.1 uncultured Bacilli bacterium | reverse complement strand
ATATTGCTTTTCAATGGTAAAATAAGGCATATCAATATCTCCCTCGACAAGAGATATTGTAACAAAAGAGGTGATTTCTTGCGATTTCACCTCTTTTTCCTAATAAAAAGGAGCTGTTATTCACTTTTAGGTTTTTCAACAGCCCCTTGTTTTGTTATGCTATCCTTATTTCTTTTCTTCGAGGATTTCAGCACGACGGACTTTGCAAAGTTTTGCTAATTCCATTAAAGCTTTACGAGCACGACCGGCAGCGGCTTTGTTGCCTTTTTCAACGAATTTTTCGTTTTCTTCGATGTAAGCTTCGAAAGCTTCTCTAATTTTATCAGTTGTCATGATGTTATTTTTTACCAACAGTGGGTAAAATCCTTTCTTAATAAAATAAAACCACAATCTGAGCGTTTAGAAAAGTTTTTTTGTAATTTATGCCTTATATAGACCATGTAAATTGCAATATTCTAAGACACTGACGACCTTTTCTCCTGGTAATAAGGCAAATGTGGCTTCCGGATTATCTCCAGGTTGTAATCTCTTTCTTTGATTGCCTTTATCGGTCACTAAAACAATCCATTGAATATAATGATTTTCCATCATTGGGTGAGGGACACTTCCGACTTTGACATGCACTAAATTATCTTTGACTTCATAAACAGGGATATGTTTTTCATGTGCACCATCTTGGGTATTGGGCACTAATTCCACCATCGCTTCTCCACAACACATCGTGGGGCAGGCACATGGTCCTTCGACAATAGCAACAATTTTGCCACAGTGTTGACATTTAAAAAATTTCAATTCCATGATATTTCTCTTTTCTGATAGGTATTACTATCACCTCTATTATTAAGGAAAAGAGATATTTACGCAAACAAAATCCCACTACTCATCGACTTATCGATTTTCGTGGGAATTGATTGAATTAAATAATGGGGTTATTAATGCTTATTCCCAGAATGTAATTGTGGTTGTGTTAGTCGCACTATCATAGGAAATATCGATTTCGTGATAGTCTCCATTCACATAGACATAGTGTGTGCTTGTGGAAAAATCACCATCAAATTCATATCCATTTTCCGTAACAATACCACTGATAGAAGTGACATAAGTATCGAAGGCATTACCGGAAACGGTGATTTCAAAGTAATGATAGATATAAGAAAGACCTTCATCGATGATAAATCCATTGCCAGAAGGATCAACGATATCACTAGCTTTAATAGAGAAACCTAAATCATAAGTTTCTAAGAATGTATTGAGATCGCCTACTGGTAAATTTTCCACAGCATCCATAAATGGATATCTCATAAAGGAAATGACAATGCTATTACCAGTGCCAACTTCCACGCTGACCATGATTTGTTCGTTAGCCGAAACATAGCTAGTGCCAACGAGCTTATAGCCTTTTTCACTCAAAATAGCGATATAGGCATTAATAGCGTCAGCTTCACTGCCTTCTTCAAGGAAGACTTGCACAGCGGTACCATACATATCATCTAGGATGAGGAAGCCATCATTTTCACCAGTGAATGCTGGTAAAACATCGGTCACATCATCGCCTAAAATTTCCGCGATATCACTTGCAGGCCATTCTGTAGAGGCAGGAGTATATAAAGAGATATAAATCCATAAACCTTCAAAGAAATCATCGTATTCGATTTCGATGAAAATATCGCCGTTTGGAGAGAGATAACCACCTTCAGTGGCGGTCCAACCATTGTCTAAGAGAATGTCAATATAGGCATCTTCTAAATCACTATCACCATAGACATCGATTTCGCCATAACCATAATCGGTAACATCATCTAAATCGATATATTCATCATAATATTCTCCACCCTCAAGACCGGGGATAACGGTGGTGCTACCAGGCGCTAAGATTTGAACGACAGCCGCGGCATATTCACTGGGGAATGCCTCTGGTTCTGGTGGCACGAGACTATCTTTAAGAGTTTCAATGTCCGCGAAAACAGCAGCATCAGTCAGAGTACCTATTTCGGAAATGGTAACAGTGAATTCGACATCAGCTTCAGGAAGGCTAACGGTAAAAGTCACAGCAGTGCCATCTTTTGGCATGGAGAAAGTTACTTCATCAATATAGCTACAATAAATAGTACTATATCCCGCTAAAGACATAAGACCGGAATCAGCGTAATTTCCCGCTTTAGATAATTTAAATTCACCCTCATAAGTATCATCTTTTTCTTCTTGGAAAATCATCGCATCCGCAAATGAATCATCGATGACATCAAGGAATGTGTAATAGCTTTCATAAATGTCATATCCGCCGGCTTTCGAAGCATCTTGCTTATAGCCTTCGCCTTCATCGATAAAGTAATAACCATTATCTTCATAATTGAAAATTAATGCTTTGCTTCCATCAGGATATAAGGAATAGTAGACATCCTCTGATAAATATTCACGACGGACACCGGTTGAAGCAGTCACTAAAGCCACTCCACTTTCGGCGTCATTCATTAATTTAGCAACTGCGGTATTAAATCCATCAGGAACGACTGGTGGTTCATAGGCTGGGAAATTCGCGGCGATTTCTTCAATTTCCACATTTTTGTGATTACCAAATTCTGTCAAAGTGGTAACTTCGGTACCATATTCACCAAAACTAACCGCAAATTCTAAATCACGGCCCGTTTTACCTAATGTGATTTCGGCACCAGTGACATAATCACCATCACTGGTTAAATAGCCAAGGAAAGTAGCTAAATAAGCTTTGAGATAATAGGTGGTTTCATCTTCACCGGTTAAATCTAAGTCTGTTTTAAAGCCATCATCAGTCTTTTCTTTTAAGGTGAGTTTATTTAAGAAATCAAGACCGAGTAAATCATAGATGGAATAAATTTCATCAGCGTAAATATCCTTAGTGGGATCTAATTCACCATCCGTTAAAGTAAATTCGGTGGCTCCCTCTTCTCTTTCATAAACAAAGATACCAGCATCGGTTTTTTGGATGATGTATTCAACATCTTGTGGGGCATATTCACCACTATAGTGCTCATAAACAAGATCATTACCGAGATATTCTTCTTGGACATATTCTTCGACAATGTGTTTTCCGCGATGAGCTTTCGCGTTTTCTTTAATGAGAGCGATTACTTCATCTAAAGTTTCCGCTTCGATATCCGCGGAACTTGAATCTGTTGAATCTGGGCTCTCAGGTCCATCTTGCTCACTAGCTCTTCTTCCACCGCATGCGGTAAGCATTGCGACAGTCACTAGGAGAATGGGCAATTTTTTCAAATTCATAATGTAAAACCTCCTCCATGAGAAATTAAATTTGTGTTTATTTTACTCGCGTGATACGTACATATAAAGAATTTTCTTGATATTATCGAACTTTTTTAGCAGTTCATATCATTTTATATAAATATAAATAAAAAGCACAGAAGTTCGCTTCTGTGCTCATTATCAATAAATAATATATTAATTAAAGGAAATATATTTTTGATTTTCCGCATCGTTGATATGCGCGGAGACATATGATTCTAAAGCGGATAATCTATTGCTATCAGATAATGTTTCCTCAGCGTCTAATAAATCAACATCAACACCTAATTTAATCTTTAATCCGACAGAAATAGTTGTATTAGCTTTAATACCGGTTAATTGATTGGTGTTTGGATCAGCGTAAATCTTTAAGGTCGTCGCCGAGAACACTGTGGTATTGGCTAATTCATTGACATTGATGCCAAAGGAGAAATAATTATCCGTTTTGTTGTAATAGAAATCTTCTAAGATTTTCTCATAGGCAATTTGTTTACCACTAGATTCTTCCGCACTATTTTCGATTAAATTCATGACGGTATCTCCAAAGCCCATCACATCAGCGAGAAGAATTTCTAAAATATTATCTAAGAAATAATCGACGGATAATTTTTCATTCAAAGTATATGTTCCCGTTTTGGTGGGGATTAATAATACAGATTTATGAGTGGTTTCCGTTCTATGGATGTAGAAGGCATTATCTTCACTCGTGTAATAGAAGGAAACATGACGGTTACTCGAATTAGTGTAGCCATCAGGTGCACCGTTGACGGGCACTAAGAGGACTTTGATAATCGGCACTTCAATTTCCGCGGCTACTTGCACTTTGCCTTTGTCATTTCTAATTTTCATATCGATAGGTACTTCCACATCTTTGATGTCTAAACTCAACGCCGTAAGAGTGAGGTTGGCCACTAAAGAGACATGATAATAATTGAATCTGGAGGTATTGATACCTAATTCTAATAAGACTTTGATATCGGAGAAATCAAGATATACTTCGGAAGGATCTAAACGAGAAGATTCTAAGGAATCATTGAAATCTCTTAATCTAATGGTAGCGGAAATAACTTGGTCGCCTAAATCTAAATCAGTGATGGTCAAGCTATCTAATAAGCACACCACATCATCTTCCACTTGTGTGCGGGAATATGTTAAAGCGATATGTGGTTTCACATCATCCATACCAAAGATGGCGAAATTGATGTCACAAGATAAGCCAGTGCTGGTGATTTGTAAATTATCGATAATGTCATAACTGAGCAATAATCCATAATCTCCCGCGATGGCCATCGCTAAAGGTGAAGAGGAGAATTTCTCTAATAATTCACCGAATAATTCCACAAAATGGTCATCTTTATCTTCGACGAGTTGTTTCACCAACGCATAGAGGTCTTTTAAGGTTTGGATATTGAATTTACCATTTAAGGTATCGTTATAGGAGAATAAGATTTCTTGGACCGATTTCATATCCGCTTTGATGTTGTGATTATAGCCATCAGGATCAACGATATCTAATTCACCATAACCATAACCGACATTGACATGACCTTCTTCTTTTCTTAAGGGGTCTAATTCAAATTGCACACCACCATCGATGGTTGTATCACCTTTACTAGCGTCTTTATTATCAATGGTCGCGGATAATTCTAAACGGAATTTCGTTTTATCTAATAAATCTAAAACAGCTTGTGCGGCGGTAATAAGTGGTTCCACAGAAACATATTCATCTTTGATGATATTGGGGGTGGTGAAATCCACAAAAGTCACTTCCGCAGAGAAAGCAAAACCTTTGATTTCACTTCTATTGACATAGATTCGATTGATTTGGTTATCAGAGAAATCAACACCCAAATTGATTAAGGAGCAATCTTCTAAGCCAAAGGCGGATAAATCAATTGTGGCGTTCACATTACCAGAAGAAACAGAAACATTTTTCACCATATCTTTGATTTGGCTACTTAAAGCGGAAATATCCAGAGAGGAAGCGGATTCACTAATTTTGGCAAACAAGGAATTAATGGTGTCCGCGGATATGGTATGCAAAGCATATTCGAATAAATCAGAAATGGTCACAGTTTCTAAAGAAACGGCGACATTATGATATTTAGCGTAAATGGTTTGTTCAGCATAGGCAAAATTAGCTTGATGTAAACGACCATTTTCTTGGATATCGGCATCGATGGCGTAAACACCACTATCGAGGTCCATATCCATCTTTAAAGAAGCATCTAATAATTCTTGATAGACAAGTGTTTCTTCATCTTGATTTTCCAAAGAAAAATCGATTTGGACACCTAATTGTTTTTGTTTGGTTAATTTATAGAAATTATCAAATAAAGTGAAAACAGGGGAGAAATCTTGATATTTATCAGCGTTAGGACCATATAAAGGATTGACGACATGTAATTCACTAATGCCGTTGATTTTCGCATTGATAGAAAATCTATTGCCTTGATAATAGAAAGTTTCCACACGGACACCTTTGAAATTATCTTCGGTGTCGGTGAGCACCATCACTTCAATGGCTTCTTCGCCTTCTCCGAATGGGAGATAGTAATAATAATCTCCAGAAGGAGTGGTCTTTTTATCTTCTTCGGAAATGGAAGAAATCGTTTCGGTTAAACTATCCATGCTTAAGGAAGTCAAAGATGATGGTAATTCTAAGGAAACACCATAAGTAGGAATCATGCTGATGAAATCCAATAAATCTTCAGTTTCCAATTTGAAATAGCAGATATCTTCTAAAGTGAAAGATAATGTTTCCGCGAAATATCCGACTTGGCCAGCAATACGTGTGCCATCTAAATTCGCATCTAAATCCGCGAGTAACTTGATATCTTCGATTTCTTTGATTTGCGCTTCGCCAGAAAGATTTAAATCAATTTTGGTATTATCTTCCATCAAAATAGCGATATTAGCGTCGATATCCATCGCTTCATATTCTAGTAAGGAACTGAGCAAACGACCACCGGGGCCTTCATCTTCTTCATCGATGACATTATCATCAACACGAGGAGCGGTTTTGTTCACCGAACGGTTTTTCCCGTTAGCGATGCCAAAAGTGACACCGAAGGAAATGCCGAATGCCGCGGTTATTAACATTGTTTTTTGAAAGACCTTATTTTTTAGAAACTTAAACATAGTTTATTCTCCTTTTGTATAATCACAGTCTGTTTGTAAATCAGGGATTTGATAATCGTTATCGTAATAAAGGAATTCCTCTAATGAAGCGGTGGTGTTTTTACTTGTTACACCCATCGCTTGGACATCATATGCTTCCCCCGTTTTCGTGGAGAGAAGATTTAATTCCTTATCAAGAACGAAATCCAAATGCATCTTATGGAAGACGGGATATTTTGGTAAATCGGATGTCGATTTCATCTGCTTCACATAGCGAAGGACACTAGTGATGGGATCTAACTCCAAAGAGATATTGATTTTATCTCCGTCTAGTTCCGCACTACTTTGGTCCAACAATACCGTTTTCGAAGAGATGATGAAGATACTACTACGAGAGAGATTTCTGCCCCAATCTTCTGCGTATTCATCAAGTGTTTGTTGCGCTTCGGGAGTATTAGGCCAGGTAGCGGTATCAATCGTTTTACCTTTACCGACATAAGTATCAACTTGGCCATCTTGTTGGTAAAACCGCCAATTGACATCGACGAAAGAAGATTTGGAAATATTCTCAAAGAAATATTCGTCACCATCTTTGACATAATAGCTACGAATCGTTTGTTTGATGCCTAAAGCGGCGTTCACTAACCCATAGCCCACACTGATGAAATTATTGTGTTGTTCGGTTTTATAGCGGGCAATGTTGGCTAATTCATAGGGGTTGAATGTTGATAAATAATCCGAGGCACTGGTATTTTCATATTTTTTCATCAGAGCGGGAATATCATCTTCATAATCGGTGATAGTCAAATTTTCATAATCGATATCATCAACACCGCTTAACAAACTACTAAGAATTAAACCAGTGGCCACACCACCACCAACGGCAATAACAACCGCACCAGCAGTTAAGGTAATAGTCGCCCATTTGGGCAACTTTTTCTTAGGCTTTTTTTCTTTCGTGTTATCCACTTTCGTTTCCATAAAACAGCCACTTTATTGTGGCTAAGGTATCATATCGCAATGGAAAGAAAAATTGATTCTCTAGTTTAAATTATTTAAAATAGAACTGATAGAGAAGTTCTCTTAAAAATAGAATTATTTATAATTCTTTTGGTAATTTATGGAAGAATTAAGACAGATCATCGGTGAAAATTTAGCCGAATTAAGAAAAGAAAAAAAGCTCACACAGCTCGAATTAGCGGAACATTTTAATTATTCTGATAAGACGGTAAGTAAGTGGGAAAAGGGTGATATTTTACCTGATATTGAAACCCTTTATATGCTATGTGAATTTTATGGAGTGACACTCGATTATTTAACCCATGTCGGGAAAAAGAGCGAAAAAAGTGAATTTGTTAAAGAAGACAATGCCCGAAAAAGAAGAAATAGTATTATCACTTCCGCATTAATGTTTGTCGTTGTCTGGATGATTATGACCATTGTCTATGTCTTCATTTTCATCCGCGATAATAATTTCTTGTGGATCTTATTTGTCTGGGCGGTTCCCGCCTCCATATTAGCGTTAATATTCTGCAATAAAGTATTCTTTCATAAAAGAATTGCCTATTTTGTTTTATTCAGTATATTTATTTGGTCTTTAATTACCGCATTTTATTTACAATTTTTATATGTCAATGCCTGGCCAATATTCCTTGTCGGAATACCAATTGAAATCATCTTAGTTTTGTGGGCTAACATTACCCCAAAGAAAAGCAAATAATTAGATTAATAATAAATTTTTCAATTCTTCCACGGATAGTTTTTTGATGGATTCATCATTATCAGAAATCATGAGTTCCACTAATTGTTTTTTCTCGTTTTGAATATTTAAAACGTGTTGTTCAATACTATCTTCAGAAATTAATTTAATGACTTCGACGTTTCTTGTTTGTCCGATACGATGCGCGCGGTCACTAGCTTGATTTTGTGCGGCTATATTCCACCACGGATCAATATGGATGACAGTGTCCGCACCAGTGAGATTTAAACCAGTGCCTCCGGCTTTTAAGGAAATTAAAACAATCTTGATATCTTCGTTATTATTAAATTGATTGCAGATATTTAATCGATCTTTCGCCGCGGTATCACCGGTTATCATGAAATAAGAAATACCTTTATTTTGCAATGTTATTTCAATATCTTCTAACGCTTTCACAAATTGGGAAAAGATTAATATACGATGGCCATCATTGATTTTTTCATCCACGAGAGAATATAAATAATCTAATTTGCCAGAACCACCATGGTAGTTTTCAATAAACATTGAGGGATCAACACATATTTGTCTTAAGCGTGTAATCGCGCTGAGCATTTCAATGGCCTTTTTATCGCTATCTTTGAGCATCTTTTGTGCCTGTAAACGATAGGCCTCATATAATTTTCTTTGCTCTTTGCTCATATCTACCGTGTAGATGATTTCATATTTATCAGGTAAATCTTTTAAGACATCTTCTTTTCTTCTTCTTAAAATGAAGGGAGAAGTAAGGGTTTTGACGATATTTTGATAATCTTGATTAGATTCATATTTGTTTTTGAAGACACGCAAATCACCAAGATATCCCGGCATCAGGAAATCAAATATCGACCATAAATCAATAATGTTATTTTCTATGGGTGTACCGGTTAACGCAAACATATGCGTGGCGTTAATGGCTTTCACAGCACTAGTCTTTTTCGCAAAAGCGTTTTTAATAAATTGCGCTTCATCTAATAAACACATATCAAAATGGATATCTTTCAGATGATCAACTTCATTTCTTAAAGAGTCATAGGAAATAAAATAAACGCCAAAAGAGGTCGAAGAAATATCTTTGATAATTTTCTCTCTTTCTAAAACGGTTCCATGAATCGCATAAGTCGGGATTTCGGGAGCGAAATTTTTAAATTCACTTTGCCAGTTAAATATTAGTGATTTGGGACAAACAATTAATATCGGGGCATCAATTTGTTTTAATTTGATAAACGAGATGGCTTCAATGGTTTTCCCTAAGCCCATATCATCGGCGAGAATGCCACCTAATCCGTTATCGTATAAAACCGATAACCATTTCACACCATCTTTCTGATAAGGCCGCAATTTGCCGTTAATTTTCGGTAAATTGATCTTATTTTGCGCAAAATTTTTCACCTGATTAAAGGTATCTTCCACTAAGGTATCAATTTCTAATTCATTAGATTGTTGATTGAGCGATTTAAAAGCGTAATAAAGGGGAAGCTGTTTTTGATAACTGATTTTATGATTATCAAAGATTTCAAAATTTTCGATGATTTGCGAAAAGGCTTCACTGCCAGGTTGAGATAAATCAATAAAATCATCTTTGATGAGAATATATTTCTTTTTCCTCACAATCGCGGCGTAGATTTGTTTTAATTCTTCTTCGCTATAAACGCTTTCTTCCATGAAGACATCAATTAAAGAACCATTTCTTTCAATACGAATGCTTGGAGAGGTAAATATAGTGACATTCATCTTTGCTAAAGTATCAGAAATATAAACATCTGCAAGGGAACGGATATCCGCTAAAGAACTATTGACAAAATTAAATATATCCGCGGAATTTTCTAAACGATCTTCGATAAAGCCATAACTAGCAATGATATCTTGATATCTTTTTAATAATCTTGTGGCCACTACTCCGGTGACATCAAATTCAGAGATTTCTGCCTCTTCTTGAAAATATTTACTATTTAAAATAATCGCGTCTTCTTGTTTATCATAATCAAAATACGCCTCTATTTTTAATGGTGATTTAGAAATGAAATCACTTATTTCTTCATCAAAAGTGAATAATTCTGGATACTGGGAGAAATAAGTATATTGGAAATCAAAAATACGTGATTTAATATCCGCTAATGGGTAAAGGTTAACTGTTTGTAGCAAATATAAAAGGCTTTCATCTTGCACCATCTTTTTAATAATATGGCTTTCTTTATTGATGTAATAATTTTCACCAAAAAGACGATATCCATCTTCTAAAATTAAGAATTTGATATGGAAATCTTTATCAACATGGAAATTGACTTTAAGACATTCTTCCGCGACTAAATATGGTTGATTATCAATAAATATTTGTTGTCCTTGATAGAAATCACAAATGCGATCAATTGATGAATTATTGAAAATGAAATAATGGTCATAATAATTTTCATTATCAATTAAGAAATTAATCAATTGACGGGATGATTCATCAAAATTAGATAACTTATGGGCAATTTTTAATTCTTTCCCATATTGATAAGTTGTACCACTTCTAAAACGGGATAAGAACTGATAGAGATTATTGATTTTATATTCTTTATTAATACCGATTTTTAAATCGAGAACATACATATTTCGTACATCTTCAAAATAAGGGGTAAGATGCGCTAAATGGAGCATAGAGGAATGATCTTTATTAAAAATATCCGCAAAAAGGGCCTCTAATTCATCATTAAAAGATTTTTGTTGTGTACGATATTCATAATCGTTCGCATAATCATCATATTCTTTGATACGTCTAACAATATCTTCATTTTCTAATAACTTAGTGACCATTATTTGTAGATGTTCACAATGGCTAGAGGAGCAGAAATAGCAACGGCTTTCTTCTTCTCCCGTAAAATCAATTAATAAATGCGCCACTTCAATATTGCGGGATTTAGTGAATAAAGATATTTCAATATATGGATTTGCTTCATCTTCGTTATCAAGAACATAACGCAAATCAAAATACGTGAACAAAGTTTCTTGTTCAGCATTGAGTTCATGTAATTGATATTTTTTGATGTTATTTAATAATCCCATTAATATCTCCAAACATTTTTATTTCTCATATTAGTGGCCACTAGATCCAAAACATATTTGTTATCATCTAATTTAGAAACAATGGACATGATGGCGTCTTTATCTTTTTCTTGCCAATAATTGTGCGTTAAAGCGGCAAAACAAATGGCTCCCACGACATCAGGGTAAGATTCTTTTTGAATTTCGGAAAATCTTTCATCTAAAATGGTAAAAAATTTCATCGGATTAGAAGAATTTTTAATTTGACTCATTAAATAATCAATGGGACAATCACGCAAAATGTTATCAACATTTCCTAATTGGTCTAGGAATAATAATTTATTATTCTCTGGCATATTTTTATAAGTAATGAAGATGCCATATACATAACGGGAAGCGAATTGGAAATTATGGTCTTCGGAAATTTTGGTAATGTTTTCTAAATTTAATTCATTAGTGCTTAAAAATCTGCATAAGCACTGCGCAACCGCAGGGGATTCTCTTTCGCTGACGTCTTCTAAAGCGAAGAAATAATCGAGGTTTTGTTCAAAAACCATTTTTAGTAAAAGATCACGTTGACGATGGATTTTATTTTTACTAGCTTTGAGATATAAAGTTGATTCTTCAAACGCTAAAACATCTAATAGCATGTTGACGATATTTTGATTATCTCCTTCTTTGATATATGTTTGGAAAGAATCCTTTAATTCCGGATCAAAAGTCAGGGGATATAAAAGCATATCAATCATTTTGTTATGATATTGATTACGGTTATAAAAAGAGAAGGCTTCTTTATAGAAGGGTTCTAAATCAGTCGCTATTTTCACATAATCATAAATACCAAATAAGAAGCGGTAATTCGTGGTATCGACATTGTAATAGAGATAATTTTCAATTTGGCGACGGATAATTTGTGAATCTTTTTCTTGTTTATAATTGTGATTATCGGTTTTGCTGTAATTTTTCTTGATGAACGCACAGACCGCATAAAGATGTTTACATAAACCAACGACCGGACAAGAACAATCAAAATAAATAGCACTATCACGACTGCGGATGGAAAAAGAATATGGTTCGGTGCCGTAGATGATGCCGGATATTTTATTATCTTCAATTTCTAAAGAAGACATCTTCAAAGGAGAAATATAATTTTTGGCTTTGCTTTTGGTGTAATTATCAAAAAGATATTCATATAATTCGTTATCAATGAATTCAATCACATTCATTTTTGAAGGGGAAATAAAAACATTGTCTTTAGTGATTTTCTTTACTCCATCATGAACAAAACCAACTTCCAATATATTGGCGGTTTCGTGATTGATGACGACTCCGTCACCCATGGAATCGTGTTTTATTAAGGGGAATTTCATAGACATAGATAAGTCATTATAACATTCCACCTCATAATGTTCTAGATACTATGATTTATTTTTTCGATATTTTATGTAGCCAACTAAAAAGATGACACTAAAACCTAAAATATAACCAGAATAATCAATTAATATATCGAGATATGAGCCCACTCTTCCGGGCACAAATATTTGTGTGAATTCACTAATCAAGGCAATGAACAAACCAAATGATAATGAGATGATGATTTTATACCACCACTTCTTCATATCAAATAAATATAATGACCACGATAAGAAAATAGCGTCCATCATAAATAAGCCAAAATGACCCACTAATTTTCTTATCACGCTGTGAAAAGTTTCATAATTGGTGTCATTAATTAAATCGTGTTTAAAGAAATTGATGATATTTTTGCAAAGATCCGCTAAACGTGAAGAAGAAGCACCAGATTGATTACCGTTCATACAAGAATTAACGATAATGAAAATGGTCACTATCATCGCGAAAGCAAATAATATCCATTTGGCCACTATTCTTCTTTTATTCATCTATAAATAATATACGCGTAAAAAAGAAAAAAGCCACCAAGGAGGTGGCATTCATACATCATGAGATTTTTATTCTTTGTTTTCGGAAGATGGTTCATTGACTTCCGCATCAACAACTTGTTGTTCTTCTTTTTCTTCTTCCGCTTCTAATTGCGCAAGACGAGCGGCACGTCTGGTGTTCTTTTCATAATCTCTATCGCTTTTGTTAGAGAAGATTAATAAAACGACAACAGCACTCACGCATGCAATAGCGAGGATAATTAAACCCCAACCGAGCCAGTCTAAACCGAAGATACTAGCAAATTTATTGTTAGTTTCCACAAATTGGCCATCTTCTGCTTCGATTGGTAAATTTTCAGCCACTAGGCCAAGGACGATATAAGTTAATCCCCATAATCCGAGGCCACCACAAAGGATATACCAAACCCATTCAAAAAGGTTTAAGGATGATTTTTTTGCCGGGGCTTTTTTGCTCGGATCTTTAATTTTCTTACTCATAATGATGTTTCTTCCTTTTCTTAAGCTTGTTCAGGAGCTTGATTGTTTTTGCTTAATTCCACCATTTCTTGGAATAGTTTGTCATAAGCGGCTTTCCATTGTGGTTCATATTTGGCCACATGGTCATTTAATCTCTTGTTGATATTATCAAAGATATCTTTGAATGATTTGTTATCTCTTCTATCACGACGACCTTCGGTCATTTCGATGGTCGCGTTCACTTCATCTAATAAATCTAATGTTTCATTATCGGTGCAGTGAGCATGAGCACGAGAGAAACGGATGAAACCCGCCATTTTGACGATTTCATTTTGGACGATGAAATTAGATTGAGGAGTGGGTTGACCTTTGGATTCACCCATCACTTTTTGGAATTCAGCGAATGATTTTTCAAAATCACGCATCACTAACATCGCTAAAACAGTTCTGGTCATGATTTCATCTAAACTGACTAATTCAGTCATTTCGTTTTCACTTTGATTTTGTTGTTTAGCGTATTGGAGATAGCCATAAAGAATATCTCTGATGGATTCTTGTAAACCGATGACTTGATCATATAAGGCGATATGTTGAGTGTGGTCAACACGAATACCTTCTTCGGTCACTTTTAAAATCGTGGAATCATCGCCATAAATATCTTTGAGGAATTCATTTAATTTCTCTTTGATTTTGTCGCCTTGTTCTTTGTTGTTTTCAAAGAAATTACCTAATGCGGAACCGGCTTCAATACCTTTGGTTAAGACGGTTTTTCTTTGCTCATAAATGGCTTTTGAATGTTCTCTATCGAGGGTGTACTCCAAGGTATCTCTTAAATTTAAAAGATAGTGATAGATGTTGAAGATGTATTGATTTGTTTGATTTAGCATAATTATTTTTCTCCTTTCAATACAAGATCGTCTAATTTATAGACTCGTGTGATGATGTGTTTGGCGTATTTCTTCACACTCGGATAGGCATGCGCCATACAATAACTGTTTTCATGGAAACGGTTGAACATCGCAATATCGTTTCCGGAATCACCCACGACATAGACATCATCCGGATTGATGTTTAACATTTGACAATATCTCTCTAAGCCCGCACCTTTGTTACAATCTTTGGGAGTTAGTTCGTTAACAATGAGGCTCCAAGAAGATTCGATTTCAGGATAATTTTCCCGTAATTCTTTGTTGATTTCTTTGGATAATTTGCCCTTGTTTTTTCCTAACCCGAAGAAAATCATCACTTTGTAGACTTCCCCATCTTCTAATTCTTTGGCAAATTCTTCTTTGCTTACCACGGATGGTTCGCGATAACAGAATTGGAAGAAATACCACATCCGATAAATCATTTTTAAGAAGAAACCAAGTTTATTTTCTTCGCGAATGACACACGGCTGTCTCTTACTAGTGATAAAGGAAGCAATGGGATGATATTTCTTATTGATGTCTTCTAATATCCTCTGTAAGTCTTCATTTTTCATGCTTTTATCATAGATAAGATTGCCGTCATGATAAATTTGACTAGAAGTACAATTTAAGACATCGTAAGGTCTTTGAATTTCATCATCCAAACGGACGGTGAAATCATGGCTTCGAGATGTTACAAGCACTAAGCGATTACCTTCGTCAATCCATTTCCGGAGAAATTTAACATTTTTCCGAGAAATGCAATGTCGCCGTTTCTTGGGATAGAACAACGTTCCATCTAAGTCCACCGCTAAAAGTTTACTCATAACTTTTTGTATTATACATATACGCGTATTTTTATGCAAACAAAAAGAGTGAGCAAAGCCCACTCTCAGTTTTTCAAGATTAATTATTTGATGGGGTTTTCCGCTTGGATAACGCCATAACCACCATCACGACGGTTATAAACCACAGAGATGCGGTCATCTTCTTCATCTAAATAGAGGAAGAAATCATGACCTAAAGCTTCCATACGAGTGATGGCTTCATCAATTTTCATACCTTGTAAATAATATGATTTGGCACGAACCACGACATCTTTTTCTTCCGGTTCCGCTTCTTCGGCTAATAAATCAAAATCAATCGCTTCGCCTAAACCCATTTTGCCGTTGCTGCGGTCCATACGGGTTTTGATTTTACGCATTTGACCTTCGAGCTTATCAATGGCTAAATCTAACGCGGCATACAAGTCTTCGTTTTTAACCTCTGCACGCATTGGCATTTGCGGTAAGAAAATGGTAATTTCAATCTTCTGATCTCTTTCGTGAGCCGAACAGACAACGCGACATTCCACATCATCATTAATTAGGAAATATTTCTCCATTTTTCCTAATTTCTTTTTTACCGCAGAGGAAATCCCATCGGTAATTTTAATGTTTTTTCCGATAATTTGATACTTCATAATATAACTCCTTTCATTTATGAAATAACTATGAAATTGGTTACATTATTATTATAAACCTCTCTATTACTTTCTTAAATAAAAATAAAATAGCATCGCTTGTGGATGCTACTTCATTAATCGTTTAATTTCTTCGACTTTATCTATTTTTTCCCATGGGATGTCTAAGTCTGGTCTTCCTAGATGCCCATAATTAGCGACATCACTATATTTCCATGTGGGTTTATTCAAAGAGAAATTTTTGATAATCATACCCGGTCTTAAATCAAAGACTTGGTGGATGATTGATAAAATCTTTTCATCACTGATTTTTGCGGTGTGATAAGTTTTGATACCAACGGATAATGGCTCGGGGATACCAATGCCATAAGAAACTTGTACTTGTAAGCGATCCGCAACGCCTGCGGCAACGAGATTTTTGGCGATATAACGGCAATAATACGCCGCACTTCTGTCCACTTTTGAGGGGTCTTTGCCGGAAAAAGAACCTCCACCATGTTCAGCAGTGCCACCATAAGTATCAACAATAATTTTACGGCCTGTTAATCCTGTATCACCTGCAGGTCCGCCAAGGACAAAGCGGCCGGTGGGATTAATGTAATAGGTAAAATCAGTATTTAAACCATATGAGGCGACGACTTTTTGCATAATCTCTTTATGAATAAATTCTTTAAATTCATCGAGGTTAACATCGGGGTCGTGTGAACAGGACATTAAAACAGTATCCACACGAATATTTTTGGGGTCAGTATAGTCAATGGTGACTTGTGATTTCATATCCGGACGAGAACCGATGAATGTACCATTTTTTCGTAAATTTGTCGCAGTCCTCACGAGCTTATGGGCAATGGAAATCGCTAATGGCATATAGCCTTCAGTTTCATTAGTGGCGTAACCAAACATAATACCTTGATCACCGGCACCTTGTTCTTCTGGTGAAGTCTTAGTGACACCCATCGCAATATCGGGTGATTGATGCTTCACTAAATTAATAATTTTGACAGTGTGATAATCAGTACCTAATTCCGCTTTATCATAACCTACACTTTTTAAAACATCTTTGGTGATTTTCTCATAATCAATCGATGCGGTTGTGGTAATTTCTCCAGCGATGATGATCGTGTTTTCGCTAGCCATCACTTCACAAGCCACACGCGCCTTTTCATCTTGTGATAATGCAACATCTAAAATGGAATCTGCGATTTGGTCACAGACTTTGTCTGGATGCCCTTCGGAAACCGATTCAGAAGTGAATAAAATTTTCTCTTTTGCCATAAAAATAATTCCTTATAAAAAATGCCTCCCCACATTATGGAAAGGCATGACATTTTTTCCTTTACTTATCGTTCGAGGTTGTGGGAACCCCGCTAGAGAAGAGCACTTACCATTTAATGGAGTTGCTACCGCGATATTTCATTCTCTCTTTCGCAGTTCTTGATAAGCAAGAATAATTATACATATTTTTACAAAAAAGCAAAGAAAAAGGATGTCTCTTTTCATCGAGAACATCCAATTTTGTGTTAACTATTTCTTTTTAACATCCATTGATTCAACAATGGCTTTTCTTTTCGCTTCGTATTCTTCTTTGGTAATTACTTCTTCTTCCATGAGACGTTTCCATTTAAGAATAGCTCTTACTTTGGGATCGTTTTCTGGTTCTTCCGCTTGATCTAAATCTGGTTTGACTTTAATAGCAATCCAAATAATGAGACGGAAAATTAAAGAAATAATGAAGAGAATAGCGGCGACAAAGATGAAGGTTGGTGTTAAACCACCAGCACTGCTAAGTCCGATTAAGCCACCAGCAAATAAGATGGTAAAAGCGGTAATCGCTAAAGCATCAGCGATTCTTTTGGCCACTTCTTTTTTGCTGAAATAGAAAACCGCAGACATCGCAATAGCTAAAATCACGCTCAGTCCACCAGCAGCAAAGAAAGCGGTCGAAGTTATCGCACCAGGATAACCAGCTGTTTCATCAAGAAGTGGGGAGAAGGCAATACCAACAATGCCAACCACACAGGCTAAAATGAAAACAACTTTTTCAAAAATTCTCAAAACTTTCATATTAAAAGCCTCCTATATTCACAATACTCTTTTCTATATTGATTGAACACAAAAAAAGAAACCCACATCGAAGAAAAATGAGTTTCTTTTGATTAAATTACGCGATTTGTTTTAAACCTTTTGCCAATTGATCTGGGCAAGAGGTTGTGCCAGTACGACTGCCACGGCAAGAAATACCTTCTAAAATGGGAATTACTTCATCAATTTTTCGACCCACCAATAGAGCGGCTACACCTCTAGTATTTCCTTGACAGCCACCAATGAAGGTGACTTTTTGGATAATACCATCTTCATATTCCACATCGATTTGACGCGAACAGACATTTTGTGGATAAATTGTAATCTTATTCATTATTTAATTAAGGTGCCAAATACTTTACCACCGGCGTTAGCGGCGTTACTTTCATCGGTATCAATATGACAAGCAAGAGCAAAATCATCTCTCACTCTCACTACCACATCACCGAAGATTAAGCTTCTATTTGGTGTATTGACTTCTAATTTAACGATTTGTCCATTGCTGACACCAAATTCTTCGGCATCGGCAGGAGTCATATGAATATGACGTTTGGCAATAATGACGCCTTCACTAATTTCCACTTCGCCTTTGGGGCCCACTAATTTGCAACCAGCGGAACCAGCGATATCACCAGATTCTCTAATGGGGGCTTGGACACCTAATGTACGAGCGTCGGTCGCAGCTAATTCAACTTGGTTAGCTTTTCTCACTGGTCCTAAAATGGAAACGCCTTTAATTCTTGTTTCGGTTTTTTCACCAGTAACTTTATTGACTTTGTAGCCCACTAAATCAACTTTTTGATTGGAGACAAATTGGCCAGGTTGAGAGAGCATCGCTCTCACTTCTAATTGGAAACCTTCTCCAAATAATTTTTCTAATGTTTCTTGTGTGACATGCACATGTCTTGCGCTTGTTTCGACTAAGATTTCTTTCATCTTAAGATTCCTTCTTTCGTGCTTAATTATTCTAGCAAATACCGAAGAATAATTACATATATAATGCACTTTTTTTCAATTTTTATTGAAATTATATTTTATTAAGTCAAAATTAAAAAAGGAGGGAGAAGCTTATGTCAGAAATCATCATGAAAGAACAAATCATTGATGCCATCAAAAATAAAAAGCTCACATTGCTGAAAGAAATTTTTGAGACAGTACCGAACATCGATATTGCCGAAGCCATGGAAGACATAGAAGATGTCACACAAATCATTTGGGTTTTCCGTGTCATTTCTAGTGAATATACCGCTTATGTATTTTCTGAATTATCACCTGAAACACAGGAAAAGATTATTAATGCCTTTTCAGATAAAGACCTTATTAAACTTTTAGAAAATTCATTCGCTGATGACGTCGCGGACGCCATCGAAGAAATGCCGGCAAATGTCGCGAGCCGTGTTTTAAAAGTGGCTCCCGCAGATTTAAGAAAAGACGTCAATCAATTATTGAATTATAAAGAGAATACCGCTGGTAGCGTGATGACTACCGAATTTATTTTGATGTTGGATCACGTAACCGTTAAAGACGCCATTGAACAAATTCGTCAAAAAGGTAAAGATGCCGAAACCGTATACACTATCTTTGTGAGAGACGCCAAAAGAAATTTAGTTGGCACTGTTGGCCTTGATGATTTAATTTTCGCTGATGAAAAGCAAAGATTAGAGGACATCATGGATCGTGACTTTGTCACCTGTAGCGTCAATGATGACCAAGAAGAAGTCGCTAACTTATTTAAACGTTATGACTTAACGGCGATGGCGGTTGTCAATAACGAACAAAAAATTATTGGTATCATCACCATCGATGACGTAGTTGACGTCATGGAAGAAGAAGCTAACGAAGATATCGCGGCTTTATCTCACGTTACACCCTTAGAAGAATCTTATTTAGATACACCCGCTAGGAAGATGGCAATTAAATGTATTCCTTGGATTATCATCTTATTAATCCTTGGCACTTTTACCACGATGGCGTTAGATAGAATTGAAAAAGCCGCGGTTTTCACCACAATTCCCGTCTTAATTGCCTTTGTTCCCGCTTTGATGGATACAGGGGGGAATTCCGGTGGACAAACAATTGCCTTAATGATTAGAGGCTTAGCCACTAAAGAATTTACTCCCAGAGATATATTTAAAGTTATACGAAAAGAATTATTGACCGCCCTTATTGTGGCAACTTCAATATCAGTCTTTGCTTTTGTTTGGTTTACTATTGAGCAATACACAGGTATAGTTACAAATGAAAATCTCATTACAGAATCGGGCAGTTTTGCCACGATTTGGAATGGCGGATGTTGGACTGCTGAATTTACCAAATCCGCACTTGTTACTTCACTTATTGTTGCGACAACATTATTTGTCGCCGCTATTTTATCTAAAATAGTTGCGGTTCTTTTGCCATTAACAGTCGCGGCTTTAAAGAAAGATCCTGCAATCATCGCTCAACCATTATTAACCACTATCGTTGATGTTGTTTCCTTGATTACATATTTAGGAATCGCAACATTATTTGTACACTTATTCAATATTGTTTAAAGGATAAAAAATGAATAAAAAGACTTCAAAAAGTTGGGAATTGCTTCGTTTTTTAATCTGTGGTGTGGCCGCTGCATTAACAGATTATTTATTTTGCCAATTAACTATTTTTCTTTTAGGAAAAGCTATAAGTGGCATTTGGCTAACCGTTATTTCCACTGCGGTTGGATTTATTTTTGGTGTTATTGTTAATTATTTAATTTCTACTTTTTGGGTATATCAAAATGTTGATAAATCCGTCAAAACAAAAAGCAAAACATTTATTTTGTGGTTTGTTCTTCTTTCGCTCGCGGCCATGCTATTATCCATTGGTGCCATGTTATTATGCGACTTAGTGGTTGTTCATGGTTTACAAATGCCGAGCATTGTCGATATGTCATTAATGCAACTAATCAAAGAAAATGGATGGGCCTTCCTCGCGAATAATATTTTCTGGGCTTATTTCATTAGCTTTTGTATCAAGACTATCGTGGGTCTTGTTTTCAATTATTTCACGAGAAAATACATCCTCTATAAAGAACCTAAACAAGCATAAAAAGAATTATATTCTTGTATTTCAAATCATTTTTAGATTAGAATAGACAACGCAATTGAATTGCTGCGCGAGTGGCGGAATTGGTAGACGCGTACGTTTGAGGGGCGTATTGGTATTCCAGTGTGAGTTCGATTCTCATCTCGCGCACCAAATTGAAATTAATCCGAGAAGAAAGAAGGTCATCAATATGTCAAGAATCTTTAAAATCGTAGGTGGAATATTAGGCATTGTTGCCTTATTTATGATGTTTCTACCCCAAGTATCAGTTCACTGGGTTAGTGATCCAGTGGAAACCATTGGATTAAAAGCCTTAGTCGGAGGAGAATTTGTAAACGGAAATGATATCTTCGGAGCCGGATCTGGTTTAGCTGGTTATATCCTTGCTGGTGTTGGTGGCTTATTACTTCTTGTTGTTTCCTTCGTCCCATTCTTTAAAGAACACGATGTCCTTAAATACATTGTTACTGGTATTGCTGTTGTTTGCTTAATTATCGCCATCATCATGATCTTCTTAATTAGAAAATCCTTCGACGATCTCAACGCAATTAGTGCAGTAAAAGATGGTGCTGTTGTGTTTGTCGGAGCCGGAGCAATGGTTGGTGGTTCCTTAGCCGCTCTATCATGCGGAACTGGACTCCTCGGATTCATTCTCGACTTTGCTGAATAACAGAAAAAATAAAGCAGTTCTTCAAGGAACTGCTTTTTTTATATCTTAGATATGAGATTAGAACTTACTCGTATCAAAAGTCTTTAATAATTTCACTAGTGGCTTCACCACTTTCGCGACATTACCATCTTCAAATGGATTGCGGAGATGGTTCTTTTCTAATAAAGTCACAAAGGGTGCTTGGCCACCAAATTTACATAATTTGATGTATTTTTTGAAAGCTTTTTCTCTATTCTTATTCATCTCAACGAGGAATTGGAACGCCACTACTTGGGCTAATGTGTAATCAATGTAATAGAATGGAGATCCAAAGACGTGACTTTGTCTAATCCAATAAGCACCATGGGCATAAGTTGGGGTATCGTCATATCTCTTATGAGGTGTATAACGGGATTCAATTTCTCTCCATTTTTCACATCTTTGGGCATGTGTGGCATTAGGATTATCATAGACCCAGTGTTGGAATTCATCGATTGAGATACCATATGGTAAGAATTCAATCGCATCACTTAAATGCAAATATTTATATTTTTCCGCATCTTTGCCAAAGAAATCAGTCGCGTATTTCCAAGCGAAGAATTCCATACTCATAGAGTGGATTTCACAAGCTTCTAAAGTGGGTGATTGATATTCTGGCACTTTGATGTTGCGGGATAAGTATGCTTGTAAAGCATGACCACCTTCATGAGTTAAAACATTAACATCACCATCGGTGCCATTGAAGTTGGAGAAAATAAATGGGGCTTTATAAGCGGGTAAATAAGACATATATCCACCAGTGGTTTTACCTTTTCTCGCAGTTAAATCCATGAGGTGTCTATCCATCATCATCTCATAAAATTCTTTGGTTTCTTTTCCCATATCGCTATACATTTTATGACCCGCTTCAACGAGATATTTTTCATCTCCTGCAGGAACAGGATTACCGGATTTGAAATGCAAAGCATAATCATAATATTGTGGCTTTTTAATGCCGAGAGATTTCATTTGTTGCTTATATAATTTTTGCGCAACGGGGACAACGGTTTCAGCGATTTGTTTACGGTAATTGGCCACCATTTCGGGGTTATAATCAGTTCTACCTAAACGTAAATAGCCGAGTTCGGTAAATCTTTCAAAGCCTAATTTTTTGGCCATCTTATCTCTTAATAAGACTAATTCACTATAAATTTGACCGATTCTTTCTTCGTGTTCACCCATCCATTTGTCCATGGCTTTCGCCGCTTCTTTTCTCGTCGCGCGATCGACATCTTGGGTATATTTGCCTAATTGTGAAAGATTAAGTGTTTCTCCTCTAAATTCAATTTCTGCACTGCCTAAAATGGAATCATATTCACTCACTAATTTATTTTCTTGGATGAGTTCAGGAATGATTTTTTCATCAAATGATTTTAAATTGGCTTCCGCCATCTTGAATAAATAAGAACCATATTTCTTTTCTAATTCAGGACGGAATGGGGATTCCACTAAGATTTTGGCAAATTGGGTGGAGACATTCGAAATAAGGGGTGAGATTTCATCACATTTATCTTGTGCCGCTTTAATATCGGGATTATTGGTTTCTAAAGAATAACGGATAGAAATAACCGCCATATCGGTACTTAATTTTTCCGTATATTTATGAAATTTATTGATGACTTTAATGATTTTTTGTACATCATTAGCGGCTTTTAATTCTTCCACGAGTTGGGATAATTTTTTGATAGTTTTCTTTTCGTTAGGAACATTAATGGGAAATTCTTCAAATTTCAATTTAGTTAAGTCTTGCATACCTTATCCTCTTTTCAATTGTTAATTGTATAGAAAAAAATATCGCCAAACAAGTCAGTGACTTATTAAGCGATAATTTCTTTTTTCTGGGCCTTAAATATTTTAAATATGAAGCGCACAGGTCCGAATGTTATCCAATAGTTATATCCCAACACATCAGCGTTATATAAAGCGATGCTATTACGATATTGATTATCGAGTTCGAGGACATTATTTCTGGCGAGAACAAAGTCCGGATATTCAAGTAATTGTTTGTTTTTATTTACGATGAAGGTCGCTTCATCTCTTAAATATGATAATAAATCACGAGCTTTAGTTCCTTCTTCGGTATTTTGTTTTTCAAAACATTTCGGATCAATGGATTCCAATGTTTCTAATAATTTGCTATCGGTATGAATTTCATATTGTTGAAATAACATATAGACCTTTTTCACATTTTCATATTTCGCATTAAGAATAACTGTCATGGCTTTCGAGTGTTTCTTTAAAGCCGTACGGAAAAAGGCTGCGAACAAAATAGCGGCGAATAAGAAAAGGACCCATAAAGCCACCACAGCAACAAGTATCGTTAAGATAATATTTAAAGTTTGCGATAATTGAGGAAACATATTCTCTCCGTGAAAACTATACTACCACAGCGGATAAATATTGCAACTTTTCAATATTACACTGGGTTTTTCTCTTCATATTCGTGAAAATTTGCCAATATTATCCTATTTGTGATAATATTATGTCGAGGTAAATTATGGCAAATAAACAACCAATCGTGGGTATAATGTATGATTTTGATAAAACATTATCCACCACCGATATGCAAAATTACGACTTTATTCCTAACCTAGACATGACTCCAGAACAATTTTGGGATGCCACCGGAAAATTTTCCGAAGAATCCGGTGTAGAGAGAATTCTTTCCTATATGTATGTCATGCTCGCGCAAGCCAAAGAAAAAGGCATCAAAGTCACGAGAGACTATCTCCGCGAATGTGGCAAAAATATTAAATTTTATCCCGGTGTCACCACATGGTTTAAAAGAATCAATGATTATGGTGAATCAAAGGGAGTCAAAGTGGAACATTATTTAGTCAGTTCCGGCACCAAAGAAATTGTGGAAGGTTGCTCCATATATCCCAATTTTAAAGAAGCCTGGGGATGTGAATATTATTTCAATGAAGAAGGCGAACCAGTCTGGCCTAAATTAGCGATTAATTATACACAGAAAACGCAATTTTTCTTCCGTATTGCCAAAGGGGCAATGGATGTGAGAAATGATGATTCGGTCAATGAAAAAACCAAAGGTCATCGCATCCCCTACCGCAATATCATTTATATGGGAGATGGGATGACTGATATCGCTTGTATGACATTAGTCAAAAAGAACGGCGGTAAATCCATTGCTATTTATCCAGAAAAACAAAGCGATAAAGTCAAACAAATTTACGAAGATGGGAGATGCAATATTATCTGTAAAGCCGATTATTCCGCGGGAAGCGATTTAGAAAAAGTTGTTAAACTCATCATCGATTTAGCGGCGACTTACGACGATATTGAGAAAAAAGAAAAGTCTCTCGCGAATAAATAGAAGGAAAGTCAATAAAGGTAGATAAAACTTCTACCTTTTTTATTGGTCCGGTGCTAACATTATTGATGAAATCAAGAGATGTTGATTATGCAATATGAAGTTGGCCAATTAATCATCGGAAAAGTTACCAAAGTTAAACCATTTGCGTTATTTATGGAATTTGATGATGGTGTGCAAGGTTTGTTGCACATCAGTGAAATATCCGACTCCTACATTCGCGATATTGAAAGATATGGCACGGTGGGTGATGAATTGAAAGTGCAAATTGTTTCCATTGATGAAAGCAATGGTTTTCTTCGTGTCTCCTTGAAAAAAGTTCCCCCAGCAGAGGCTTATTCCACACATAACAACAATATGCGGAACGCTCCCATATGTGAGGAAGGAGATTTCCAGGCTTTACAAGACCATCTAGATGAATGGATCCAATCAACATTACAAGAAGCGAGAAAAGAGGAAAAATAGAAATGGAATTATTATTGAATAATTGTATTAGTGAAAAAGATATCCAAGCCTATCAAGAAGATGTCAAACGCATCAATGATATGATCAATAATCAAACTGGTGCGGGAAGTGATTATTTAGGATGGGCTGATTGGCCAATCAATTACGATAAAGAAGAATTAGAAAGAATTATTAAAGACGCTCAATATGTCAGAGAACATTTTGATGTTCTTGTCGTATGTGGTATCGGTGGTAGTTATCTCGGCGCACGCGCTGCTTTAGAAGCTCTCAATGGATTAAAGAGTCCTGATAAATTAGAAATTATTTTTATGGGACAAACTTTCTCTCCTAATTACGTGGCGCAAGTCATGGAATATTTAAAAGGAAAGAAATTTGCCATTAATGTTATTTCTAAAAGTGGTACGACAACCGAAACCTCAATTTCTTTCCGTTTATTAAAAGAATTATTGGAAAAACAAGTTGGTAAAAAAGAAGCGCAAAAAGCGATATACGCCACCACTGATAAAGAAAAAGGTGCTTTGAAAACACTTTGTAATCAAGAAGGATATTCTACATATGTCTTACCAAGTAACATCGGTGGACGTTTTTCTGTTTTAACCGCGGTGGGATTATTCCCTCTTGCCGCTGCGGGCATTGATGTGAAAGCAATGCTATTAGGGGCGAAGCAAGCACGTGAAGAATATAACAACACTGATTTAAAAAATAATCTTTGCTACCGTTATGCGATTACTCGTGATTATATGTTAAGACATGGTAAACCCGTGGAAATGTTTGTCACCTATGAACCACAAATGAGTCAAATTAGTGAATGGTTAAAACAATTATTCGGTGAATCAGAAGGAAAAGAAAAGAAGGGATTATTCCCCGCTTCCGCGACTTTCTCAACCGACTTACATTCACTAGGTCAATACATCCAAGATGGCACACCACTATTATTTGAAACCATTATCAATGTCGTTAATCCCAAACAAGATATTATCATCCCTCATGATGATGAAGATTTAGATGGATTAAATTATTTAGAAGGAAAGAATTTAGCTTTTGTTAATCAAAAAGCTTTTGAAGGTACCTTAAAAGCCCACACCGAAGAAGGTGGGGTGCCATGTAATGTCATTACCCTTGATAAATTAGATGCTCAAGAATTAGGACATCTCTTCTATTTCTTTATGAGAGCATGTGCGATGAGTGCTTATTTACTCGATATTAATCCATTTAACCAACCAGGTGTGGAAATCTATAAGAAAAATATGTTCCATTTATTGGGCAAAAAAGGATACTAAACTTTAGTTTAAAAAGAAGGAAAAAGCGGGGAAAAATAACCCGTTTTTTTCGTTGACTTGCTTATATATCTAGTGATATATTATTTAAGCGCATATTCAGCAAGCGGATGCTTAGCTCAGCTGGGAGAGCATCACCCTTACAAGGTGGGGGTCGGCGGTTCGAGCCCGTCAGCATCCACCAAAAGAAAATATGCAATAACCCCGGGAGGGTAGCGAAGTGGCTAAACGCGGCAGACTGTAAATCTGTTCCTGAGGGTTCGGCAGTTCGAATCTGCCCCCTCCCACCAACAAAGGTCATTGGGGTGTAGCCAAGCGGTAAGGCAACAGACTTTGACTCTGTCATCTCACTGGTTCGATTCCAGTCACCCCAGCCAACTATTCACACTCTCTAGCTCAGTCGGTAGAGCACTTGACTTTTAATCAAGGGGTCTGGAGTTCGAATCTCCAGAGAGTGACCAACTTAATGCCCAGGTGGCGGAACAGGTAGACGCACAGGACTTAAAATCCTGCGGTAGCGATACCGTACCGGTTCGATTCCGGTCCCGGGCACCAAATGCCAACAAACTTCGATGCAATTCGTATCGGAGTTTTTTCATTATTAGGGAAACATTTTTTGCATTAGTGTAACATTATCAAAAATCCACTATTTGGTATATTTTTATGAATTTTGCAAAAAAATAACAATATAACAAAGGATTTTAATTTTCTTATTTTTTTAGGTAAGTGTAAAAGATTTCCAGACTCGAACTATCGAACACTTTAATTTATCCTCCTAACCATGGAGGATTTTTTATGGATAGAAATGAGTATTTAGAATCATATAAGATTCAAGTCGTAAGACGTGTGATGTCTGGCGAATCACATAATAAAGTTGCCA
>CAJOMQ010000010.1 GCA_905236715.1 uncultured Bacilli bacterium | reverse complement strand
CATTAATGCTTTCGATGTTGGATGAATTTTTTAATATTAATAAAGACAATAAACAATATTTTATCGACAAAAAAATTAGTCAAAATAAAGAAATTTTTATTAATAACATTAACAATCACCCCGTAGTTCATATTAACATGAAAAACATTTCCGCGGATAATATGGAAAGTATGAAAGGGCAAATAATTAAATTAGTGTCCTCTACTTATTTCAAATATCGTTACATTACTGATGGTAATAAATTATTGCGTTTTGAAGTTGAAAGATTCAATAAATATTTGAATGGTGAATATAAAAATATATGTGATTATCAGAATTCTATTTATGATTTATGTGAGATGATTAATCATTTTTATGATAAAAGGGTTATCCTTCTTATTGATGAATATGATCGTCCGCTCGATAGTGCTTATCAAAACGACTTTTATGATGCCGCAATTAAGTTTTTTTCAGAATTCTATTCCTCTAGTCTTAAAGCCAATGAATATCTTTTATTTTCAGTGGTGACTGGTGTCTTACAAATAAGTAAAGATTCTATTTTTTCAAAATTAAATAATCTTAATGTTGCTAGTGTGGACAAAGAATCATTTAATGAATATTTTGGTTTTAATGAAGAAGAGGTATTAAAGATATTACAAGATTATCAAGTTGATTTAGATATTAATGAAGTTAGAAAATGGTATGGTGGGTATGGTTTTGGCAAAGGAGAAATATATAATCCGTGGTCAATATTTAATTTAGTTGAAAACAAAAGATTTGATTTGTATTGGGTCAATACTGGTTCAAATCAAATTGTTATTGACTTAATTAAAAAAACGGATAACGCTATACCAATGCTGAATAATTTTGTTAATAACACTCATCAATCTTTCTCTTATAATTCAGCCATCAGTTACAAAGATATAACCAATAGCTATGAGTCGTTGTTTTCTTTCTTGGTGCAAAGTGGATATTTAATTGCTAGGTACGATGGACTGTCCACGAACGCTAATCTTTATCTTCCTAATAAAGAAATTAGTGAAGCATTTAATCGAGAAATCATTAATCGAGCAATTAATAATAATCCTATACCTTCATCCGATGGATTAAAGAAGGCGATTAGAGATGGCAACACTAATGAAATATCTACTGCTCTTGAACAATATATTGTTGGTTCTTTTTCATATTTTGATTTAAATCGTGAAAAGGACTATCAAATGCTTATTATGGGCATACTTTATATTTTCTTTGATGAATATGTTATTCAAAGCGAATTGGTATCTAAGCAAGGTCGCGCAGATATTTTTATGCTGCCAAAGAATGATAAACAACCTGGTATTGTTATTGAACTTAAATATTACAATTCAATTAATAGCAAAAGGCGTTTAATGCAATACGCCAAAGCAGCGGTGGAACAAATAAAGACAAAGAAATATTATAGAAAAATGTCGGAATTTAACGTTCGTCGAATCTTGCTTTATGGGTTTGTATTTGATAAAAATAATACTTTTATCGAATTAGAAGAAATAAATGCTTAAATGGGATAAAAGGATATGGATTCTCTTGGTTGAGAAGGCAATCATCCATAGAGACAAAACGATCACCTTCAAATTTTAGCTTACAAATTGAAAATCTCAAAAATGCTAGGGGGATAAATTTCTTGCTGGGGGGGGGACATTTTTCCGTGCTGGGAATATTCGCAAAAAGAGTTGATATAATCGAGCTTTTTAGAAATAAATCGGTCATCTCAAAACATATTAAAAACATCTTAAAAGAGGGTGAGCTGGAAGAAAATCAAGTTGTTGCAAAAAATGCAACTACTGTCAGTGATGGAAAAACTTATAAAGTCATTTATTATAACCGTTGCAAAAAATGCAACTGTTCAAAACGAAGGAGGAAATCAAGTCACAAGAACGATTGAATGTCGATATCGATAAATTGTTGGATAAATGGTTGGAAATAGAAGCGCCATTCAAACTGGATCAGTTACAGGAAATAACGACCAGTTTGACAAAATAATTTTCATAACATCTCGCATTATCCTAATTATTTGTCATTTCTATCTTTCGTATAGTCGAAATTAGTTCGGGTGATTTTTGCTTAGAATTTAAAAATCTTATATACAAAATATAAAATATTTTCTACAGGAACTTTTATTTTGCTACAGGAGACCAATAATAAAACATGAAGATTCCTACTAGATTTCAGAATGGTGGATGTCCCAAATATACCAAAAATCAAATGTGTACCAAACTATATCAATTTATTAACTTGTACTAATGAGTTGTCCTCATTTTGTGGACAACTGAATTATTATATGATATCATATAAAATATGATAAAACACTCGATTAGATATTTTAATGATAAAGAAGTTAGAGCGGTTTGGGATAACGAGCAATCTATGTGGTGGTACTCCGCAGTTGATTTTATCAATATTCTCGTTGAGCCAAATTCCCCAAGACGTTATTGGAATAATGTCAAAGTTAGAAATCCAGAGTTGTCCCCATTTTGTGGACAACTGAAATTATTCGCGGATGATGGTAAAAAATATAATTCAGATGTTATTAATGAAAGTGGAGTTAGGCTTCTTCTAACAATTATTCCATCAAAATATAAGAAACAAATCATAGAATGGATTAATGGGTTGCTTGATCCTATTGATGAGCAAAGCAAAAAGAAGGCCTATCAGCTATATATAACTGATTTGATTAACGAAGAGGAAATCGGAAAAACAATTTCACTACAAAAGATTCATGCATATTTATTTGAAGGGTTATATGCTTTTGCAGGCAAAATAAGAACTAAAACAATATCAAAAGGCGGTTTTATGTTTGCCAATGGCGATTTCTTACCGCAATCACTTTATCAAATCGATAAAATGCCTCAATCTACATTTGATGAAATAGTGGAAAAATATGTTGAAATGAATATTGCTCATCCGTTTATGGAAGGTAATGGTCGTGCGACTAGAATTTGGTTAGATTTAATATTTATTAAGGAACTAAAAAAATGTGTTGATTGGTCTAAAATTGATAAAAAAGATTATTTTGATGCAATGATGGAAAGTCCAAACTCAGATGCGAAAATTAAAGACATTTTAAAAAGTGCATTGTCCGATGATATAAATAATAGAGAGTTGTTTATGAAAGGCATCGATACATCTTATTATTACGAAGAAGTCGAGTAGTGGTGTATCGTTCGTGACGAATTCATCTAATATAAAGAATTATCCATTTAATATTGATTTATAAAAACAATTTGTAATACAATACTTATCGCTGGGTCCGTAGCTCACCTGGGAGAGCGCCTCCATGGCATGGAGGAGGTAGCGAGTTCGATCCTCGTCGGATCCACCAAATTGCAAAATTCCCTATTCAAAAAATAGGGTTTTTATTTGTTTTATATTAGTGGGCACGGGGATGAACTCTCTGGGGTCCATCCAAGTGCGGGAATTGACTCCCGTTTTTTTTAAATCAAATGACAAAATTAGCGTTAAAAGTATATTATGTATATGGGCAATATTATGGTTGAAAAACAAACTTATTTATTAAATAACGGAATTGAAATTCCTGTTTTAGGTTTAGGCACCTGGCTGAGCAAAGGAGACGATGCTTATCTAGCCACTTTACGAGCTTTAAAAGCGGGATATCGTCATATTGATACCGCACAAGCATATGACAATGAAATAGAAATTGGAAGAGCCATCAAAGATAGTAAAATTCCCCGAAATGAAATATTTATCACAAGCAAAATTGCCGCCGAAATTAAGGATTATAAAATGGCCAAAAAGTCAATTGATGAATCTTTATCTAGATTAGGATTAGACTATATTGATTTAATGATTATTCACTCCCCACAACCATGGGCAGAATTTGGCCAAAATCCCTATCGTTATCAAAAAGAAAATTTAGAAGTTTATAAAGCATTAGAAGAATATTATCAAGCTGGCAAATTAAAAGCCATTGGTGTATCTAATTTTTCTATTGAGGATATACAAAATATATTGGAACATTGCCATATTAAACCAATGGTTAATCAGATATGTGTTTTTATTTCTAATATTCCATATGACAATATTGAATTTTGTCATGCTAAAGATATCGCTGTTGAAGCATATTCTCCTTTATCTCATCGCGGTGTTTTTTCTAACCCAGAATTAATCGCCTTAGCCAAAAAATATAATCGAAGTGTGGCGCAAATTTCTCTTCGTTTTCTTTTAGATATGAATTTGATTGTCATCCCTAAGGCGAGAAGTGAAGAACATATTTGCGATAATATGGGTTTAGATTTTACTTTAGATGAAAAAGATTTTGCCTATATAAAAACCATATCGACAGTTCGTAGTGGATGGGATGGAGGAGATGAATAATTATGGCAAGAAAAGATTTGGGTGCAAAAAACTACTTATATCCTCAACCAGTTTTGATTTTAGCGGCTTATGATGAAAACAATCATCCTAATTGTATGAACGCTGCTTGGGGAGGAATATCTGATTATAACCAAATATCCATTGATTTATCCAATTATCATAAGACAGTCAAAAATATTTTAATGACAGGGGCATTTACTGTATCTCCAGGTGTTAAATCGCAAGTGGTGGCCTGCGACTATGTTGGTATGGTTTCCGGAAATGATGAAAAAGATAAAATCACAAAAGCCGGTTGGTCCACCTCAAAAGCCAGTCATGTTAACGCCCCAATTATTAATGAATTACCTTTAGCTCTTGAATGTCGTCTTATTTCTTATGATGAAGAAACGGGTATTATGAAGGGTGAAATCGTTAATGTCAGCGTGGATGAAAAAATCCTCGATGATAAAGGCCATATTGATATGGATAAATTTGGTGTTATTTCTTTTGACCCTGATAACAACAAATACATTTTATTAAAAGAAATGGTGGGCAACACCTTCAAAGATGGTTTGCAATTAAAGAAATAAGCCGCAAATACGGCTTATTTTTGTAATAAAATTTTAATTTTTCTTATCCGTTAAAAGAAGATTTTAACGGACATGTTCTATTAAAGATTAGATGTTCTTCAGTTGATTCTTTATCGGTGCAGAAATATCCCGTTCTAATAAATTGGAATCTATCTAAAGGTTTGGTGTCTTTTAATGATGCTTCCACAAATCCTTGTAATTTTTCCCAAGAATTTGGATTAAGTCTTTCAATAAAATCTTTTCCTTTTGTTTCTTCGGTTTCATCAAACACTAATGGTTCATATAAATTAAAGGTGGCAGGTAAAGCAGTCGTGGCTTCCACAAAGTGTATGGTGCCATTAGGCTTTCTTCCTTCAAAGCCAGAACCAGATTTAGTTTCAGGGTCATATGTACAATGGATTTCAATAATCTTTCCATTATCATCTTTGACAACTGATTCACATTTAATGAAATAAGCATGCATTAATCTCACTTCATCACCAATGGATAATCTTTTCCATTTGCGGTTAGGCTTTTCTTCAATGAAATCTTCTTGGTCGATATATAAATATTTTCCAAAAGCAATTTCACGATTGCCAAGCGCTTCGTTTTCCATATTATTCGCGGCTTGTAAATATTCAATTTGTCCTTCGGGATAATTATCAATGACCACTTTTAAAGGGTGTAATACCGCCATTGGACGTTTAGCGATGAATTTTTGTTCTTCTCTTAAGAAATAATCTAGATTGTCTGCGTTTGTGGTGCTATTAATACGAGATAAGCCTGTGTACAAAATGAAGTTTTTAATACTATCAGCGGTAAAACCTTTGCGTTTTAATCCCACTAATGTAGGCATACGAGGATCATCATATCCAGTGACATATCCACCTTCCACTAATTGACGGAGATATCTCTTACTCATCACCGTGTTAGTGATATTCAATCTGCCCCATTCATATTGATGAGGAACATGTTCCATTTCACAATTTTCCACAAACCAATCATACAAAGGTCGATGGTTATCATATTCTAATGAACACAAAGAATGAGTGATACCTTCAAATGAATCTTGTAAAGGATGAGCAAAGTCATACATTGGATAGATACACCATTTATCACCTTGACGGTGGTGGGTGACATGCAAAATACGATACATGACTGGGTCACGCATATTGATATTTGGTGAAGCCATATCAATTTTGGCTCTTAATGTCTTTTCACCATTTTGATATTTGCCCTCGCGCATTTCTTCAAATAAGCGGAGATTTTCCTCAACACTTCTATTACGGCAAGGAGATTCTTTTCCAGGTTCGGTTAAGGTGCCACGATAGGCAGTCATCTCTTCTGGTGATAAATCATCAACATAGGCTAATCCTTTTTTGATCAAAAGAATGGCTTTTTCATAGGTTTTTTCAAAATAGTCACTACCAAAATAAACATTTTTTGGTGTATATCCTAGCCATTTTAAATCATCGAGAATGGCGTCAACATATTCCGCTCCTTCGTTGACGGGGTTGGTGTCATCAAATCTTAAATTAGTGTAGCCGCCAAAGGCTTTCGCTAATTCAAAATTGTTGACGATGGCACGTGCATGGCCAATATGTAAATAAGCATTAGGCTCAGGTGGGAAACGAGTGACAATCTGTGTGACTCGTCCTTCTTCCAAGTCTTTTTGCATAATTGTTTTAATAAAATTATTAATTTCTTCCATAATATTTCCTTATCTCAACACAAATTATACATTTACAAAAATATATCGCAACAAAAAAGAATATAAGAAATATATCCTTTTACCATCAAATATTTTGTTTATAAAAATCAACAATTCGTGAAAAGAGGTTTTGATCAAGACGGTTATTCCAAATTTCTCTATTTAGATTGTTGTTTATATATTCGATTTTTTGTTGTTCGTTTGGTTTATTTCTTAAAAAAGATTTCCATTCTTTATCAAATTTTTCGGTATATTCCTTTCCTTGTTCGGTGTAATAAATAGTTCCATGTCCACGATAGTTATAGCTTTCAAATTTGAAACGTGGATCACCTTTATATTCGTCGAAATACATTTGAAAGCCGGCTTCAAAAGGGACAACATTATCATCTTTGCTGTGGATCACATAAACTGCACTTTGGCTCTTTGCAAAAGCGCGCATCGCAGTGGTGTTAGCTAATTTATCAAAATGTTGTTTTTCATAATCTTCTAAATAAGGAATTAATCCACCTTCGCTACCTGGCATATATCGATTGGCTTGGGCTTGGAATAATCCTGTTGATTGATTAAAACCAGATAGTGCCACAACCGCTTTAACTTCGGGATGATAATATAAAACATTGCTAACACTATACGCACCCCATGAATGACCAAATAGCATTATTGGCAAATCGTTATATTCCTTCAATTTATGAACATAATTAATAGCGTAATGTAAATCAATCACACCTTGCGGGAATCCAATAATCCCGTTTCCTTCGCTTTCATCATTGCCGGTAGCGTCATAAGCAAAGACATAAAATTCATGAGCGCATAAATAATTAATGCAATCCATGTAAGTGGTTTGACCACCGCCGCCAAAGCCATGGGCAACGATAACTATGCCTACTTGTTTTTTACTCAATCTTGATGAATATAAATAACCAGTTAGTTTTTGTCCTTTGTTAGAAGTAAAGACATGTTTTTTTCTTTCTAGTCCATCAAAATCGCTAACTTGGTACCATAAAGGTTGATAGGTTTGAATTCTTTTATTAAATAATTTTTGAATGACAATTTGGGAAGCTACAAGTGGTGAAATAGCTAATGCCGCTTTTAAAGCGTTAGATCCCATATCAGCAAAAAAATCTCTTGGGTCGGTTTTCATATTTTTTATCTTAATGCAAATCTAACTGATTTGGAAATTATTTATCAATAGATAAACAATGATTAATATACAATTCTTACTCGATGGTGACGCATTTTTTTGTCTTTTTCATGATATTTTTTTGCCAATTTTCTTAAGAATTTTCTTATAAAGAAAGGATTTTTCCGTTATAATGAAATTAAGTTATGGGATATCAACTGGGAGATTTGGTAATTCATTGTCGTGATGGTCTTTCAAGGATTCATTCCTTTAAAGAAATTGATGGAAATCAATATTTCGTCATCATTTCTAATCGCTCTGATAGCGAGACTATTTATGTACCAGTGGAAAAAGCGGACGCTATTATCCGTCCCGTTATGAATCAAGCGGAAGCCGATGAATTATTTGAATATATGAATTCGATATCTTTTGAATTTAACGCTAACACCAAACAACGTCGTGATTTATTTAAGAAGAAATTGAATTCAGGAGATGTGAAAGAATTATCTTATTTGTTCCGGCAAAATTATTTATATAAAAAGCACCCTGATGAGGTGCGTCTTGGTCCTGTTGATTTAGATATGCTAGATTATGCGACCAACAATTTCCTTGATGAATTAGCGTTATCTTATAATGTGGCTAGAGAAAATATCAGAGAGTTTGTGCAATTAAAATTTAAATAAGATTTTTAAAATAATCGTAAACCGCACTTGTTGAAGACAAAATGGTCTTGCATGAACAAGTGTTTTTTATTTCTTCTTCTGTTCGGAAACCATATGACACTAAAACGTAATCAATTTGTGCATTTAATCCAGTTTGTTCATCGACATTAGTGTCACCAATATAAAAACATTCTTCCTTATTGAAATTAAAATGTTTGATGATGTTATTGATCATTGTGGGATGTGGCTTTTTTGGTACCCCATCAATATCTCCCAAGACATAATCAAAACAAGAAGAAAAATATTTATTAACTAGTTCATGAGCAACCGAATTAATTTTGTTTGTGGCCACAGCGGTCTTATATCCTAACTTCTTTAATTTTAAAACCGTTTCTTTGATTCCTTCGTATGGGTGAGTTTCATCATCATAATGTTTGGCATAATGATTTTTAAAATTTTCTAAGCAAGAAAAATATTGGGGATTTGCCGTTCCATTTGGTATTGATCTTTCCATTAACTTGGCCACGCCGTTACCAACAGCAAGACGTATGTGTTCTTTATCTTTTAAAGGAAAAGAAAATGCGCCTAATGCAAAATTGACCGAATTTTGCAAATCGGTCAAAGTGTCTAATAATGTGCCATCTAAATCAAAAATAATTAATTTTTTCATTTAATTTTTTTGATAACTTCGATGATATCTTCATTGAAAACCATATCACAAGAATTGTCGTAGGCTGTTTTTTGTTTGTTGATGACAATGAGATATCTACCTTTGAAATAGCGGATGAATCCTGCGGCGGGATAGACAGTTAAGGAAGTACCAATGACCACCATAACATCGCAAGTCATAATCGCGGAGATAGAACGAGAAATAATATCTTCATCCAAAGATTCTTCATATAAAACAACATCTGGTTTAACAATGCCTCCACAATTATCGCAATGTGGAACATCGTGTGAATTTAAAATGTAATCAAGGCCGAAATAGCGGTGACATTTCATGCAGTAATTGCGGTGGACATTTCCGTGTAGTTCATACACTCTTGATGATCCAGCAACTTGATGTAAGCCATCAATATTTTGGGTGACAACGGTGACGTTAACACCCTTCTTTTCTAAATCAGCAAAATATTTATGCGCGGCATTTGGTTTAGCTTTGGGGTAGCACATTTTTTCTTTGTAAAAATCATAAAAGTATTCGGTATTTTCCTCAAAGAATGAATGGGAAATGATTTCTTCGGGAGGAATATTGATTTTAGCTTTTTGATTATATATCCCATCTGCACTACGAAAATCAGGTATACCACTCGGTACAGAAATACCGGCACCAGTAAAGACGACAAGGCTAGTGGCGTTTTCAAGAATCTTTTTTAAAGTCTGATATTTATCCATGCAAACATTATATTTTTTTCTTTTATTAAAATAAAGTGTGCGGTATTTTTTCTATGTTATTATGGCTTAATCTTGTTAAAAACAAGAATTAAATATATAATACACAAAGCATATGAAGACACTTAAATTTACCTTAGCAAATTTATTTCTTTGGGCCACGTTAGCGGTTGGCTGTTTTTATGTGGAAAATCTCGCCATATTAACACCAGATATGTTTGGTGGCTTTGATTTGTGTTCTTTTATTATTTTATCCATTGCCTGTTTCTCTTGTTTGATTATGTATTTAATCTTGGAGCACAAAAGAAATGGCTTACGTGTAGACAAGGTGCTTTTGCCCATCATCATAGTTTTAACTTTTATTATGTTATTGACCTTATGGGCACAAGGTGATGTCACTTATGAGTGGGCCAATGGGAATGGGGAAAATGTTGTTGTTTTTACTTTAACGGAAAAAATTGAATATAGCGTCATGCTCGTATTTGTGATGGCGTTCACCTATATCAATTTATATGTGATGTTCGCTCACCGCCCCAGCAATAGAACATTATTGTGGCTACCTGTTGCGTATCTAGTTTATACATTTGGTGTCATTATTTATTCCTTCATAACAGAAGCGGATGCCTATGTCTCTACGGTTAGAGGGGTGACCAAAGATGTACAAGCTTTTTACCATAATACCAATACCTTTGCGGCAACGATGTTTTTAGGTGTTTTGTCTTGCTTTGTTATCAATTATTACAAACCAAATGTTTTCACCTTTTTCTGTATTGGTTTTTTCTTTGTGATGTCCTTGTTCACAAGTTGCGCGACCACAACAATCATCCAAATTGTCATTATTCCTATTTATTTCATCATTGAGATTATTCGTGGTGTTAAACGTAACTTATTCCGCACGGTCGTGGTGACGGGGATATGCTTATTAATTTTTGCTTTCGGCTTTTTGATGTATTATGCTGCCAGTCAAACGGATAATAAGACCATTGCCGATATCAATAGTTCTATTTCTCGCTTACTTGGCACATTTAAATCAGAAAAACTCAGTGGGAGAACCGATAACTGGAATGAAATATTGAAATATAGTTTTGATTCACCCACTCACATGATGTTTGGGCATGGATTTATGATTTCACAAAAATATATTCGCTCAATGTTATCCGCTTTACACAGTTCCGATCTCGGTGGTAGTAGCATGGGTGAAAATGGCTTTGTTTATATGACATACTCTACTGGATTAATTGGACTATTCCTCTATATTGGCATACTTGGATATTTTGGTTATAGTTGCATACGTTTGTTATTAGAAAAACGTTGGGCGTTTGTTTCCATTTATGCTTTATGTACAATCTCTTTGGTGGCTTACAACTTCTTAGAAGCCAATCTCTTCTTTGATATGGGCATTAAAGAAACTTATATGACGATTGTCTTTTTCATGCCACCGATCGTGGCTAATAAATTTTTAATTCACAAAAAAGAAGTTGATGAAACTTTATCGATGAAAATCATAAAAATTAAATTTGATAGTGCAAAAGTTGGTCAAATTGCCTCAATTATCTTTTTGGTTTTAATGGGGGCTATTGCTACAACATTTACCAATACTTACGCGATTAATAACGAGTCCTATAGACAAATGATGGTGTATGTGTTGCTTGGTTTAGCGGGCGCTTTATTGTTATTCCCATATCTAATTTATCTTTGGATGAAAAATGATTCAGGTATACAGAATCTAGCCCATGTTGTTGTTAATTCTCTTGGCTTCCTATTGTTGTTTTATATCACCTTTAAAACTTTAGGCACTATGTATTCTCTTATTATCACCGGTGGCTCTTTATTAATTGATTTAGTAATTTATGCTTTGATCCGCAAAGACTATTTCAGAAAATATTTATCTATTACTTTTATGGAACCAATTAAGATAATCATTCTTCCTCTTGTTGCCGGAATGCTTGTTTCTTCATTTGTAGTGTTTTTGACCCAATCATTAAATACCGCGACAGCGTTACTATGTTTGAATCAAATTATTTTGGCTTTGGTCTTCTTTGCTATTGCTTTATTCATAATTCCTGGCCGCAGCAAAGAAAAATTGTTTGCCTATTTGAATAATAATGTTTTATATAATTACAAGACATATCTAGAAAGGGGACAATGAAATGGCGGAAAAATCAACCGGTATCAAGATTATTGCTAATAACCGCAAAGCGCATTTTAATTATTTTTTGTCGGACTTTTTAGAATGTGGCATCGCCTTAAAAGGAACGGAAATTAAATCATTAAGGAAAAGTGCTTGTTCGCTTAATGATGCTTATGTCGTAATACGTAATGGCGAAGCCGAATTATTAAACATGCACATCAATCCTTATGAGCAAGGCAATATTTTTAATCATGATCCTCTAAGAACAAGAAAATTATTGCTCCACAAAAAAGAAATTAAATGGTTAGAACAACAAACCAGTCGTGGAGGTTATACCATTGTCCCGACAAAAGTATATTTTAAAAAAGGAAAAGCCAAAGTGGAGATTGCTCTTGCTAAAGGCAAACACGATTACGATAAACGTGAAACTATCAAGAAACGCGATATTGAAAGAGATATGAAAAATGGATATTAATTCTTTATTATCTTCTTTTCAAAGAAGTGATTATCAAAGAGATAATTTTGATGCCTTTCTAAAGAAAGTTCGTTTTTCATTTTCTTTACCCGCAATACACATTGCTGGCACTAATGGAAAAGGTTCTACCGCCTCTTACCTAGCAGCGATATATCAACAAAATGGTTATAAAGTTGGTCGCTTTACTTCCCCATATTTATTTGAAGTTAATGAAATGATTGTGGTTAACGGAACACCCATCAGCGATGATGATTTTCTTAATATATTTAATGAATATGAAAAACTATTTCGCAAATACGATTTATCTGCTTTTGAAATAGAAACTTTAATTGCTTTTAATTATTTCATGAAAGAAGCGTGCGATATCTGTGTCATTGAATGTGGTATGGGTGGAGAAATAGACGCCACAAACATTTTTGTTCCAATTCTATCTATTATTACTTCCATCTCTTTGGAACATACGGATTTCTTAGGTCACACAATTAGTGAAATCGCCGAACAAAAATGTGGCATCATTAAAGATAAAATACCCCTTTTAATTGACGAATTTGATCAAGATGCCGTGGCCACCATTTATAAAGAAGCCAAAAATAAACAAACCCCTATTCATTTTATTAAGAAACATATTGAAACCTCATTTGATAAAAAAGGAATTTCTTTTCAATATCACCCATTTGGACTTGTACACTTAAATTCTTTTGCTCCTTATGCATGCCAAGATGCTTGCTTTGCTTTAGAAGCCACACTTTTATTAAGAGATCAATTCCCTATTAAAGTGGAAGAGACAGTTAACGCATTAGGTAATGTTTTCATGGAATGTCGCTTTGAAATCATCGACAACGTCATTCTCGATGGTGGGCATAATACTGAAGCCGCGAAAGAAGTAGTTTCGGCGATTAACCAATATACCAATAAACCAATTCATGTGATTTTTGCATGTTTTAAAGATAAAAATCTAGGTTCTTTATTATCTTACTATGGTTCATTAGGTGATGATTTAACATTAACTACATTCCATCATCCACGCGCTAGAACGCAAGATGAATATTTCCTCTTTTTAGGGGATTATCAATTTGTAGAAAATCCCATTCAGTTATTGAAAGATAAAATGGAAGAATATCCCGATGATATTATTTTGATAACTGGTTCCATTGCTTTTGTCGCTTATATGAAAAAAGAGGCTTTGAAAAATGTTTGATAAAGTTTTTAATTATCATCTAAAACCCGTGCAAAAAATATGTTTAACCGCTTTATTTATTTCACTCACAGTGATATTACAAAAAGTAGTGGCGATTAATTATATTCCTATCATGCCTTTTGTAAGAGTTTCTCCTGGCGGACCAGCAATGATTATTTTTAGTTCGATTTTTCTTGGCCCCGTTTATGGTTTGATTGTGGGTATGGCTTCTGATATCTTTGGCTATCTTATTTTTGATCCTAAGACTTTTGGTTTTTATCCGCAAATCACCGCTATTTATTCGATTTTAGGATTAGTATCATTCTTTGTATTTTGGTTTGTTAAAAAGATTAAAAATGAAAAATTATGTATGATCATTGAACTTGCTAGTTTATTAGCGATGGCAGTGGGTATATCTTTGTTTTTCATTTTAAATGACGATATCACTTTATATTCCACAACCTATCATTTGGAATTATGGCAAAAGATTTCTATGCCCGTCGCCTTATTGTTTTTAACTGGCATATTAGTGCTTGTTTTATTCTTGATGCGTCGGAATTTAGAAAAACAAAAGATTTCCTTAAACATGTGGCAAATATCTTTTGCGAGTTTTTTATTAGAAATATCAGTAATGGTTTTATTTGGTAGCTTTATGAAATCCTTAGCGTTTAATTTTAATTTCTTTATTATCGCTATTTGCCAACTCGTGGTTTTGTTTATTAATGTGCCTTTAAATACTTTCCTCATTTATACATTTATGCGTTTAACAAGACGTTTTCAAAATAACGAAATAGTGAGACAATAATTTTGCTTATGGAAGAAAAAGAAAACAATCAACAACAAGAAGAAACATCTCGCCCAAGAGAAGAATTAGAAGAAGAAGTCCAATTTGATGAAAAAGGGGAACCGAAAGCCAAATATTCGATTCCTTGGACTGGCTTAATTTTTATTGGTGTCATTATTGTTTTGATGGTGGCTTGTATTATTGTTATTGCCGCTTTAGGAGGCTTTAACTAATGTTTAAATGGCTTCCTATTTTTCCATTATTATTCCTACCTGCTTCAAACGTTTCTAATCACGTGATTTCTGATGTCAATATTGGTTTTATCACTGAAACTAATGAAAGAGGAAATCTCACTATCACTGGTGTTGATTCATCCTTAATTAATAAAAAAGAAATTCGTGTTTATTATTCGGAAAATAATACCATTGATGAAATCGCGGATGACGCTTTTGCTAGTTGCACTAATTTAAAAACATTGATGCTTTCTAGATGTGTAACAAATATAACTAATGATGCCTTCATTGATTCGATCACAAAATTGCAATATACCGGTAGTGAAGAGGAATATTTACTTCTCGGTATTAATAAAGAAACCATTGCAAATGTCGATTATTTTGCCTGTGATGAAGGATTTATCAATTATTGGAATGAAAATATTCGACCCACCGCTGAATTCAGCATTTGTGATATTTCAAATACCACATTTAATTATTTATATGAACTATATTCCGACTTAACTTTAGCGGATAAAAATATTGTCGATAACACACTTGATATTGCGGAAGAAAAAATTGGCGATTCGATGTTAGTGTTAATTGATCAATTTAAAAAACCACAACCATCAAAACAAACTTATGAATGGGAACAAAGCGGTGCTATTTCGTTTATCATCATTGTGGCTGTTATTGGCATGACAAGCATTTGTGTGTTCTTCCTTTTGAAGACCCAGCAAATTATTTCTTAATTAATATGAAAATTTTATTTACATATTGTTATCAACAGTGCTACATTATTAGAGCAAACTTATCATAGGGGGTTTAAGAGATGAGAGAAAAAGTTCTTTTGATTTGCGAAGAGTGTCTCTCAAGAAACTACCAAACCACCATTAATAAGGAGAATGGCAAGAATATGACATTTAAGAAATTCTGTCCTAAATGTAACAAACATACCATTCATAAAATTAGTAAATAGGAGGTACCTAACTTCATGGGACTCAAAAGTTATGCAAAAGGCGTAGTGAAAGAAGCTAAACGTGTTCGCTGGCCAAAAAGAGATGTGTTAATTCCATCCATTATCGTCGTTATTATTATCGCTGTGGTTGCTGGTTTAATTTTATTTGCCGAAGATGCTGCCGGTGCGCGATTAATTCAAATTTTAAAAGATGCCTTTGGCTCAATGGGGAAATAAATTATGTCAGATGAAATTAAATTTACCGATTCGACCACTGATGTAAGTGTCGAATCACAAAATCAAGAAGCAAAATTAGGCGAAAAAGCTTGGTATGTTGTTAACTCATATTCAACACACGAAAAGAAAGTCGCTGAAAATTTAAAAAGACGTGTGGAATCCATGGGATTACAAAATCTCATCTTCCGTATCATCGTCGCCGAACAAGAAGTACCAGTGATGGATAGAGAAACTGGTTTACCACAACAAACTGTGGATGAAAAAACTGGCGCTACTGTCATGAAAACAAGAATGAAAAACCTCTATCCTGGTTATGTTTTCGTGGAAATGATTATGACTGACTATGCTTGGTATGTCGTTCGTAACACTCCCGGTGTTACTGGCTTCGTTGGATCTTCTGGTAAAGGTACTAAACCATTCCCAGTGCCAAGAGAACAAATCGAACCCGTCTTAAAGAGAATGGGTATGGTTGATGCTTCCATGTATGACCGTTATAACGAAGGTGACCTCATCAAAGTCATCCACGGTCCTCTTGAAGGCACCGAAGGAAAAATTCTTTCTATCAATCGTGAAACCGGAGCGGTGGAAGTGGAAACAATCTTCTTTGGCCGCGCTACCAAAGTGGAAGTGGAATTCTCCGAAATCGAAAGAATTTAAATCTCTTCAATTTAAGAAAAAAGGCAATCGCGTTGATTGCCTTTTCTTTATGTTATTTCTGTTTGTTTTTCTTTCTGCCGTTGATACCTTCACGGAAATCACGGATTTCTTTTGTACTACCAACAACGAAGATGGTATCACCAGGAAGTAATGAATCATTACCACCAGGAACAAATGATTTGGAGCCTCTAACAACTAAAACGACGTTAATACCATAAACACCTTTGGCGTTTAAATCTTTTAAGGAAATGGGGACAAATCCAGGATTAATCGCAATGGAGACAATGGAATATTTATTATCTAAACGATAGAAGTCTTTATAATCTTCACTACCTAAACGGTTAGCTAAGGTAATACCAGCGGCTTTTTGGGGTGTGATAACTTCGGTAGCACCTAATTTCTTTAAGATGGGGATGTAATAATCATCATCGACACGGACAATAATTCTTTCCACACCCAATTCACGAAGAATAACGGTGGTTAAAACGCTAGCTTCTTTATTAGATCCATACGCCACAATGGCGGCGTCAACATCTTTAATTCCGAGTTCTTTTAATGTTAATTCATTGGTGGAATCTGCCACGAAGCAAGTGGGAAGAATTTTACTCACTCTAGCAACAGCATCAGGATCATTATCAATGGCGATAACATCCATGCCATTATCGATAAGTTCTTCTAAAACGGCTCTACCAAATTGGCCTAAACCAATAACTGCGAATGATTTTTTTGTCATAAATCGTTCTCCTTTTATCCGATGAGGAAGTCATCCTCAACATAATCGTAATGTAATTGATTTTCTTTGTTCATGTTGGTTTGGAAAATTTGTAAGACAGTAATTGGACCAATACGACCAAGGAACATAATTAAGCATAACACAATTTTAGAACCAATAGAAAGATATGGTTCTACACCAATTCCTAATCCGACAGTACCCATTGCCGAAAACACTTCGAAGCCAAATGCCATGGATAATTGCGGGCTATCACCTTCCGCTTCTAATATTGCGTAATAAAGTGGAGCGACATCTTTATCTAGACCGAAAGTATTTAAGCCGACGTATCCGAGTAATAGGATAATGACGACAATGAAAATTAAACTCATGGCTCTAACGACCATTTGATAGGAATACGAACGTTTAAATGAAGTGTTACCTTTACCCGTAAAGTAGGATATCATCGCTAGCACAACCATGTAGATAGTCGTGGTCTTGATACCACCAGCAGTGGAAATAGGGGAACCACCGACAAACATCAATAAACAGGCTAGTGCTTTTCCACCCGCGGTTAAATCAGATTGTTGATAAGTGGAGAAGCCTGCTGTACGGCAAGTGACTGCTTCAAAAATAGCGTCCAATATGGTCATGCTTTCACTGCCTTTGAAACACTCAAAAGCGATAAATAGTAATGATCCACCCACTAAAAGAATCGCGGTGCTTGTTAAGACAATTTTGGTAAAGGGACGCCATTGACTGGGTTTTTTGTGGCCCGTAAAAACTTCGATGATAACAAGGAAAGATATACCACCAAGCACAATCAAAAGCATCGTATAAATGCAAAGATAGACATACCAACCATAGGCGATTGTTTCACCATTAATACCAACCACGCCACCAATCATGGAATTAGCAAATAAATCAAATCCGGCATTGTTAAAAGCACTGACAGAATGGAACATACTAACCCATAAACCCATGAGCATATTATCTTTATACATTTGTAAAAAGACAGGCAGACCTAAGATAGTTCCCGTTACTTCCGCGATCAAAGAAATAAGGATTAATTTACGAACAAATTTCACGACATCAGCAAAATTTGTGGAACCCACCATTTGGGAAATAAAATATCTATTTCTAAATTCTAATTTTGACCTAAATAAAGTGATAATGAAGGTTAAGATTGTAATAAATCCAAGACCACCAATTTGAATCATCAATAATAAGACGATTTGACCAGGGAAAGATAAGACTTCCGCAACTGGAAGTGGGTATGTAAATAAACCAGTCACACAAGTCGCAGATACTGAAGTAAACAAACAATCCAAATAGGTAATCTTTTGTCCTGTATCCGTATTAACCGTATAGTTCCATAACCACTCATGATAATTGTTCGCCCAAGGCATTACTAGACAAAGTGAACCGATGACGATAACGAGCAAGAAGGAGAGGATAACTAAGAAATATGGATTGAGTAATTTTGTTTTCTTTTTGGTTTCCATAGCCAACGTTGTGCTAATAATACTACACCTATTATAGAAATGTCAATTTTTTTCAAATTTATAAATTTGATTTCATAAAATTTGCCAAAATGACGATATTTTTTTCTTCTTTTAACAAAAATTAGTTGCATTCGCCCCCGCATATTTGATACATTATACAAGCATGTTGTCTTGCACCCAGTGCATACATACGTGTGAGTTTCGTGGAAGAGCGGCGATTCGCTCAACAAAACCACGACACGGACAAATCTAATGAAAAAGGAGGAAAGTCACGTGAGTAAAAAAATCGCAAAAGTAGTGAAGATGGAACTCCCTGGCGGCGATGCCAAACCAGGACCAAAACTTGCTTCTGCCAGCGTTAACATGGGCAAATTCTGTACGGATTTCAATGCTAAAACCGCTGATAGAAAAGGTGAAATCGTTCCTGTTATTATCACTGCGTATGAAGACAAATCATTTGATTTCGTCGTCAAGACCTCTCCAGTCGCAGGTCTCATCTTAAAAGCCGCTGGTCTACAAAAGGGTGGTGCCCAAGGTCGTAAAACCGTCGTTGGTCACATTAGTAGAGCAAAAGTTCGCGAAATCGCGGAATACAAATTACCAGATCTCAACTGCAATGACGTTGAAGCAGCGATGAAAGTGGTAGAAGGAAGTTGCCTTAATATGGGCATCGTCGTCGATGACTAAGAGGTAAACTGCTATGAAGAAAAGATCTAAAAAATACCAAGAAGCGCTTGCGAAAGTTGATGCAAACAAAGTTTACACAATTGAAGAAGCTGCTAAATTAGTGAAAGAAACCAATACTGTTAAATTTGACGCAACAGTTGATATTTCCTTCCGTCTCAACGTCGACCCCAAACAAGCTGATCAATTGGTGAGAGGTACCCTTGTTCTCCCCCATGGTAACGGCAAAACCAAAAAGGTCTTAGCCATTACTGATAAAGTTGATGATGCTTTAGCCGCCGGTGCGGATTTCGCTGGTGGTGCCGATATGGTAGATAAAATCCAAAAAGAAAACTGGTTCGGTTTCGATGTTATCGTTGCCACCCCTAATATGATGGGTATCATCGGTAAGATTGCTCGTACCTTAGGTCCTAAAGGCTTAATGCCAAACCCCAAGGCTGGTACTGTCTCTCCCGACATCGCCAAAGCAATTAAAGAAATCAAAGCCGGTAAAGTGGAATATCGTGTTGATAGAGAAGCTAATATGCATGTCTCCATCGCTCGTGTTTCCTTCGATGTTGATAAAATTGCGGATAACCTCAACGCTATCTGTGAAGCGGTTGTCAAAGCCCGCCCTGCAGCTTGCAAAGGTAATTACATCAAAACCGCGGCCATCCATACGACCATGGGCCCATCTATCAACATCACATTTGCAGGTCGTTAATTAATATTCAGTTCTCAATATACCGAAGACAGTAACGGACGAAGCAGTCTTAATAAACCACGTTACCGAGGCATAGAAAAATACATTTCTAATCACTCAAGTATATTGGAGCCTCAAAACAAATTTTAAAAAAAGGAGGTCAAGAATAATGAATAAACAAGTCTTAGAAGCAAAACAAGGCGTTGTGAGTGAAATTGTGGAAAAAGCGAAAGCTTCTACCACTATAGTTATTGCCGAATATCGCGGCTTAACAGTTGCTCAATTACAAGAATTAAGACGTGCTCTTCTTAAAGAAGAATCAGAATTATGCGTCTATAAAAATTCTCTTGTGGAACGCGCTGTCAAAGAACTTGGTTATGAAGGTCTAGATGAAATCTTAACCGGACCTAACGCCATCATCTTCTCGAAAGAAGCTAGCAATGGTGCCAAAGTCGCAACCAAGTATGCCAAAAGATTTGGAGGAACCCTCAAAATCAAAGGCGGTGTCGTCGAAGGCAAATTCGTCGATGAAGCCCAAGTCAAAGAAGTGGCAAAACTTCCTGGCAAAGAAGGTTTACTATCCATGTTCTTATCGTGCTTACAAGCACCAATCCGCCAATTCGCTTGCACAGTAAAAGCTGTGGCGGAAGCAAAATAATGCCAATTTAGGAGGAAAAGAAAATGGCAAAATTAACAAATGAAGAAATCATCGCTGCCTTAAAAGAAATGACAGTGGTCGAATTAAATGAATTAGTGAAAGCAGTCGAAGCCGAATTCGGTGTCACCGCTGCTGCCCCTGTTGCCGGCCCAGCCGTTGCTGCAGAAGAAGAAGAAGGACCAGCTGCTGGCCCCACAGAAGTTACCTTATTCGTCAAGAATTGTGGTGCTTCTAAAGTCCAAGTCATCAAAGCTGTCCAAGCGATTACCGGTTTAGGATTAATGGATGCAAAGAAATTAGTCGACCAAGCCCCTGTCGCCATCAAAGAACACATCTCTCCAGTGGAAGCCGAAGAACACAAGAAAACTCTCGAAGCCGCTGGTGCTGAATGCGAAATTAAATAATTTAACAAAATCCTTTATTTAGCAGGAGTTTCGTGGTGTCACATTATTTTCAAGACGATCCTACCTTAGCGTCAAAAGAGAGAAGATTGTCTCTTGATATTGATGATAAACATCTCGAATTCCTCGCCGATAATGGTGTGTTTTCCAAAGATAAAATCGATGAGGGGACCACTATATTTCTGAAAGTATTGGTACCCCTCCGATTATCGGGAAAAATATTAGATTTAGGATGTGGTTATGGCCCTATTGGCTTAACTATCGCTATGACTAGTCCTCACGCAAGGGTTGACCTTGCGGATATTAATTCGCGCGCTGTTGCATTATGCGAAAAAAACGCGCAAAACCTCGGTTTAAGCCAACGAGTCACCTGCCTTCAAAGTGACATCTACGAAAAGATTGAAGGACCATATGATTCAATTGTTGTTAATCCCCCGATTCGCGCTGGTAAGATTGTTACCTACGCCATGTATGAAGGGGCGAAACAAAACTTAATTGATGGCGGTTCATTATTCATCGTCATTAGAAAAGCCCAAGGCGCCGAAAGTGCGGCCAAATATATCGAATCAATTTTCGGTAATATTACCCTCTTAAAACGGCACAAAGGCTATCACATCTATCAAGCGAAGAAAATGGACAAATAATTTATCGAAAAAAGGAGCCATTAGAATGATAAGAAATATCAAAGATTTAAAGCAACTGAATAACGGTCGTTATGACTATAGCAAGATTTCTGGTGATTTACCTTTACCAAACCTTGTGGAAATTCAGACTAAATCCTATGAAGAATTCAAAAATAAAGGTCTTGACGAAGTCTTTAGAGAATCTTTCCCCATTGTTAATTACACGGAAACATTATCTATTGAATACGTCGGTCTCCGTTATGGTGAACCCAAACACACATTCTTGGAATGTAAAGCGAAAGACTTGACTTATAGTGTACCGATTAATGTCACCCTCCGTTTAAGACATAAAGACACTAACGAAATGCAAGAAAGCGAAGTCTATATGGGTGATTTCCCCTTAATGACCAGCTCTGGAACATTTATCGTTAATGGTGCGGAAAGAGTGATTGTCAGTCAACTCGTCCGTTCCCCAGGTGCTTATCTCTCTATTGAGACAAAAGCCGGAAAAAATCTTTACGAAGCGGACCTCATTCCTGGTAGAGGAACCTGGTTACAATTCGAAAGTGATGCCAAAGATATCTTAAGCGTGCGTATCGATCGTCAAAGAAAAATGCCTGCAACCACTCTTTTAAAAGCGTTAGGCTTAGAAAATGATGATGATATTTTGCAATTATTTGGCAAAAATGAAGCGTTAGAAAATACGCTCAATAAAAATGCTGATTTAAAGATTAACACTTCCAAAGCCGCGTTAATTGACATCTTTAAGAAGATGAAACCAGGTGAACCCGTCACCGATGAAGGTGCCGCTAATTTCTTGGTGCAAAAATTCTTTGATGCCAAACGTTATGACTTAGGTCGTGCTGGTCGTTATAAATATATTAAAAAATTAGGAATTTATAATCGCCTAGGTGGCCGCACACTCGCGGAAAACCTCATCTCCAAAGACGGTGAAATCCGTTTCAAAAAAGGCTACACCCTCACCAATGAAGATGTCGAAACTTTACAAGATGAGAATTTCTTCGAACAAGGCGCTCACACTTTAAAATTAAAAATCAATGAAAAATTAGATGACCACGGTGTCGTTAATTTAGTCAAAGTGTATAACAATGATAAAGACAAAAAAGTCTGCCACATCATTGGTACTGACCTCAATAGTGATTGCACCCATGTCACCATCTCTGATATCGTTTCCGTTTTCTCTTATTTCTTAAATGTCATGAACGGATTTGGCGAAACTGATGATATTGACCATTTAGGTAATCGTCGTATCAGATGCGTTGGTGAATTAATTCAAAACGTCTTCCGTGTTGGTTTAGCCAAAATGGTGAAAACCGTCCAACAAAAGATGTCTATTTCGGATTTAGGTAATGTGAAACCAAAGGCCTTAATCAATCCTCGTCCTTTATATGCGAGCATTAGAGAATTCTTTGCTTCCTCACAATTATCACAATTCATGGATCAAACTAACCCCTTAGCGGAACTCACTAATAAACGTCGTTTATCCGCTTTAGGTCCTGGTGGTTTAACTCGTGATAGAGCGAGTACCGAAGTCCGTGACGTTCACGTTTCTCACTATGGCCGTATCTGCCCAATTGAAACTCCTGAAGGTCAAAACATCGGTCTTATCAATAACCTCGCCTCATACGCGAAAATAAATAAATATGGATTTATTGAAACGCCATATCGTCGTGTTGATAAGAAAAATTGCCGTGTTTTAAGCGAAGCAAAAGATTCTATTTATCTCTCCGCTGATGAAGAATGGGATTATGTCATTGCCGAAGCCAATATTAATTTAGGTCCCAATGGCGAAATCCTTGATGAACAGGTCGTCGCTCGTTATAAAGGTGAAAACGTCATGGCTGCGCGTGAAGATGTCGATTTTGTCGACGTTTCACCAAAACAAATCGTCTCCATCGCCGCTGGTTGTATTCCTTTCTTAGAAAATGATGACACTATGCGTGCTTTGATGGGTTCTAACATGCAACGTCAAGCCTTACCATTATTAAATCCTCACGCTCCTTATGTGGGCACTGGTTTAGAGCATCAAATCGCTCGTGATAGTGGTTTAGCGGTTGTCGCCGTGGAAGATGGTGTGGTCACTTACACTGATTCCCGCACAATTGAAGTGTTAGAAAAAGGTTCCACCGAACCCAGAACTTATTATTTACAAAAATTTGAAAGAAGTAACCAAGGTACTTGTATCAATCAAAAATCCATTGTCAAAGTGGGACAAAAGATCAAAAAAGGTGAAATTATCGCCGATGGTCCTGCGATGCAAAATGGTGACTTAGCTTTAGGACAAAATGTCACTATCGCCTTCATGACCTGGAATGGTTATAACTATGAAGACGCGGTCATCATGTCCGAAAGATTAGTCAAAGATGATGTCTATACTTCTATTCATATTGAAAAATACGAACTCGAATGTCGTAGCATTCCGAAATTAGGTGATGAAGAAATCACCGCTGATATTCCTAATGTTGGTATGGATGCCAAAGCGCACCTCGATGAAAGAGGTATTGTCGTTCCTGGTACCGAAGTCAAAGAAGGCGATATTTTAGTCGGTAAAGTGACACCTCGTGGTCAAACCGAGCCTACTCCCGAAGAAAAATTATTAATGGCCATCTTTGGTGAGAAAACTAACGAAGGTAAAGACGCTTCCTTAAGAGTCCCTCATGGTGGAGCGGGTATCGTTTTAGATGTCAAATGCTTCAAACGTGAAGGTAAAGGTCGTGATGTCGAACTTCCTCCTGGAGTTAACGAAGTTGTGCGTGTTTATATCGTGCAAAAGAGAAAAATTTCCGAAGGTGATAAGATGTCTGGCCGTCATGGTAATAAAGGTGTTATTTCCCGTATTTTACCAGAAGCTGATATGCCTTTCTTACCCGATGGTACACCGGTTGACATCATGCTCAACCCCTTAGGTGTTCCTTCCCGTATGAATATCGGTCAAATCTTAGAAGTTCACTTAGGCTACGCCTTAAAGAAACTCGGATATAAGATTGCCACCCCCGTTTTCGATGGTATCACTAACGAAGAAATCCTCGATATGATGAAAAAAGCGGAAATGGATCCAGATGGCAAAACCATCTTATATGATGGCACCACCGGTGAAAGATTTGATGAAAGAATCACTGTCGGTTGCATGTATATGATTAAATTAGTCCACATGGTCGACGATAAATTACACGCTCGTGCGACGGGACCATATTCATTAGTCACACAACAACCTTTAGGCGGTAAAGCCCAAAACGGTGGTCAAAGATTTGGGGAAATGGAAGTCTGGGCTTTGGAAGCCTACGGCGCCGCCCATGTCTTACAAGAAATTATTACCATTAAATCCGATGATAGAGTGGGTCGTAGAAAGACTTACGAAGCCATCATCAAAGGCCAAGAATTACCGAAACCTGGTATGCCAGAAGCCTTCAAGGTTTTAGTGAAAGAATTACAAGCCTTATCAATGGATGTCAAATTACTCGATCAAGAAGGTAACGCCATTGATATGGATGCCCTTGCCAAAGAAGCGGAAAAAGAAGAAAGAAAGATTAATACTTCGATCCGTAACTTAGTGGGTGAAGGAGCAACAGAAGTTGTCGTCGATCAAGAAGATGTCGGAATGTCAAATCGTTCATATTCCGATGCCATGGATGACTAATAGGAGGTAAAAACGATGTTTGATGTCAAAAAATTAACTGCAATCCAAGTCGGTCTTGCCTCTCCGGAAGCCATTAGAAGTTGGTCACATGGTGAAGTCTTAAGACCAGAAACCATCAACTACCGCAGCCAAAAACCCGAAATGCAAGGTTTATATTGCGAAAAAATCTTTGGTCCTAGCAAAGATTATGAATGTCATTGTGGTAAATATAAGAAAATTAGATTTGCCGGTGTCGTTTGTGAAAAATGTGGTGTGGAAGTCACCAGTAAAGAAGTCCGTCGTGAAAGAATGGGCCATATTGAATTAGCCTCACCTTGTACCCATATTTGGTATTTAAAAGGTATTCCTAGTCGTATTTCCTTACTTTTAGAAATCACCCCCAAACACTTAGAAGAAGTCGTTTATTATAACGCCCACATCTGTTTAGATGCCGGCCGTAGTAAAGTCATCACTTATTCTTTATTTGTCAATGAAAGAAATGGTCGTGAAGTCTTCATTCCCGCGATTCGTGAAATTCAACAAAACGCCGCCGAATGGGGCTTAATCGAAGGTAGTGATGATTGGCTCAGAAGTGAAGAATTATTAGCACGTTTAGAAAACCATGCCGAAGTCTTTGATTTCCAAAGCTGCGCTGATTTTGTCAAAAAATACGCCAAATGCGAATTTTCCGAAGGTGCCGAAGCTATCAAAGTCTTATTACAAAATCTCGACCTCGATGCTTTAGCTAGTGAAATTTCCAGCAAAATTAAAGACGCTACTTCTTTAAATAGAGCCAAATTAACCAAGAGATTAGAAGTGGTGGAAGCTTTTAGAAATTCCGCTAACAAACCAGAATGGATGGTCTTAGATGTCATCCCTGTGATTCCACCAGATCTCCGCCCAATGTTACAACTCGATGGTGGTAGATTTGCCACTTCCGATTTGAACGATTTATATCGTCGTGTCATTTCTCGTAATAATCGTTTAAAGAAATTAATCGATATTAATTCCCCACAAGTTATTCTCAATAACGAAAAACGTATGTTACAAGAAGCCGTCGACGCTTTAATTGATAATGGTCGTCGTAATAAACCAGTGCAAGGTCCTGGTGGTAGACCATTAAAATCCTTATCCAGCGCTTTAAAAGGTAAACAAGGTCGTTTCAGACAGAATTTATTAGGAAAACGTGTTGACTATTCCGGTCGTTCTGTTATCGCTGTTGGTCCTTTCTTAAAGATGTATCAATGTGGTCTTCCTCGTGAAATGGCCATCCAATTATTAAGACCATTTATCGCTTGCGAACTCTTAAAAAGAGGTTTGGCTAATGCCCACAAACAAGCCGATAAAATCATCGATAGATATGATGATGTGGTGTTTGATATTGTCGAAGAAATCATCAGCAAACACCCTGTGTTATTAAACCGTGCGCCAACCTTACATAGACTTGGTATTCAAGCTTTCCAACCCATCTTAGTTGATGGTCGTGCTATCCGTTTACACCCCTTAGTCTGTACCGGATTTAACGCTGACTTTGATGGTGACCAAATGGCGGTTCACGTACCATTAAGTAAAGCCGCGCAAGAAGAAGCTTTGGATTTAATGCTCGCTAGTAACAATATTTTAGGTCCAAAAGATGGTAAACCAATCGTTACTCCATCTCAAGACATGGTCATTGGTAACTATTACCTCACCATGGAAGAAACCAAAGACGAATTATTAGCGAAGGCCAAAGAATTACATGCTCGTCACGATGAAGAAGAAGCGGAAAGATATGAACTTTACGCCGCTAGTGAAGGCAAAGTCTTCCGTAGTGTCGATGATGTCTTATTGGCCTATCAAACTAAACAAATTCATCTCCATAACCGTATCGCCATCGTCGGTGCGGCCATGAAGAAGAAAGATTTCACCGAAGAAATGAATAAATCTTATTTAGTCACTTCCGTTGGTAAAATTATTTTCAATCTTATTTTCCCCACTGATTTCCCATATTTGAATGAAGTGAATGAAAAATCTTTATTAGGCGATATGGACTTATTAAAGACCCATTTCGCTCCTCGTGGAACTAATATTCCCGAATTTATCGCTAGTAGAAAACCCCTCAAACCCTTTGCGAAAAAGGATTTAGGCAAAATTATTAACGCGATTTTCCAACGTTATGACCGTCAAGGTAACCCCAAGACCAGTGCCGTTTTGGATAAAATCAAAGACCAAGGATTCCATTATTCCACCGTCGCTGGTTTATCCATCGCTTTAAGTGATATCCACATGGTCAAAGGTAAAGAAGAAATCTTGCATAAAGGTGATGAAAAAGTCGCTAAATTGACAGAAATGTATCAAATGGGCCTACTCACTAACGATGAAAGACATAAACAAGTCGTCACCGTTTGGGAAGATGTCAAAAACGAAGTCCAAGCCAAATTACAAGATCAATTCTCCAAAGAAACACATAACGCTATCTTCATGATGTCGGATTCCGGCGCTCGTGGTAATATCTCCAATATTCTCCAATTAGCCGGTATGAGAGGCTTGATGGGTTCTACCTCTGGTGGCACGATCGAACTTCCTGTTAAATCTTGTTTCCGTGAAGGTATGAGCGTGTCTGAATTCTTCATTGCCACGCACGGTGCCCGTAAAGGTGGTGCTGATACCGCCTTAAAGACCGCTGACTCTGGTTATTTAACAAGAAGATTAGTGGATGTCTCCCAAGACGTCATTGTCCGTGAAGAAGATTGTGGCACTGACCATGGCTTCTTAGTGAGAGAAATCTTTGATTCTGCACAAAAGACCGTCATTGTCAAATTAGAAGATCGTTTAGTTGGCCGTTTTGCCTTAAATGATGTCGTAGATCCCAAAACCGGCGAAGTCCTCGTGGAAGGTAATACGATGATTCATGAAGACCAAGCGAAAGCCATTGTTGATGCTGGTATTACCGAAGTGTGGATTAGAAGCTTATTTGGTTGTGAAACGAAAGATGGTGTCTGTGTCCATTGCTATGGCCGTAATTTAGCCACTGGCCGTAAAGTCCAAGTGGGCGAAGCTGTCGGTATTATGGCGGCCCAATCCATTGGTGAACCTGGTACTCAATTAACGATGAGAACATTCCACACCGGTGGTGTTGCTGGTAGCGATATTACCCAAGGTTTACCTCGTGTCCAAGAATTATTTGAAGCCCGTAATCCGAAAGGTGAAGCTCTCATTTCCGAAATTCCTGGTAAAGTCACCAAGATTGAAGAAAAGAACGGTTGCTATTTAGTGACAGTCACCAACGATTTAGAAGAAAAAACCTATACCACAGCCTTCGGTGCTCGTTTAAGAGTCAAGAAAGGCGATATGGTCAAAAATGGTGGTAAGATTACCGAAGGTGCTATCTCACCGAAGAAATTATTAGAAGTAGCGGATGTGACCGCGGTCGAAAATTACATCTTAAAAGAAGTACAAAAAGTCTATTCCGCGCAATCAATCGGTATTTCTGATAAACACATCGAAGTCATCGTTAGACAAATGTTAAGAAAAGTCTTCGTCGTCGATGCCGGTGACACCAATATGCTCTCTGGCACTCGTGTTAATGTGAATACATTTACCGCGAAAAATACCGAAGCCATTTTAGAAGGCAAACGTCCTGCTGTCTTCTCACCTTTAATTTTAGGTATCACCAAAGCGGCCTTAGAAACCGAATCATTCTTATCTGCGGCCTCCTTCCAAGAAACCACTAGAGTGTTAACCGATGCTGCTATTAAAGGCAAAATCGATAACCTCCATGGTTTAAAAGAAAATGTCATTACTGGTCACTTAATCCCCGCTGGTCGTGGATTAGTCTCCGAAGAAGCGGAAGAAGCGAATTTAGAAAACTTCACCGTCGAAGGTAAGATGAAAGAAGTGAGCAATCGTTATGTGGAAGAACACGATCGTGTGATCAATGAAATCCATGAAAAGATTGCCAAAGCCGAAAGCGAAAAAAGATAAAATCTTTCCTTAAATAAGGGGCTGTTAAGAAACCTAAAAGTGATTAAGCCCCTTTTTAATTTGCGTTTTAGACTTAACAGATAAACTGTTAAGAAACCTTTTTCTTCCTTTGATGT
>CAJOMQ010000009.1 GCA_905236715.1 uncultured Bacilli bacterium | reverse complement strand
ATTCGCCTTCTCTAATCCCTTTTTCTATTCTTTCTCTCATTTCTTTTGTCATATGCTTTTGTTTCATACATTGGCCTCCTTTCGACGGAAGCATAGACAAATAAAACATATCATTTGTAAGAGAAAATTCCGAAAGATAAAGTTTTAATTCTATAAACGGAATTTAGTTTTTCAATTTACATTTATTTTCATATTCATTTAAATTTGTTTACAAATTATAAGAAAAGATAAATAATAAACACGTGAATTGACACACGATGGTAAGTTCGGAATACCAAAGTGATGATGAATTCACGATGCACATATATTCCTAATTAACGAGGAATAGTAAAGAGACATATTGATTTATAGATGCATAATAAGTCAATATATCCGAAATAATTTTACAAAGTATTCTCTTTTACTTTTATTTCGTTATTAGTATGTATGTCCTTGTCTTCATTTTTGTCATTCATACTTAATTTCAAATTTTAAAAGAAAGGAGAAAACAAATTATGAAATTATTTAATAAAGTCGCCGCGTTTGCTGTTGGTCTCTCGTTGGCGGCTGGTGTTGGTACAGGGATTGCTGTTAGTAGCCGTAGTGGTATTAAAGAAGCTAGAGCGGAAAGCACAATAACCTATGTTTTTAATTCAAAATCATGGGGAGCTACAATAGGTGATGATAGCGCAAATTGGACTTCTGGAAAAGACGGCAATCAATTTACCGCCGATCAAGGCGTACAAATTTCAACTGCTTCCACGGGTGCCAATGCAACATCTCCAAGTTCTTTCACTGGTGTCAGCACAATTGATGTGCAATATTGTACAAATAACAAAACGGGTGTAGGCACAATCAAGGTCCAAGTAGGTAGTGGAACAGAAAAATCGTTCAATGTTACCGCACCATCTAGTGGTGGTACAACTCTTAAAACTGCCTCTTTTACTTTTTCACCATCTGAAAGTGGTAATGTAACTATTACAGGAAACTGCACAACGAATAGCATATACATCTATAGTATATCTATCACTGCCACCGCTGGCGGCGCAGAGACAGTAACTGGCAGTGGTACTGTTAATTTTGGTAATGCTTCTGGCAGTATCGCTGTAAATGCTAATTCCGTATCTGGAACCGACACATTAGGAAATACGTGGAATGTTGCGTCACCTAGCGCAGGTTACTATTCACAAGCTGATACTTATTCACAAATTGGCTCGGGCAATAATCCAGCTTCCAGCATTACTTTTTCTTGCAATTTCTCTGAAGAATTAACTGTCACTTCTTTTAGCGCTAAATTCGGTGGTTTTAGTGGAACGGCTGGTACTGTCACTTTTTATGTCGGTTCAACTTCCGTAGGAAGTGGGTCGTTAAATGCGTCTAGTGATGTAACATTAAATGCTACTTCTAGTGGATCTGGTGAATCAATGTCGATTGTCATAACCAATATCAGTAAAGGTGTAAAAGCGTACTACATTTCCTATACATTATCTAGTGATGATGTTGGTGATGTTTCAGTTGAAAGTTTGACCATTGGCGATGATTTTTCATTAGCCAAAGGGCAAACTCAACAAGTTGTTCCTGATATTGTGCCTGCTAACGCAACAGATAAAAGTGTGACTTTTTCGACAAGCAATCCAACTGTCGCATCTGTTTCAAGCGATGGTCTTGTAACGGCATTGGCTATTGGTACTTCTACAATTACCTGTACTTCAAACGATAATTCAAGTGCTACCGATTCTGTAGTGGTTACTGTAACAAAAGCCATACCAACTAATCTTATTAGAGGTGCTACAAACAATTATTTTGAAATTGGCACAATTTTAAGCACATATTTTACAGAATCTTCTAATACTTTAACTGTTAAATATTCAGACGATACCTCAAAGAAAGTTTTAATTACCGACACTAATATTTCCATTAAATTAGGTGATGAAACGATTAATCCATCTCACGAATTTGTTGCTGCTGATGACGGTAAAAAGATTTCTATTTTCTACACCGAAGATGACACAACAGTCTTCACAAACATTAATATTTATGTCAAGGAGGCATTGGCAATAACTTCCGTGGAAAAATCCTTTGCTGGTAACAAAGAATATTTACTTGTGGACGATGAAACATCAACATTGTCTGGTGAATATGTGTCCTTATATGGTGAACCCACAATTACGGTTACTTCATCAGTCTCTTCTGTGATTGGCTTAGATTCTACTTGTGATGAATTGACATATAATAACTCAAATAAAACAGGGACTTTTACAATTGCATTATTTGCCTATTCTGCTGGTATGTCTTCAATCACTATTGAATTAGATTATGGTTCATATACTGATTCATATACCACTGATAGCATTGTTGTTAGAACTAGCGACCCAGAAGTTAGTGGTTATTATGAAAAGATAACATCTGCCGATGAATTGGTGGGTGGCCAATATCTTATTGTATACGAAGAAGGCTCTGTCGCTTTTGATGGAGGTTTAGCAACCATTGATGTTGCTAGAAATTCCATCCCAGTAACAATTGATGATGAAACAATTGGTTGTACCGACAGCTGCTGCTGAATTTACAATTGATGCTTCTCAAGGATATGTTAAAGACGCCAGTGGAAAATACATTAGTGTTGGTTCCTACAAAAATGGTTTAGTCGCGAGCAGTGACGCCGTTTCAAATGATATTGATTTTGATGAAAACGGAAATGTATTAATCAGTAAAACGTTTGATGGTGGAACAATGACATTAAAATATAATAAAGCTACGGACCAAGCCAGATTTAGATATTACACATCTGGTCAACAAGATATTCAATTGTACAAGTATATCGAGGACGCCTCTTCCGAAGATTTTGATGTAGCATTAGCATTTGTTAATACATTTATGCACACCGAAATTGCTTTTTCGGATCAAGGCACGGGCTCTTGTATTTCACAAGGTTGGTATATTGCTGCAAAAACGGCGTTCTTCAATCAATCTGGTCTTACCGACACAGGCTATTTGCAAAATGTCGAACAGAGAACAATTGTGGCAAATGATTTTTCTGATTATTTTGCCAGATTACAAGCATGGGCGGCCGCTAATAATGAAAGCATTGAATTTGGCACTGATGACTATGTGGTCGTTTCACTCGCCAATCGCTCTATCGTTAAATTATTAGAAAATAATAGCGAAGCTGCTGCTGTTATCGTTTCCGTTACAGCAATGGTCACATTAACCGCTGTCGGTGGATTCTTCTTCTTGAAGAAAAAACCATTCTAATCAATAATAACCGCATTTATTAAAAAATTATTTTAATCAGGTTTATTGAACCAAGAGAGGAACCGAACTCCTCTCTTTTTTGTTGTACAAAAAGAAATAAAATTTTTTTGAACTTTGTTTACAAAGTAAACAAGTTAGCAGTCTCATGAAGAGAGTGCTTGCTTCTTCTTCTTCTTCTTCTTAAGATAAATACATGAAATGCTACTAAATATTATTTAGACAGGCGTAGGTCAGAACGCGTGGATAAATAAATTAGTCGCATTTCGTTTAAGGATAGAAATCTATTAGTGAGCGAATCGATGGTTCTCTATATGGATAATCTCTCCTTACGTCAGTTGCGTTAGTATTCGCTCAGGGGAGCAATATGAATCACTAATGAACTGACCAAATCTTTTTGATTAATTTTTATTCAGCCAAACAGAAATAGGATGTTCTAGGTCTGAAGAAAAGATTAATCCTTACATCAAAAGATTTATTCATACACTCACTAGGTTAGATAACCAAAACGACCTAGGAGACATTTATTGAAAGGAGAGAACAAAATATGAATAAATTATTAACAAAGATCGTCGGTGCGACATTGGGTCTCACTATGGCGGTCGGAGTAGGCGTTGCTGTTGCTACAAATAGTAAAAAAGCCATGCAGGCTAATGCTGCTACTAGTTCCGATTGGACACAACATACCGGTGCGGTCACAGCTGGCGAATATTTAATAGTTAGTGTTGCTGGCGATGTTTGCATGGCTCCAACTGGTGGGGATGTTGCCGCTGGCGGATACAATCAAATTGCGTTTACTTCTAGCAGTGCGCCTGCTGATGGTTTTATGTTTGAAGCATCGGGCACTTCTTTTAAAATTACGGATAAAACAAGTTCTACTACCTATTATGTGTATGCATCTGGAACTACAAACAATGGATTGAGAAATGGCACTTCATCTTCTCAAGCAGGTTCCACTTGGACAATTGCGGAAACATCTACAAGTGGTGAATATACAATTATTTCAGAAACGAGTAGACAAATTTCTCTTTATTCAACATCGAACTGGCGTTCTTATGGTGAGACAAGTGGTAGCAAAACAAATGTAAAACTCTATAAGAAAAGTTCTGGTCCAGCCTCTGATTGGGTGACTTCGGCGATTGCAATCACAAAGACAGGTACTTTGGCGGAAACCATTTATAACACTACAGAAGATTTACCAGAATTAGATGATGTTACTGTTACAAAAACAGAACACGATAATAATGGCGTTGCTGCTGATAAAGACACAAATGTCACTTCTTCATCTACTTTACATTGGATTTACGCCGATGGTACAAATGCAGGTGATGAAGTAGAATTACCTATATCAACCAATGGTACATATAATGTGAAAATTTGGGCTAGCGTTGCTGGAGAAACATTGACCACAAAAGATAATGCTACCGCTGCAAAGCAATATGTCACAGGAACACTAAGAGTTACCGATGAACCGCAATATGTAATTGTTGATTCAATTGTTACATCAGGAAATATGTCTGGTAACAATGATGCAAATTCTAAATTCGGGTTATCTTCTACTGAATGGAGCATTGTAGGCGTCAAACAATCCGCTAGTAATTTGCCAGGCTTTGGAAGTGATGGTACAACTAGATTGTACGCGAATGCTAGTGGCGGAAATTACATAATTTTTAAAACTTTAAAAGCAAATAGATATATTGTAAAAATTTCCATTGAATTTAATGGAAATTACGGTAGTGGTAGTCAGGTTAGAGAAGGTGAAGGAACAAGCGGAACAGCAGTCGCTGCCGTTAATGGCTTTTATACTTTTTCTAGTGAAACTACAGCATTTACTTTGATTAATGTTAATAGTGGGAATACGCAAGTTAGATTTGACACCATTCACATTTACTACGAAGATGCTTCCATAACTACACCAACGATTGTTTTATCCAACGCGCCTTCATCTGTTGGCATTGGTCAAACAGCTCAATTTACTGTCGAGTATTTTAATTTGACAGCCAATTTTGTAGTAACTACCAATACAACATATGTTACTGCTTCTTATACAGGGGCCACCGGCACAGGTGAAACCACTGTTGTATTAACCGGTGTTGCAGCCACCAATAGCACAACAATTACTGTTAGTTCAACTGGTGCAACAAGCCAATCCTTCGATGTTGAAGTCGCTGTGCTTCCAATTATCGATGCATCGTTAAATTCTTTGACTTGGTCTGGAATATCTTATGTTGGCTCACCACACACTTTAACATTTAATTCATCTTATGAATTTGTTGTATCTGCTGGTCAATTCGAGGGTGCTGTTGGTTACTTGGGAACTAATAAAAATAATCCTGCTGTTTCAGATGTTTCAAGCGATAGTTGGACTTTAAAAGGTACATCTATTGCTACTGCGATGACAAATGCGGATAAATGGTCTAATTATGGACAAGCTTTGTATATGTCTAATTTTGGGGTTTTACACCCAACTAGATTTATTGTCAATGCGGCTAACACATCGTCCCAATACAGTGCAGATTATTATATTTTGGCTTCTGATGATAGCGGGAATTCTTGGACAATTTTAACTTTTGGAACCGTTGAGGCTAATACGGATATGTCTTGGTCGGGTACCAATTATTCTGCAAATTCAAATTATGTGCAATTTGCATTTGTGACTACTGGATCATTGTATGGCACGATTAGTAATGTAACCGTTCAAGTTTATGGTGATTCTTATGCGACAACAAAAGTTCTTGATTCTATTTATGTTTCTGGAACCCCAAAAACAGCCTATTTTGCTGGTGAAGAATTCGATTTAAACGGTGCGACCGTTAAGGCACATTATACTGATTCTGCAACTTATCCTGATGAAGATGTTTCGGAATATGTTTCCTTCAGTACAATTACCCACGGAACCACAGAAGTAACTATCTCCTATATGGGAAAAACTACAACTGTCAATGTCACGGTAACTGATGCTGGCAAAGTATATAAGAAAATTACTAGCGCAGCAGAACTACTTGATGGTTCAAAGGTCGTTGTTGGTACAACTAATGGCAACTATTTGATGGGTGCTCAAAATACAAATAATAGAATTTCTGAAGGTTCGCATTCATATGGTCGTTATGATTCAGGAGATGTTGAAACATACTCTGTAAACACTGCTGAATTTACAGTTGGAACTATTGTAGAAGACGGAAATACCTATTATTCCTTCAAAGACAGTGATGGCAAATATTTATACGCCGTTTCTTCTGACAACAATTATTTGCGCTCTTCTAGTAACCTATCTAATGCCGGCAAATGGTCTATTGCATTTGGTGAAAACGGATCTTTGCAAATAACTGCAGTTGTCAATTATAAAATTGATGACGTTGCAACCGATGTTACCAAATACATGGGTGGTAGCGCAGCTGCCTTTGGTTGTTACACAACAACCACCAATTATTTATCCATTTATGTAGATGTATCGAATAATATTTCGGTATTTGGTGAAACTTATATGCATATGTCTGACTATAACACCAGCCAAGGATGGTGTAGCGATAGCGAACACCATTATTACGTTAGCGCTAAAGCGGCATTGTTAGCAATGGGTGATGATTATGTTGATGAATTGCAAACCAATGATGCCCATTCTGCTATTTTAGCTAGATACAATAGTTGGGCAAATGCTTGTAAAGATTCTACACCATTTGCGGGAGAAGGAATTGTTACTGCTCAAAATTCAAAATTCATTCTCGATGGTGCTCTTAGCGAAGCGGGAAGCGTAGCTGCCGTTGTCGCCATCATCTCTTTAACAACCTTAACGGCTGTTGGAGGATATTTCTTCCTTCGTAAAAGAAAAGAAGAAAAATAACAAATTTTAAAAGGGAATCCGAACTCCCTTTAAAATAAGCCTTTAAGAAGATGCATATCTTATAAGGCGAAAGGAATCCAGAGAATCTGACCCTCTGGCTCTTCCTTAAAGTTCATTATTATTGATAGTGAATTTTAAGAAGGAGAAATTATAATAACTCGATATATATCCACTCTTTTTTGTGCGATAAAAAATAGTCATCATAAATAAGAAATTATTTTATAATGATAGGCATATGTTGAACCAATTCTCCCGCACACAATTAATATTAGGAAAAGATAATATCAATAAATTAAAAGATAAAGTGGTCTGTGTTTTTGGTATTGGTGGTGTAGGTGGTAATGTTTGTGATGCCTTAGTGAGAAGTGGTGTCACTCATTTTGTTCTCGTTGATGATGATAAAATATGTATCACCAACATCAATAGACAATTACTCGCTAATATCAAGACCATTGGCATGGATAAAGTGGATGCCATGGAAGAACATTTAAAAAGTATCAATCCCTTTGTCAAAGTGGAGAAAAAGAAATGTTTTTATTTACCTGAAACCGCTGGTGAATTTGACTTCAGTAAATATGATTATGTTGTTGACGCGATTGATACAGTGACTGCCAAAATCGATATCATCATGAAATGTAAACAGTTAAATGTTCCTATTATTTCCGCATTGGGATGCGGAAATAAAATAGAACCCACCAAATTAGAAGTAACGGATATATATAAAACTAGTTATGATCCATTAGCGAAAGTCTTGAGAAGAGAATTAAGAAAAAGAAATATCCGTTCCTTAAAAGTGGTTTATTCCAAAGAAAAAGTCATTAGACCATTAGAAGATTTATCGATATCTTGTCGTGCAAATTGTGTGTGCCCACCTGGCACGAAACGTCATTGTACAGATAGAAGAGATATCCCTGGAAGTACTGCCTTTGTTCCACCTGTCGCGGGTATTATTATCGCTAGTGAAGTAGTGAAAGATTTAATATCCTTTGATGTTAATGACCGCCACTAGGCGATAAAAAAATAAAAAAACAAATATTTTGATAGTTTCTCAATAAAATCATTTTTCTCTTTTTTATATATCTTTTTTTGCATTTAATTTTATTTACAAATAAGGACAAAAAAATTATTATTTGTATGCAAATAAAATAATATGAAAAAGAATTTTTTATTATTATCAGCGTTAGCGTCATTGGCTTTCGGAAGTCTTCTTTTTGTTAAACCAATTAATGAAAAAATGGAAGTAGCTAATGCCGCGGTTGATATCAACGATTATTCCGCATGTGAAACCGCACATAACAATGGTAATGCCTCTTCTTTATTAACTGCTTTAAGAAATATTACCGCTCCTGGACAAGCCGGTAGTTATAACGGTCTATGGACTACATATAATACTGTCTATGTCAAAGACGGCTATATTTTTGATTATTATTCCAGTATCTCCCAATATGTACCTGGTGGTAGTGCACAAGGTGCTAATTATTCCAAAGAAGGAGATTCATACAATAGAGAACATTCCATACCAAAGTCATGGTGGGGTGGCGACACAACTAATCAAGGTGCTGACCCTTTTATCGTGGTTCCCACGGATGGATATGTCAATAACGCACGTGGCAATGACCCCTTTGGTATGGTGGCTAGTGCCTCAAAAACATTTTCCAATGCAAAAGTAGGCTCCGCAGTTACAAGTTGGGGTTATTCTGGCACTGTTTTTGAACCTGATGATTCTGTGAAAGGCGATTTTGCTCGTATCACATTCTACGCTATCGCTAAATATTCCGCTTCTTATGGCTGGACATCTGGCGAAGGTAATTCTTGTTTCTCTGGCAGCGCTTCTACCAATTTTGGTTTAACCAATTACGCTGTTAAATTATTCTCCTACTGGAGCAATTTAGATCCCGTTAGTGAATGGGAACAATCAGTCAATGATAAAATCGCTAATATTCAAGGCAATAGAAATCCATTTATTGATCACCCCGAATACGCAAATACACTTTGGGGCAATGTCAGTGGCTATACCACATATACTGGTAGTTCCACTCCAACGACAGGTGTCACCATTTCTTCAACATCAAAAACATTAACTGTTGGTGGTACTGATACTATATCCGCGACATCTTCTAGTGGTAGCACAATTACCTGGTCCACCAGTAATTCTTCTATATGTTCTATTTCATCTAATTCCGCTTCAAGTGGTGCTTCTATCACTTTAACTGCAGAAGCAGCCGGAAGTGCCATAATTACCGCTAGTACCACAATTAGTGGCACTACATATAGTAAAACATGTGCTGTTACTGTGAATGAAGCAGGCGGTGGCGGCGATGGAGATGCAACTTATGAACAATTAACAAGCATCGCTAGCATTGATTCAACCGCTCAATATGTTTTGGGTGTTGATGGTACCGGTTTCCATTATAGTGGTACATCAAATTGGGGTTCAGTAGCTCTTCCAAGTGCACAAACACCTATTTATTACACCTTAACCAAAGCTAGTGGCAATGCTTCATTTACCGCTCGTGCTAGCATTAGTGGTACTACCTATTATTTACAAGTTCCTACAACAAATACATTTTCCATGGCCACATCAGCTGGCACAAATACCAGCTTGATTATTGGTACCACCCAAGTTTCTGAAACCAATTATGCTGTTGCTAATGCAACTACAACAGCGCGTCACCTCCGTATTAATGGAACCAGTGGTATAAGATCATATGCTGGTACTACAGGCTCTATGGCGTATTTTTACAAAGTAAATACACCAGAAACCACCAAAACCCTATCTTCAATTACTTTAGATACTTCTAGTGTCACTACATCATTCTATGTTAATGGTACATTCTCATATTCCGGATTAGTGGTCACCGCTCATTATGATGATAATTCATCCGCTACTGTAATTCCTACCAGTGTATCAACACCTGATATGACCACTACAGGTAGTAAAACAGTAACTGTGACATATACCGAAAATGGTGTTAGTAAAACAGCGACATATAATATCACTGTTTCTACGAAAACCATTACCTCCATTACGGCATCCGCAAACAAAGATTTCTATGTTGGTGAAACTATCACCACATCAGATATCACTGTAACTGATAATTATGGCGATAATGTGACTGGTTTTAGCTTTACTAATAATAATTATCAATTCTTATATTCTGATGCCGCTAGCGGCGGTTCTTTAACTAATAAAACATTTACTAACGCTATCAGTTATAGCGGCAAGACTTGTAGTCTCACCGTCAAAGTAGCAAGAAAAGCTTATGTAGCATCTACCACAGTTAGTGACACTTTAGATAGAAGCACAACTAGTGTTTCTGGAACCACCTATACTTCTTGGTCAAACAAAACCGGAACTTCTGGTGTTGTCTATGCTGGCCAATCAGCAGGTGGAAATAGTTCAATTCAATTGCGCTCTGATAATAGCAATTCCGGTATTATTACAACTTCTTCTGATAAAACATTAAATAAAGTTACAGTTACCTGGAATTCCAACACCTCCAGTGGAAGAACATTAAATGTCTATGGCAAGAATACTGCTTATTCTGATCCTTCGAATTTATATGCATCATCTACACAAGGCACTCTTTTAGGAACTATTGTGATGGGAACCTCAACAGAATTGACCATTTCTGGTTCTTATAAATATGTTGGTGTGAGAAGTGCAAGTGGGGCGATGTATTTAACCAACATCACCTTCACCTATGTTGGTGGGGATAGTGCGAAAAATGTCGCTAATTACATCATGTATGAAGATACCGAAGGTCAATGCGCCACGAAATTAAATAATGCTATTTCCTATTTAAATAACATGTCCACAAGTGAAAAAGAAACATTCTCTTCTTCTAGTGATTATGTTGTTTCCACAGCGAGAACAAGATTAAATGCTTGGGCCGCTAATCAAGGGAAAACTATCACATATAGCAATGGCGCATATTCATTAAATAGCAATAGAAATATGTCATTATATAATGCGGAGCATAATTATATTGCTAATATTGTGATTATTATTTCTATCAGTGCATTGCTATTTGCCTGTGCTTATATTTCCTTACGGAAAATAAAGAATAAACAATAATGAAAAAGAAATATATTTTCATTACCACTTTGTCCGCTTTGTCTCTTATCGGAAGTTTTCTTCCGATTCTTTCTTTGCAAAGACATTATCAACCCGCTTCTGCTTATAGCACGGAAACGGTGACAACCACAATTGATTTAAATGATAATAGTGATTCCGATATCCGTTCTTATTATTCATCTTTGAATTCTTTATCAAATAATCAAAGAACCGGTAATAATCTTTTAATCAATTTGAAAAATATTTTATCTAATGGACAAAAATATTATGCATATGATATTGGTACCGGAACAGATAATGCTATTTGGAAAATATATGAAATTAGTGATCGTGATTGGGAAAAATCTCCCGCTTCCGCGATTACTAACGGCACCTATAATAGCAGCACTAATACCATCACCAATTACGAATATGTGGCTTCCGAAAGTACGAGTGATTCTCGTAATCCCTATGTTCATGCTTTATATGTCAACAGAGATAGTGATAATCCGATGCGTGCTTGGGGTAATCATAGTCAAAATGAAGGAGGTATTAACCGTGAACATATTTGGCCCAAATCGTATGGTTTTGATACCGATGGTGAAGGGGGAGCCAGAGGTGACCTCATGCATCTATGGGCCGCGGATGGATATGTTAATGGCACTCCCCATAACAATAGGATGTATGGCTTTGTTGATACATCAAAATCATATAATGATGCCCAAAATGTGAAAAATTATACAAAGTATTCTATTGCGGGTAATTTATGGGGTACTTCGAAAACTTTAGGAAGTGGCACTGTGTTTGAACCCCAAGATTGTGATAAAGGCGATATCGCCAGAGCCTGTTTCTATATGGCGGCTAGATATAACAATTTAGCGGGTGCCACAAGTGGGATAGACACCAATAATCCAGACTTACGTTTAGCGAATATTGTTTCTGGTAGCACTGGTACTTCTAGTGCGACCAAATCCTTTTCTCTTGGTATCTTATCTGATTTATTAGAATGGAATCGTCTTGATCCACCGGATGAATTTGAAATTCATCGTAATAATCTTTTATATAATAATTACACAAATAATAGAAATCCCTTTATCGATTTCCCCGAATGGGCGGATATCGCCTGGGGTAATAGTGGTAATGTTGCCACTCCTACTAGTGATAACATCAATGGTTGGAATGATGATAGTGGTGATATAGCAGTTACCGGTATCAGCGTTTCTCCAAGTAGTGTTAGTCTAACTGTGGGTGAAAATAGCCAATTAGAAGTGACTGTTTCCCCAAATAACGCGACGAATAAAGAAGTGACATATGTTTCTAATAACAATGATGTTGCTAGTGTCAATAATAGTGGACTTATTGCCGCAAATGGAGTGGGAACTGCCACTATTACTGTCACCAGTGTTGATGGTGGATTTACCGCTACATGTGTTGTTACCGTTAGTGGAACTGGTGATGTCAAATATGCTTTAGTAACCGGTGATGACCCCATTAAAGATGGTGATGAAATCATTATTGTAGCGCAAAATAATCGTTCCGCGACAACTGGTTATGCTTTAAAAAATACCGTTTTAAATAATTATTATTTAACACCTAATACTATTTCTATTTCTAATCAGCAAATCACTTATGATTCATCTTTAATGACTTCATGGAAGGTCATAGATACGGAAAGTGGTTTTGCCTTTTATGATGGAACCAATTATTTACATGGATATAAAAATGGTACTTATAACGATTTAGGATTGATTGATGATATATCTAGCAGTGGAACTGCTTGGAATCTCGGGGAAAATATTAACGCCACTGGTTATGATATTATTACCGAAGGATATTTATATCTTGAATTTTATTATCCCTCAGATGGGTATGCTCGTTTTACGACTTATTCACTTTCCAATAATTATTATCCATTAAATATTTATAAGAAGGTTTTTACCGCGCAAGAATATGCGCAAATATTTATCAGTTCCATTAGCTGTGATGCTACTGGTAATAGTACACCTACATTAAACATATCATGGAATGAATTATCTTCTTTATATGATGATATCTTCCCACTTAGCCAAAAAGATTTATTAATCAATGCTACTTATACCGTTAGTGGTGATATCGTCACACCAACAGGAAGTACCACCAATGATGTCGCTATTGCGATGTCTAGATATGACATCATCATTGGTAAATATTCATATACTGATTATATCGGTAGAAAGAATACTGCTGCATACGGATATTCTTCTTATTCACTCAATGATATATTCCATCGTGATAATCACTTATTTATTATCATCCTATCTATTTCTATTTTCTCTATATCATCTTATGGTGCTTATTTATTAATTAAGAAAAGAAAAGAAAATCGTTAAGTAATATAAATATCTTTAATATTTATTTTCCATATTTCCTTATTTTTATATTTATAATATAAGAAAAAAATTTTGCCAAAAGTGCCTAAAAAAATGAGTTTTGGCAAAAAAATTTACTTTTCTCTCGTGTTGTTTTATAATGAAAGCACCAAGAAAGGTGATCAAAAAATGCTCATTGAACGAAAAAAAGAAAAAGAAATACTCAATAATGCTTTTGCCAAAGAAGGTAATCAATTTATTGCCATCTATGGAAGAAGAAGAATTGGCAAAACTTTTTTGGTCAAAGAAATGTTTAAAGAACATTTTGCCTTTCAGCATTCTGGTGTGCCACCCAAAGAAGATAAAAAATTAGATTATAAAGAACAATTAGATGTGCAACTAAAAGCATTCGCTAATTCGATGTCTTTTTACTTTCCTGATGTTTATGATGTACCGAAGGATTGGTTTGGAGCCTTCCGAATGCTATATTCTTGTATTGCTAAATTAGGTCACAAAAGAAAAGTCATCTTCCTTGATGAATTAGCATGGATGGACACTCCCAAGTGTGATTTTCTTGATGCTTTCGCTCAATTTTATAATCAATGGTTATCATTAAGAAATGATATTGTATTAATCGTTTGTGCTTCTGCGACATCATGGATTTTAAATAATGTGATTCATAGTAGCGGTGGCTTATATAATCGTGTGACATGTACGATTAATTTAAAACCATTCACTTTAAAAGAATGTCGCGAATACGCTATATACCGGAAGCTGAATTTAAATAAAGATCAAATATTGAAATATTATATGGTTTTTGGTGGTGTGGCTTATTATTGGGATTTAATCATGCCTAATTTAGGTTTTGAACAAAATATTGATGAATTATTTTTTAAAGCCAACGCCCCTTTAAAAGGCGAATTTAATTATTTATACCGCTCAATGTTTAAAAATTACCAAGGCTATATACAAATTGTGGAAGCTTTAAGCAAAAAGAAGATGGGCCTCACAAGAGATGAAATCGCCACGAAAACAAAATTATCAAAAAATGGTTATTTTTCAATGCGACTTGATGATTTAGAATCATGTGGATTCATCAGACAATATCATCCCTTCGGTAAAAAAGAAAATAGTTCTATTTATCAATTAACCGATAATTTTACGTTGTTCTATTATGAATTTTTAAAAGAGCCTCCTACTGATGAAAACTATTTTGTTAATCTTATGGATTCCCCTAAAAAACGCAACTGGGAAGGCCGCGCTTTTGAACAAGTCTGTTTAGAAAATGTGAACGCTATTAAGATGGCTCTTGGCATCAGTGGTGTATCAACGGATATTTCTTCTTTCCGCTGCCAAGCCGATGAAGAAAAAGGCATTAAGGGTCATCAAATTGATTTAGTTATTGCTAGACGCGATCAAATCATCCATTTGTGTGAAATGAAATATTCCTTAACACCATATGTTATCGATAAGAAAACTTATGAAGATTATCTATATAGGATTCCCGATTTTATCACGGTTACCAATACTAAATATTCTGTCCTTCCTTTAATAGTTACTCCCAAGGGATTGGCGGTTAATTCTTATTCAAATTATTTTGTCAATGTCATTGATGAAGACGATTTGTTCTTATAAAAATTTTGCCAAAAGTGCCTAAAAAAATGAGTTTTGGCAAAAAAATTATTAGTTAGCCAAACAACTTAACGCATTTTGCTTGTTGTAATATTTGTAACATCTATTGATTATTCGGAAATTTTATTTCCGAAAAATCTTTTTTATATCAAAAAACACTCATTACTTTATAGTGAAGTTCACAAAAGTTCACAAAAAATTTAAAAGTTCACAAAAGTTCACAAAGTTCATTCAAGTTCACAAAAGTTCACAAAAAAATTGAAAGTTCATTTTTTGTTAAATATACTATTTATAGAGGTGAAGAATAATGACAAAAACCAATCCTTTTAATGTTTTATTTGGCGTTGAACCAAAAGCGATTATTTCTAGAGATATCGAAATGAATGAGATATATGATTCTTTTCTAAGCGAAAACAGCAATTCTCAAGCATATATAATCAGTGGAGCCAGAGGTTCTGGAAAAACTGTTGCTATGAAATATGTTTCCGATAAATTTAAGAAAATGGATCAATGGATAGTCGTTGAATTAAATCCTGATAGTGACATGCTTGAACAATTAGCGTCGAAGTTGATTGACGAAGGCAAATTGAAAAAGCTTTTTGTAAAAACGGAATTTAATTTTTCCTTTAAAGGTTTTGGTTTTTCTATTTCCGGTAGTGAACCTATTCTCAACATCTCTACTTTATTAAAAAGAGAATTAGAATATTTATCAAAGAAACAATATAAAGTCTTAATAACAATAGATGAAGTTTCTAATACTGATTTCATGAAGGTTTTCTGCCATGAATATCAATTATTACTCCGCGATGATTTCCCAGTATTCCTATTAATGACAGGTTTATACAAAAATATTGTTTCATTAACAAAGCAAAAGAATTTGACATTCCTTATTAGAGCCCCACGTATTTATTTGGGCGAACTCAATAAAAGGTCAATTACCAATAGTTATATGAATGTCTTTGGCATCGAAGAAAAAGCCGCTATTAAATTAACTAAATTAACAAATGGATATGCTTTTGCATATCAATTACTGGGTGACATTTTATTTAGAAGTGGTAAAAAAGAGGCGGATAAATTTGTTTTACAAAAATATGATGAAGCCTTGCAAGAAAGATCATATAACTTTGTTTTTGATGAATTATCAGAAAAGGAAAAAGAAATCGTTTTAACCGCGATTGATAATCCCGAAAGCAAATATTTGCAAGAAACCTTCAACATCCCTTCTAATCAATTTTCTAACTATAAGAAAGCCTTGTTCTTAAAAGGTATTATCGAAGCAAATTATCGAAATAAGATAACTTTTGCTTTACCACGCTTCAAAGAATTTTTGCATTTCATCAAAGAAATAAGCGAATAAATATAATCTTCAAATAGAGGGTAAATATTTTCTGAGAAAAAAGATAATAAATGATAGTATGAGAAATCACAAAAAAGTCTCCATTTATGACATTGCCAAAATTGCCGGTGTTTCTAGTGCTTCGGTTAGTTATGTTATTAATGGCAAGGGTAAGGTTAGTCAAGAAACTAAACAAAGAATCCTCAAAGCCATGGAACAAACTGGCTATATTCCTGATACCACTGCGGTGACATTATCCACAGGCAAATCGCATCTAGTGGCCCTTTGTCTTCCTTTTAAAGACGCTTCCGAAGCTTTCGTTAACAACCCCTTCTATGGCGAATTTCTTGGTTATTTTGAAAAAGAGATGATCAAAGAAGGGTATGACATCATTATCGGTTCCTTGATGGACGCTAATGAATTTACCAGATGGGTGAAATCCAGAAACCTTGAAGGTATTGTCATGATGGGATTATTTCCTAGCGAAATATATGAAGCGGTACAAAAATTAGGTATTGCTGTTGTCCTCGTGGATGTATATGAATCATATTCACCCGCCTTTAAGAATATTCGTGTCGATGATAAAGGTGGTTCATATAATGCGACCAAATATCTCATTGATTGTGGCCATCAAAATATTGGTTTTATCGGCGGGAATATCAATAATTCTCTTGTGGATGACATGCGATATGTTGGTTATTTACAAGCGCTAGAAGAAAATCATCTCAATTTGGATAACAAACATGTATATAAAATTCCTGCGACCTTCGATGGTGGATACGCAATCGCAGAAGAAATTGCCAGTCATATTGATGAGATGACCGCGATTGTCTGTGCGGCGGATATTATCGCTATCGGTGTTATTCGTCGTCTTAATGAATTAGGTCATAAAATACCAGACGAACTATCAATTGTGGGTTTTGATGATATTCAGGCCGCTCGTTATATCTATCCCGCTTTAACGACTATTCATCAATCCATTCGTGAAAAAGGCCGCCTAAGTGCTTTGACCATGATTAATCAACTAAACGAAAATGTTAAAGTTGACCAAGAAGCCGTGGTCATTAAGACCTCTTTAGTGGTCAGACAATCAGTCAAAAATATTAAATAACTTTCATCCCATCATAATATTTTGGTTAACAAATATAGTTAACATTTAGTTAACACAAAAATAATATACACTCTGTGTATATAATTAAAAATCTAGTTAACCGGTTAACAAAAGACTTTATTTTGTGATGATTTTCCTAGATAATGAAAGCATAAGAAGGATGCTTTTATGAAAAATACGAAATTCAAAGGTATTTTTGCTGTCTTATTTTCTTTTGCTTTTTGTCTATTTTCTTGTGGGAAAGTTTCTGATTCCTCTTCTAATAGTGGACCAATCGATGATATTGATCCCACAGCTTATTACAACGAAGAAAATTTTATTGCTGGTGAAACGCAAATAACGAAGACCAAATTAGTGACATATGAAGGACCATCATTAATGACTAGTTCTTCCTATGTTGATGTCAAAGTTAATGACCACGATGTATTCGTCTATGAAACGCGTGTTAATCATGGCCGTGTCTTCTCGTGGACCGCGCCTAATACGATGACATATGCCGCCATATTTGATTTTGAAGGCAAAGTGCATGTCGAACTAGAATTCAAAGAAGTGGAAAAAGTGCAATCCGCGCTGATTCGTCCACTTGTCTATGGCATTGCGCCAACTATTAACAATAAAAAAGTTTCCTTTGATTTAGAATATAACGACAATTATGTCGTTGAGATAAATGGTGATTATACGACCGCGGTGCAATTATTTGCTAACCCCTTAGAAACTAATCCCGTGACCGCCGAACAAGCTGCTAGTGATCCTAATTTAATATATGTGGGACCTGGTGTTTATTATGCTGGTGCTTTCCCCATTAAAGATAATACAGAAATTTATCTCGCGGGAGGTGCTTATGTCTATGGCCAATTCTCCACTGAAGGTGTCGATAATGTCACCATTAGAGGTAGAGGTATTGTTTCCGGAAGCATTTATTCCCGTAATGATGATTCCGATTATTACATCCCCGTTGTGATGCGCAAGGTGAATAATCTCACCATTGAAGATATTTGCTTCTTTGACCCCGCTGGCTGGGCATTAAATATCTATTGGTGTAAAAATGTTCATATCAATAACGTGAAAATCATCACCGCTAGAAGTAATGGTGATGGTATTTCTCTGCAATCTTGTGAAGATGTCGAAGTTAATGGCGGTTATGTCCGTACCTGGGATGATTCTTTAGTGGTCAAAAACGTCGATAAAGGACAAACCGATCATATCAATATTCATGATGTCACTGTTTGGACTGATTTAGCCCAATCAATGGAAGTGGGATATGAAACACACGGCGAGCACATGGAAAACATTACCTTTAAAGATGTTACAGTCGTGCACGCGATGCACAAAGCGGTCATTTCTTTACATAACTGTGATGATGCAAATATCAAAAATGTCACTTATGAAAATATCACTGTGGAAGATTGCCAAACTTTAGGCGATAACCGTGATGATGGGGAAAATGATTTCTTAATGGATTTTGTCATCGCTTATAACATCGATTGGTCATCTTCATTAAATATTAGAGGCACAGTTGATGGTATTAATGTGAAAAATGTCAAAGTCTATAAGATGTTACCATCCATTGTTTCTCGTATCCAAGGGGAAGGAAAAGATACCAAAATTTCTCATGTCCATATTGAAGGCTTAGAAATTAATGGTCAATTAGTGACCAATATCAATACTTTAGATATCCGTACGAATGATTATGTGGAAGATATCACATATACCTCCGCAAATAAAGTATTAGGTGCTTATATCCATCTCCCATATTCTTTGCATTTATTAAATAATGATGTTGATCACGTTAATAAAGAAAATGTCACTCAAGGCGGCGCTATTGTTCCTGAATTTGCGCGTAGCAGCGGTGAACTTCCCTATATTGGTGAAAAACTAGAAAAAGAATTATCTTGGGGTGTGGAAGCCACACATGGTGTGGGAACGAAAAATACCGTTCCCGCCGATGATGGAACCGGGACTTTTGGTAATAATGGCTCCGCGGTTATCGATGATGATGCAACTACTTGTTATACATCTGGCAATTGGACCAATGAAGATGCCGAATTTGCAGCGTTAACCATTGAATTTAACGATTTACACACCGTGGGTGCTATTCGCTTAAAAACCGCCCAAGATAACATTTATGCTTATAATTACAGCTTCTCTATTTTTGCCAAAAAATTAAAATCTGATTCCACAGTCAGTGATAAATATACCATTTTGTCCACGAAGACTGATTATTTAATGACACCGAAAGATGGCAATGTCATCGATGTCAATATCGTCAGTGCACAATATGCCGGTATTCAAATTAGATTTTTCCGCAATAGTGGTGTTTTAGCGCCACAAAAATATCAAATCGCCGAAATTGAATTCTTCCCTCCATCATTGACATTAGGTGCCTCGATTGTGGAATCAACCGAACATGCTGATGTATATAACGTGGAAAGAATTGTCGATGGTAGACCAGATGGTACTTCTTATTATGAATCAAAGACATTACCCGCGACTATCGTCATTGATTTAGGTGATGTTTATAAATTAAAAACCGTTGTTTTACGTTTGATTCCCGACCTCAAATGGTCCGCGAGAAATGAAGAAATTGAAATCTCCGTTTCTGATAGTAATCTCGCTTATAACAAACAAACAACTTCCTTTGTGGTGGCGGTAGCTAATACCGCTTACAACTTTGACCCTGTTACAGGATCAATTAATACGGTGGCGATGAATGATATTCAATGTCGCTATTTAAAACTGGTTATTAGTTCCAATGACGCTATCGGAGGATATGGGGCGCAACTATCCGAAGTTAGTGCATATGGAGCCAAATAATAAATTCCATAATATTTAGAAAGGAATGAACATGAAAAAACAAAAACTCATTTGGGCAAGCTTGCCCATCACCCTCGCGATGTTGTTAGCGGGCTGTGGTAGTAGAACACCATCTAACAGTCCCGACCAATCTGGCGATTCTTCCTCTCAAGGAGATAAAATGCAACATCGTCCTGGTTATGTCAAAGGATTACCTGATAATGCTGTGACAAGAAAATTCGATGCTGAATTCGATACGATGTTAGACGATTTTTCTGCCGCGACCATTAATGGCAATACCGATGGCACAATCCATGATGGATATCTTTCCGCTGTTGTCGATAGTGAAGATGTTAACTTCCCGACCAACGATAGTAAATCCATTTATAAGATGGCCGCTGGTGCTTTTGGCCCTGCTACATCTATCACATTCAAGATGCGAGTCGTGGAAGGAGAACTTCCATTAGAAAACTTAATTCTCGCCATGAGAGGTAATGATGATGTACCTCTATATGAAATTCCTTTGAATGAGGCTCTTAATGAAGATGCTGAACCATTACCAGCCTTAACAAATGAATTCCAAGACATGACTATTGATTTATTATCCACCATCGAAGATGCCGAAACCACATATGGTGAAAGCGATGTCGTTGTTCTTAATGAACAAGTTGGCTTCCATTTATATGCCGCTAATAAAGAAGTATCTTCCCTCATCGAAATCGCTAGCATTAACCGTACATCCGCCGGTGTCAGTGCTTTAGTTGATGATTTCTCAAGATTAGATTTCTCCAAACCTAATAATATGGGTTCTTGGTGGTGTGACTCTGCGTCAGGTTACATCGTCCGTCATGGTCTCGCTTTAGAAGGAAATAAAGCCTATACCACACCTGCATTAACCACTGAACAAAAAGGTGAAACACAATTAGTGTTAGACATTAATGGTGATACCACTGGTACCGCTATTGTTCCTGTGAAAGGTAGTAGTGAAGGCACCGCTGTTTCCTGGGCTGATTTAAAAGATAAAGATGGTAATGCTGTCGTTAGCGCCGCTAGTGGTGTTTATGGCCCATTAGCTATCGATTTAGAAAAATCAGGCTTAGCGGGTGAAGATGTTACTGCTTACCGCGTGACATCCACCTCTAAAATTGAATTAGACCAAGTCTTCTTATCTTCTTTCGGCGCTCCGGCTGAAAAAATCGCTGCTCCTATTTTAGATACCGAAAACGCCGTTGTTTTTGATAACTTCAATAGAACCAGAAGTTCTGCACAAATTCCTACTGCGTGGACTCTTGATGATGATGCCGACCTCAATGGTTGGGTCTCTTATAAAAATTCAGCTGCTCTTTCTATGGATGGAAACAATTTAGTCTTTGCTCCTAAAGGAGACTCTGATTATACCGAATTAACCCTCGGCACCAAACACCTCGTCGGTGGACATCGTTATTTAGTGTTTGAAATTAAAGCCTCCGCTGCTGATATTGATACCTTCCGTGTGGAAATTGGTAGCAATCCTGCTATTTGGCTCAATTCTTCTCTTGCTGCCAAAGGTTTAACATCCAAGGAAGCCGCTAGTTCCTATCCAACTAAAGATGGCTATTCCTGGTATGTTATCGATTTAAGTCAACACGAAGTTGAAATGGGTGATTTAATTAATATCTATGCCGGCAATAGCGAAGAATTATTAGTTAACTCTATCTTTGTTGCTAATGACAAACTCGATTTAGCTGCCGATCCAACCGCTGCTTGTGGTATTAGCCGTGATGAAGAACTCGATTTAGCGAATTATGCCGCTATTGCTTGGGGCTCCCAAGTTAAGAGTCGTTATCTCGCATTAAGATTAGATGCCACTGAAGCTCCTGTTGATTCTATCAGACTTGAACTCGGCGCTACCAAATGGTTCCATGATGGTTTAACCGCTATTAATGGCAAAACTGGTGCCGCAGTGAAAAATGGTGATGTTCTTGATGGCGAAGGTATTGTTCTTGTCTTTGACTTAAAAGAACACGAATTCACCATTGATGGCACTGCTAATTTAACTGTCCATGCCGGTGGTGAATTTACTGGAAAAATCACACTTAAAGGCGTTAATTTATTAATTGAAGGTCATAGCAATGAATTCCAAATTGGAGATGCATCAACAGTGACCTTAACAGTTGATGAAGGTAAAGATTATGTCTATGGCGGATGGGTTTATACACAATATGCAGGCGCTAGAGCTTTAAGAATGAAAATTGCTGGTGATGGTGTATCCACATTTGGTTCCTTCCGTTTCGAACTCAGTACAGGTGTATACGCTGTTAATGCTGGTAAATTAATTGCCACTCTTGATGATGGTAGTGTCCTCGGTGCTGATGACATTATTCCGACCGCTGGCGAATTTGTCACCTTAACACTTGCCGATGGTGGCCTATTTGAAATAGGATTCCATACTCACTATGGTGATGCTTCCATGGGTGGTCATAGTGTGACCCTCTCTAATTTCACCGCTTTCTTTGATCACTCTCCTTACCAATTAGTGGTCGATTCCTATAGCGATATTCTTTAATCAACATTCATTTTGTTCCCTGGGCTCTAAGCCCGGGGAACTTCTTAGCGAGGTATCCTTATGAAAAATAAACTTTTATTTGTCACTTCTTTTTTGGCTCTTGGTGTTTTATCAGGATGTGGTGCTACATCCGGTAAAATCGTTTTAAAAATTGGTTTTTGGCCCGATTCTACCGAAACCAAAGATGTGGCCATGTATCAAGAATGGAAAGAAGCTTTTGAAAGAGATAATCCCGAATATGTCATTAAAGGTGAACCATATACATATTCATTATCGACAGTCGCCCAAAAAGCTTTAGCTAATCAATTACCTGATGTTTGGCAAACTTGGTTTACTGAACCACCCACTTTAGTGGCTAATAATTTTATTCGCGATATCACCGATATCATGACCGAAAATGGTTGGATTGATAAGATGGATAGTGAAATGAAACAACAATTGACTGATGGCAAATTATATGGTATTCCTCGTGATGGATATGGATTAGGTCTTATCATCAATAAAAAACTCATTGGTGATAACACTGATTTCTTCCCCAATAAAGTAGATGATAATGGCCAACCAATTGATGGCCAATATTCCATCTATAAGAGTGATAACACTCCTGTTTATCCGACTACTTTTGAACAAATCTATGATATCGCCACCGAAATTAATGAAAATTCTGGTGAAAGTGTCAAAGGTATATTAATTCTTTCTGATAATAAAGAAGGTGGATGGCAATTTTCCAATATGGCATGGAATTTTGGTACTGAAAATCTCGTTAAAAAAGATAGTAGTGGTAAATGGGTATCCAATTTAAATGATTCACACGCCGTTGAGGCTTTAAAATGGATTCACAAATTAAAACAAGAAGATTTGTTATTAAAAGACATCACCAAAGTATATAACGATTGGACTAGTGCTTTATCCTCTCAAGTCGCGATGGCTATTGTTGGAAATGACGTTATCCAAAATGCCGCGGTCGTGGGAAAAATGGATATGAATGATTTGGCTTTTGTCCCCATGCCCACTGGTGATGGTGTCCATCATTATTCTTTATATGGTGGTACCCCATATGTCTTCACCAAAGGTGTGAGTGATGAAAAAGTAAAAGGTATTTTAAAATTCTTTGATTATATTGGTCGTTCTCCTTCCACAAGTGAGACCAATATTGCCGCGATACAAAAAGGATATGAAGTGGCCAAATTGAAAAATCAACCGATTTTACCAACCATTCGTCCTTGGATTAATGAAGATTTTGTGAGCAAAGCTAAAGAATTAGAAAATGCTTATATTTCTGTCGATTTAGTGGATTTTGCCCCCTTCTATGATCACATTGCGGAAAATAAACATGGTGAAGAACCAATTGAAACGCAAGCGATGTATGAATTTTTAGATGAATCGATTAAAGGTGTCATTGGTAAGAGCTACGCCACCGCGAATCCACAAAATCTCTTAACAACCGCGAATTCAAAATTCCAAGAATATTTGGATAAAAAATACAATTAATTATTAAATAATTACTTATGAAGAAAACCAAAACAAAAAGAAAAAAGAATTTTAAGAATGTCTTAAAACGTAACCTTTTGGGATGGTCTTTTATGATTATCCCCTTAGCGTTATTTGCTTTTTTTGTTTGGGTGCCAATGGGCAAAAATGTCGTCTTATCTTTCTTTAATGATTATTCATATTCCGCGTTCGTGGGATTTAAAAATTATGAAGAAATCATGCAAGATGCTGCCTTTTTGACCGCATTATTTAATACTTTCAAATATATTTTGTGGTCTTTATTAATTGGTTATTTAATGCCGGTATTCCTCGGTTTTTTACTCTCTGAAGTTATTCATTTAAAAGGTGTTTTCCGCGTTTTGTTATATTTGCCTAGCATGATAAGTGGTATTGCTATGGTGTTTTTATTTAAAAACATTTATGGTGATGAATCTTATTCAATATTGAATATTATTATTTCCTCATTGGGGGGAACACCGCATACTTGGAAATCAAATCCCGATATTATTATTCCCATCATTGTTTTAGCGATGACTTGGAAAGGTGCAGGTGCTACCGCATTAATTTATTTGAATTCTTTCCAAAATATTGATTCTTCTATTTATGAAGCTTCCCGTATTGATGGTACTTCTCCTTGGCAAAGATTTTGGAAACTGACTGTTCCGATGATGCGTACCACTTTGATTTTATTAATGATTTTACAAATCATTTCGATATTCCAAGTCTTCTATGAACCACTGGTCATTGGTAACTGGGGCGGCCCAGAAGGCAATGCCTCAATGTCATTGATGTTATTAAGTTATACATATGCCTTTGGCAAAATTAATGGTGAATCTTTGCAATTTGCCAAAAGCGCCGCCACAAGTGTCATTTTAGGCATCATTATTATCGTTGTGACGATTATCTTTAATGTCGTCCAAAAAGCGATTAATAAGAATGAGAGGAGGTAGTTTTTATGAAGAAAAAGAAAAATAAAAAACCACGTCCTACTTTAAAAAATAAAATGACCGGAGTTTTAAGCTTCTCCGATTATCGTCAACCACAAAATAAAGTGGCTTATGGCTTTATCATTGCCTTTTTAGTGATCTTTTCTTTGATCGCTATTATGCCTTTTATTTATTTATTTTTCACATCAATGAAAACGGTGACAGAAATCAATTCCACCGATTATCATTTCTTCCCGCAACATTTCACTTTCCAAAAAATTATCGATCTATGGCAAAAAGTGAATTTCACTAATTATTATTTAAATACTTTTATCATGGTGATAGGCTGCGTTATCTGCGCAGTCGTGTTCAATGCGATGCTCGCATATGCTACCACCATCATAAAACCATTTGGATATAAAGTAGTGGATAAATTAGTGCTTCTTGGCTATATGATTCCTTCTATTTTAAATATTGTTCCTTTATTCTTGCAGATTTCTAAAATGGGATTAACTAACCCCGATATCGGTTACTTAACCATGCTCTCTCTTTGGTTATCTTATGGTGCTAATGCTTATTATTACATGCTCTTTAAAGACCATTTTGCCAAAATTCCGCAATCACTTATTGAAGCGGCAAGAATGGATGGCTATGGAGAAATGGGTATTTTCATTCGTGTGGTTTTACCATTATCTAAATCAATTATCGGTATTGTCGCTATTTTCTCGATGACCGCTTCTTATTCTGATTTCTTATTACCATATCTCGTTTTAGGTAATGGCTCCTTACAAACCCTTATGGTGGGTATTTATAACATGTCTAGCGAGACATTAGATGAAAGTGAATTCCTTTTAGTTTTAGTGTTATCAATTATTCCCCAGGTCATCATGTTCTTAATTTTCCAAAAACAAATCATGGGCTCCAATGCCCAAAGCGGTATGAAGGAGTGAAATATGGGCAAAATATCTTCCAAATATCTCCAAGTAGATCCTAATCGTATTATTGAATTAGGTTTCCATAAAGAAAAAAATATGGTTAGTGAATCATTATTTTCTCTTGGTAACGAATATAGTGGTGTCCGTGGTTTCTTCGAAGAAGGGGTTTCTTTACCTTCTTTAATTGGCACTTATTATAACGGCATTATTGAATATTCATTAGATGACACCCCTAATGCTTATAAAGGCATCGCTAAAAGAGGCCATTTCACGATTAATTCCACCAATTATTTGAAATGCTCAATTGTTATTGATGGAGAAAAATTAGATTTAGCCACCAACGAGATAAAGGATTTCAAGCGCATTTTAGATATGCGTAATGGATTATTAAATAGAAGCTTCATTCTTATCACCAAAAAAGGGGAAGTAGAAATATCATTTCAAAGATTACTCGGCATGGAATCGCATTATCAAGCGATACAAACGATTTCTTTTAAAAGTAATTATGACGCTCAATTGGATATCGCTTTTTATCTTGATGGTAATATTCTCCATTGGGGCAATCATTGTTATTGGGAAAGAGGATATGAAAAACCCGCAGATTGTGGTGCCACTTTATTTATTAAAACACCAAGAACTAAACAATCTTTATTAACTTCTATGAAAGTGATTTCTCCTTTTAAAGGAACATATTCCGAACAAGAAAAAGAAGTATCTTTATCTTATTCCGGTACCTTAAAGAAAAATCAATCATATGAATTTATCCGTTATGTCGTTAATATCGCGGATAAAAATAGTGATCAAAAGGCTATTCAATTAGAAAAAGAAGCCCATATTGAATTAAAACAATTAGAAGAAAAAGGAATAAAAGGACTTTTAAAAGAAAATAGTGATTTCTTCCAAGAAGCCTATGCGATGAGTGATATTCAAATTGAAGGCAACGAAGAAGATGCTCAAGGCATTCGTTTCTGCTTATTCAATATGCAACAAGCCTATCACGGCTTTGCCGAAGATAATAATATCGGTGCGAAAGGACTGACGGGAGAGGCTTATTCTGGTCATGCTTTCTGGGATAGTGAAACATATTGCTTGCCATATTATTTATTTTCTAACCAAAAAGCCGCGAAAGACCTTATTTTATTCCGTTATCACACATTAGAAGACGCCAAAAAAAGAGCGAAAGACCTTGATTGTGAAGGTGCTTGTTATCCGATTGCTACACGAAACGGGGAAGAAGCTTGTACTTTATGGCAACACGCTTCTACGCAATTACAACCCACCAGTGCGGTGGGCTATGCCATCTTCCATTATATGAATATTTATCACGATGAAGAATTCATGGATAGATATGGTTTAGAGATGCTATTAGAAATTAGCAAATTCTTATATACCAGAGGTCAATGGAATAATGATCATACCGCTTTTGGATATTATGGAGTGATGGGACCTGATGAATTTGAAGTGATGGTCAACCATAATACTTACACCAATTTCATGAATAAGAAAATTATGGCCTACACCCTCGAAGTATTATTTAGCTACAAAGATAAGAAGAAAGATTTAATCACCTCATTAGGTTATAACGATAAATTCATCGCCGATATGAAATCCGCGGTTACCCACATGCGCATTCTTTATGATGATAAGACCAAATTATTTGAACAACATATGGGTTATTATGATTTACCCCATATCGATGTCGATGAAATCCCACAAGAAGATTTCCCCTTATATTCACATTGGTCTTATGACCGCATTTATCGTAATGACATGATTAAACAGCCTGATGTTTTGATGTTTATGTTCTTATATCATCATGATTTCACTTATGAACAAATCAAGGCTAATTATGAATTTTATGAACCACGCTGTATTCATGAATCATCATTATCACCATCTATTCATTCTATTTTTGCCGCCGAATTAGGCAAATATGATGAAGCTTTAAATTTCTTTGGCTTTGCCACGAGATTAGATTTAGATGATTATAATCGTAACACCAAAGAAGGATTACATATGACTTCTATCGCCGCCGCGTGGATGAATATCGTCTATGGTTTTTTAGGCTTAAGAAGTGATGATAAGGTTCTTTCTATTAATCCTTATTTGCCGAAGCGGTGGAAGAGTTATCAAGTTAATATCCGTTATCGTGAGTCTAATATCATTTTTAAAGTGGAAAAAGAGCACACCTCCATTCGTGTTATAGGAGAACCTATCGACATGATGATTAAAGGTGAACTTTATCACATCAATGAGGAAATAATCATTTAATATGCAAAAACATTTAGTTAAAAAAGGATATATAAAAGAAAATATCATCAATGATGGTAATTCTTTCCTTTTGGCTAATGGCCACCTCGGCTATCGCGGCACTTTAGAAGAATATGATAAAGCCCAATTAGTGAGTCTTAATCTCGTTGGTGTTTATGACCAATATCAAGACAAATGGAGAGAATCAATTAATCTCCCCAATCCTTTCTTTATCAAATGTTTTGTTGATGGAAAAGAAATTTCCGTATTAAAAGAAAAACCATTATCACATTTTTTATCTTTAGATTTAACCAAAGGTTATTTATCTAGACACACCGAATTTTCCCAAATCATTATTAATTCTAAAAGATTTGTTTCGCATAAAAATGATTCTTTGCTCAGTGAAAAATATGATGTTACCGCTAAAGAAGATGTGCAATTAAGTATCATATTTGGTTTAGATACAGATATTTATGAAATAAATGGTCCACATTTTCAAAAAGAAAATATTAAACGTAATAAAAATGTCATCTTATTTAATGGAATGACAAATGAAGGAAAAGATTTATATCTTTCTTATTTCCACAATGTTAAAGGATATGAAGAATATCAAAAATCTCTTTATAAAAAAGATATTCACCTAAATAAAGGCGAAAAATTCTCTTTTGTTATATTCGCCATCGTGGAAGAAGAAAGAAAAGATGATATTCGAAAAATTACCGCTTCTGGATTTAATCATTTATTAAAAGAACATTGCGATGCCTTCTTTGAAAAATATTCACAAGCTCATATTGAAATCAAAGGTGATAAAAAAGCCGATTTAGCGATGCGCTTTTCCTTATATCAACTATTAAGCGCCGGTGATGCTAATAGATGTCGTGGCATTCCCGCACGTGGATGTAGTGGACAAACATATAAAGGGGCTATTTTCTGGGATAGCGAAATGTTTTTAATTCCCTTTTATGCTTTGACTAATCCAATTGTCGCGAGAAATTCTCTTATTTATCGTATTAATACCTTATCGGGCGCGATGGCTAAGGCGAAAGAATTTGGCTATCAAGGAGCCTTTTATGCTTGGGAAAGTCAAGATAGTGGACTGGAAGCCTGCTCTAAATATAATGTCACTGATCCCAAAACCGGCGCACCAATCCGCACCTATTTCAATGAAAAACAAATTCATATTTCCGCGGATATTGTTTATGCCTTTGATAAATATATTGAAGTAACAGGAGATTCCGAAATTTTAAATGAAGGCGGATTAGAAGTCATTTATCAATGTGCTTTATTCTTCCTCTCTTATGCGAAAAAAGTAGATGGTAAATGGCACATTTATGATGTCATCGGTCCCGATGAATATCATGAAAGAATTAATGACAATGCTTTTACCAATTATTTGACTAAATATGCTGTTCAAACAGTCATCAAATATTTAAAAGATAAAAAGGTAAATCCTCAATCATTACATGTTGATGATATTAATAAATTAGAAGATTTCGCGAACAACCTATGTTTGTTAAATATAAAAGATAGCGTTATTGAACAATTTGATGGTTATTTTGCCTTAGAAGATGTTTCTTTATCTGATTTAAGAAAAAGAATTAAAGACCCAAAAGAATATTGGGGTGGTGAATATGGAGTGGCTAGCCACACAAAAATCATCAAACAAGCCGATGTATGCGCTTTAATTGCCTTATTTGATAAAGAATTCAATTCCGATATAAAAGAGGCTAATTTTGCCTATTATTATCCAAAAACGGAACATGGTTCTAGTTTATCTAGTGGTATGTATTCGCGGTTAGCGTTCCGCTTATCCCACGTCAAAGAAGGATATGAGATGTTTAAGAAAAGCGCCGAAATTGATATTGTCGGTTCCCAAAAAATATACGCTGGTGGCATTTATATTGGTGGCACCCATATCGCCTCTAGTGGTGGGGCCTATCTTTCCCTTTTATATGGTTGTCTAGGCTTTTCATATAACGGAGAACAAATATATTTAGATCCACATTTACCAAAAACGTTTAAAGAAATAACGATGAATATAAAATTTAGAAAGAAAAAATATGTGATAACAGTCCATAAAAATGGTTCATATACGATAAAGGAGAGACAAGATGATTAAAGGTATTATTTTTGATTTAGATGGTGTTTTATTATCCACCGATAAATACCATTATCGCGCCTGGAAGTTTATGGCGGATAAAGAAGGCATCTATTTTGATGAAGAAATCAACAATCGTTTAAGAGGTGTTTCGCGTCGTGAGTCTTTAGAAATCATTTTAGAAAAAAGTGATAAAAAATATAGCGAAGAAGAAAAATCCGCTCTTTGTGATTTAAAAAATAATTATTATCGTGAATCATTAAAAGAATTAAAAAGAAAAGATGTATCCGATAATGTGAGAAACACATTAAAGGAACTAAAAGAAAAGGGCTATAAATTAGCCATTGGCTCTTCTAGCAAAAATACTAAATTTATTCTTAATCAAGTCGAACTGATGGACGCTTTTGACGCTATTAGTGATGGCAATAACATCAGTAAAACAAAACCCGATCCCGAAGTATTTTTAAAAGCCGCGGAAATGTTAAATTTATCACCAAAAGAATGCATGGTTATTGAAGATGCTTTTAGTGGTATCGATGCCGCATGCGCTGGTGGTTTTAAAAATGTTGGAATTGGTGATGCTTCTCGTTATGATAAGTGCGATTATAAAATAAAGGAACTAGATGAAATATTAAATATCGTGGAACAAGCAAATAAGACTAAAATGGTCATCTCACATTTAAAGAAAGTTTATCCAAATGGTGTGGAAGCCATTCATGATTTTTCGCTAGATATTGAAGATCAAGAATTTGTGGTCTTTGTCGGTCCATCTGGATGTGGCAAATCCACAGTTTTAAGAATGATCGCAGGTTTAGAAGAAGTCACCGATGGTAGTATCACTTTAGATGGCGAAGATATTACTGATGCCCAAGAAAAAGACCGTAATATTGCGATGGTTTTCCAAAATTATGCCTTATATCCACATTTAACAGTGAGAAAAAATATCGCTTTCCCCTTAAATGTGGAATTAGATAAATTTAAAAATTGGTTCCGTTTTAAATACCGCAAGCAAAGAAAAGCGGAAATCAAAAAAATCGTTGAAGATGCAGCGGCGAAAATTGGTTTAACTGAATATTTAGACCGCCTTCCCGCCAACCTCAGTGGTGGACAAAGACAACGTGTCGCCTTAGGAAGAGCGATTGTTCGTGACCCAAAGGTATTCTTACTTGATGAACCATTATCTAACTTAGATGCGAAGATGCGTGTACAAATGCGTAGTGAAATCTCCCGTTTACATGATCAATTAAAAACGATTTTCATCTATGTCACTCACGATCAAATCGAAGCAATGACAATGGGCAGTAAAATTGTTGTCTTAAAAGATGGCTATATTCAACAAGTTGGTCGTCCCAGTGATATCTTTGTTAATCCTGTTAATATCTTTGTCGCGGGCTTTATCGGCACCCCACAAATGAATTTTTTTGATGTGAAATTAGTCAAAGAAAAACAGACTTATTATGCGATATTTGCTAAAGATGAAAATATTAAGATTAAATTGCCGAGAGAAAGATTGAAAAATCTTGATGATAAATACATCAATAGTATTCTCACTTTAGGTGTCAGACCCAAAGCGGTTTCGGTCAAAGGTGATTTATCTTATGTTAATCAGAAAATTAAAGGAAAAATCTCTTTATTTGAACAATTAGGTGAAGAAACGATTATTTATGCCTCTACTGGCTTTAAAGATGATGATTTAATTATTTCCACAACGGGATTAGATAGATTTAAGAAAGAAGAAGAAATTGATATTTCTTTTGATTTCTCTTATGTCTGTTTATTCGATAAAGAAAGTGGCGATAGTGTTTTATGATAAAACATCATTTAATATATGCCTTATTTCCTTTATTTCTTCTCTCTTCTTGCGCGATTCAACCAATAGATAATTCCAATTCTTCTAGTTCTAGCGGGGGAGAAAAAGATCTTCAAAAAGATGAGGAAGGTTTTATTGTTTTACCTTCTGATTATCTTTCTTATAAAGATGATCCAAAGGATACGAAAAAAAGAAATAAAATTAGCTTTGCTTCGCAAGTAAATGGAGTGAATTATTATACATCAAATATGCGTTTATTCGTGGCGGGAGAAAGAATTCCTCTTTATTCTGTCAAAGTGAATAATGTCCATTCATTTTCTCCCGACGCTGCGACTCGCGCGGATGCCGCGGTAGCTAGTGTTTCTATTGAAGGAGAAATTACTTTTCAATTACAGACCACTTTCAAATATTTGGGTGTTTGTAAAATATCTCCTTTAGGAAGAAATGTTTCCTATTCACTTGATGAAGATTATCGCGTATGTATTTTTACCATTAATACACCCGGTCAATATATTATTGAATTTAAAAATGGAGCGATTCTCCACTTATTTGTCAACGAATTAAAAGATAGTGGATATAACGCGAGTAATTCTTTATATTTTGGACCTGGTGTGCATGATAAAAATAACGATAATCGCATAAATGGTAGTAATGTCATTGAATTGTCTTCTAATCAAACGGTTTATTTAGAAGAAGGGGCAATTGTGCGGGCCAAATTTAATGCTTATCAAAAATCAAATATCAAAATACTTGGCCCTGGTTTTATTGATGGTTCTACATTTGTCAGAAACGCGAGCACTGGTGAAGTGACAGTACCCATTGATTTTAATTATTGTAATAATGTGGAATTTGATTCCATTGGCATTTTAGATCCCGCCGGATGGTGTTATAACATGTATTTTTGTAATGGGGTGACCATCAATAATACAAAAATTATCTCTTCCCGCGCTAATGGGGATGGAATCTCTATTCAATCTTGCCAAAATGTCAATGTTTCTAATTCTTTTGTCCGTTCTTGGGATGATTCTTTAGTGGTGAAAAATTATCCAAGATGGTCAGATAGGAGCCAAGAAGGTACCACGAATCATGTCCATTTCTCTGATTGCATGATTTATAACGACTTAGCCCAATGTATGGAAATTGGTTATGAATGCGTAGGGGAAGTGATGAATGATATTGCTTTTACTAATATTACGATCACCAAAGCGACCCATTTAGCACCGATTTCCATTCATAATTCCAATAACGCTAATCTGACAAATGTCAAATATGATGGCATTACCATTGAAAACGCTGATATGGGACAAGGTAATGGCAATCGCTATCTTGTCGATATTTCTTGTATGTATTCGCCAACATGGAGTGAAGTACAAAAGAAAACTTCTCTCGGTAGTGTGGATACCATATTAATTAAAAACGTCAAAGTAAATCGTGGTATACAACATCCAATTGTTTCCGTTCGTGGTTCCTTAGAAAATAGAAGCGAATATCCCCAAGTTGCCCATTATGTGAATAATGTTACTTTCCAAGATTTTTCTCTTTATGGAGAAAGATTAACTGCTTCTTATTCCAATTATCAAAATGAATACACTAATAATGTGGTTTTTGAAAATAGTGGAGAAGTAACGGGTGCGACTTACATCTTAAAAGATACTTCCCAATACGGGCATAATATTACTGTTTTATAAAAAGCTTATTAATAAAAAAGGAAGTCATAGACTTCCTAATTTTTTTTATTTTGTCTAATTAAGCAGACAATTTATCCATTCCTAAGATAATCATCATACCGTTATAGTATAAAGCGGTACAATGAGTAGCTTTAGTGCCAAAATCAGCAGTCTCGGAAATGGGATCAGTGGCACCGGTGCGCGCATTATCAAGAGGTTGCAAATATGTGTGCGAACCATCAAAATAAGCAAAATCTTTTCCGCTTTCAAAGACAGGACCACCAGCAGCATTAACTCCTCTTAAGGTAGCGTGAGTGATATAAACTTTGGCGGCTTCTTGTAATTCCACACCTTTGGCGGTTAAATTGTCTACTAAGTCAGTACCCTCACTATTATATGGTACGTTAAATGCATTGGCTACTTCCATCAATTTGGCAGGATCGGTGCCCGCATCAGCGATTGCTTGGGCAAATGCTTGTGCTGTGGCGGCCGCATAGCAATCATCTAAAGTGGGTTGGGAATAATTGAAATCATTTTCTTCGGTATCGTTATTGATGATTATTTCACCACAAGCAGGTTCAACGGTGGGGCCTTCAGCATTACCAGATTTATTGATGGCAATAAAGTTGATAGTTTGCACAGGAGCTGCGGTGGTGACAGGCTTGTGTTGATCGGCATCATATAAGAATGTTAAGCCAAAATGATAGGAATAAAGATCTGATAAACCTTTAATTTGTCCGAGAATTGTATCGGCACCAAATTGAACAAACCAAGCTTCCGATCCAGCGACATAATTGTCTAGTTTACAATTGTTGAAGATGGTTTTTGATGTTTTACCATTAATGGTGGTATAGTCATCTGATTCATATTTTTCGCCACTAGAAACATTCGTGTGGTCTTGAATGACAATCGGGCCACCTACTTTAACAAAATCAGTGTTTTTGGCGGTCATAACACCGGACCAGTTATATAAGAATGAATTGTAATTATTGGAGAATTTACAATCATTGATGGCATAATCAACATAACCTTTTGCGGTCGTGGTATTTTCGCCCATCATCGTGATAAAACAATCTCTTGCTAAGATGTTATTAGTGTTGATTTCTTCACAAGCATCTCTTGCTTTTAATAACATCAAACCACCAGCATATTTATCTTCGCCATCTTTGGTGGCGTATTTCGAATTACCGGTGACATTAATATCTTGTAAGGTGAAAGAACCCTTTTGTACCGCAAATAATTCGGAATGAGAATTGACATGAGAACCCGAATCATAGTAAGTAATCAAAGGCAAATTAGAAAAATCAAATTGGAAATAATTACCAAATAAAGTGATCTCTCTATTTGTATCTAAAGTATAGATGGCTGACCAGTCTCTCATGGTGCCCTTATAAGTTTCACCGTGTTTATTTGCGTCGTAAAGAACTTCTGCTGGTAAATCATCTAAAGTGATTCTTATATCGCTTTGCAAGATGAGATTTTTGGGTGCTAAATCAGGATCAATATTGTGGGCAGTTTTAAAATTAGGCCAAGCATCCAATTCCATTTCTTCGCTATTGTCTTTGCTTTGACGTGTCTCTAATAAACTGATTTCTTTCGCATCATAGACGTTATATCCATCCACGACATCAAATTCTAATACTTTAGTAAAATTCGTTTTGCTTTCTTCACTAATGCCAGTGGGAACAACGGTTAATCTAAAGGTTTTTCCAACCGCCTCTTCGGCAAAATTAATGATACATTCCTTATCATCGACGATTTCGTATAAGCTTGTTTCAGCATTGACATAATTATCACCATTTTTCACTTCTACCTTAATATCGAATGGTTTGTCCCACCGATCACTACTAACGGGTAAAAAATCATCATCAACCACAGTAAGAATGGGTTTGAATTGGAAGGAATTATCATCACCAACACGGAATTGGCTGTTACGTACTTTAAATCCGTCATCACGACTGGAATCAATAGCGATATTGCTCAAATATTTCGCATAGTTAGCGTTTTGGCCTACCGCGGTGAGATAATAGACATCTCCTTGTTGAGATGATGAAGTGGAAGATGATTCTTCATCAGAAGTGCTGGAACTTATATTGTTGTTTTGTTGACAACCCACTAAAGCACTCATCGCTAATAAAGCGGAAGAAAGAACCATTAAGGTGTTAAATTTTCTTTTCATTTTGTTTTTAATCTCCTTTGATAAATTTAACTACATATAGCCACAAGTAATACCAACCACTTTTTGTAATTTTTTTCCATCTGTCGATTTGATGGTAATTCGACAAGTGACTGGTGTTCCTTTTATTAAATTTTGAAAACTGACAATGCCATATTTACCTTCTTCAATTTTGAATTCATAATTTTCATCATTTTCAACTTCAAAATCGAGATTAGGGTAATTAGTATTTTCAGGTTTTGCTTGCGCCATGATACGCATAGTGGCGTGATTTTCGGTAATGACAGAGGTGTAATAATAATCGAAGTTTTCAAATTGCCCACGATATTTCATAAATGCGCCATTATCGGGATCGCTGACGACGATATCATCGACATAGATAATAGGATTATATCCTTTTATCGCGATTCCTAATAAACCTACCACAAGAAAGGAGACAATGTAAACTATAACTAACGCTAATATTGTCGATTTTTTCATTTTGTCACATTAACCCTTTCTATTTCTCATAATAAAACGCCCGCACTTTTAAGACAAACAAGAGAATAGTGGAGGCGAAAAAACCAATAGCGATAATTAGCAAACGTATAAACGCCATATCAATTGACCCATTTACCCGATAAGCTTCTTGAATAAAGACAAAAGCTAAAATCGCATAGATAATAGCGACAATAAAACCAACCACAGTCGCTTTATTTTCATTGGGATTATTTATTTGTTCACCATCGGTGGCGTAGACTTCATTTTGGGGGTTCATCAAATCTAATCCCGCGGAATAGAAAATATGGCCATATTGAATTAATAAAACACTGATGCCGATTACCACGCATCCCCAAACGGGAACATCTACTAATAAGCCCATTATCACCATACAAGCAATGATGGAGGGGATGGAAAAAATCAAATTGAATAAAACTTTAGAAATCAAAGGCCATAAAGGATCAATAGGTTTGGTCTTTTTGATATAGGCTGCTCGTCCTTCTTTGGAATATAAAGTGGCAATGAGACTATTGGAAGCCAAGAATGGTAATATTGTTAACAATATAGAGAAAGCTAAAATCATTGTATTTCCCAATCTTGAAGTATTGATAGCCCCATAAATTTTATTAATAAAATATAGCAAGATAGGCACAATGATATAAATAGCAATATAAGAGGCTGATACATCAAAATCTCGGAAGGATAATTTCATCTCCTTATTGGCAAAAGTGATGTATTTATGATGGACTTTATTTTGTTTAGGATTGTCGATTAATGATTTGTTAAATTCATTAGTCTTGGTCATCATTGTGAAATAAAAGGGCTTGATAGCCAAATAGACAATGGCTCCCAAAATGATAGCAATACCCAAGAATATGGCACTCATCCACAATGTTTGCCCATTAATTGTGTACACTAATTGTCCATTTAATTCCCCACTCATCAAGCGCACGATGAAAGCTAATGGATAAACGTAGGTTTTAAAATTATTAATCCAAGTATTAAGACCAGAGCGAATCATTGGCCACTGGTTAATTAAATCGATATTTTCTGGGATGGCATGGATTAATAAAATAGCTATCACTGTAAAAGCGGTCACTAATAAAATGACAAATATCAATTCCACAACGGGGACATCTTTCATCAGTTTATATAAATATAAAGTGGGAATGGATAATAATGACCCCAAGAAAATTAAAACAATCGTGTTGATCACTAAAATGATAAACATATAAAACAAAGAGCCGATATTGATAACATTCGTGGATACACCAAATAAGAAAACCCCGAGGGTCACGGGAATTAGAATGTCAAAATCCTTTTTGATTTGGAAAAACCAATAGACAATAATTTTCGAGAAAAATAGTGCTGAAGAATTAACAGGTAAAGTCACCAATACTTTGTTGTCGTCAGCAAAATATAATGATTTTGTCAAACCAATTGTGATACTGATGATATTTAAAACAAACATCAAAGAGAAGAAGACAATATAGAAATTCACTACTTCACTCTTATAAATAATCATCAAACTATTTAAAAGAGCTAATAAACCAAAAACTCCACCTCCGATGAGGAGGAATTTAAGGGCGAAGAAAACGACCTTTTGAATGAAGGTTTTTTTGCTTTTTGTCCACGAAAAGTCGAGCTTATCGTGGAACTGCATGAAAACTAAAGGCCAAAAATTTTTCATCTGTTTTATTTATTTTCTCCGATAACACGCATATAGAATTGTTCTAATGATTCTTCGCTATTTTCGATATCTTTGACATCTTTAACACATTGAATTTCCCCATGTTTGATAATGGCAATTCGATCGCATAATTTTTCGACAATATCAATCAAGTGAGAAGAGAAGAAGACGATATTTCCCGCTTGCGCGTGTCTTCGCATACATTCCTTGACTTGGAAAATAGATGTGGGATCTAAACCGGTCAAAGGCTCGTCTAATATCCACACTTTTGGGTCATGTACCAACGCGGCGATAATTGTCACCTTTTGTTTCATACCATGAGAATATGTTTTGATTTTGTTATCAATCGATTCCTCTAATTCAAATAAATGGATATATTCATTTAAACGAGCATCTCTTTCTTCTTTGTTCACTTCGTAAATATCCGCGATGTAATTGAGATATTCACGGCCTGTCAATTTTTCATATAAGGCATAGTGGTCAGGGACAAAGCCTATCTGTCTTTTGGCCATAACCGGTTGGGCTTTGACATTATATCCGCAAATATAGATTTCTCCTTCGCTGATAGGTTGAATACCGACGATTGATTTGATAATCGTGGATTTACCAGCGCCATTGGGGCCTAAAAAACCAAATACTTCACCGCCATTGACTGACAAATTTGCATCATGAACAGCGTAATGTCTATTCATACCATATTTTTTGGAAAAACCTTTCAGTTCTAATTTAATGCCTGCGTTATCTTCCATAGGTTGTGTAATCTCCCTTCCATTTAATGCACTTTTTAAGACGATTTTATCTTGTCTAATTCCTCTTAATTTTAGATGTATTTCATAATGACTATCGGCAATATCAAAACCGAGTTGATAAATAAACCACATTCCAAAGCCAATAGCAAAATAGATGACGAAATATAATGTTTGATATAACGGGTGGAAAACCAATTCTTTGCCATTGATAGTAAAAGATGCCTGTATGAGGAAAATTCGATTAGCCCAGTTACCCAATTTATCGGCAATAAAATCAGAATTGATAAAGAAGAAGTCGGTCTCGTGTCCATACGCTCCAAAAATGGGATTTAAGAATAAAACAATTACGTAATATAGAGCAAACCATCCCATCGAGATAAAAAATTCTTTTAATTTAGGGCGATCATATAATTTTAAGGCCACACATAATAATGGCATCATATACGCCATCATATGGTTGACCCAGAATTGACTTATCGCTGGATTGAAAATAGTGTAAGTCTCTTCATAATTAGGCATAAACATCGCCATCAAAGCTCCAAACACATTGATAAAATAAGTGAAATAGAATAATTTCTTTGCATTAAAAATAACGACAATAGGAATGATAAACATGGCAATATTACAAAGATGCCAAGGCCAATTCCATGGCTTTAAAAAATCATCATATTTGTAATAATTCATGAAATTAGTCAAAGTAGCAATAGTGATAAAAATAACAACAAAACGCCTTTTATCGATATGAGCGTTCCGTGTAAAGAAATAAATCATTAAAGGAATCACCGCCAAAACGAAATATAAGAAAAAACGGTGATAAACAGATAAATCATAAGGTGTGTAATATGGTTTTCCTAATCCGAAGAAAAACATCAACGTAAAAGGTTGTAAAGCAAAAAAGGATAAACCGATAGGAGCTAATATGACTTCTAAATAAGAATGCTTAGAAATATGTATATGCCAATCACGCATGACAAAATATCCACAATAACCAAGGCATGCACCAATCTCCATCGGCAAAAGGAAATATAATGTGCTCATTGAAACATCGCCTTGCATTGTGACAAACATCGGATATAACCCCACAAAACACGTGAAGAAAATCGATGAAGAAATAAATTTGGTATAAAATTTCAAAGTTTTAAATCCAAACCATGGCCGACACAACAAGAAGATAATGGCAACAATCTCCAACCAAATACACAATTGGCCAATGGCATTTAAAAAAGGATTTAACGGTCCATGGAAGGACACCCAATCCTGTAAATTGCTCTGTTTTATCTGTGGTACTTGATAGCACAAAAATCGCGCGGTAAATAAAGCGGATAAAAATATCGGAATAATTCTTCGATTAATTAATTTTTCTACTTTTACAGAACAAAATTTTTGTATTAACCATGTGGTGCCGAACACCACAACGAGAGATAACGAAGCAATTAAATAAATCATAAAGATGAATTTTGCAAAGCGTGGTTATCATAGCACTTTATCATTTTTATAGCAAATCTATAAATGATATATTCCTTATTGAGTGGTGAAATTTCTCTTTTTCTCATTAGGCAGAAGAAAATGATTTTTAGGAAATTTAGTCAGTGTCCGTGGTTATTTTTCTCAAATTAATTCCATACCTTTTGCATAATGATTTCTTGAATAAGGCCTTTAGGCCTCTTGATTGGATTAATTACTGTGCTATAATATTGTCAACAATAACATTAGGATCACCAATAGGTAATCCATATACTTCACCAGCAAGAGGCCAGGAGCGGCAATGCCAGAACATAAAAAATATGTCTCCTATTCTGAGGGACAAACATGCCCCTTCATTAAAACATATGGAGAGGATAACTTATTTAATAAGCTTGAATAAGGCCTCCCGGCCCCTTGCTAAGAAAAATGGCTGTGTTATAATTATATTGCGTTTGAGGTGCTTGTGACACAGTTCACAAGCCCCTTTTTATATCTACTTAACTAGTAAGCAAATAACTAGCAATATAATAACCAGGACCAAAAGGTACTGCATATTTTTCTCCTTTCTGCAAGGAGCCAGGGGGATAAACCCTAACATAAAAATATGTCTCCTATTCTGAGGGACATAATTTGCCCCTCATTAAACATATAGGGATGAAAATGCCAAATTTGACAAAAAATTTTAAAAATATTTTTCAAAGGCTATAAACCATTGGACATATCTAGCAATTTCATATGGTTTTCCGTGATTATTAATGAAATAGTGGTATTATAATTTATATGACTGAATACAAAAATCTTTCTGGCAATAGTGATGTCATCTCCTATGAAATCGGGGATGGGTATATTTGGGTGCGTTTTATTTCTTCCCCTGAATCATATCTTTATACCGATAAATCAGTTGGTAAGATCAATATCAAGAGATTACAAGAATGCGCGAAAAAAGGTCGCGGGTTATGTACCTACATCGATAAATATTGTCATAAATTATACGAAAGAAAAGAAATTAGATAATAATCGGCGTTGCCGATTTTTTTGTTAAAAAAGTATTATCTTTTATTTATCTTTATTTTAAAATAACCCATATGCGAATTAACAAAAATATTTTGACCACAAATGAAGAAAACGACATTAAATATCGTGGTCCATTTAGTTATCGTCATTTAAGAATATTCGCATGGGTGGGTCTCGCTCTTGGCCAAGTGGCTATCATCTTATCTTTTGCCTTGCGTATTTTAGGCGAAGGATATCCCGATGCACACGCCATGACGATTGTGGCGAATATATTGAATTCTTTTTCAATTATTTCCGCTCCGTTATTTTTAATCGCTAATTTTTCTTTGATTTTAAAAAGAAGGCAGAATTTCTTTCGATTTATCATTTTCTATGCCTGTGCTTTTCTAGCGGTATATGGCATTTTCTTATTCTTCTATTTCCATTATTTTTATGCTTTACTCAACATTTTTATGAAAGATAGCAGCGCTACGGTGGAGGTGGCGGATGTCTTGGTAAAAGCGTTATTAAAAGAACATGCTTCCTTTAATATCTTCGTGGATTTATTAATTTGGACTTTATTTTATTTCTTCCTCACTTATGTTCCGAAAAAACATTTTAAAGGAAAGAAAATTCATATTTTCCGTAGCTTTATTGCCTTTCCTATTTTATATGAATTAATCGCTATGTTCTTTAAAGGAGTGGATGGCATTTTGTTTACCGTCCCCACTTATATTTATCCTTTAATATCCACGAAGCCATTCTTGTTATTCTTAGCTTTCATTTTCTTATGTTTATTTGTCAAACATCGCGAAATGATTTTCCGGAAAAATGGCCGCACAATGGCGGAATATTCTCGCTTTTTAAACACCAATACCGCTTCCTTACATTTTTCTATTTTCACCAGTGCGATGTTTTTAGCGGTCTCGATTACCGATATTATTTTCTTTGTCATTATTCGCACGGTTCCCGGATTATCCGAAAGCGTTTTTGGCCAATTCCTCATCAATATTGGTTTAGGACAAACCGCTTCAATCTTTATTGTCATCCCCTTTGTGATGTTATTCTCATATAACCGCACGCATAAAGAAAGCAGCAAAATGGTGGATATATTAATCCCTGTATGTGGTTTATTATTTATCGCCTTATCGATGATTGAAACGATCTTCCAACTAGTCATTAACTTGCTTGGTTAAAATTAAATAACAAGGTGCCAAAATGGCACTTTTATTTTTTATATTATTCTTTTATCATATAGGTATGGATCTCAAACAATTAAGAATCAGCAAGGGATTAACACAAACTGAGGCCTCTAAATTAGTCAATGTTCCTTTAAGAACATATAAAAGAATTGAGAATAGTGGGTCCACTGATTCTTTCAAATACCAAAATATCTATGAAATAATTCACTCTTATAAGAAAAAGAAGAAAAAAATACATAATGATGTAAATTATAAAATCACTATAGCCGGAATTGGTTATGTCGGCTTATCGTTGGGTGTTTTATTAAGCCAAAATAATTGTGTGACAATGGTGGACCTCATCTCAGAAAAAGTTGATAAAATCAATCAGCATATTTCCCCATTCAAAGACCCATTAATTGAAGATTATATAGCAAACAAAAAACTGACCATTTCCGCGACAATGAGCAATAGTGCATATCAAGATGCCGATATTATTATCATTGCCACACCGACGGATTTTGATGAAGGAAGTGGACAATTTAATACCCATTCAGTGGAAGAAGTTATTTTTCTTGTTAACGCAATTAATTCTCACGCCTTAGTGGTCATTAAATCAACAGTGCCTATCGGTTTTACCAATCTGATGACAGAAAAATATCCCCATCTAAATATTATTTTTTCACCTGAATTTCTCCGTGAAGGACACGCTTTATATGATAATTTATATCCTTCACGCATTATTATTGGGGCCAATACAAATAATAAAATGGCCAAACAATTTGCCCATCTATTAGAGCAAGCCGCCTTAAATCTCAATAAAGCTATTTATATGTCCCCCAAAGAAGCGGAAGCCACGAAATTATTTTCTAATGCTTATTTAGCAATGCGTGTAGCGTATTTTAATGAATTAGATTCCTATGCTTTATCGCATAATCTCAATAGCGAAAATATCATCAAAGGAATGTCTTATGATCCCCGCATTGGTGATTATTACAATAACCCATCATTTGGTTATGGCGGGTATTGCTTACCGAAAGATAGTGCCCAATTATCTTCTTCTTTTGTGGGTATCGCCAATAGCAATCTGATACGAGCGTTATTAATTTCTAATCAAACAAGAAAAGAATTTATTGCGGATAAAATCATCGAATTTGCTTTTGAAAAAACCAAAAAGAATATTGAAGATATTACCATTGGTATATATAAATTATCCATGAAAGCGGGTTCCGACAATTATCGCTCTAGTTCATCTTTAGATGTCTATTATCTTTTGTTAGAAAAAAATATCAAAGTTATCATTTATGATAAGATGTATAATAATTCTATCGCGGATTTTACCACTTTTATCAATCAATCTGATGTGATCATTACCAATCGTATGTATAAAGAATTATCACCATATAAGGTCAAAGTCTTTACACGCGATATTTATAAAAGAGATTGAAAAAAATACCGCTATATGCTTACTTTTAATTAGATAGATATGAAATTTGCCATTTATACCTTACAAGATGAGAAAAAACAGGTCATTTATCAATCCGATAATTATTTGATGTATGACAAAAAAGGCGGTTCCACCGTTGATAAATTAGCTAAATTAGCCAAAAAACAAAATTTATCTCTTTCCATATTTGATGTAGATTATGCCGCTGAACAACTGGTTACCATCAAAGTTAATGTCAGCGCCAAGATAACTTTATATTTTCTTTTCCTCAAAGTGGAAGATGGGCAAATTTATAAAAATCTCATTAATGAGATTGCTAGTTTAAAAGAATTACCTTCGAATAATCAAAGCGAAATCGATTATAAAGTGGCGATGGTTTTTCAAATCGTGGAAAAATATCACCCATTATTCTGTTTTATTGATAAATATGTTCCCGCTTTAGAAAGTGGAAATAATACCTATCCCATTTTGATGCGCGCTAATCCAAAGGATAAAGAAGAAAGTTCTTACAATAAAAAACGCAATAACCGCTTTAATTTTGCGGTCAGTAGTGTTTGTCCCTTGATGGTGGAAGTCCTATTTTTCTTATCGCTTTATTTCTTTATTGATAAAAGCTACTTCAGCGCGGTCATTATTCTTTTGTTATTCATTGGTGAATCATTTATTTATACATCTTTCATTCTGACTGATTTAAAAAATGAAAAAATGCTCCCGTATTTTCAGAAAAATAAAATCATTTCCCTAACTTCCATCGGTTTCTTTGCGGTGGGTTTTGGTGTTAATTTAATTCTCGGATATTTCGCTCTATCAAAGTTAGATAATAGCAAGGTTTTATTATTATCATCTCTCAGCCTTTTAGGGCCTTTAGTTCTATGTATCATATTCGCCATTTTCATCGCTTCCGCGCATCGCAAATATTTTGCCTATTATGGTGCGGAAAATTTCTCCATGAAGAAATATTGGAAAATAATATTTGCTAAAAAGAAGAAATCACCAAAGAAAAATAAAGATGACGATGACGAATATTTTCATATCGACATGTGAAAATACTCAATATATCTAGTTACATAAAAATGCAATATTTGCATATTTTCATTTACTTATAAATCCTTTTAATAATATATTATAAAGGTAAAGAGGTATTTCTTATGACATTAAGAGAAACACGCAAAAAATGTAAATTAACACAAAGTGAAGCCGCGAAAGTCATTGGTATGTCAAATCGCACCTATGTGGCTTATGAATTAGATGAAACCAAAGCGGATCAATTGAAATTAGAAAGAATGATTGAAAAGCTCAATGAATACGCGAGCAAACAAACTTCTATTCTCAAAGATAAAGTCTTACTCATCACTGGTGGCACCGGTAGTTTTGGTCACGCGGTTGTCGATCGCTTTTTAGATACCGAAATCAAAGAAATCCGCATTTTATCGCGTGACGAAAAGAAACAAGATGATATGCGTAAGGCTTATAATAATGACAAATTAAAATTCTATATTGGTGATGTCCGTAATCTCGATAGCATTATCGACGCTTTTAAAGGTGTTGATTATGTCTTTTCCGCCGCGGCTTTAAAACAAGTTCCTTCTTGTGAGTTTTATCCCATGGAAGCGGTCAGAACTAACGTCATTGGTAGTGATAATGTCATCACCGCTTGTGTACGAAATCATGTTAAAAAGGCCATCTTCTTATCCACCGATAAAGCGGCTTACCCCATTAATGCGATGGGCATAAGCAAAGCTTTGATGGAAAAAAATGTGATTGCGAGAAGTCGCCAATTATTACCAGGAGACACGATTCTTTGCCTCACTAGATATGGGAATGTGATGGCTAGTCGTGGTAGTGTTATCCCCTTATTTTTAAATCAAATTCATGAAGGTAAACCTATTACCATCACTAATCCTGATATGACAAGATTTATGATGACTCTAGATGATGCCGTGGATTTAGTTTTATACGCTTTTGAAAATGGTGAACAAGGTGACTTATTCGTACAAAAAGCCCCCGCGGCCACCATTGATACCTTAGCGAAAGCAGTCATTGAATTAACCAATAGTAAAACCGGCATTGAATATATCGGTACCCGTCATGGTGAGAAATTATATGAGACCTTAGTGACACAAGAAGAGATGGTAAGAGCTATTGACTGTGGTAATTTCTATCGCGTCATCGCTGATAATCGCGATTTAAATTACGATAAATATTTCTCCAAAGGTAATAAAAAACTCAATCTTGGTGAATCTTATACCTCCCATAATACGGGTCGTTTAAATGTCGAAGAGATGAAAACTCTTTTAAAGAAATTAGAATTATTTGGTGGACCAGTTAGACAACACGAATAATAAGGATATATATGCAAATATTAGTCACAGGCGCAAAAGGATTTATTGGAAAGCATCTCACTTCTTTATTAAAAGAAGAAGGATATGATGTTTTACCTTTTGATATTGATGATGATATTTCTTTGCTAAAAGAATATATCAATAAATGTGATTTTCTTGTTCATCTTGCGGGTGTCAATCGTCCTTTGACAAATGAAGAATTTTATGACGGCAATGTCAATTTCACCAAAAAAGTCGTGGATATGGTCAAAGCCAGTAATAGAGAAATACCCATCATCTTATCTAGTTCCATTCAAGCTAGTTTAGATAATGATTATGGGAAGAGCAAAAAGATGGCGGAAGACTATCTATTTTCTTCGCATTTACCTGTATATGTTTATCGTTTAGCCAACGTCTTTGGCAAATGGTGCCGCCCCAATTACAATTCTGTCTGTGCGACATTTTGCTATAACATCGCTCATGATTTACCCATTCAAATTCGCGATCGCGATTACATCGTTAATTTCAATTATATTGATGATATTTGTTTGGAATTTCTCCAATGTATTAAAGGAAATCGAAAACCATCAAATGAAATTTTATCCGTTACACCCGTCTTTCAGTGTTCATTGGGCCACCTTGCAGATGAATTATATCGATTCAAAAAAGACATCGAAAGCGAACAACATCTCCCCCTTATTAAGGATGATTTTACTTTGAAATTATTCATCACCTTCTGCGATTATTTAACTGATCCCACTTATTCTTTGAATAAAGCCAAAGATAATCGTGGCTATTTCCAAGAAATTTATAAAAATGAAAAATATGGTCAAATAAGTATCAATATGTCTTATCCTCATATTGTTAAAGGCAATCATTATCACCTTTATAAGAATGAAAAATTTATGACAGTCGTAGGACATTGTTTAATTAAAGAAAGAAATATTCACACGAATGAATTATTAACATATAATGTTAAAGGAGAAGACTGTCAAATTGTTGATATGCTTCCTGAATATACCCATAATATTGAAAATATTGGGTCCACGAATAGTGTCACGATTATGTGGATTAGTCATATCTATCAAGAGGAGACCGCTGATACATATAAAGAAGAAGTGGATAAATAAAAGGAGAATCATTTATGGTAGAAACTGTTATTATCATCGTCTTATGTTCATTAATTTTTGTCGGTTTAATTATCGCTATTATTTTATTAATCAAAAATTTAAATAAGAAGAACGAGAAAGAATTACCAGTCGATAATAAAGAAATCATCGCTTTATCCACCCAATTAAATAATCTTTCAAAAGATATTCAAAAAGATATGCAAATTGCCTTAGGACAAGAAATGCAAAAAGTCTTAGAGCAATCTTTGAAAAATAGTGAAAATAACAATGAAAAATTAGAGAGATTCCAAAGGAATATTTCCGATTCCATCAATACTCGTTTTGATGCTTTAAATAAGCAAATCGATGATAAATTAGCCGCGATTAATCAAAAAGTTGATGACAAATTAGCGGAAGGCTTTAAAGGGACCGGAGAAACTCTCACCCAAGTCAGAGAAAGATTACAGGCCATTGATGCCGCACAAAAGAATATTGAAGACTTATCTAAAGACGTTGTTTCATTAAAGAATGTCTTAGAAGGTAATCAAAGCCGTGGGCGTTATGGTGAATATCAATTATCCATGGTGCTCAATAATGTCTTTGGTGATACGATTGGCTGCTACGAAGAACAATATACTTTGAAAAAAGTCAAAGATGGTGATGATGTCCGTGCAGACGCTGTGGTATTTGTTCCCGAACCAAACAAATTAATTTGTATTGATTCCAAATTCCCTTTCCAAGATTATTCAAGGATGTTTGATAGCCAAGATGAAAACGAAAAAGAAACCCTCAAAAAGAATTTCGCTAACGCGGTGAAAAAACATATCACTGATATCAAAAATAAATATATTATCCCCGGCAAAACCGCGGCCTATGCCATTATGTTTATCCCTAATGATGGGGTATTTGCCTATATTCACCACGATTTAGAAGAAGTCGTGGATTATTCCCGTGAAAAAGGTGTGGTCTTAACTTCCCCTTCCACCTTACCGCCTATTTTAGTGACTATTAATATGGTAAAAATTGAAGCCGAAAGAGCCAAAAATGTCCAAGAAATATCCAAACAATTAGTAGCCTTAGGCAAACAATTTAGATTATTTAACGATGAATGGACCACTTTCTCCCGTCAATTATCAACGGTCACCGGAACCAGAGAAAAACTCGATTCTCGTTTTAACCGTATTAATAACAAATTTGACGCGATTTCATCAAATTCATCTTTGGATGAGGAAAGACAAGCCATCGATTTAACCGATAGTGATGAGGAATAAATAGATGAAAACCAAAAAGAAAATCAAAGTGGTGACCATCATTGGTACACGCCCCGAAATTATTCGTTTAAGTGAAGTCATCAAAGCTTTAGATAAAGATGAAGAAATTAATCACATCCTTGTCCACACCGGGCAAAATTATGATTATGAATTAAATCAAGTCTTCTTTGAAGAATTAGAGCTGAGAGCCCCTGATTATTATTTAAATTGTGCCGGCAAAGATTTAGGTGAAACGATTGGTAATGCGATTGCTAAATCTTATTCATTATTAAAGGAATTAAACCCCGATGCGGTTTTAATTCTCGGTGACACCAATAGTGCGCTTTGTGCGATTTCCGCGAAAAGATTAAAATTACCAATCTTCCACATGGAAGCGGGTAATAGATGTGGTGACTGGAATGTTCCTGAAACCATCAATCGCAAAATTGTGGATCATATTTCTGATATCAATCTTCCTTACACTAATCATGCCTATGCTAATTTAATGAAAGAAGGCATTGATCCTCAATATACTTTCATCACCGGTTCACCGATGTTAGAAGTCTTAAATGCGAATAACGATAAAATTGAAAAAAGTGATGTATTGGAACAATTAAATTTACAAAAAGGTAAATATATTGTTGTCTCTTCTCATAGAGAAGAAAACATTGATATCCCCAACAATTTTAACCAATTGATGCCCGCGATTAACGCGATTGCGGAAAAATATCAAATGCCTGTCATTTTCTCCACTCATCCAAGAACGAGAAAAAGAATTGAGGCCAATGAATTTAAAATGCATCCATTAATTAGAAATCTCAAACCACTTGGCTTTTTAGAATATGTCAAATTACAAGAAAATGCTTTTATTGTTCTCAGCGATAGTGGCACTTTAACCGAAGAAAGTGCGATGCGTCATTTCCCTGCGGTCTTAATTCGTACTTCTACGGAAAGACCCGAAGGTGTGGAAGCGGGTAGTATTGTTGTTTCTGGGATTGATAAACAAGGAATAATGCTTGCGATTGAAAGCGAATTATTACGTTATAAATTTGCTTCCACACCCGAAAATTATGATGTCGTCGATGTTTCATCTCGCGTTGTTCAACATATCAAAGATAAAATTGAAATAGTTAATAAGGAGATTTGGCATAAATAATATGAAAGAATTTCCCGAAATTAAAAAAAGATTAGCATTTGGATTAATGCGCTTACCGATGGTGGGTGAAGAAGTTGATATTCCCCAAGTGAAAGACATGGTGGATCTCTTCTTAAAAAATGGTTTCAATTATTTTGATACTGCGCATGGTTATATTCGTGGCCTCAGTGAAAAAGCGGTCAAAGAATGCTTGTCTTCTCGTTACCCTCGTGAATCTTATTTATTAACCAATAAATTAACAGGTAATTTTTTCAACAAAGAAGAAGATATAATTCCTTTATTTAATGCTCAATTAGAAGCGTGTGGAGTTCCTTATTTTGATTTTTATTTGATGCACGCACAAAATAGATTGGTTTTCCAACATTTTAAAAAATGTCATGCTTATGAAACCGCGCTGAAATTATTAGAAGAAGGAAAAATCCGTCATTTTGGTATTTCTTTCCACGATACCGCGGATGTATTAGAACAAATATTACAAGAATATCCGCAAATTGAAGTCGTGCAAATCCAATATAATTACCTCGATTACGATGATGTTTCAATTCAATCAAAGAAATGTTATGACGTCTGCGTTAAATATGATAAACGTGTCCTCATTATGGAACCTATTAAAGGTGGTAGCCTCATTAACCTTCCTGAAAAAGGACAACAATTATTAAAAGAAAAACAATTATCTCCCGCGAATTTAGCTCTCCGCTTTGCGGCGACACCAAAAAATGTCTTAATGGTGCTTTCTGGTATGAGCGCTTTTAATCAAATGGAAGAAAATATTTCGATTATGAAAGATTTTCAACCACTTAATGAAGATGAATTCCATCTATGTGAACAAATCGCCGCGACTATTCGTGACACTAATATGATAAATTGCACAGCCTGCCGTTATTGTGTTGATGGCTGTCCTAAACATATTTCTATTCCTGATTTATTTGCCTGCATGAATTCACGTCGCATTTTCCATGATTGGAATGCTGGATATTATTATCATAATGTCCACACTGCAAATAAAGGTAAAGCCAGTGAATGCATCAAATGTGGAAGATGTGAAAACATTTGCCCACAACATCTTCCGATTCGTCAATTATTAGAAGAAGTCGCACAAGAATTCGAAAAATAATCCCTAAAAAGAATTAACAATTGCCTCAATCCTCATCTTTGGAAAGAGGCTTTTTATTTTCGCATTACCAACATTTTTAAAAAATATTTTCATGGATAAAAGGTTAAATTTTTAAATTATTTTTTAGTAATAAGAAGATAAAAATATATCGAACTCATCGATGAAAATCGTTGAAAACACTAATTAAATAAAGGAGAAATGCATTATTATTTTTTCTAAAATTTAAAGCAAACAAATAATTATTTGTATTACATTTGCGGTTAAATTGCTTTATATTTTAGATACATTAATTTCAAACACTAACGTTATTACCTTATGTGATTAAAAAAGGAGGTTGAATAGTTATGAAAAAGAAAGTTTTATTAGTCTTATCAGCTTTATCATTATTGGCGCTTGCTGGTTGTAATAGAACTGAAACTAGCTCTATTAGTGAGGAAGATTATGGTTCTAATTATGATTACAATACATCTATTTCTGTTGATGATCCTGAAGATATTTCTCCCGAAGAAAATACTGGTGAATTTGTTTTAACCACGGAAGATGGTGCTTTTACTGTTGATGATAATATCTACACAATTACCAGTGCGGGCACATATACCGCGAGTGGCAAATTAGAAGGACAAATTCTCGTTTCCGCCGGCGAAGATGATGAAGTGGTTTTAGAATTAGATGGCGCCACGATCAATTATGATCAAGATTCCCCAATAAAAGCTCTAACCGCGGACAAATTAGAAATATCCGCGAAAAAAGGTAGTGAAAACACTATTACTGATAATCGAAGCGCTAAAGTCACTGACGTGGACGGTCAAGGTGAAGGGGCCATCTATGCGAAAACAGATTTGAAATTAAAAGGTAGTGGTGTTCTTGTTATCACTGGTAATTACAATAATGGTGTCCATACTTCTAAAGATTTAACTATCCAAAAATTAACCACTAAAATTACTGGTTATAATAACGCAATCAAGGGAAATAACAGCATTACAATTACCTCTGGTACAGTACAAGCTTACGCCAAAACTGGTAACGGCTTAAAAAGTGAAGATAGTGATTTAACTAGCAAAGGCAAACAAAAAGGTACCATTGCCATTAATGGTGGTACTGTCTATGTTGATTCCTTACATGATGCGATTGATGCTTCTTATAATGTGGAAATTGATCAATTAGATGATGAAGTTCCCACCTCTTTATCAATAAAAACCGGCACAAATGCCACTTATTACAGCAAATCAACATTTGTGGCCGATAGTGAAAAAGGTTTGAAAGCCCAAAATGATATCATCATCAATAATGGTACGATTGTCATCGGCGCTAGTGATGACGCTATTCACGCTAATTATGGCATTGCTTTAGAAAATGGTAGTAGTGGCACAGGTAATATCACCATTAATGGTGGTTTAATCCAAGTCGCTAGTGGTGATGATGGTCTACACGCTGATAATACTCTCACCATCAACGATGGCAAAATCGTGGTCACTGGTGCTGTCGAAGGTTTTGAAGGCAATTATATCAATATCAATGGCGGATATTCCTACATATATGGCAGTGATGATGGTGTTAACTGTTCCAAAAAGTCTTTCTCAGACTGCGCTTTAACAATCACCGGTGGTTATTTAGATGTCGCAGTCAGTAATGGTGATACTGATGGCATTGATAGCAATGGTAGCGTCACCATTTCTGGTGGTGTTATTATCACTAGAGGCTCACCAGGCACAATGGGTAGTAACATGTCGACTGGCCTCGATGTCGATGGTGCTTGTTCAATGACGGGTGGTACCCTCATTGCCTTTAATGGTTTAGAAAGATCACCATCCACTAATAGCAATGTTTTATATGCCGCCACCGCTAGCTCTAGTAGCCAAGGTAGTGGAGGTCCTGGTGGTCCTGGTGGCCCCGGTCATTTAATCGATGCTAGTAGTGTATCTTTAGCCGCGGGTAATTACACTTTATCGGGCGATGGATTAGATATTAGTTTTACTAATGATTATGTTTACGGAAGTTTCCTTATCTATTCTTCTTCGTTAGTGAAAAATGCAACTTACACCTTATCCCGTTCCGATAGCACTGTTCTATCTTGGAACCAAAGTTCTAATTCCGTCACTATTTCGTAAATTAATTGTTTACATCAAAATATTTCGCAAAAATAGGCTTCTATATCACGTTAGTGAGTGGGGCCTATTTTCTATAAAAATATTGACTTTAGCGGTCAAAGGGTCAACAATATTTATGGAAACGTTTCCATGAGAGTTGAGGAATCCCTATGGCGTCAATTAGACTAAAACATGTCTATAAGGCATACTCCCACAGCAAAACAGAAACTAAAAAGATTGAAAACAATGAACTTTCTCCTTTTGCGGTGCGAGATTTTAATTTAGAAATTCAAGATGGTGAATTTATTGTTTTGGTGGGTCCTTCTGGCTGTGGCAAATCCACAACTTTAAGAATGATTGCTGGACTAGAAGATATCACTGGTGGTGAATTATATATCGGTGATGTTTTATCAAATAATGTCGATGCTTCTAAACGTGATATCGCCATGGTTTTCCAAAATTACGCCTTGTATCCTCATATGAACTCTTACCAAAATATGGCTTATGGTTTGAAATTAAGAAAAATTCCTAAACCTGTTTTAGATAAAGAACTTAATCCTGTTTACGTAGTTGATAAAAATCAAATTAATTCATTACAAAAACAAATCAAAAAATCGCAGTCGGTTGACGAGATTAATGAATTAAATGCACAAATTCAAGAATTAAAAAATAATCCCAGCCTCATCAAGATGAAAATGGTGCATTACACCAAAGAAGAAATTGATGAGAAAATCCAAAAGGCCGCGGAAATTTTAGATATTAAAGCCCTTTTAGATAGAAAACCATCGGAAATGAGTGGTGGTCAACGTCAGCGTGTCGCCTTAGGCCGCGCCTTAGTGAGAGACCCCAAAGTTTTCTTATTAGACGAACCATTATCTAACCTCGATGCCAAATTAAGAGCCTCGATGCGTAATGAAATCGTCAAATTACATAAAAAAGTACAAACAACATTCGTTTATGTGACCCATGACCAAGTAGAAGCGATGACGATGGGTGACCGCATTGTCGTTATGAAAGATGGTGTTATTCAACAAGTGGGTACACCGAGTGAAATATATGATAATCCAATCAATTTATTTGTCGCCGGTTTTATCGGAACCCCACAGATGAATACTTTCCCAATCTCTTTCCAAGCGGGAGTGAAAACCGCTGAGGTATTGTTAAGTAATAATAAAAAAATATCTTTTAATTTAAAGGATTTAAAAGAAATCAAAAATGGTTATATCGATGGCCAATCACACGATTTAATCCTCGGTGTGAGAGGTGAACATATTGCTATCACTAACAACCAAAAAGACCTAAAAGCGGAAGTTAATTTCGTAGAAATATTAGGCAATACCACCAATATTCTCTGTAAATTAGTGGATTCTGAAGAAGAATTTAATATTTCCGTACAAGAAAGATCCGCTATTAGTCAAGGTGACATTATTCATGTGCGCTTTAAAGGGGAAAATATCCACTTATTTGATAAAGAAACTGGTCGTACCATCTATGCTTTTGATAATAAGCCAATCATTGAAGAAACTAATATTCTGGGAGAATTAGCCAATGAAGAATAAATTATTTCCTTTCTTAATTTCTGTTTTAGCTATCGGTGGATTATCTTTTGCTACCAATAGCAATCAACAAGAATTCCAACAAGTTAAAGCGGAAGAATTATCTCTTTCTAGTGGTGGAGATGCTTTTGTCCTTTCTTCCCATTATTATGGGGCGGATGAAAGCTTCGTATATACCGGTGATTTACATTTCCGTTCTGGCCAAGCTGGTGGTTTAGCTTTTGGCGCGGAAGAAAACGACCATTATTATGTCATCAACATGGACCGTTATGAAAACCATGTTAAATTATTATATTTTGCTACTAATGGAGCGGGTGGATATAACGTCAGTGAATTATATTCCGATTATTTTATTGGTAACGATAAAATGAATGATCCTGAAAGAGAATTTGTCTCTAATGAAGTAAGAAATATTGAAAACGTCAATTTAAAAGTCATTATGACCGTGGAAGAAGGTCACGCTTATGCGGAATTCTTCATTGAAGGTATTAAAAGATTTGGCATTGATACCACAATTGATTTAAAAGGTACTTATCAAGGTGGCTATTTAGGTCTTAATTGCTTCAATAGTGATGTTTATTTAAATAATATGGAAATCGGAAAATCGGATTACTCCTATTTCTCTGAACCATATCGTAATCAATATCATTTACAACCTTTTGCCAAATGGTCCAATGACCCTAACGCTTTGGTTTACCATAATGGTTATTATCATGTCTATTATCAAACACACCCATTTGGTCTCCAATGGGGTTCAATGTACTGGGGGCATGCCCGTAGTAAAGATTTAATTCATTTTGAATTTTTACCCATTTGTCTATTCCCTGAAGCTCGTGACGCTGGGTTTGGTTTAGGCTGGGGTTATATGTGGTCTGGTTGTGCGATTGATTATAAAAACGGCATGAGCCATGACATTGATATGTTAAATTGGTTCCCCAATAATGGTGGAAGTGGCATCCTCGCTGTTTATACCAGAGACGGTGAAATGGCACAAGATCAAGTGATTATGACTAGCGATGATGGTGGTATGACTTGGACTAAACGTCAACTCATTTCCCAATATATTACTGGTCATACGGAAAAAATTGATTGGCGTGATCCGAAAATTTTCCCCTTAAGAAAAGAAGGAAACACCGTTTTATTATGGGGCATGACTCTTAGTAGTTATGGCTTAAATAAAGGATGGTTTTTAAAATCCACCAACCTTTTAGAATGGTCTATCGCGGGAGAATTTGCCTTCCCCACACCAGAATGTATAGGTGTAGGTGTTTTAGAAGATGAAAATGGTGTTGAACACGCTTATTTAACCAATAAATCTCGTACTTATTTATTAGGTACTATGTCATATAATTACAGCACTAATAAAGTGGAGTTTTTAGATGAAAATGGCATTGATATTTCCACTTATTCTTTAGATCAAATGCCCTTAAAACCATTAGATTATGGACCTGATAGTTATGCTTCTCAAAGTTTCTATATCAATGACATAAATAGTGAATTTAATGGCAAAGATATCGTTATTAACTGGTTTTCTGGTGATTTAAACGCTTCTTTCTGCACCGGGCCAGGTGAGTACGCTAATTTAAGAAAAAGATGGAATGGTGGCTTTACTATCCCCGTTGAATATGGTGTGAAAACAACTTCCGAAGGGTATCGTTTAACCCAAAAACCAATTACTGTTAATAATGATAATTTCATCAAAAATAATGTTATTAATATCACTAATGAGACCATCAATTCTGAAAGTGACAATCCACTAGAAGACGTTCACACTCATGTTTTTGAAATGGATGCCTCTATTAAAACAAATAATAATAAACCAATCACTTTCAAAGCGGATGTCGGTTCTGATGAATATATGGAATTCGGTTGGAATGAAACCGATGGTTATTATGTTGATAGAACTAATCTTGATGATAAAGGCATCAACACCAATGTTGACTGGCACACCAAATATGCCTCTAAAATCCTCGGTGATAGTGATGTTAAAACGTTCTATGTTCTCAGTGATAATGGTGGTTTAGAAGTCTTTTGCGAAGATTTCTCTATCGGTTTCTATTTTGTCACCACAGCATCTATGTATTCTATCGGTGCTTCTCTAGAAGCAGAAGACGCTCTTATTGAATCATTAACAATTAATGAAGTGGCCTCTATTTATCGTCAAAATATTGCCGAAGATGAAGGCTTATTATATGTAGCTAGTGAAGATGTGGCTTTAGATACACAATTAAGCAAAGCCAAATTTGTTACTACTTGGTATTCCGGCACTGGTGATTTAATTTGGGAAGAAATCGAAAACGATGATGTCGTTTCTTTCTCCGCCAGTAATTACGGTATTAATCTCGTGGCTTTAAAAATGGGAGAAGCTTCTTTCAAGGTTAAGGCTGGTCAACAAGAAAAAACCATTAATGTCGTGGTAAATACCGCTCGTTTCATCTCTGATTTCACGTTTAATAGTGATGGCATTTTTGCTGGTGATTGGCTCGTTAACGATGCAATCTTAACAGGTGAAAAGAGTAGTGGCAACGGCTTCTTATTAGCCGAAGAAAGTGGTAGTGATTTTACCTTATCTGGCAAATTTGATATCGTTAGTGGCACCGCGGGTGCCTTAGTGTTCCGCGCTGATGATGAGATGACTTCTTATCTCGTCGCTAATTATGATGCGGGTGAAGGTGTTGTCAAATTATGGTCAACCCATGGTGAATTAGCGAGAAGTGAAAATATTAATTTACCTTTAGAAAATATTGTTTTAACTATTAAAGCTAACGGTAAAGATATCAACATTACCGCGAACGGCATTAACGCTATTCAATACACTCTCGCGGATAATGAACCTCTAACAGGTCGCTTTGGCTTTAATGTCTTCTCCGCGAAAGTCAATTTCAAATCATTATCCATTTTAAGAGAAAATTATGATTACGTTTCCGGTGATTTACCAGTCGCATTACAAATTAATCAATATGTGAAAGAAGTGTATAACGTTACCAAAGGTAATTTAAAATTACAACAAGGTTTCTATTATCAATCCGCTGGTTATTTATATATCCGTGATTCTTATTTCGCTTTATTAGAAAATGGTGAATATAATTTCCGCATCGTCGGTGAATATTCTTCCTTTACCATTAAGGTTAATGTCAATGCATCACATACCTTCGTCATTGATGATTTAGAAGTGGAAGTTGGAGTTAATGTTAATGTTTATATCGGTAATAACCCCATTAATTCCGTAAAGGTTAATGATCAAATTATTGAAGAAGATAAATATCATGTTTCTGATTATACCTTAACTATTGATGCTTCTTGCTTTAATGAAGGTGAAAACGAAGTTGTGGTTAATGATACTGTTTCATTTACCGTTACCGTCAATAGTTATCAAGAATCAGTCAAAATTAAAGATAAAACGAATTACTTACCACTTATTTTAGGATTAAGTATCGGTGGTGGTGTCCTTCTTTTAGGCGGCGCTGCTATTGCCATTATCTTTATTTTTAAGAAGAAAAAAGGAGGTAAATCTTTATGAGATCACCCACCATTAAAGAAGTAGCCGCTCGTAGTGGAGTCGGCATCGGCACGGTTTCCCGTGTCTTAAATGATTCTCCCCAAATTAGTGAATCAACTCGGCAAAAAGTCATGAAAGCCATTGAGGAACTTCATTATGTTCCTAATGTCGCCGGTAAACGATTATCGCAATCCCGTAGTAATGTTATTGCGGTAGTGGTGCCCGTTATTAATCATCCATTCTTCGCTAAATTAGTGGAAGAAATTGAATTAGCCGCGGATCAAAAAGGATATTCCCTCTTAGTGGCCTCTAGTCAACATCGTATTGAAAAAGAACAAGAAATATTGCATCGTTTAGCGCAAAAACAAGCGGATGGTGCTATCTTTGTCACCCACTATGAACATCAAGAGAATGATTTTAAAAATCTCGCTATTGTCACGATTGATAGACATTTAGGTAATGATATACCAATTGTTTCTTCAAATAATTACGAGGCAACAAAGCAAGGTGTTCGCTATCTCATTGAAAAGGGGTGTCATAAAATTGCTTTCTTAGGTACCCGTGCCACTCAGTCTAGTGAAGTGACATTAAGAGAAAAAGCCTATCGTGAAGTGATGGAAGAAAATGGCTTAGAAAGTTTTGTCATCAATAAAGATGTTGAACACGGGCAAGAGAAAGTGCTCGTCGATGAATTATTGGCCAATCGTGACCATATTGATGGCATATTTGTCTCCGGGTGCATTCTCGCTAATACATTATTCAACCGTTTAAAAGCACTACATATTAAAGTACCCGAAGAATTACAAATTGTTTCTTACGATGGAGATTTCTCCATTAGCAAATTAGAAAACATCACCACATTAGAACAACCCATCAAGGAGATGGCGGAAAAATGTGTTGAACTACTAATCAAAATTATGGAAAACAAAAACGATTACGAGAAAGTAAATATTCTCGATTGTCGTTTTGTCAAAGGTGATACCACCAAATAGGAGGCTTTTATGAAAAAGTACATTTTACCCTTATTATTCATTTCATTATTATTGACTGGTTGTCAACAATCTTCCGGAGATTATTCCGATAACAGCAAATTAAAAATTCGTTTCCACGTTGACGCCAAATCTTCCGAAGGAATTGCTTATAAAAAGCTTATTGACGCTTTTAATAAAGAATATGCTTCTGAAGGTTTAAAGGTGACCGCGGCATTCGTCGCTAGAAGTGCGGGTGATAGCAACTATGAAAAACAACTCAGCACCGATAAATTAGAAGGCACTTTACCAGACATCATCACCTTTGACGCTCCTAACTGTGCGGCTTATGTTGACGCTAAATATTTGTATGATATTTCTTCTTATTTAACCGCTGAAGAAAAAGCTAAATATATCACTTTAAATAATTATAAAGGGAAAACATATGGTATCCCTATTCAAGAAAGTAGTGCGGGTTTTTATTACAATAAAAATCTCTTTGCCGCTGCTGGTATAGATGTTTCTGACATTACTGTTGATAACCCATGGACATATGCGGAATTTAAAGCGGCGTGTGCCAAATTACAAGCCAAAGGTGTCACCCCTGTTGATATGCGTATGGATGCCACGAAAGATGAAACCGCCACTTATTTGCTCTATCCATTTATTTATGCTTCTGGTGGTTCCTTTGTTGATGAAACAGGTTTAATTGCTGAAGGCTATTTCAATAGCGAAGGCAGTAAAAGAGGCTTCCAATTCTTAAAGGATTTAGTGACAAGTGGATACACAAATTATGGTATTGGCGCCACTCAATTCTTCACTGGTGAAGTTGGTATGTATTTATCTAGTGGATGGACCATCCCTGATTTAGATAACAAATATCAAACCACCTTCCCTGATAGAAATTCTTGGGGTCTATTACCTTATCCAAAAGATGTCACGAGCGCTAGTGCCAATGGCTCTTGGAGCTATGCTGTTACTGATAACGCCAGAAAAGATAAAAAAGGTGTTGTTAAATTACTCAAATATTTAACTAACGCTAACGGAAGTAAAACCATTACTGATGCGACTGGTATGATTCCCGCTAATAAAGATGTGGAAAATTCTTATGTACCTGGTTCACCAGAAGACGTTTTATATCAGCAATTACAAAAAACCAGCAGAGCCCGTCCGGAAACCGTTGGTTATCCACAATTTTCTGTCGCCTTCCGTGGTGTCATTGATAGTTTAAGAGATAGTGATGTCAATACCATCGTCGATAATAAAGCATCAACATTACAATCTGAACTCAACAAATTGAAATAAATTTAACAAGGGAGAAATATGGTTTTAATTGCCTTAATTGTGCTTGGTGTTCTTCTTCTTGGTTTAGCGGCTGTGGTCATCATAGATATGTTAAATGCGAAGAAAAAAGGACAAAAATATCATTGGAAAGAAGTCTTAACCGCCTTTGGCTTATTGGTTCCTTCCATTATTTTGGCATTCTTCTTTGTCATTCTCCCCATTTTCTATTCTTTAGGCTATGCCTTTACTGATTTTGATTTATTAAAACCAGATGAAATTAGCTTTGTTGGTTTTGATAATTTCCACGCTTTATTTGTCGATTTCAAAAATCATGGTGAATTTTATTTATCATTAAGAAATACCGCGATATTTGTCGTCTTAGTGGTGCCTATTCAAATCATTATGGCGCTTTTATTAGCCCTATTTTGTAACAACAAAAGAAGAGGAACAACCATCTTTAAAGTGTGTTTCTTTGCCCCCGTTGCCATTTCTTTAAGCGTTACTGCTTTCTTATGGTTAATCATTTTATCGCCTAACCCCAATGGCATTATGAATACCATTTTCGGTAATCTCGGCCTTGGTAATGATCATGATTTCTTAGGTAATAAAGATACGGTCTTACTTTGGATGGTTATCATTTCTGCTTGGCAAGGATGCGGTTATCAAATGCTCATCTTCCTTTCCGCTTTAGGCAATATCCGTAAAGACTTATATGAAGCAGCCGCGATTGATGGAGCCAATGTCTTCCATCGTTTCTTTACCATCACATTACCAGGATTAAAACCAACGATGTTATATATTTTGATTACGGTTTTTATCGGCGCCTGTCGAGTGATGATTCAACCGATGTTATTAACGGGTTATCAAGATAGAAGTATGACCATTAGTTACTACATGTATCAACAAGGTTTCACTTATCGTCATGTTGGCTATTCTTGTGCGGTAGCCTTAATTATGACGATTGTCATCGGTAGTATTACCTTCTTACAGAGGAAATTATTAGGGGAAAAGAAAAGATGAAAACCTATTATAACGATCCTAATTTTGTCCCCGCGAAGAAATCAAAGAAGAAAATCATCTATTCGGTGATTTATTACACCGTCGGAACCGTTCTTTCTTTGTTATTTATCATGCCTCTTTTATATATGATTTCCGCCTCCACCAAAGGGGAAGAAGCGATTGCCTTTTCTAATGGCACAATGATGATGTTTTTACCAGATTTTCAAAATCTCGGTCATTTCTTTGACAATTATAAAATTGTCTTTGGCGAATATGATATATGGAAATATGCCTTGAATAGCTTAATTTATGCCTTAATTGTTATCGTTTTCAATGTCATTGTGAATGGTTTAGCGGGCTATGTTTTAGCGAAATTCCATTTTCCTGGCAAAGGGTTCTTCAGTTTCATTATCTTATTCTTGATTGTTGTTCCGGTAGAAACGAGTATTATTCCTTTATATTCCATTGTGAAACAAATGTTAGGACTAAAAGGTGGCCTTTCCGTTTTAGCGGTCATCTTACCGAGCATTATTTCCGTCTTCAACATTTTCTTATATACACAATTTTTCTCTTCTATTCCGAAAGAATATGAAGAAGCTATGCACATCGATGGTGCGAGTCGGACAAGAGTCTTCTTTGACTTAATTCTCCCTATGAGTAAACCCATTGTGGCAACCACCGCAGTGTTCACTTTCATCGGTGTCTGGAATGACTATATTTGGCCACAGATGGTCTTACCAAATTATGGTGATGAATCATGGCCATTATTACCGATTCAAGCCGCTTTAACATCATTACAATCAATCGAATCAATTACAACGGGGGAAATTATGGCCTCATTAGTAGTTACTTCGTTACCGATTTTTATATTATATGTCGCCGCCCAAAAATATATTGTCAAAGGTTTTGGCACCGCAGGATTAAAGATGTAAGGAGAAAGATAATTTATGAAAAAGAGAAATATCATACCATTATTATTTATTAGCGCTTTATCATTTGGTGGATGCGCGAATAATAATGAAAATAAAAAAGGAAATAACCCGACTTCTCATAAACCAGTCATATCTTTTTCCTTTGATGAATTAAATGGCAGTTATACCAAAAATAGTGGTAATAACAAAGATTATCGAATCGATTATGTTTTTGCCCAAGAAAACGCCGAAAATCTATTTAAAAAACCAAATGATCCGCTTTTAAAACAAGGTGTTAGCAATAAATCTTTATATATGGATGGTTTCTCCACTCATATCAGAATCAAGGGATATGGTGATGAATTTGCCGAAAATTACATTGAAGCCCCATCAAATAAAATTACTTTTTCCACATGGGTTGCCCCACGTGGGTTTGAAAATCTCAACCGCTATGGTAATGAAACAGTGGCTCGTGGTCATCCACGTATGACATCTTTATTCAACTGGGGTCATATGGAAGATGAAGAAGGCTTCTTATTTGGCTATGGTCGTTTGGGCTTATGGGGATTACAAATGAATTTGCATAATGTCGAAACTGATGAAAATATTTTCGTTGGCTATTATGATCCTATCAATGCTTTACCATTGTATGAATGGAGCCATATCGCCGCGACATTTGATGGTGAAACAGGCTATATTTGCTTAACTTTTAATGGCAAAGTCTCTTATGAAGCATTAATTCCTGATTTGATGAATACGGAAATTATTCCTTCCTCAGAGCCATTATATTTTGGTTATTATAGTAGCCCTATTTATGAATTCGGTATTCCTCGTCAATCACCCGCGGGACTAGTGGATGAGGTCGAAATTTATCACGATTCGATGAATCCAAAAGAATTAAAACAATTATTCTTCCAATATTCCGATGATGGCAATGTCCCTGAATTACCATTTTCTGAAGTGCAATTAGACACCAGTGTTTATTCTGGTGATAGATATCGTCCTCAATATCACGGCATCCCACCCGCGGTGTGGATGAATGAACCTCACGCCCCAATTTACTATAAGGGAATGTTCCATGTCTTTTACCAACATAATCCTATTGGACCTTATTGGTCACAAATTCGTTGGGCGCATATTTGTAGTAAAGATATGATTCACTGGATTTATGTCAAAGATGCGGTGGCACCACAAAAAGATGCTTGTCCCGAAGGTGCTTGGACTGGTGGCTCTGTCATCGGCCCCGATGGTGTACCTTGGTTAACCATTACCGCTGGTACAACTTATGGTGATTACGAAGAATCTTCGCGTTTTTCCCACCAAAGTGTTTGTTATGCGCATCCAGTTGACCCTGATGACCCATATTTGACCGACTGGACTGTGGAAGATGTCAATGTCTTAGTGCAGCCAAGCGACTGGTCACAAGGCAAAATTGAAGAATTCCGTGACCCCTTTATTTGGTATGATGCTCCTTATTATTACATGATGGTTTCTACTTCCGTCGCGGATGACTGGGATCAATCTCATGGTGGTTCCACCAATATGTTTAGAAGTACCGACATGCGTAACTGGGAATATAAAGGTTTCACTTTTGAAGTCAGTTATCATGATTATCCCGAACAAGGAAAACACTGGGAATGCTGTGTGATGTTACCAATTTCCACCGAAGATGGTAGTGTCACAAAATATATTTTCCTCGATTCTCCACAATATACAGTCGATGGTTACATTGTTGATACTTATTATTGGATTGGTACTTTCAATAAGACAACTTGTCGTTTCATCCCTGATGACCCTAAACCTCGTTTATTTGACCATGGTAAAGGTATTTATACTGGCCAGACTGGTTTCTGTTATCTCACCGATGAAGAAAGAGAAGCGGGTATCACTAATTATGAAGACGGACATTCCGTCATCATCTCTTTAGCGCAAGGAAAATCCGCGGGAACCGATCAAAATATCACCGCTGGATGGGCTCATAATTTAGCCATGCCAGTGGAAATCTATCTAGCAGATAATTTATACGATGTCATTAGAAAGCCTGTTGAAGCGGTTTCTACATTATATGGAGAAACTCTTTACGAATATAGTGGTAGTGGTCTTTCCGCTAGCGAAATGGCTAATAACATCAAAAATGTCCGTAGTGATATGTATAAAATTGAAGCCGAATTTACCTTATCACCTTCCGGAGATTATGATTCTGGCATTTATGTACGTTATAATCCAACCACCAATGTTTTAGGAACTGAAAGAAGCGCTGTGACCTTCGCTAATAACGAAGTCTTTGTCAATAGAAGTCAATCCACTTTATTAACATATGTTGATAAGAGTGATACATGGCATTTACCCACTGGGGAAAGAAATTTCAAAGTGGAAATCTATGTTGACCGTTCACAATTAGAAATCTATATCAATGATATTGCTACCATTACCACGAGAATTTATCCAAAATATGGGGATTCTGATTATATTTCTTTATTCGATAATAACGGCAATATGAATATTACAAAATTCAAAGTTATACAGATGAAGGGCTGCTTCAAAGATGAAGTAGAACCAGCCTATTACGGCAATACTGGTAATTTATCGGAGGCTATTTAAATATGAAAAAGAATTTACAAATTTTATTAGCGTCTTTATTAGCTCTGCCACTGGCTAGTTGTGCTTCTTCTCATACGGAAATCCGCACTAGATATGTCATTAATGGTGGCTTTGAAACTAGTGATCTTTCTGGCTGGACCATCGAATATGGCGATGCTTATACCGATGATTCCGTTTCTTCGCGTAATTATTTCACTTTCAAAAACGACAACAAAAATAATGAAATTGATATTAATAAAACTGGTAACTGGTATTTATCCGGTCAAGGTTTTGATTTGTCTTATTCGCATGGCCGTGTCGGCGCCATTAGAAGTAATAATTTCTTTTTAACCGAAGACGGCTTCTTATCCATGAAATTAGCGGGTGGTGCATTAACCAAGGGCAAAGGTGTCGAAGCCGAATTTAAAAATGCTGAAAAAGTGTGCTTTGTCGGTGTCTATTTAGTGGAAACCGAACAAATGATTGCCCGTCAAACTAATGAATATTTCTTAGAAGGAACCGAAGATTATATCGATGCGAATAAATACGCCAATGGTGTTTATCACACGGATAATTTCTGTGAATATGTTTTAGATTTAAGTGCTTACGCTAACCAAGAAGTCTATATCCGTATCGTTGATAACGATGAAGATGTCTATTATGGCTATTTAAGCGTTGATGATATCCGTGTTGGTGATGGTCTACCACAAGATGATGGTCAATATTTCGTCAAAACGCATCATTATTTGGAAGATGTTGACGCTATTGATGAATATCACATTAAAAATCCCGATTTTGAGATTGGGTCATTAGGTGGTTGGGATATTGTGGAAGGTGATGCTTTCTCTCATGATGGTGTTAATAACGAATCAACTTGGTGGAACGAAAATATCACCTATAATCGTGATGGCAATTATCATTATGGTTATTACAATCCCACGGGTACTGGTATCCTCCGCTCATCCACATTTAAATTAGGCGGTAAAGGTTTTATCTCCTTTAAATTAGGTGGCTGTGCTAATCAAGCTTTAACTTATATCCGCTTTGTTTCCATCAATAGTGGTGAACCAGTGGAAATTGTCAAAGTCAGTAATGTGCAATATAAAAACGAGCAATTCCCCTTTGTTCCGATGAAAATGCACTTACTTAATATGGTGCAATATTATATCGATTTACACGAATTTGTGGGTGAAAATCTCTACATTGAAATCGTCGATGAAAACACCAGTGGCGATGATCTCGGTTGCATGACTTTTGATAGTTTTGAAACTTATTACACTGACACTCCATATTGGGAAGATAAAGAATATTACAAAATCGATATTTCTTCGACCTATGAAAGAGAACCAGTTAATGAATATCAACCCGTTAACGGCACTTTTGAAACTGGTGATTTGACCGGTTGGACCACTTCCTGGAGCAGTGATAGTCAACAAATTGGCCGCATTTCCAACAAATCCTATTGGTGGGATAATCCTCATTTACCATTTAATAAACGTGGTACTTATTTCTTCTCCGGTGAAGAAGATGAAAATAATACCGGTTATCTCACTTCTTCTTCCTTTATTGTCGGTGGTGTTGATGTGATGACATTTAGAATGTCAGGCGGTCGCAATCCATTATCTTGCTATGTTTCGATTATCGATGCGGAAAGCGAAGAAGAGTTATTGCGCTTTGCAAATTACATGTTCAATGATTTAGGCCTTGAATTCATTGGTTCTTCTGGTCACCTCATGGATATGATTTTCTATCGCGCTGATTTATCTTCTATTCATGGACGTAATGTCAAAATTAGAGTGGTGGATAACGCCACAAATAATTGGGGTTTAGTGTGTGTCGATAGTTTTATCACATATTATGAAACAATGGATGCCGTTGATTCTGCTGCTTTATTAACACCCAATACCTTATCTTTTAAAGAAACTCCTTCTATTTATCAAGTCACTAACGGCAATTTTGAAACTGGTGATTTATCGGGTTGGACTTTCTCAGATAATGCTCACCCCATCATGAATATTACCACCGAATATACTTGGTGGAATGAAGCCTATTTATTTAATAAACAAGGTTCTTATCACCTTTCTGGTTGGGAAGCTAGTGAAGCCAATACTGGTAGTCTTACCTCTTCCACATTCACTCTCGGTGGTTGTGGCTATGTGACCTATCGTTTAGGCGGTGGCAAAAATAAAGATTTGTGTTATATCGAATTTGTTGACGCTTCCACAGATGAAGTTTTAGCCACGACATATAACCAAAAATTTAAAGAATTTAATCGTAATTATTATTACCTTGGCTATCCAATCGATTTAGCCCAAGATGGCATTTTTGCTGGCAATATGGTGGAATATAAAGTCGATTTATCAGCCTTTATTGGCCGTCAAATTAAGATTCGTATTGTTGATAATGCCACGGAAGATTGGGGTTTGATGTTTGTTGATGATTTCATCACTTGTTATGAATCAGTGGACGACATTCCTTCCATTTTCACCTTAGCGGAGAGCAAATAATGTCAAATAACAAGCCAATCTTTCATATTACTGGAGAAAAAGGCTGGATTAATGATCCTAATGGCATTGTTAAATTCCAAGGTCGTTATCACATCTTTTTCCAACATCATCCTTATTCTTGCGAATGGGGACCGATGCATTGGGGACATGTCATTAGTGATGATTTATTGCATTTCCAATATCTTCCCTATGCCTTAGTGCCCGGTGATGAATTTGATAAAGACGGTTGCTTTTCTGGTACCTCTTTAGTAAAAAATGAGGTTTTATATATTGCCTATACAGGATTTATTAATAACGAAGACCCAGAACAAATAAAACAAATTCAGTGTCTCGCTTCGAGCACTGATGGGGTGCATTTTACCAAACATGGGGCAATTATTACGGAAAAACAATTGCCAAAAGAATATAAACCATGTGATTTTCGTGATCCTAAATTGTTTTATAAAGAAGGCTTTTTCTATATTTTAGCTTCTGCGAAAAAAAGAAGCGGTGGAGGAAGCATTCTATTATTCCAATCAAAAGACTTGAAAGAATGGCGTTTTGTGAGTGATGTTTTAAATCACAATAGTGAAGGCAAGATGATTGAATGTGTTGATTATCACGAGGATTTAGGCTTATTACTTTATTCCGAACAAGATTTCCCAAAAGATAATAATCATTGCTTAAACATCCATTCATGCGAATATGAGATTGGCCAATTAAATAATAAAGGTAAATTCATCAGTGGTTCACCAAAAAGACTCATTGACTATGGTTTTGATTTTTATGCCCCTCAGGTGATGAACGATGATCATTATCTCATCGCGTGGATGAATATGTGGGGCCGCAATAATCCTACCTCTCAATTTGGCTTTGCCGGTATGTTAACAACGCCTCGTAAAGTGACCGTAGAAGATGGATATTTAATACAAACCCCTGTCATCTATGGACAAAAAGATCAAACGATTGATCTAGAAGATGAATATGAAGGAAGACTTTCGGTGGGCACAATTGCATTAGAAATCATCAATCTTCAATCCTTAAATATTTATTTAAGAAAAGGCGAAGGAGAATATAGCCAATTCTATTTAAAAGACAACGAATTTTATTTTGATAGAAGTCAGTCAGGCGTCCCAATTAATGGTGAAGAAACCGACGAATTATCCCAAAAAGGGATTAGAAAAATGCCATACATCAAAAAGAATATCGATAAAATTTACATTTTATTGGACAAATATTCGATTGAAATATTTGTTAATGGTATCTCAATGAGCAATATCGTTTTCCCCAAAGAAAGCAGTGATATATTTCACATTGATGTCGTTGGCGAAAAGAAAAAAATGATTATTTATAAATAATTATTACAATGTTGTAGTGAAAAGTGTTACAATATTAGTGGAAACGTTTCCATAAGGAGATAATTTATGAAAAAGATTTTACGTTTTTCCCTTTTAGCAAGTTTATTCGCTTTGGCAGGAAGTGGTTTGATTTCCGTGCATACGCAAGGTAGCCGTTATCAACAAGTGAAAGCCGAAGAAGAAGTTACGAAATATTTAGCGATGAATAATACCAATTTCTATCGTGGTGGCTTTAGTGATGTCGCTATGGAGAATTTAATCAGTGCTAGAAACGAAACCTTCCATGATGGTAGAAGATCTTATAATTCATTAGAAAATTTCTTAAATACAATGGCTAGAGTAGGCGAAGGCGAAACCGGCTGGGTGAGAAGTGTTAGATGGGTTCATAAAGGCGGCTATGTTTCTTTCTTACTTGGTGGCAATAGAGATTGCTTTGTCAATATTTGGGCAGAACCAGAAGAAGGAAAAGATAACGGAGTAAATATCTTTAATGTTCATAACGATTTCTATGCTTCTAGAAATGCTTTTGATGATGCTTATGTAAATGGCACCGCGAGCGATTTTGAATTATCAGCCAATATGGCTCTTAGATATTTCTCTATTCCCGATGAATATATTGGACGTGAACTAATTGTTTATATCGAAGACACTGCTACCTCTTATTATGGCGGTGTTATTTTTGGTGATCTTCGTGTTAACCAAACTCTTGAAGAAGTGGCATTGAGCTTTGCGGCTCATAAGCAACAAATTGCTTTGGATGCCCAATTATCTCCACAAAACAATTTTTCTGCTGATTATATGCTCAATACATACTATGCCGGCAGTGCTTATGACGCTCTTAATGCCGCTATTGCGAATATAGATAATGTTGATGATGGCTTTGAAACATATGGTTTAACAAATTGGGCCTATGATAGAAACTTTGCGACTGCTGATATCAATTTTGCCTCTATCGTTTCTGATAATGATGCGAAAGACTGGGTGGAAAGAATGCCCGCTAATAAGACTGGCAATTATTACATTAACGCTGATGCCAGCGGCATTGCCGAAGATGCAAAATATCGTTTAATTTCTCCTGAATTCACCTTAAGTGGAACTGGTTTAATTTCTGCTAAACTTGGTGGTGGAACCGCTGTTTTATCTTTAATTGGTTCCACTGGTATTGAATTAGCTACGACTCGTCTTAATGAAGCCTCTGGTACAAACATTCTTAATAGAGCTTTTGCTGATAAAGGCGGTGTTGATAATATCATGTTATCCGGTAGCCGTTATAACACAATGGCAAGAACCTATTTAGATTGTTCTGATTATCTAGGTCAAAAAGTGCGTGTAGTTCTCAGTGATGACCGCACTGGTGGCAACTGGGGATTAGCGTATTTTGATGAAGTGATAACTAAATATGATTCTTATCCATCATTCAAAGTCGATAGAATCCTTCAACAATTTAATGAAAATCCGACCTATCATGGTGTGGTTTTAGACCAATATGTTGGTGATAGTGATACCACTTTTGGTCAAGCTTATGATTTTGTAAGTCGTTATTACAATACTTTGAGAAACCTCGCTAATGGTGGTACATGGTGCTCTATTAAAACTAGTGATCCTGTGCAAGCCTTAGTCGCGGAATATGATGAACTTGATGCTGATGTACAAGCTATTGTCAGTAATTCCATGGATTATTCTTTTGGTCAATCAGCGACATCCGCTAATTTCTTTGAAAACGCCGCTGATGTTTCTTACACCATTGGACAAACAATTGAATATATCAAAACAGGCATCGATCCATTAGGAAGAAATAAGATTTCCTTTATCGGCATCGAAAATAATGGTTCTGCTATGTTAGTTGTCTCTGTCTCCTTTGTGGCTGTTTCTATCGTTGCTTTCTGCTTTATCATGTTAAAAAGAAAGAAAAGACAATAAAAATAAATTAAAATAAGTCGAGATTTGTTTCTCGGCTTTTTAAATAAAGAAAGGTATTAATATGCTCATCTGTATTGGCGAAATTTTAGTGGATATATTTGATGATGGTAAAAATAAAACCGTTTTACCAGGTGGTGCCCCTTTTAATGTGGCTTGCAATGCCCTTCTATATACCAAAGATGTTGCCTTTATCGGCGCAGTTGGTAATGATGAATATGGTCGCTTATTGCAAGAAACCGCGAATAATAAACCATTTAAATATTGCCAAATTGATGTATTACCTAACCGGTACACCTCCAAAGCCATTGTTAGTTTAAATAATGGTGAGAGATCATTCCGCTTTGAAAGAGCTAGTGGTGCGGATTACGCCATAAATATCAATGACATTAATTTTGCTAATTTGCGTGATGATGACATCGTTCACATTGGTTCATTAATGTTATCGGAAGAGATAGGACGAAAATTCTTTGATGACGCAATCAGTCAAATTAGAGACCATAGCAAAGCAAAAATATCTTTTGACATCAATTATCGCGATGATATCTTTTCTTCAAAAGAAGAGGCTAAAAAAGTCTTTTTATCCGCGATTAAAAAGGCGGATATATTGAAATTTTCTCTTGAAGAATTAGAAATGTTTTCTCCACGAAAAGATATTAGCACAGCCTTAAATGAATTATTAAATGACCAACAAATCGCTGTGGTGACGTTAGGAAAAGAAGGTTCTATCTTCTATCATCATGGGAATTTATTAAAAGTGGATTCTTATCCTATGAAACCCATTGACACAACGGGTGCGGGTGATGCTTTCTACGCCTATTTCCTTTCGTGTTTAGTTAATAAGCCCGATTTTATAAATAAGGAAGAAAAAATTAAATACTATTTAAAAAGGGCTAATGTTGTCGGTGGTTTAACCACTTTAAAGAAAGGTGCCATTAATTCGGCTCCTAGAGAAGAAGAAATTGACACCTTCTTAAAAAATGATAATTTAGTGTTGCTATAATATTATTGTTGCTTGGAGGCGTTTGCGGCACAGTTCGTAAAGCACTCCTTTTTTCATCTATCGCCTTTGAGCAATTTTAATTAGGCTGTTAATTAGGCCTCCCGGCCCCTTGCGAAGAGAAATAGCTGTGTTATAATTATATTGTCTTTTAGGTGCTTGTGACACAGCTCACAAGCCCTTTTTATATCTACTTAACTAGTAAGCAGATAACTAACAATATAATAACGAGCACCAAAAGGTACTGCATTTTTCCTCCTTTCTGCAGGGATAAACCCTAACATAAAAATATGTCTCCTATTCTGAGGGACATAATTTGCCCCTCATTAAACATATAGGGATGAAAATGCCAAATTTGACAAAAAAATTTTAAAAAAATAAAAAAACAAGAAATTTGCTTAAATAATTTTTCATTTAGTCGTCAGTTTTCTAGGGTTAGGTGTGGTAATATATTTCTAGTTATTTTAAGGAGAGACAAATGATTTCCATGAATATAAAAAAAGAATGTTCTTCGTGCCTTCTTTGTGCTGATGCACCATGCAGTAAAAATTGTCCCCATAATATTGATCCTGCAAAAATAATTAGGTCATTGCGTTTTACCAATTATCAAGGAGCTTTTGCACGTTGCCAAGATATTTGTTTAAACTGCGATGCACCATGTGAAAAACATTGTCTTGCTCCTAATAGTGTCCGTATCAAAGATATTCTTTCTTATTGTCTTAAAAAGAAAAAAGAAAATCCCATCGAAAATAAACACGGTGATATTCACACTGATATATGTGGCATACCAATTGAAAATCCCTTCTTATTATCTTCTTCAGTCTTATGAAATGGTGAAACGGGCTTTCGAGATGGGCTGGGCTGGAGTAAGTTATAAAACTATCTGTTTAATGGATATTCACGAGGCTTCCCCCAGATTTTCAATGATTAAAAATTCCGACGGCAGTTTTCAATCATTTAAAAATATCGAACAATTATCCGATCGTTCATTAGAAGAAAATTTAGATACTTTCCGTCGTTTAAAAGAAGAATTCCCTAATAAATTCCTTCTCGTTTCCATTATGGGAAGAGATGATGAAGAATGGGCCTATCTAGCCAAAAAATCAGAAGAAGCAGGTGCGGATGCGATTGAATTAAATTTCTCTTGTCCGAATATGATGGAAGAAAATACTGGATCATCTGTTGGCCAAGTCCCCGCTTTAGTGGAACGCTTTACAAGAGTAGTGAAAAACGCAGTCAAAATTCCCGTATTAGCGAAATTAACACCTAATGTTGATTCGATGGTACCCGCTGCATTAGCAGCTAAAAGAGGTGGCGCCGATGGCATCGCCGCCATTAATACCATTAAATCAATTACCGAATTCAACATTATCGACAAGTTATATGAACAAAAAGAATTACCAAAATTTGCGTTTGGTGGTCTTAGCGGTCCCGCAGTTAAACCCATTGCTTTGCGCTTTGTCGTGGAAATGACCCAAAATGAAGGATTAAAAGATCTACATTTCTCCGCAATGGGTGGTATTGAAAATTATCAAGACGCTTTGATGTTTTTGGCCTTAGGTGCTGGTAGCATTCAAATAACCACCGCCGTGATGCAATATGGCTATCGTATCATTGAAGATTTAACGGAAGGATTATCATTATTCCTTGGCCGTTTAGATATGTCTTTATCTGAATTAAAAAATAAAGTATTTCCCCAGTTAGTGGATATTAACGAAATAGAAAGAGATGTCATTATTTATCCCAAATTCATTCGTGAAAATTGTCTCCATTGTGGTAGATGCGCTATTTCTTGTCGTGATGGTGGTCATCAAGCCATTACATTCGATGAAACTCGAAGCCCCATTTTAGACCCCAAACGTTGTGTGGGATGTCACCTCTGTCTTTTGGTGTGTCCTAATGACGCGATTATATCTAGCGAAATAAAAGTAAAAAAAGCAATAAACATACACTAAATAGGAAATTAGTTCCTATTCTTAACGATATTTTTAATTGAATTTAGCAATTACATTGCATAAGATAAGTGCTGATAAGGAGAATTAAAAAACATTTTTATGAAGAAAAATATATCTATTTTCGCCTTAGTAACTATTTTATTCACTTTAGCAGCCTGTAATAGTAATGGTCATACACACACTTTTTATGATGAATGGAATTTTGACAACGAATATCATTGGCATGAGGCTTCTTGTGAACATAAAGATGTTGTTGGTGATAAAGAAAAACATCAAGGTGAATATGTCGTTGTAGATCCCACTGAAACGGAAGATGGCTATAAATATTTAGTTTGTTCTGTTTGTGGCTATCGGATGTCTGGCGATGAACCTTCTGGTGATACCGCGATAGGCACCATAGATAAATTAGCGTTTGTTTTAAACGAAGAAACAAATGAATATGCGGTTAAGTGTTTGGATCAAACAATTGAAGGTAATGTTATTATCCCCGCAAAATTTAAAAATTTACCTGTTACATCAATCGCACAAAAGGGATTTTACAAATGCCCAAATATCACCTCTGTGATAATTCCCAATTCTATCAAAACAATTGAAGAATCCGCCTTTTATTATTGTTTATCCTTAAGGGGAGTTCTTTTTAACGATGGTTCTTTATTAAATGACATTGAAGATTTCGCTTTTTTCCATTGTCCGATGTTAACAAATATTAATATTCCTAATAATGTCACTTATATTGGTAAACAAGTTTTCCAAGATTGTGGCTTTTCTTCTATTAATTTGCCAAGCAAAATCACAGTCATTAGTGAAGGTCTTTTTGCTAGTTGTGTAAATCTCACCTCAATCAAGATTCCTAATGGTGTTACTAGCATTGAAACTAACGCTTTTACGACATGTGCACGTTTAGCGTCTGTGACCATTCCTGAAGGTGTTACAAAAATTGGCGAAACCGCTTTCTCATCTTGTAATTCTTTGACTAATTTAGTAATTCCTGATAGCGTCTCGGAATTAGGTGAAAAAGTTTTCATGCATAGTGAAAAATTAGAAAGAATCGATCTTCCCAGAAACATAAAAAATATTCCTAGTGGTTTATTTAACGGTTGTAAAGGTCTTGTTTCCGTGACATTCGGCAATATCACATCAATTGGTGATTATGCCTTTTTGAATTGCTCATCTCTTGTTTCCCTTCCTGAAATTCCTAGTACCATCGAAGAAGTGGGAATTGACGCTTTCAGAGGCTGTTCACAATTAAGCGCGAATGTTTTTGATAATGGTGAATATCTTGGCAATAGCCAAAATCCATATTTAGTTTTAATTAGACCTCTTTCGAGTGTGAAGGTTAATAATTTAACTTCCATCGTAACCCATGATAATTGTGAGATTATCGCTGGTGGCGTTTTTTGTGACTATTATTATTTAGAAAATGCATCTATATCATCATCCGTAAAATATATTGGCAAAATGGCGTTCTTAGGCAGCAAATTAACAACATTTACCTTCCCCGAAGGAGTAAAAGTTATTAACGCTAGCGTTTTATCGTGTCTTTGTTAGAAGTTAATATTCCTAGTACTGTTACCTTAATTGGTGAATTTGCTTTTAGTAGTTGCGAAGCATTGGAAAAAATTGTCTATAACGGCACTAAGCAAGAGTGGTATAGCATCGAAAAAGAGAATTGTTGGAGTGACAATTGTCCAAAACTACATCTTGTCCAATGCACTGATGGTGATACCACAATGTAAAGAATAATGGCCAAATCTCATTGGCCATTTTTCTTAAACATAAAAACAAATAAACATGTTTATCGGCAAAATAAAAATAGTTTTTCTATTCTTTTTTTGCTTTATAAATTGCCGATAGGTGATTTAATAATTTTCATAATCGTGCCTTTAATTACCACAACACGGACATAAAATTATAAAAAATAGGAAGGAAAAACATTGAAACATTCCTTCCGAAATATTAAAATAAAAACATGGTTTATACATGGGAAGAAATTGTTAAAATTGAAGGAAATATCAATAAAGCCTACAAGAGTATAAATGACAGAAAATATAAAAAAGTTTCTCACGGAGTTTATGTAGATGATGGCGAACTAATAAGTGAGCTTGAACAAATATTTGTTAGATATCCTCGTGCAA
>CAJOMQ010000008.1 GCA_905236715.1 uncultured Bacilli bacterium | reverse complement strand
TTAGGCGCTTCACCAGAAACATTGAAGTCAGATTTTAATACATTAGGTTTTTTGTTTGAGTCATTATGCATTCGCGATTTAAAAGCATATTCTGCTAATATGGGAGGAGAACTTTCTTATTATCATGATCGTTATGATTTGGAAGCAGACGCAGTACTGCATTTAGAAGATGGAAGATATGCTCTAATTGAAATTAAATTAAGTGAATCACAGATTGATGATGGCGCTAAACATCTTTGCGAAATTGAGAAACTAGTCAAAGAATTTAACGAAAAATATCCAAAGCATAAGATGAAATTGCCAGAATTTAAAATGATTGTTACAGGAACTACAAATGCCAAGTTAAGAGGAGATGGCGTTTATGTTGTCCCCTTAGCGTGTTTAAAGCCTTAATTTGTGTCTTTTTATAATTCAAAAAGTGGCAAAAATAGGGTTATCACTGGTGAATTGCTAAAGAAAGGTAGTTAGTTATTTTATAACTAAAAATGAATAAAAAAGATAAACAATAATTTGTGACAACCCCTAAAAGGTAAGCAATTTGGCACGTGCAACCCTCTTAAAGTTAATCCGTTTTGTCGTGCAAAGCATATACTCCGGGGCCAGTGGTCCTCACCCTTATTCTATAAGAATAAATCGACATATTTTTACCTTAAAAAAGGCTTAATTTTTTCTATAGGGTTGTAATAGGACACATATCTTTTTTTTGATACCGTTGTCGTTGGAAACATATCTTTATAACATTTGTAGGCGGGAATATAGCATTTTGCATTACTCGGTTGGATTTTTCAGAAATGTACAAGTAAACTCGCTTGGTATTTTCCGAAAAATATTATAGAGTCATTTAGAATTTGGTGTGCATTTGCATAATTCACGTTCTTAGACCTAAAATTTAAGCAGATATTGATAACGTGCACAAAAAATGATAATATTTGGTCGTGAGGTAAAAACATGCACAAACTTCCTTTTGATTATAACTATAATGATGTCGATATTTTGAAGGCATTAAATTCTGCAAATAATAGGATTGGGGAATTAAACGGAATTATTAATTTGCTTCCAAATCCAAACATTATTTTAAATGCGATTATTTTAGGCGAAGCCAAAGAGTCTAGTGAGATTGAAAACATCGTCACTACCTTTGATGAAATCTTTAAAGAAATCACATTAAAAGTTAACAATACCGCCTCTAAGTGAATTATCGACAAGCTATTTTAAACGGTTTTGAATTTATCAAGAACAATGGTTTTATTTCTTCTAGAATGCTCGTTGATATTCATCATATTATTGAATCTAATGTTGGAGGCGTTAGAAAAATACCAGGCACAGTCATCAAAAACACCAAGACTGGCGAAATACTTCATACACCTCCTCAAAATGAAGAAGAAATTAGAGACTACTTATCTAATTTAGAAAAATACATTAATTATGATGAATTAGAAGACACGGATCCAATTATTAAAATGGCGATGATTCATTATCAGTTTGAATTGATTCATCCTTTCCATGATGGCAATGGTAGAACTGGAAGAATACTTAATGTTTTATATTTGGTGTTAAAAAATAAAATCAGTCTTCCGATTCTATATTTATCAAAATACATAAATTCCACTAAAGATGATTATTATAAACATCTACACAACTTTAAATTAGATGATAAATATGTTAAAGACTACTTGCTTTATATGATTAAAGGTGTAGAGAAGATGTCTTCTTTTACAATTAATTTTATTAAGTCGTTCAGAGAATTAATGGATGACGCTTCAAATCTAATTAAAGAAAAATGTTCAAAAATATATTCGCATGAACTTGTTGAATATCTCTTTTATGATTTTTACACCAAAAATGAATATTTAAGAAACGCGCTTGGCATTTCAAGAAATACGGCATCTAAATATCTAAACGAACTAGAGGAAGCTGGTGTTCTTATTTCTGAAATGGTTGGAAAAGAAAAGATTTTTAAAAATGCTTATTTATATTCTCTTATCGAGAAGTGGTGATGTCATTGATACACTATTTAAAACATTATAATTTTTAAATATTTCTATTAACTTGGAACAACCAAAAACAAAAAATGAAAGAATGAGGGCTAGTAGAATAAATACAGCTCTTGATAAGAAAATAAATAGATTTTTGATTATGTGTGTGGAGCAATACGCATCTAGTACTAATAGAAGCAGCAAAGATGTTTATCACGAAATGTCTAAAAAAGGAATCATTCAAGAAATAAATGATGATTATGAAGATATGCACGGCATGTCGACATATTTAATAAATGAATACATTGATAAAAGATTAACTGCTTAAATCGATTTTCAAATTTTGAGGCCAAATAATGGAACATGTCCTTGCTAAAACGATACTCATATCACAAGTAGTGGAATTAATTGCTAAGAAATATAAACTAACCCTAGAAGAAGCTAGGAATCGTTTTTATGATTCCAAAGTTATTGAAATGTTAGATGATGATGAAACGGGCCTTTATGGCGAATCGGCATTATATCTTTTCTCGCTTTATGAAAAATATGATGTCAATACGGCTAAAAAATAACATTGTATTTTTGATTTTTTCATGGCTCCACCATAATATATATCAACAATTAAATTTACAATTGCTTTAATTTCATTAAAATTAAATCGTGCTTATAGGTAAATAAATATGAAAAAATTAAGCGTTATCCTCGGTTCCATTGCCATTGCTACCTTGTCTCTTGGTGGATTAACTTTTGCTTTGACTAATCATCCACAATATAAAGAAGCGAAAGCTGGTGGTTATGATGAGGACGTATCCAGGTATACAGGTTATTTTGAAAAGGTTACTGATCCTAGTCATATTCAAGATGGCGATAAATTGTTATTAGTGGCGAATAGCAATACTTGTTTCCAATATTTAGTTGGTGCGAGTATGCACTTTTGGTTAACGACCTATGGTGGCGAATTTGATATTTATTCCGATGATTTAATTTATTTAAATAATAATAAAGCAGAACTTATTACTTTTGAAAAAAGTGGTGACAGTTTCTATCTTCATTTAGAGCATTATATTGATAATACTACCGCTGGTGAGGGAAAGGCCAAAAGTGGATATATTGTCCATGAAGCTTATAATGACCATGATGTCACCGCCTTTGGTGATTTATATATTAGAGGCAAGAAAGATCAACCAAGCACAAATGCTTCCTTATGGAACCTTGAATATGTTGATAACAATATGCGGTTGACCACTAATGAGGGTGATGATGCTCGTCTTATGACTTGGCGGGGTTCTTCCGGATATAACTGGTCAACTTTATGGTGTACACCACATTTAGAATGGACAAGCAATATCAATCTATATCGCCCCGTTACTAAGATATCTCCTGAAGAAGTTATTTCTAACCTAGAAACCACTGATTATGGTTTAACCGATGTTTTGCGCACTAATGGTTTGGGGATTTATTTTGAAAAACCAGCGGTTATTGAAGGCTCAGTAAACTTACATTATGTCTATGTCCATAATCATCCACGTTTCTTCAATATTGATACGACAATTAATTATGAAACAGCAGGCACAAAGACAAGAGAATTCACTTATATACCTAATGGTGCAACTTATTCATTTACCATCAATGTTATCGATGCTCAAATATATCATTTCTCTCGTATAAGTGATGATGAAATTGATTATCGTGGAACATATTTGGCTATTGCTGAGCAATCTAATAAAGCTTATAACACCGGTGAAGAAACATACAATCAAAGTGACAATGGCAGCGCCATTGATTTAGGCAGTGGATTAAACACTTCTAATCACACATTAACCACGAGCAATGTTGATTTATATCGCTATCATACTTGGATTAATAGAAGTAGTGCATATAATTATGCCGCGTTTAATATCGCATTAGATGCGAGATTTTATGAATCCTTAAGTCTTAATCGTTATTATATGTCTCAATATGCTGATAATGCGGATTTTGGTTATAACACATATAATGTGGATGAAGGAGGATTTAATCCTTATATTGCTATCCTCAATTATACTGACTTTGTCACTATCTCTCATGGTGCACTTGTCATCAATAATTTGACTCTTAAATATAATAAAGTCCAAGGACGCTTTGGTTTAACTAGCGAAGGTGATAGTGGTATTTGGGAAACGGCGAGATTATATCGTTTAGATTTAAACGAAAAAATTGTTGCCGAAGCGGATCATTATCGCACCCAAAAATTTGATGACATTTTCCGTGATGGCATTTGTCAAATGGACGGTAGCACTGATTCGACCACCATATACAATTATTGGGAAGGCTTATCAACGCAATATTTTGAAACTTGTTCACCAGATGCACAATATTATCTCGCTCATTTGATTTATACACATAATGCACACAATAAAGACACCAATGAATCGATGGTGGATTGTTATGATTATGTCAGAAGCAAATATAATAGCGAAACCGCACCCCTTTTCGATTTCATGTTTAGAAGCGATGTTGGCACTTATCAACCAACTGGTGCCCAAGAAGCCGCAAAAATCTCTCACCTTGTTAATGATTTTGTGACTGCTCCCGTGCTTATCGTTGTGGCCATGGGCCTATTATTAGGGGCTAGTGCGATTTTCTTCTATAAGAAATTAAAAATTAAAAACAAATAAAATAGGAGACTTTATGGATACCGAAAAGAAATTAGGAATTAAGAAAGGCCAAGCCTTATCATTATTTTTGCAGATGATATTGAGTATCATCATTTTAGCCACATCCATCTATTTATTGGTCTTTGTGATTGTTAATAAAGTTGATTATTTAGGTTGGATGATAACCTCATATGTTCTTATCAACCTTTCTATCTTAGCCATCATTGTTTATGGCATTATTGGCTTTAAAAAAGGTCGCTTAGCTTATTATTCAGCCATTGTTCCCTTTTTAGGTGCGATATTGGTCAATATTCTTTTACCAACAAGAAGCGTCTTTCAAATTGCCTTATTAGCGGTATTATTCGCTTTAAATGTGGCCTTTTTGTTAAGACAAGATGATCGTAAATTCACTTATATCATTTTAGGATGTTCCTTAGTAGTGGCTTTAACTTTCTCTATTTATTCCGCGATTACCGCGAATACACAATTTCTTGGTCCGGTTTCCGAACAATGGTTCACATATCTAGCGATGTATTTATCTATTTTCATCCCGACGATTATGGAAACCACTTTTGCGATCACTTATAATGTGCGCACAACAAGGAAAGCAAAGTAAATCATTTATACCAAGCAAATGAGGGGATCATTCCCCTTTTTTTGTGCACAAAATGTTTTGGTGCATTTTGGTGCAAATTTTGGTGCAAACGGATTTTTTATTTGCTATTATTAATATGAATTAAAGGAGGTTCAAGTCTATGGCAATACCCACAAATATAAAAACTATTCTCGATGGCAACATTGTTGAAAGTGTCAGAGTGGAATTGAAAGAAGGATGGAGTCCGGAAACAATATTACACTCGATTTGTGCTTTTGCTAATGATATTGATAACTTCTATGGTGGTTATATCATTATTGGCATTAACGATAAAAGAGATGTCGTCGGAGTGGATATTGATCAATTTGATGCTATTCAAAAAGAAATCATTAGATATTGTAAGAAATGCTTAGAACCTTCTTATATTCCTGTTATTGATTTGTTGACATATGAGAATAAAAAAATAATTGTTTTATGGTGTCCCACTGGCAGTAATCGACCATACAAATGTTATGAAAATGTTTATGCAGAAAAGAAAGCAACGAAATATTTGACATACATAAGAAAAGGTTCGTTAACTCTTGTGGCTTCACGCGATGAAGAAATCGAACTGCAAAATATCGGAACTTTTGAGCCCTTTGACGATCGTGTTAATTATCATTTCGGTATCGATGTTATTAATAAGCAAATCGTTGAAGAATATTTAAAATTATCAAAATCTTCTCTTCTCAATGGTTTTAATGAAAGACCATTCGAAGATGTTCTATTAGATTTAAAAGTAATTGGGGGGCCAAAAGAGGATTATCACCCCAAAAATATCGCTTTATTGATGTTTACGAATAAGCCCAGTGATTTTATACCATATTCATATATTGATTTAACGATAATTAATGATGATTCCGGTAATGAAATTATTGAAAAGACTTTTGATTCCGCTTTATTTAAGCAATATTCAGATTGCATGGATTATATTAAAAATAAAGTTATCGCTAAAAAGACTGTGAAGGTGGAAGGTGAATATAAATCTAAGGTTTTCTATAATTATTCTTTTGAAGTGCTAGAAGAAGTGATTGCTAATGCGATTCTTCATAAATCATATCAAATGAATGAACCAGTGAGTGTGAGGGTAGAACCGAATCGTATCGAAGTAACAAGTATTCCTGGCTTTGATAGAACCATCAGTGACGTATCTATTAAGGAATTAAAACCCAGATCAAAAAGATATCAATATCGCCGTATCGCGGAATTTTTAAAAGAGCTTCATATCGTTGAGGCTAAAAACACCGGGTATCCAACTATTGTCAGAAAGAGTTTAGATAATGGCTCACCTTTACCTGTTATTGACACAAATAAAGAAAGAGATTATGTAACTGTAATTATTCCCATTAATGAATATTTTAATGAAGAGAAATTATCTCTTAGAGAAAAAATCATTGATGCTTTAATTTTATCGCCAATGACAAAAACCGAACTTTGCCGTTACTTGGGATATGATAGAGTTGTGAACTCTGTCACCCATCAATTATCAAAGTTAATCAGCGAAGATTGTGCGGTGGAAATAAATAAAAAATACCACTTAAAATAATTGGTGCATTTTGGTGCAAATTTTGGTGCAAACCACTAAATAAAGACAGACTAAATAAATATAAAATTCAATCCGTATTGAAGATCTTTTCCATTTCAAGCAAGAGATGGCAACCTATTATTTATTTAAAAATAAAAGTGATAAAACTTGACTTAAAGTAAGATATGTGGTTAATTAGTTATGTAAGTAAGAGATAGATGAGTTGTTATCTTCTCTACTTACAAAAGACAAAATGATAAATTGGGAGGGAATAAAGATGAAAAATAAAAGTTTATTAGTAATAACTGCTTGTTTATCTTTTGCCGCTCTAGTGGGCTGTAATAGCACTCAAAATCCATCTAAGGAAGATGATACACACATCCTAAGTGATTGGTCTATCCATCATGATGATGAATTTGGTGGTGCTTATATTGATATTTCTATTGCTGACTTTAATAATCGAGGCTTTGCTTTCGGTGATAGTGTGAATTTCACCTTTGTCACCGATGGTAAAACTGTGACCTATGATGATATTGGCTATTATAGTGGTTATTATGTTCCGGCTGGACAAGAATTATTAGTGGGATATAAAGGTTATGACTATATCAAATTCTGTATTAATTATGGTCAAGATATCTACGCGGAAAATAATTTCAATGAAAATACCAAAGTAACCATTGTGGTTAATGAGCCACAAAAATATTTACAAGTGGAAGAAACATTATCGATTTCTTATAGTGATGACCGTAATGAATATGAAAGTGATGAAGAATTCGCTAATTTCCGTGAAGTGACAGTCGGTAATATTAAAAGTGGCATTCTCTATCGTGGAGCTTCTCCAATTGATAATTCCCGCAAAAGAGCGGCGATTGTCGATAATTTATTAGCCAAGAATAATATTGCCTATGATATCGATTTAGCGGATAAATTAGAAAATATCTATGTCCAAGAAAAATATGTTATTGGCGATTATATGCAAGAATTAATCAATAATGACGAGGCCATATTCTTAGGTATGGCGGCCGCCTATAAAGCGGATGATTTCTCGATGAAGATGAAAAATATGTTCCTGGCTATCTTAGATAATGATGGTCCATATTATATCCACTGCTTAGAAGGAAAAGATCGTACCGGATATGTGTGTATGGTTATCGAAGCTTTATGTGGTGCGACCTATGATGAATTAATTGATGATTATTTCATCACTTATAAAAACTATTACAAAATCGCTCCAGGTTCTGATAAATATAACATCATCAAAGAAATGCATATTGATGAAATGATTCGTTATGTCTTCTCCTTTGATGAAAATACCAATTTATTAACCGCAGGATATTATTCTAAAGCGCGAGCGTATTTAGAAAATATTGGTTTAGCCAATACACAAATAGATCAATTACAGGAAAAATTCAGTGCATAAGAAAGGGAGATATTATGTCTAATTTAAATGAAAAATTACCGATTTACATCCGCATCGAAGAAGGAATGAAAGATGCGATCTTAGATGGAAGATTAAAAGAGGAAAGTCAAATTCCATCAACGACTTATTTGTCCAAAGAATTTAATATCAATATCGCCACGATCAACAAGGCTATTGGTTTCCTAGTTGATGAAGGCTTGGTATATAAAAAGCGTGGCATTGGTATGTTTGTCAAAAAAGGTGCCAAAGATAAATTAATCGCGGAAAGAAAAAAAGTTTTCAAAGAATTATATATTAAAGCCACTTTACAAGAAGCCAAGAAATTAGATATTGGTGTGGAAGAATTACAACAAATCGTCAACGAAGCCTTTAATGAAATAAATAAATAATTAAATTCAATTATTGGTAAATGAAGAACATGAATATTAAACAAATTGTTACCACCGCGCAATACCATTGGCAAGAAACCCCACCCATTAATGATCAACATGCGGATGTGGAAATTATTTTTGATCGCCAAAAAAGGTATCAAAAACACCTTGGTTTTGGCGGCGCGGTTACAGATTCTGCCACAATTTCATTTAATTATCTTTCTGATGATAAAAAAGAAGAATATCTCAACGCATATTTTTCCCCACAAGGATTAAATTATCATCTACTTCGATACCCATTAGGTTCTTGTGATTTTTCGACGCACAATTACCATTATTTATCTGATGAAGATATCAATCATCTATCAGTTGATTGTGATAAAGATAGAATTGCTTTTATTCACAAAATTAAAGAAAAACAAAATGATTTATCAATCTTTGCTTCTCCGTGGTCCCCACCGGCATTTATGAAAGATAACCAACAGATGAATAACGGGGGAAAATTATTACCTAAATATTATGATTTATATGCGAAAAGTTTACTGAAAGCTATACAAATGCTTCGCGAAAAAGGTGTTTATATTAATGTGATAAATTTGCAAAACGAACCTTTGGCCACTCAAACATGGGATTCTTGCATTTATAGTGGTAAGGAAGAAGCATATTTCCTCTCTTCATATTTAATTAAAGAAATAAAAAACAATCACGTTAATGATTTATCTATAGGTATTTGGGATCATAATCGCGATGTCTTAAAAGAAAGAATTGATGAAACATTTGCCACCGATTTAAAAGTGGAAGATGTGAACTATCTCTGCTACCACTGGTATTCTAAATCGGATTTTGAACAGTTAGATTATATTCACGACAAATATCCATCTCTTTCCCTTATCATGAGTGAAGGTTGTGCCGAATTGTTAATCGACAAAAAGGGTTTAGCTTCTCTTGGTGATTTTTCTCATGCGGAAATGTATATTCATCAAATCATCAATGATTTAAATCATTATTGCCAGGGCTATATTGATTGGAATCTCTCTTTAGATGATAAAGGGGGACCTAATCACGCTGGTAATTATTGTGAAGCCCCAATTATGATATCACCCAGGGGAGAGATGAAATATAATCACTCATATTACGCCATTGGACATTTCTCTAAATTTATCGATATTGGCGCAACGCGCATATATACCTCTTCTTCCAATAATAAAATAGAAGTAGTGGCCTATGAAAATCTTGATCAATCTTTGGTTTTGGTGATATACAATTCTGATGAAAATGATCACTATTTCTCTTTGTGCGATGAAGTGAGAATCTTGAAGGGGAAAAGTGTTTCCACCTTGCAAATTAAATAGAAATTTTTATTCGTCAAAAAAAATGATAATTATTGATTTATGTCTGGCATTGTGACAATAATAAGTTAAGAAAACGATTTCCCATAACTCATAAAAGGAGTTTTATTTATGGCCAAAAAATTTTTTGTTCCCATTTGTCTTGCTGCTTTGTTGCTTTCTTCATGCACGAATACAGGCGAAAGCAAATTTGTCCCTCTTTCACCCACTGATAATTCTAGTGATACAAGCGAAAGTAGTGATAATTCTTCTAGCGGCGGCACATCTTCTAGCCAAGGTAGCACATCTAGCGAAACTTCTTCTAGTGAATCCACTAGTTCGAGTGAAAGCAGTTCCTCGAGTGAAAGTAGTAGCAGTAGTGAAGAATCTTCTAGCAGTGGTAACGTTGACCCCGACGGTGTTACGCAAATTACTATCACAAAATTAGAAGGTTATAACGATTATTATCTCAGCGTTTATTTTGATATTGACCCCTTTGAAATTGCTGGTCATACCTATACAAGGATGACAGTCAATGATGAACCTCCATCCGAGAACTGGATTAACTATGCCCCAGCTTTGCGATTGAATAATAATTTCCAAGTGCGTGTCGCTAATATTAATTTAGCCACCTATAAATTTGATTGGTATGATTCCAATAACTTCTTATATGCTACTGGAACGTATACTAGCTCAGGCGGTGGCAGTGAAGGTGGTGGCAGCGAAGGCGGCGGTGGCAGCCAAGGCGGTGGCGGTAACGTTGACCCCGATGGTGTCACCCACATTACTATTACAAAATTAGAAGGTTATAACGATTATTATCTCAGCGTTTATTTTGATATTGATCCCTTTGAAATTGCTGGTCATACCTATAGCAGAATGACAGTCAATGATGAACCTCCATCCGAGAACTGGATTAACAATGCCGCGGCTTTAAGATTGAATAATAATTTCCAAGTGCGTGTCGCCAATATCAACTTATCAACTTATAAATTTGATTGGTATGATTCCGATAATACTTTATATGCTACCGGAACCTATAATGGCTCAGGCGGTGGCAGCCAAGGCGGCGGTGGAAGCCAAGGCGGTGGTAGCCAAGGTGGCAGTGTGACCCCAGACCCCATTGATGATAGTGGAACCGCCACAGGTGGTAACACCCCGATTGCTATCGAGGAAACGGAAAATGCCTCTTCTATTACCTTGAATGCCAGTGACACACAATGTTATAAAGGTGGTTATTTCGATGCCTTTAAAGATGTCACCGCCTATAGCGATACTGGTGTTGATTTATCAAACCGCATCGAATGTTTTGGTACAGTTGATAATTCGCAAGAAGGCGTTTATACCTTAACCTATAAAGTCCAATATGGTGGTGTGACACAAACAAAAAATAGAAAAGTCACTGTTATTTCCACTCTTAACCCGACTTTTACCCGCGAATTAGTAGAACAAAGCGGTGATTCTATCACTGCGGGTGATGGTTCCTATAAGATTAATGGCGATGAAAATATTCATCATCCAAAAGATCCACAGAGCATTGCCTTTAATGGACCAGCAAAAACTAATTCTTGGTTTTCTGGTTTCTTTTCCGCTCCCAATCAAATGGCTTTATATGTCAACCAGTATAAAGTCAAACTTTCTGGTAGTTATGAAAATGAAGGACCGACAAAATCAGGTATTGTAATTTCCAATATTGGTACCGGTTTTACCGAAACTTATAACATCAATAAGGATACTGTCACCGGGGAAAATGATTTCACTTTCTCAATGCACCCCAATTCTTTTGCGGACTTAATTGTGAAACCCTCTGATTATCCCGCAAGTCAAACTTTAAATCCTTATGTTTTATCTTATGATGATTATTCCGTGAAATTCTCTTTAAGAGAAAATGATTCCACAATTGACCAAGAAGTAGTGACAGTTTCGCAAGGTTCACCATTTGTGAGCATTGAAACATACGGTCAAAGAAATATGGATATTGTCATGCCGGAACCTGGCATGGGTGAATATCGTTTCTACGCGACTGATGGCACCCAAATTTCTGGCACTAGAAATATTTCTAATGGCGCAATCGTGGTTGAACTATATCACAAACACAGTGGTTATACGATGAATGGATTTAGCATTGGTTCCCCCACATTCTCTAATTACTATTTCTTAATTAATGCAGCACCGAATACGGTCTTTACTCCAAGTCATTATGTCGCGAATAACGCTAATGCTTTAGATAAATTATTAGTGGCGCCATCGCAAGGTAATTATTTGACCATAGCTCCTTTAGGAGCGGGTAATTCCTTTGCTGGCATTAAAGAACGTGTTAATGACTTGAATAATCATTCCTTTGCGATTAATGAACATGGTCATACGACCTATAAAGTGGACCATGCAACAAACGAAGTTATTTCGACCTTTATTAGCAATATTCATCATTTAGACAATAAAGAATGTACTGGTGTTAACGTTTTATATCCACATCAATATAAAAATACCGATGCCAATGTCTCTAGCTATTACATCAAATCAATGCGTGGCAATTTACGTTATTATTTTGGTAATATCTTTAGAACAAAATTAAATTTCTATGGCTTATTGCCGGGATTTTCCGCTTTCGATGGTGTTGATGTCGCTACCACAACTAACTATTTAAATAGTTTATTAGCTAATACTACCTATGATGGTGTTTATGACAAAGATGTGGATGAAGATGATTTCTTAGATAACCCTGGTCCATATTGGAACGGCAAAGCCTTATATCCTTTAGGACAAGGTTTGCTCATTGCTAAACAATTAGGTTTAAATGACGCTAGTGCGACAATTATTTCTCGTTTGAAATACATTTTAGAAGATTGGTATAAGTATGAAGGTGAAGACGATGATCGATACCTCTATTACAACAATATCTGGAATTCGATGTATTATTCTAACGATGATTTTGGTACTGCGACGAGATTGACTGACCATCATTTTACCCACGCTTATCTTGTCATGGCCAGCGCTATCTTGGCCTTATATGATCAAGATTTCCTCACTTCTTATAAAGACATCATCACATTATTGGTAAAAGATTATGCCAATTATAATCGCAATGATGCTTCCTTCCCTTACTTAAGATGTTTTGATACTTATTCTGGACATTCTTGGAGTGATGGCATGTGTGATGCTGGTGATGGCAATAACCAAGAATCCGCTGGTGAGGCACTCAATTCATGGGCCGCTATGTATTTATTTGCTTTAGCCACTAACAATGATGCGATGATGGATGCTGCTATTTATGGCTACGTCACCGAATTATATTCTGTTAAACAATATTGGTTTGATTATGATGAAACAAACTGGACCAAAGATTTGACCGTTTATACAGATGCTCATTGTTTAGCCATGGTTTGGGGCGCCAAAAACGAATATCAAACTTGGTTTGGTCCTGATAGTGAATTCATCTATGGCATTCAATGGTTGCCGACTGGTGAATATCTCACTGGTTACGCTGTTGGCGAACAAGAAATAAATACTTTACGAAAAATATATGAATCATTCTTAACCATGAATGGTGGCGAACCAAACACTTGGTTCTCGAACTTTTGGGCTATTCAATCTCTTTATGACCCAGCCACTGCCCTTTCGCATTTTGATGCGGCAAAAATCTTAGCGGATGATTATCCAAATGAATTATTAGGTTCTTATTGGATGATTAATGCGCTTAACGCTGTTGGTCATAAAACAGATAAAGCATATATGCAAGTTGATTCACAAGTTGCTGGTAGCGTTTTCCTAAAAGGAAATACCTATACGGCAATGGTTGTCAACTATTCTCAGGTGGCAAAACAAGTTAACTTTGTTGTCAATGGCAACGTTGTCACAAAAACAGTGGCCCCTGGCTTTGTCACGGTTAATTTGTAAGATTATTAACAAAAAAAGAGATTGAATTAAAACTTGCTTGGGTTTACCATGAAATTAAAGAAAACGATTTCCTACATTCCTTTGCAAGTAGCGTCTCGTCTTTCATATACGATAATTTACGGAGATTAATTTTATGAAGAAAAAATTATTCGCATTAGGTTTAGGTATTACTTTTGCTTTTGCTTCCGCGGTGGGAATTAGTAAGCCCATCCAAATGAAACAAGCGAAAGCCGCCTCAAGTATCACCATCAATAATTTAGATGATTTTAAAACAGTATTTAACAGAGCTGGTAACTACACTAACTATGATATTGAATTAAACGCTGATATTGATGTATCCACATATTTAGGTAATGTTAATAGTGGCGGTGCTTGTGGTATGGCTGGTGATTATACCGGTACCTTCAATGGTAATGGCCATCGTATTTATGGTGCAGTCACAACTGGTGGCAGTGATCACGGCATTTTATTTAATTTAGTTTCTGGCACTGTCAAAAACCTCGTTCTTGATTGGACTCACCAAGATGGTAACTCCAATGGTGGTCTTTGCTATGGCCCCAATGGAACTTTTGAAAATGTCACAGTTGTGACAAGAGCCAATGGTGGCAATACATTTGCGGCTTTTGGAAGAAATTCATCTAATGGAACATTTATTAACTGTAATGCACACTTTATTGTCGGTGCGGCTAATACTTTCCAATTTATTGCCTCAATTGTAAACAATCCCACAGTTACTAATTGTTATTATTCTGGTGCGGATATTGTCAATAATGGTGCCACAAAAGTCACTTTAAATAACGTGAGTGATAATATGGAATTAGCGGTAACTGAAACAGCCGTTTTAGATGGCCTTTATGGTTTACCAATGACTTGGACTTCTTCCGATTCCACAGTTGCTGATGTGACTGGTAATGTGGTTTCCGCTGTTGGAGCAGGAACTACTACCCTTACAGGCACATTAGTTGCGCCTTATAATACTGATTTTGGCCCATACACCAAAACCATTACATTAGATGTTGTTTCATCGATTTCTCCAATGACAGAAATCAATTTGAATCACACTTCTGCGACATTAAAAGAAGGTGCGTCTTTATCTTTAACCGCAACACCAAATTCCTCTGGTTATGATCCAGATTCCATTTCTTGGTCTGTTTCTGATAATACTTATCTCGCTGTTAGTGGTAATGGATTAACTGTGACCGTTAACGCCCTTGCTGCTTCTGCAGTGACACAAACAGTGACAATATCTATCACTAATACTGATGACAATATCATCACAGCTAGTTGCGCCATTGAGATTAATGAATCGGCGAAGATGTCTGTTTATTTCGCCGTCAAAAAAGATTTTGTCAATCTTGGCACTGACGGATATGCCTTGTGGTTTTATGGCGGTGGTGCTAGTGAGCAAGCTTTTGCCCTTGTCGACACCGGTTATGATTACAATGCTAATAATGTGAATTGTGATTTATATTTAGCCAATATTAATTTAGATGCGGCTAACGCGATGAATGGCGACAATATAAAAGATGGTGTTTTTATTCAATTAGCTGGTGGCATTAATACTGGCGCTAGATGGGGTACTGGTTATAATGTTACATCCTTAGCAGGCTACGTCTTAACGATGAACAATTGGTCCGCTGGTAATAGTTCTGTTAATAATCTTGGCAATGCTAATGATATGAACGTGGTGTTAGACTTCTGCGTTGATTATATGAAAGCGGATACCATCTCTTTAGATAATCATGGCACCACTGCTGATTGCCAAGCCAATTACAATGCCGCTATCTTAGAAATCGCTAACTTCTCCAATAATCAAAGAAAATTATTTGCGGGAACTGACTATTATGAGAGATTACAAAGCTGGGCTGCCGCTAATGGTTCTTCCTTTGTCATCGGTAGTGACGGTGCCATTGCCTCTTCAAGAGCGACCTTGAACATTATTAGTAAAAATACCAATGTCGTGTTAATCGTAGTGGCGGCGACTAGTGTTGTTGTTTTAATTAGTTTAGGCTTTGTATTCTATTCAAAAAAGAGAAAAGTCCAATAATTAATATCATGTAATTGAAGGCCCCTTTCTACAGGGGTCTTTTATATTGGACATAATAAATAGTGTTAAAAATAATATTGCGATTACTGATAAATAATATAAAATATTATCGATATGATTACTATTAAAGACATTGCCAAAGAATGTGGTGTATCTCCATCAACGATTTCTAAAGTCATTAAAAATTATCCAAATATTCCCGAAACAACCAAAAAAAGAGTGTGGGAAGTGATGGATAAAATGGGTTATGTTCCGAATGCCGCAGCCTCTTCTCTTTCTAGTGGACAATATACCAATATTGGTGTTTTAGGTTTTTTAAATGATAAACAATCACCTTTATCTAATAACATGTTTACTTCCATTTTAGCCAATTTCCAAAAGGAAATGTCCGCCAAGGGATATGACTTAGTTTTTATTGATAAAAAGGTCAGAGGGAGAGATTTATCATTCTTAAAGAGCTGTGAATATAAAAATGTCGCTGGTGTATTGCTCTTTGGTAATCTTTATGATGAACAAATGCAAGAAGTACTAAATTCCAATATTCCCACTGTTGGATTTGATTATTTTAGCGATAATGTTAATTCCGTTTACACCAATGGATATAAAGCTATTTATGACCTGACAAAATATATCATCAGTAACGGCCATAAAAACATTATCTTTGTGGCTGGTGATATTAATGATATGACTAACACCCGTATCGCCGGATTTAAAAAAGCGATGGCGGAAGAAAATTTAACGATATTTGACTACTCTATTTTTAATACCCCATATGGCAATATCGAAAAAGTCAAAGAAATAACGGAAAAAATTATTAAGGATCACCCAGAAGTAACGGCAATTATTTATCCCGATGATATGACGGCACAAGTGGGAATATATAAATTAAGAGAATTGGGCAAAAAAGTACCACGCGACATATCAGTGGCGGGATTTGATGGAGCGCCTTGGGCGAAATATTTATCCCATCCTTTAACCACGATTAAACAAGATACCGCATTAATTGGTAAAACAATTGCGGAATTATTAATCAAAGTCATCAATAATCCATCCCGAGAAAAAGAATCCATCGGCTTAGAAGCCGAATTAATCAAAGGCAAAACAGTAGGCAAGTTGCAATAATTTGCCTTTTTATTTATAAAAAGATGCTTGTTTTCTCCATGGTAAGAGAGTAGAATAATAATTAGGAAAACGATTTCCTAAAAATCTTCTCTTCGAGAAAGGAAATTGTGCAACATAAAAATAGTGAGGAAAAGTATGAATAAAAAGATTTTTGTTCTCTCAGCTGTCGCTTTAACATCTTTTATGACCCTTGTTGGTTGTAACAGCAATAAAGTCGTGAGAAATAGTGATGAATTATATGTCTGTGTTTATGATGGTGGTTACGGCACTGAATGGATTGACCAAGTCGCCAAAGATTATGAAAATGCGACAGGGGTTAAAGTCATTTGGGAAGCTGATCAATCAATCTTAGATAGAATGACTAGCGATTTAGAAAACCCCAGCTATGATGTATACATGTCCCATGATATATCTTGGCAACAATATGCCGCCAAAGGTCTATTAGCGGAACTCGATGATTTATATGAAGAACAAGTTGGTGATACCGGCAAAACTTTCAAACAAAGATTATGTGATGGCGCTGCGGAAGTATCGACTTTCCAAGGCCATTATTACAAATCTTGCTACACACAAGGTGCTGGTGGCTTAGTTTATAACATTAAAATGTTCGAAGAAAATGGTTGGACAGTTCCAACTACTTATGATGAATTAAAAACATTATGTCAAACCATTGTTGATGCTAATTTGAAGACTGATTCCTTAACCAAGGTTGTCCCTATTGCTTGGAGTGGTGATAGAGAATATTATTGGGATTACCCCGTCTTTGAATGGTGGGCTCAATTAGGTGGTTTATCCGCGATTGATGCTTACAAAGCCTTCCTTGGACCCGATGGTAAAAATTCGACTGGTTATGAAGTCTATAACCCCAATGGCATGCACAAAGAATTTATGCAAGCCTATGATATGTGGTATGACCTCATTGCCAAAAATCAATCTTTCTACAACAGTAAACCCCAAGATGCTAAATTAACAACGGCCACTAGTTTATTTGCCAGTGGTGCCGCGGCGATGATCCCTTATGCACAATGGGCAAAATGGGAAATTCAAAACAATTCCGGCATTACTCTTGATTTTGATATTGCGATGATGAAAACTCCAAGAGCAAATGCTTCTATTACTACCGATTACAATTACAACGTTGGCTTTGGTGATTCCATTGTCATCGCTAATAAGATTCCTGATGAATCAAAAGCTTTGGCCAAAGATTTCTTAAAATATTTAGCTTCCCCTGCTGGTTGTAAGACATTCGTTGATAAAGCTAGAGGCGCCTTCTTAGCTTTTGATTACAGCATCGTCGATTTAGGCGACTTGAGAAACGATAAATATATCGATTCCATTTATCGCAGATTAACCGAATGCACTAATTTCAACTTAGTGAGTACCAATCCAATTGCTTTTATTAATGCCGCGGCGATTATGCCATGGATTAACAATGAATATTATTACACCAAAGCAGTGGCTTTCCCTGATAATGCACAATATCAAAAAGAAACTGTCGGTAATAACATTTACCAAAAAGCCAAAGATTCTTGGTCAAGTTGGATGAAAAAGGCGGGTATTTCCGACTAATAACTATCCGCAAAGGGATTTATGACTCGCGTTATCGAAAATACAAATAACGTCAAAAACACGAAAAGAAGACACCATATTAAGAGTTCCACAATATTTGTTATTGTCATGCTCGCCTATTCGGTTCTTCATTTCTTGCTAATGTGGGTCGGAGTGAATTTCAACTCCATCCTTTTGTCATTTAAGAGCTATAACTACTTTACTGGTGATTATGAATGGCTCTCAGGAAGTCATTTGTTCGACAATTTTAAAGCGATATTCGAAAATATCGGTAAAGATGTCGATAATTACCGCTCAATGTTATTCTCTTCCTTGGCTTTCTTTGTGGTGAGCTGTTTTGTTACTTTGCCCATCTCTTTATTCTTTTCTTATTTCATTTTTAAGAAAATTGTTGGAGCGGGTTTCTTTAAAACAATCTTCTTTTTGCCGTCAATTATTCCCTTAATTATCTTAACAACCATCTATTCGATTACTGTTGGTAGCAATGGCCCAGTGGGACAAGTTTTAACCAATATGGGTATTGATGCTTCTAATTTATTCTTGACCCATAGTAGTGCTTCTTGGATGATTTGGATTTTCTGCGTATGGGCTGGTATTGGTTATGATGTTGTCTTATTAACCGCTGGGATGAGTCGTATTCCTCGTGATATTTTAGAGAGTTGCAAGATGGATGGAGTGCCTTCTTTCAAGGAATTCATCCGCATTGTTATTCCTCTTACTTGGTCCACAATTACGACTTTATTCATCTTTGGTATGATGTCGGTATTTAATGTCTTTTTACAACCATTCTATTTAGCGCCAAAAGTAAATACTACTTGGACTATTGGCACTAATATTTATTTTGCTTCAAAAGGACAAATTGCGCTCAATGCCCCAGCGGCCTTAGGTTTATTCTATTCATTAATTGGTGCTCCAATTATTGTGGGAGCGAGAAGTTTATTAAACAAATTCTTTGGGGAGGTTAGTTATTAATGGCCTCCTTTGGATATACTTTACGAAAAGCCTGGCGAAAGAAAAAAGATGATCTTCGTCAACAAAAATATTCCCATGAACATGATGTTCTGTTTAAAAGAAAAGGAATGACAAAAATCCTCTTTGTTTTCATGTTCATCATTTTGATAATATTTGCTTTATCATTCATCTTCCCCTTCTTATGGATTTTGATGAATTCGTTTAAGCAAACTAGTGAATTTGGTTTAAACATTAACGGCTGGCCCGAACATTTCACTTTTGAAAATTTTGCTAACGCTTTTACTTATCGCGATGCCACGACGAAAAATAAATCTATTTTAGAAATGTTAGGAATGACCATATTAATTGCGGGTGTGGGTACGTTAGTGACTGTTTTCACGAGCAGCGCCGCCGCCTATGTCGTGGCGAAATATAATTTCTTCGGCAAAAAAGTCATCTTTTCCGTTGTTATTTTCTCATTAATTGTCCCGATTGTTGGTAGCTTACCGAGCCAAATGCAAATTATGAAAAATGTTCTACATTTAGATGGCACGGTTATCGGATGTATCTTTATTTATTCTGGCGGTTTTGGTGGCAATTTCTTATTGCTATATTCTTTCTTTAAAAATTTAAGCTGGACCTATGTGGAAGCGGCGAAAGTGGATGGTGCAAATGATTTTACTATTTTCTTCCGCATTATTATTCCGATGGCCAAAGGACCAATTATTGCCATATCTATTATTCAATTAATTGGTTTATGGAACGATTATCAAACACCATCTATTTATTTACCCGACTATCCCACTTTAGCGGTTGGTTTGCAATTCTTGTTTGATAAAATGCAATCAAATTCTTATCCGATGATGTTTGCGACCATCATCATCGCTATCTTGCCAATTATTATCTTATTTATGGCATTTTCTAAAACCATCATGGAGAATACTTCCGTCGGTGGACTAAAAGGTTAATTAGATTCATAGAATCTTATTAATATAAATAAATTCATTAGCCAATCAAGGAGGCGAAAAAAATGAAATTAAGTAAAAGTTTATTAATCTTAAGCGCCGCAATGCTCTTAGGATTATCCGCATGTAATAACGAGACATCACAAAGTAAATTTGTTCCTGTCGACCCCTCTAGTGAAACCAGTGAATCAACAAGCACATCGGAAGGTGACACTTCTAGTGAAGATATCTCTAGTCAAGACACGAGCAGTCAAACTAGTAGTAGTGAAACGTCTTCGAGTGAAGAATCAAGCGAACAAAATCCAGATGAATTGTCTGGAAAATTGGAATTCTTCAATGGAGCGGAAACCACGCCATTCACATCGGTGAAAGAAATGTCGGGAGCTAAAACCGCTCGTGTCACATTAGAAAATTTACCCGCCGGCAAATCAATATCAGATTATTCGTTAGTTTTACCTCGTCAAAGTGCTTTAGCCACAATTGTGAACGATAATGATGATCAAGGTGATTTTACCTTTAGCGTTGTTCCCATGGCCGCTGGCATATTTAAAGGCGCCATCAAAGTGATGGATGGAGCTAGCGAAGTATTACAAATTCCTTATGAATTAAATATTGAACCCGATTTAACTCTTACCGATTATGTCGCTTTAACGAAAAATAAAATCATTGAATTAAATAAAAAGAATGCTGGCGATAATGGCCGTTATTATTTAGCGGAAGATATTGACATGGGTGGAACTACCCTTGCTCAATCAGGGACAACTTTCACCGGCTCTATTTATGGTGCTGGTCATACCATTAGCAATTTTTCTGTCGTGGATGAATCAGGTATTTTCCTTTCTTTCCAAGGTGTTATTTTTGATATCAATTTAGAAGGCACACTTAATGCTTCTACTGCCTCATGGGCTGGTTTAATAGCTAAAGAAACATCATGGAGAGCGGTTACTTCTAATGTGAGAGCAATTGTCACCGATGCTTCTGGTAATCCCTCTGATTGGACATGGTGCCGTAATGGTGGCTTATTTGGCATGACACGTGGCTTAATTCAAGATTGTGTTGTTGATGTGACTAATTGTGCTTCTGACCGCACATTCCCATTCGCCGCTTATTCCAATTATGTCAACGCTAATAATTATGATTTTGATAAAGATAATGCTTTTGTTGATGGCTGTTATACCAACGCGAAAGGTAACGTTTCCTTACCATTTGGACCCAGCCCCAGTGATGGTTGGAATTCCGCTCCTAATCCAGATAGCAATTTTGTTGCGGATATCGTCTGGGCTAGTGCCACAGCGGCCACTTATAAATTAGATACCTCCATTTGGACCATAACAGCTGGTCAAATCCCCTCATTGACAGTGAAATAAATTTAAAAGCAAGGAGATTTTGCATATGAAAAACATCAAATCATTATTATTAACATGTTGCTTAATGGCCACATTAACTGGCTGCAACGGTGGTGCTAGTAAATATCAATGGCATTCTGGCGATAAAGTTTATTATGATAAATTAGTTTTTGATACTTCCGATTTAGAAGCTAGCAACCCCAACATTTATTTGGGTGTTGATGAAAAAGTAGAAAGCGTCAAAATGGGCCGTGACGAATTGGAATTCGGCTATAACAGTCAAGTTCTCACTCTTTCTGCGGAAGGCTTAAGAAAAGCCGGAGCAGGGGAAAAGAAAGCCACTGTTACTTTTAAAAGTGGTAAGAAAACAACCATTGAAATATTTAATGCCACTAAATTAATTAAAACCGCACAAGACTTCCAAGATATCGGTAAAGATGAAGCGAGTTGTCAAGGCTATTATATGTTAAATAATGACATTGATTGTTCCTCTATCTACAATTTTGAACCAATTGGTCGTTTTGCTAGCGAAGAAGATCCCGATAATTATTATTTCCATGGCGTCTTAGATGGCAATGGCTACGCGATTAAAAATGTCAATTGTTCTTATTCAGATAGTCCCACGGTTTCCGATGGTACTAATACTTTTATCACTAATCAGGATGTCTATGTCGGTAGTCCCAAATTTAGTGGGGATTCTCATCAATCTGGTGATAACATCGGCATTTTCCAGGTCATTGGTAGTTCTGGTGTGGTGAGAAATATTGCTTTTGATAATTGCCGTGTCCATGGCCGTACTATTGTTGGCGTCGTGGCAGGTAATATTATGGGAACCGCACAAAATATTTTAATTAACAGCAATTGCGCGGTGAAAATGGATACCCATTTCTATGATGATGATTGCAATACCGGCGCGGCTTTTGGCATCGTCGCTGGTAGTGGTAATGTTTCTAATATTATCAGTTTAACTACACAAGTTAGTATTGCTAACTTTTACCAAGATTTTAACGATGATTATCGCAATGAAACCGGCAATGGTTGGGATCACGGCAATGAAGATGACCACAATCCTTGGTGGAGATTTGTCGGTGTCGATAAGGAATTACCAGATAAATCCGGTCGTAAATTAACCGATAACAACGGCGCACAATCTAATGGTGTTTATTCCGTCGTTGGTAAATGTTGGGGTATGGTTAGTGATTCTATCGGGGCTTCATTCAAAGTGATTCCTTATGATGGCACTCCTAGAGACGTCTTTTTCGGTCATACACACACTGGTATTAATAAACCAACTTCTGGTGAAGAAGATCTCGGAACCTTTAATAATTGCCGCGTTTATACTTCTAACGAATTAAAAAATGCCAGCAATTATGCCGGCTTTGATGATAGTGTTTGGAATATCGTCGATGGGAATAACCCCAAATTAAAACAAAATATTATTAGTTATTCTATCGCTCAATAAAGATAATGTTTACGGATAGTTTAATCTATCCTAAAGAGGCATTCATTATGGTTAAATATTCACTTAATAAAGATACCTTTGTCATTGAAGATTATCAAAACGCCAAGAGGTTTTGTTCCTTTCTTCCTGCTGTCGCGGGAGTGGATGGCAAGCCACTTTGGGCTTTTTATGCGAATGTGGGACAATGTATGGGTGGTTTTGGTATCAATAATAAAGAAACCCCAATTACTCCTTTTGATTCAGCCACCTTGGCTTATCAAAATATTCCCATCAAATATTTTCGCACTTTCTTAAAAATTGATGGCGTGAACCATGCTTTATTTGAGGAAGAATCTTCCGCTAAAAGAACTTTAAAAATCAAAAGAGCCTCTTTTTCCATTAGCGAAGAAACCGATGGATATCTCATTGAAATCGTTTATTCAACCGTGAGCCATCGCCGCTATGCTGGCTTAATCAGAAATGTTTCTATCCTCAATAAAGATAATAAACCCCATACTTATGAATTATGTGATGGGTTAGCGGTGTTTTTCCCACTTGGTTTATCTAATTTATGTTATAAAGAATTGGTTTCCTTGATGGGTGCTTATTGCCAAATTGATCTCAATAATAATGCCCCTTTTGTGAAATTTAAAACTTCCACTGGCGATAATTCCATCGTCGAATTAGCGCATAATGGCAATGGCTTTATTTCGATTGATAAGCAAGGCCATCGTTTTGCTAATATTGTGGAATTATACCAAATATTTGCGGATGACCCCACTTTATTACATCCAGTCAATTGGTTAGCTAAAGGCATTGATGTTTTAAAGGAAGAACAACAATTAGAAAATCAATTACCCTGTGCTTTCTCTCTTTCACAATTCTCATTAAAAGAAAAAGAAAAATATGAATATTCTTCTTTATATGGTTCTTTTAATAACATTGATGAATTTAATACCGCGGTAGAAGAATTTAATGTTTCTTCCGCCCAAAAAATGGTCCAAGAAACGGAAGATTTAGTGGCATCTTATTTGCCGCATGATATTCATACTTCCCAGCCTTTATTTGATGAATATATCCGTCAATCTGTCCTCGATAATAATTTAAGAGGCGGTTTCCCTGTCATCTTAGATAATGGTAACGGGGGCGAACCATATTATGTTTTTTCGCGAAAACATGGCGATATGGAAAGAGATTATAACGCTTTTAATATTCCCAGCACTTATTTCTCCAGTGGTCCTGGTAATTTCCGTGATGTTAATCAAAATCGCCGTAGTGATTTATATTTTGTTAATAAAGTCGGTGATTATAACATCAAAATATTTTTCTCTTTAATACAAATGGATGGGCAAAACCCCCTCACGGTCAAACCTCTGTTATTTAAAAAAGACGATGATTTTGATGAAAATATCTTAAATGAAGTACCATCATCTATTAAAAAACAACTTGATGATATGCTTACCAAAGGAAGTCAACCTGGTGATATCTATACATTATTAAAAGATCATTCTGAGAAAAATGTCGACGCTATTTGTAGCAAGATATTAAAAAATTGCCATCAAGAAATTTCCGCGAGTTTTTCCGAAGGATATTGGATTGATCATTGGACTTATAATGTCGATTTATTAGCGAATTATTTAAGCGTCTATCCCGACAAGATGGAAGAATTACTTTTTGGGAAAGAAGAATATCGTTATTTCCATTCTTTAGTTTATGTCAATCCACGCGAGGAAAAATATTGCCTAGTTGGCGATAAGATTCGTCAATATGGGGCCATTGATTTATCCGCATGCCAAAAAGAAAATGAAAAAGCGGGTTTAAAAGGAACCGAAACTCTTTGGAAAACTAATCAAAATGGCGACATTATTGCCGTTAATTTAGCTAGTAAAATATTTAATCTCATCTTGGTGAAGTTTTCCACTTTAGATGCCCATCAAATGGGGATTGAAATGGAGTGTGAAAAACCCGGTTGGAATGACGCGATGAATGGTTTACCAGGCTTATTTGATCAGTTGAATTATTACGTTTGGTGAATTTTGCCCTTGATAATTTCGCTATTCATCAAGACAAAAAATTACATTTAACCAAAGACCAATTACATTTATATGAAGAAATCAGAGATGGTTTATCACAATTGTTATCAAATCATATTTCTTCCTTTGCTTATTGGGATAAGGTGACTACTGCTCGCGAATTATTAAGAAAAAATACTCATTTATACGCTTTTGATAACGAGGATGAAATCAGTGTGGCGGATGCTTTAATGATTTTACAAGCGATGAAAAATATACTTGCCAAAGGCATTATCGAAGCCAAAAAACTCGGTGGTGGTATTTTACCTAGTTACATTATTAATGATGTTGATAAATATGAAATAACCGATAAGATTAATCACCTCGGCTATCGCGTGGTTAAACCATTGTCATTTAAGCAGAGATTAATCCCTCATTTCTTAGAAGCTTCCGCAAGAATGGCTAAATTAGGGCAGGATTTCTTCACTTTGGATGATTATCAAAACATTTATCAAAGCGGTTTACGTGACCCCCAACTAGGTTTTTATAAGACTTGCGATGAATTAGATGACGCGCCATTTGAAATCGGACGCGTACACGCTTTTACCAAAGGTTGGTTAGAAAGAGAATGTAATTTCTTACATATGACTTATAAATATCTCCTTGGTCTTTTAAAAGCGGGATTATATGAACAATTCTATGCGGAAATGAAAATCAATTTTGTCTGCAATATGGATCCCTCTATTTATGGAAGAAGTCCATTAGAAAATTCCAGTTTCATCGTTCCGACATGTAATCCTAACAAGCGTATGCATGGGCAAGGTCAATTTGCCCGTTTAACAGGGGCCAATGCGGAAGTATTGGATATGTTTTATTTGATGTTTTTAGGCGAACACGCTTTTGTTTATGAAAATAATGAACTTCTTTTCGCGCCATCACCAAAATTAAATAAATCCTTCTTTGATGAAAAAGATGAGGTGTCCTTTCCTCTTTTTGGTCAGGTGGTCATCACCTACCATAATCCCAAACATCTTAATCTATATGAAGGATGCCATTTATCTTATTTAATTGATGGAAAACATTATGATGAGTTGCGCGGTAAGATGGCGGAAGATATTCGCGAAGGAAAAATTAATCATATTTATATTGAGGTTAGTTGATGAAAAATAAAATATTGACGCTTCTTTTGCTTGTTCCTTCTCTCACTGCCTGCCAAGTGATTTCTTCTTTATGGAGCAGAAAAGGAAGCGAAGATATATTGACTAATATTACAATTGGTAATTTTCATATCACTAATGTCTATTATATTTCCACTTACCAAAATAATATTCGTGTCACTTATACAGGGGATATTGATCCCTTTAATGCCGAAGGCCATCTTTTTGACCGCTTAGAAATTAATGGCAATAAAAGCAATTGGATTTCTCCACAACACGATCAGCATTATTTTGATTGTTATGCTCCGAAAAAGAATCTCACTTCTTTCTTATTTGATTTTTATGATGAGCAAGAAGAAATTTATATTTCCTTAAATTATGACAATAATAGTGGTCAAGTCGATATTTCCGTTAGTGGAGATACAACTGGCTCTTCTAGCGATGAATCCCATTTCTATCCTGATGGCTATTCTTCTTTATTGTGGAGCGACGAATTTAACGATGATATCATCGACGAAAATAAATGGGATTATGATATTGGCACCGGCGGTTGGGGCTGGGGAAATGGCGAAATGCAATATTACCGTAAAGAAAACGCTACTATTGCTAATGGCGCCCTTCATATCACTGCCAAAAAAGAAGATTTTGCCTCTTCTCATTACACTTCTTCACGCTTAGTGACAAGAGGCAAATTTTCTTTTAAATATGGTTATATTGAAGCCCGTATTAAATTACCAATTGAACAAGCTATGTGGCCTGCTTTTTGGATGCTTCCAGAAACTAATACCTATGGTGGATGGCCCTATTCTGGGGAAATTGATATTATGGAAGCGAAAGGTCGCATCCCTAATCAATCTAGTTCCGCTTTACATTATGCCACTTTAGATGGCAATCACACTTATAAGTCGCATGAAGTGAATGGTCACAATATCAACGAATATCATCTCTATGCTTGTGAATGGCAAGAATCTTATATCAAATATTATGTCGATGGCGCTATTCATATGACGGTGCGCAATGATGCTTGGACTACTTCCGCTTCTCCCGATAATATCAATGCCCCTTTTGATGCTCCCTTCCATCTGATTTTCAATTTAGCGGTTGGGGGAATATTTGATAATTGGGTGGAGCCATCTTCTTCTTTTGTTTCCGCGGAAATGGTGGTGGATTATGTGAGGGTTTTTCAATGATGAAAAAAGTTTATCGTATGTTGTTATTACCATTATTATTGACTGGTTGCCAAACCAAGAAAGACGCCAACAAAATCCCCGATGGGTATAAGTTGTTTTTTGAAGATGATTTTTTAGGCGATACATTAAATGAAGATTATTGGTCTTATCAAACAGGCGATGGCACACCCAATACAGGTTGGGGCAATAATGAACTAGAATATTATCGGAAAGAAAATATTTCGGTAAAAGATGGACAACTACATATCACGGCCAAAAAGGAATCTTATGGTGGCTATGATTATACTTCTGGTCGTATTCGTACCACTGGTAAAGTTTTCTTTAAATACGGCATTATTGAAGCACGTATAGCCTTACCAGCCCAAAAAGGAATGTGGCCCGCTTTTTGGATGCTACCAGAAGAATGGGCTTATGGCAGTTGGCCAGATAGCGGAGAAATTGACATCATGGAGGCCAATGGTGGTAGTGAATATGGCACTTCCTGCGCTTTGCATTATTCAATTAGTCAAGGTAGCGATACATATCAAACAGGTTATAACAATATGAAAAGAAGAGGCGAAGAGTCTTCTTCTATCACCGAATTTCATATTTATAAATTAGATTGGCAAGAAGATGTCATGGTTTTTTATGTCGATGATAATAAAATTTTAGAAGTCCCCGAAAGAGCGTGGTCTTCTGGTGCGGTTAATAAACAAGAAAATCCTCATGCCCCCTTTGATCAAAACTTCCATATTTTGTTGAATATGGCGGTGGGAGGCAATTATGTGAAAAATGTCGAACCAGATGTCAACTTCCAAGAAGCTGATATGATTGTGGATTATGTCCGCATATACACTTATGATGAATAAAGGAGAAAAAGTCATGGCGAAACAAAAATTATCTCGTGAAGAAAGAAAAGCTTTAGAAAGACAAACAGAAAAAGAAGAAAAAATTCTCGCGAAAAAAAGAGAAGTTGTTTATCGAGAAATGGTGACAGCACAAAAAAATTCTTTGAAGAAAGAAAAAGTGGCTCCTAGCGATGTCTTTATTTCTCTCCAACATATCAATAAGATTTATCCTAATCGTGTCCAAGCGGTATTTGATTTCAACCTCGATATCAAAGAAAGAGAATTTATCGTTTTTGTCGGACCATCCGGATGTGGTAAATCCACAACTTTAAGAATGATTGCGGGTTTAGAAGAAATTACCGGTGGTGATTTATATATTGATGGCGAATTTGCTAATGAATTAGAACCGAAAGACCGTGATACGGCGATGGTTTTCCAAAGCTATGCCTTATATCCGCATATGACCGTTTATGATAACATGGCTTTTGGTTTACAAATGCGTCATTTACCAAAGGAAGAAATTGATGATAGAGTTCATCGTGCCGCGGATATTTTGCAAATTAGTGAATTTTTAGACCGCAAGCCCAAGGCTTTATCTGGCGGTCAATGTCAGCGTGTCGCTCTTGGCCGCGCCATTGTGAGAAACGCCAACGTTTTCTTAATGGATGAACCATTATCTAACTTAGATGCTAAATTACGTGTGCAAATGCGTAGTGAAATCGTTAAATTGCACAATGAATTAGGAGCGACAACTATCTACGTGACTCACGACCAAATTGAAGCCATGACAATGGCGACAAGAATTGTGGTCATGTCCAAAGGATATGTGCAACAAATTGGTTCTCCGAAAATAATTTATAATCATCCCGCGAATACTTTTGTCGCCACCTTTATTGGCTCACCAGCCATGAATATTATCGATGGTACCTTCTATCGTGACCACATTGATTTAAATGGTGTGGTTAATATTAAAATCGATAAAGAAATGTTAAAAGCGCATGATGAATTTTATAAAAAAGAAATTGAAAAAGCCTCTCTCCGTATTGAGGAAATTATCGCTACTTTAGCCAAATTTGATGAAGAAAAGAAAGCGAAAGGGAAAAATAATGAAGTGACAAATCCCGAAGAAGATCCAGAGATTATCAAACTAAGAGAAGATATATCTCATTATGAAAAATGTTTGAATAATGAATCGCATGAAATCTTATTCGGTATTCGTCCTGAAGACATTGTTGACCAAAATAGTGCCGTTTTAATCAAAAATCGCTCCGATGTCATGCCATTAGAGATTTCCATCGCTGAATTATTAGGTAATGAATATTACGCACATGTTGATTTTGCTGGCAAAGACGTCATCGCCAAGGTTCCCGCGGAATTAAATTTAGAAAAAGGACAAAAATTAAATCTTGTCTTTAACTTGGATAAATATTCTTTATTCGATAAAGTAAGTGGTAATAATATTAAGCCATTTAAAGATTAATGAAACAGATTGTTAACCAAGAATCCATCAACACTTTAAGTAAAAACAAAAAAATCATTTACTTAATTATTATTTTATCTTTCATTATCACTGCTTCTATAATGGTGCTTATTTTCTTATTCACCAATCGGAAAATTCGTTATGTGATGGCGGTTATTTTAGCGATTATTGCCACCATTGAAGCCAGTGGTGTTCTCTATCTTGTTTATACTTCATTAATTCCTCTTCATCATTATGAAAAATTCATGAAAAATAGCATGAGAGCGGATAAATATTTAACACATGGTTTGGTTTTAAAAATTAATGAGAAAGTCAAACATGTACGTGGTCTTTCTGTTAAAGAAATAAAAATAAAAGATTTGCAGGAAGATAAAGAATATGTTTTTTATATAGAAAATAATGTCGATATAAGTGATATAAAGGAAAATCAACAATACCAATTCATTACTTATCAATCAATCATTACCGCTTATGAAAATATATAAAGATAAGAGCAGAGGAAAATCATATTTTTATTATTTTGGCTGGACTATTATTGCCTTTTTTGGCCTTTTCTTTTTACTCTTCTTTCTCATCTTTCAAAATGTTTATAAAATTAAGCCTTATCAAAAAATTGATTTTTTCTGGGCGGCCTATGGATTGAAAGACCGTTTTTATCAACAGGAAATTTTAAAAGAATATGAAGATGATGGCTTATTAGAAATCAATATGTATGATTATCCTTTTAACGATCCGAAACTGTACGATTATTACCAAGCCTATGGGGAAAATAGCGATTTTGTTATTTTAAGCGAAGGTGATCTTGTTTCCATGCAAGAAGTCATTAAAGATAAATTTATGGCATTAAACGATTTATTAATCGATTGCCCCACAATCAATAATTACGAGACTTTCGTTTATGAAGAACTATCCTATGGTGTGAAATTATTTGATAAAAATAATGATGAATATAATCATCAACACCATTATTTAGAACATGTTGAATTTACCGCCCAAGGGCAAGAATCATTTTCTTACTATTTATTGGTGAATCAAAATTCCGTCAATTTCGATAAAGAAAATAATCACGTTTTTGGTTATTTGGCTTTAGAATATTTTTTATCAATCAATGAAAGACAAACAGATTAATACTCCGACAAATAGAATGGCGTTACTAAAAGATCGCTTAAAAACGCGATTTTGGGATTTTATAACGGTTTCTTTATTGGTGACTATATTTCTTGTTCCTCTAATTGTTTGGAATATGTCTTTGACCTATAGTGATACATTTACTATCAATGATGACAATTTCCTTTTTACTGGATTAATAGTTTATGCACCATATATTTTGTTCATCATGATTTTTGGTTTAGGTGTTGTCGGCGCGTTATATTATTCGAAACGTTTAGCTTTTGGTGAAGGGGCTAATCCCGTGAAAGATTTTTTCTATGGCATTAAAGTCAATTTAAAACCATCTTTATTGGGCTTTTTCTTGCTTGGCCTCATCTATTTTCTTTTGTCATATGGCAAAATTATTATCATTTATTCAGGTGGATTAAACGACATATTAAAAGGAGTCATTGTGGGTTTATTATATGTCGCATTCCTTTTCCTTTTTCTTATAATTAGCTTTTATTTGACACAAAATATTATTTATCGGGCCACCATTAGGCAGTTTTTCTCTAACGCTATTCGTTTTACCTTTGGCATGGTTGGGTGGAACATGCTCATTCTTTTAGTGATTTTATTCCCATTTTTTATTTATGAATTTGTGCCTTTTGCTTTGGCTCGATATATTGCTATGGCTTTATCCGCTTTGTTTTATTTTGAGTTTTCTATTTTCGTTTTTACGATTTATTCCCATTCCATATTTGATTTAACTATCAATGATGATTATCCCGAAATATATCGTAAAGGATTAACAAAAGAAGAAAATAATAACGATTAATAGACTTTCAATAATTTCGCATTATCAAATAATGCCGAACCTTCTTCAACATGCAAGAAAATATCTAACGTCGCGGCATTAGCTACCATTTCGATATCTTTTGTAAAGGTTTTATAGGTTGTGGCATCAATAGTGATGTTTTCTCTTTTGATGGTTTTTACGGCTGCGGAATCTTTTTGCCAAATAATAATTTCCGCTTTGTCGCTACTATTCAATGTTTTGGCATCAATAGAAAGGCGGTATTTGAAACCTTCATAAGAGCAAGATATTCTTTGATAAAAATAAGCATCTTTATTATCGCCACTTCCCGCTGATAATTTAGCCGCCTTATTGCCGAGGGTGGCATCATTGACAAATGTTAATGTACCTTCATAACCATTACCAAAATTATTCCAGCCATAATAATCATCGCTGACATATTCATGGTCGATTTCAAAAGAGGGGTTCGCTAATTTATTTAAATTGGCGGTAATATCGTTAAAGTTGATATTTTGAATACCTGATTTTGATGGGTCCATTGGTGAATAAGTGGTATATGCACGGTTTTCATCATAATACTGATCAGCATCAAAGGCGGTATAAGAAACTCTATCCACTAAAATATAATCTTCTACCCAATGGGCATTGCCGGCCCAAGAAGGTAGCCAGACACCAATCCAAACAGGCATATCAATCGTGGAGACAGTTCCCCCTTTAATCGATTGGACAAATTGGCCATCGATAAACCAATCAATTCGCCCTTCGCCGGTAGTGCCATAATTGGTGTACCAATCAAAGGTATATTTATGAATACGTCCATCGTTCATATAACAAATATCACTGACGTTTGGTGAATAAGTGGCTTTATTGGTTTTGGTGGTCCAAGTAGTGCACCACAAATTGGTAAATTGGCCACTGCCACCAATTTCAATATCAATTTCATTTTGGCTCGTGGCTTCGCTTCCTGTTGTACATTTATATGTCCACATCGCGGTGACACCACCTTCTCTTGGCATAGCGGCCATTTCAATTTCATATCTACCAGGACCTAATGATTTTTTGGTTTCAATGCAAGAACCTTCTGGTTTTCCACCTAAAGAAGGATCTTCTAAATTGTAATTGCCACGCGCTTTTAAAGCCACATAGCCATTACCTTGCTCATCTTTGGTATAAAAGATATTTCTTCTTCTCACCCCATTATGTGGAGTAGTGCCCCCGTTTTCCCAATAGCCATCTAATGTGTTCCAAATGCGATCATCTAAGCCATTGGTTATTTCATCGACGAAATTTAATTCGCTATCTTGATCAAAAGCATTTCTTTTTTCCACTAAAGAATAATAATTAGCACTCTTGTCATCAAATGCTTCACTATCATCATTATTCTGCGAAGAATTGCCATTACACGCGGTAGCAACAATTAAAAGTGGTAAAACCAATAAAATTTTTCCGTTTTTCATATTTTGTCCTCGCGTTCATTCTACTAATTTTTTTCCTATAAGGAAATAAAATATTCAGATATAAGGTAAAAAATTTATATTTTTTAAAGTGCTATATATTTTTATTGCTTTTCCCACAAATAAAATTACAATGAAATAATATTGGGATAAGCATGACTTTTGAAATTATTTTACAAGTGATATTATTTGGTATTGCGCTGAGCGCAGATGCCTTTTCTGTGGCTATTGCCGAAGGATTAACTTTTTCTGATATTAACACAAAGAAAAGTTTGTTTATTGCCTTTATTTTTGGTTTATTTCAAGCCTTATTTCCTTTAGCGGGATATTGGGCAGTGGAATTAGTATCACAAATTGTCGGCGCTAGTGGAGGCGAACAAGCCGGACAAATCATGTCAGTGATTGTTTGCTGGTTAGCGTTTGCTTCTTTGTTATTTATCGGTGTGAAAATGATTGTGGATTCCATCATTGAAATGAAGAAAAAACAAGAAGATAAAGAAATAAAACTATTTTCTGTTAAAGAAGTGCTATTGATGGGTGTAGCTACGGCGATTGATGCTTTAGCGACAGGCGTCGCTTTTCATAATGTAAATAATGAAGGCATTTCCATGAGTAATAATGTGACCATTTGGTTACATGTCTCCATTATTATGGTTATTACTTTTGTGATTTCTTTATGTGGTGTCTTTTTTGGTAATTTCTTCCGGAAATTATTTAAAAATAAAATTGAGATCACAGGTATTATTGGTGGCTCTATTTTATTAGTGCTCGCCGTGTGGATCATTTTATCGCATTATATCGGTTTATAAGAAAAGAGGTTTTTTATATGAACAAGAAAATCATTATTAGTTTAATTCCTATGATTATTTCCCTAGTGGGTTGTCAAAACCAAAAAGAAAACAAAACCTATTTTGGCTCATGGAATGAATGTTCATCTTTGACAGCCTTAAAAGAATATATCAATGATGTCACTGATAAAAAATCCCCAAATTATATTCCTATTGAAGACCGTATTGCCACGTTTGACATGGATGGCACTTTTATCGGTGAATTATATCCCACGTATTTTGAATATAATATGCTCGAATATCGTGTCTTAGAAGACGAAGATTATAAAAGTATCGCTCCAGCGGATGTGGTAGAAACCGCGAATGATATCCGTAATTTTGTGACTTTGGGGACACCTTTACCAAATTATGATGAAAGTCATGGCTTTGATATGAAACATGCTTACGCCGCGGCCAAAGCCTATAGTGGCATGAGCATCGCGGAATTTGATCAATATGTGAAAAACTATGCGAAAAACCCCGCGAATGGATTTATCAATATGACTTACGCCGAATCATTCTATAAGCCGATGTTAGAAGTATTTGATTATCTCGCCGCTAATGATTTTACCTATTATGTAGTTTCTGGTTCTGATCGTTTTATTTGTCGTTCCTTAGTGGAATCTCTTGGCATTGCGCCTAATCGCGTCATCGGTATGGATGTGGAATTAAAAATGTCGGAACAAGGAAGTGCGGATGGAGTTAATTATACCTGTGGGGTTGACGAAACATTAATTAGAACTGATAATTTATTAATCAAAAATCTGAAGACTAATAAAGTGAAACAAATCGCGCAAGAAATTGGCAAAGTCCCCGTTTTATCTTTTGGCAATAGTGGTGGGGATGCCGCGATGCATAATTACGCTTTATCTAATCCATCATATAAATCCGCGGCCTTTATGCTTGTCGCCGATGATGATACCCGTGATCACGCAAGAAAAAATGTTTTAGATGAAGGAACATTGCGTTTAGAAAATGACGAAGAATTTCAAGCCCGTATTAATAAATTAAATAATGATTGGGAAAAAGCTAATTATCATGTTATTTCCATGAAGAATGATTTCAAAACCATTTATGGAAATAATGTGCAAATAACGGATTTTAGTTTCTAAAATTATCTATCAAGCATAAAAAAATAGGACCCAATGTCCTATTTTTTTTGTAACCGTTGCACTGTTGCAGGGAATTTCACCCTGCGACAGATACCCAAGTTAAGTTCCTTTAGGCTGGTGGTGCTTCTTGTTGGCAATGTGTTTTGAACTGCTTAGCACATTGGTGGCCAGCTTCCTCGAGTTATTAGCTTTGAGGCTGTTATCCTTTTCGTCATGTCCGGTACTGGATTTATTCCGCCAAACTTCAACGCGGAGACCAGTGATGCAAGCATCAGGGAGGATCGTACCGATAATTATGACTTTCATCATAATTCTTTGCTAGAACAACCAGCTAATGAGAAGATTTTAATTTCTCAATATTCCAATATCAGTTTCTTGGAAATGGTTGATTTACCTAGTCTTGAACTCTTTAGATCTGTCTTTGCGGAATTTCTATAGCCTGAGTTCTTCCGCTATCACCACATGTTAAGTTGAATAGTGTGGATTAGATTTTTTCTCTTGGGATTAGTAAGAGAATTATTTCCTCTTTGTCATGTCCGGTGGTGGATTTACGCTGTTAAGTTCTAACTCAGCGACCACTCGAGGAGGGAGGGGTACCGTTTAGTTACTTACGGAGAAGTAACAAGCCTTGGGAGTCATTGACTAGGAGATTTAATCCTAGAAGCCTCGTTATCAACGTCACGTATGTGGCTGACTTTTGTAAGGCTGAGTTTTTAACCATTCGGCTATCATGCCATTGCTAACTGATAGTTTCCTTATATCACGTGTTTAGTTGACCTGAGCGTGATGGTGGTAGATAGAAGGGATTGGCTTCTATATTCCTCTTTGTCGTGTCGGGCGGATGGTTCTTATGCTGTCAAACTCTAATTCAGCGCCATCTCTAGGAGGGAGGAATCGTGCCCTTGAAATATTCCGAGGAACATTTCTGCTAGTGCGATCGTTAATCTAGGAAATTTAATCCTAGAAGGCGATTAATCAACTTTTACTACCTTCGTCGATCGTCTTATCTAGTCTTTAGAAACATAAATAACTATCGTTATTTTTGTTTCTTCCACTGCCTTTCGGTGTGGATTGTCTATAAGTATGCGCTTATCAAAAAATAATTGCAACACTTTTTTGTAAAAAATTATAAAAAAATTTTTATCCCTTTAGGGATACTTTTTTAAAAAATATTTTTTTCATTAATTATTTATACGCGCGTATATCTTTTTATATATTTAAATTTTTATTTTTTATAAAAGAAATGAATTTTTTGGTGACATCATTTAAGGGAACATGTTTTTCCCACGCCAAGATGATGTCAAAATCTAAAGGTTCTTTTAATGGAATAGTGATGATATCTTCGTTATCGTATTTGAATACTTGCGTGAATAAGAAAGCACCTAAATTATTCGTGGAGATTAATTCTTTAATGGTATATAGCTGATTAGTTCTGATTTTGATATTGGGTGTTAGTCCTCTTTTTTCAAATTCATTTTGAATTAATGATGATTGCAAGCAATCTTCCTTCATTAAAATGAGAGGAGTATTTTTAATATCTTCAAAGCGGATGACTTTCTTTTTTGCTAATGGGTGATTCTTATTGATAGCGAAGAATAAAGAAGTAGTAGCGACTTTGACATATTCCAACGATTCATTGATGTTATCTTGATGTTTGACGGTAAAGCCACATGATATTTCATGATCCAAGATGGCTTTTTGATTAGCCATACTGCCTAATTCGGTTAATTGCACTTCGACCTCGCTATTATCTTTTCCATAATCTTGAATCAAAGTGGGGATGATAAAAGAACCAAGCATCGGCGGAACCCCAATCTTTAATACTTCCGCTTTTTTGACATAGTTTTTCATATCTTCTTCTAATTTATCAGATAGATTGAGAAGATTTACCGCTAAGCGGTATAAGTGATGTCCTTCATCGGTAAGTATTAATTGATTGTTATAACGCACAAATAAAGAAGTATTGAATTCTTTTTCTAATTCTTTTATGGCCGCACTTATCGCTGGCTGAGTGACATAAAGGGCTTTCGCAGCTTTTGTAATACTATTAAGTTTTACAACGGTGACGAAATAATTGAGATGGTTCAAAGTCATGGAAACATTATAAGTCATAAAAAAATTTTATGGAATAATATATTTTCTAATTGCACATATATAAATATATTTTGTTTTAATCGGAATTAATTGATAAATTATTATTATAAGTATCGCTATTTCAAAGGAGAATTGACATGAAAGCAATTTTCAAAATGTTTCCTATTATAGGAATCTCTCTATTGACTTTTTCATGCGCAAGCTCACGCGTAAAACCTTCCTATAAAACTGGTGACTCATATGATGTTTCTTTTAAAGGTGATGGTAGTGTGATTGCGACATTAACAAAAATTGACAATGGTTTTAATTTGTCTGTTTCTGGTAACGGAAGAACCAAAACATTTTCGGAAGAAAAGGAAGTGCCTTGGTATGCCATTTCTAAAAGAATCACAAAAGTGGACATCAATGAAGGAATCACCGTTATTGGTAACTACATGTTCTATTCTTTAACATCAGTTACTGGATACATGCTTCCATCTTCAATTACCGCTATCGGGCGCGACGCCTTTAGGGATGAAGCAGAATTATATTCTTTTTCCGGCAGTGATATTTCCAATGGATGCTCTGCTACGATATATTTCTATCAAGAAGAAATGCCAGATGAAAGTGATATTTATTGGCATTATAAAAATGGTGTGCCCACTGTTTGGTCCACAACGAAAATTTTCTTTATTGGGAATTCGTTCACCTATTATTACGATATACCAGCTCTTGTCGAAGGCCTGGGTAAATCTTTAGGAGAAATGATTAAAGTTGACTACGTAGTTAAGGGATCTACTACATTAGCAACTCATTCTAGCCACACTTCCGAAACTGGCATTCAAATTTACAATAAATTATTGGAAAATGACGACTATGATTTTGTGGTTCTTCAAGAACAATCGACAACCCCCTATGGCAATTACACGAGTTTTAAAAATGGCGTCACCAGTCTCACTAGTGATGTCAAAACAACACAAAGGAATTGTGAAGTAAGACTCTATAGTACTTGGGCCTATGAAGAAGCCGCTAGTAGTCAAAAGAAGAATATTCCTGATTTAGAAAAACTAATTCGTGATTCTTATATAAAGTGCGCAAACGAAGTGACGGGTGTTAGCGATGTTAATTTTGTCGGTCCTGCCTTCACCAAAATTTATACGGATTATAAAGATATTCCATTATATTATTCCGATAATAAACACCAATCAATTAATGGAGCTTATTTATCAGCTTGTGTGCACGTTCTTTCCATGTTGAAAAACATCAATATTGATGAAACTGATTTCTTTGGCAAAAAAGTAGCGGATTATGTTTTAGAAAATGATCCAACTGCTCCATTTGCTAGTCAAATGGGAAATGGTGTTTCAGAAGAAATAGCTAGACAACTTATCTCGGTGGCTAAAGAGACGGTTGCAAAATATTCTATTGATATTGATGACAGTGAAATATCTTAGGTAATAACAACTTTGTTGTTAATATATATAATAATTTTTTGATTTTTAAAGGAGAAAATAACGATGAAAAACAAAAATTTATTAAAATTATCCACACTGGTGTTGTCCACATTCCTCTTAGTTGGCTGTGGTAGAAGTAGTGATGGCACATCTTCTAAAGGTGACGAGAAAACATATTACACAGTCACTTTTATGAATGGTGATCAAGTTTTTGCTACCAAACAAGCGGAAGCTAATGACGTTGTGGAACGGCCAGAAACTAATCCAACACGTGATGGATACGAATTTACTGGCTGGTTTACCGAAGCCACTGAAGGCGTTAAGTGGGTTTTTGAAACCGATATTGTCCAACGCGATATGTCTCTTTATGCCCAATTTGAAGCCAATCAAGTTGATTATACTGTAAACTTCATTTTGAACGGCGAAACAGTTGCGAGCAAAACCACTGATAGTAAAGCGCAAGAAGATGTTGTTCTTTCCGCTATTGCCGTCGATGAAGGTAAATCATTATTAGGCTGGGGTGTTGATACTGGCTCTACCGCCAAAGATGTTGATTACCGAGTTGGCGCTAATCTTACTTATGATGAAATAGTGGAATTAGCCGATGCGAATCATCAAGTCAATCTTTACGCTATAGTCAAAGATGGCGAAATAGTGAGACTTAATGTTGGTGTTTGGGGCAGATATATTGAAGAAACGAATTTTGAATTATTCTATAATGCTTTCAAAACCTATGCTGATGAAAAAGAGATCGTTTATGATTTCCTTGATTACACCTATTTTGAAGGGAAAGGCTCTAGCGCCCCATATTATGGTGTGCTTGACTATAGTACAGCATGTAAAACTGATACCTCCATTACAGTAGCTTTCCCTACAGGTGGTAATTTCCGTGGCAATACTTCTGCTTTTAAGGATGCTGAAGAATTACCATTCCACGAATTATTGGGCGCAAAGGTTTTTGGCGAATCGGGCCGTTATATCAGTAGATGGGGTACCGATGATTTATCAGTGGCCTTTACAACTTGGGTTTTAACTGAAGATGCCTTAAAAATTTTAGATCCAGATTATGAACCACCAAAACCATATCCAGTCGAACCAGCTAGTGAATCTAAACTCGTGGTTGGTGTTTGGGGAAGATGGCTCACAAGCCAACAATCTTCAGATTTAATCGATGCATACAAAGTCTATGCTAGTGAAAACTCGATTTCATATGATGAAGCAAAAGTTGAATACTACGAAGGTGCTGATAATACCGAACCTTACTTCAATAAAGCTAAATATCTTGAAGCAATCGGCGACAATCCTGCTATTGATATTATGCTTCCAGTTACTGCTAGTATTGCTAATGGTACTGATGCTGATTTATCAACGTATAAACTTGCTGATAAAGTGACTAATTTTGTTGATTTTGGTCCTGATGGTCTCGATTTAACCATTAATAGCAAAAACGATAGAGCGATGTGTGCTTTAAATGAAGATGATTTAACAAATTCCTTTGTTGATTTCATCAAAACAGAAGCCGCTATGCAAATTCTTGACCCAACACATAGTGGAGGTTCAGTAGATCCCGACGAGGGAGAAGAAACAGAAGCGCAGAAAGTTTTATATCTCACGTATTATGCTAAATTCATTTCCGATAGTGAAACAACTGGCTATTCCGTTCTTACTACCGCTTTTAGAAATTACATTGCCGGTGTCCCTGAATTATCATCCTATACCGTAACCGATGAATACATTGGTGATGGTTTAAATAATGCAAATTTTGCAAAAGCAATTAACAAGGATACTGATGTTGTCTTGTTCGGTGCCTCCGCTTTGACAAGTTCGCTTACTTCCAATGGCTTCACAGTGGTCCAAACTGGCAATATTGGTACCCAATTAGGTTCGGGTACTGAAAGAGTGTATCATGCTCTCAATAGCGATAAGATTACTAATGCCTTTGTGACGTGGGTTTTGTCTGATGCTGGCCAAAACGTTGTTGCTACATTGACAGGAAATAATATTTAGGGGCCTTTTTGGCCCCTCTCTTAAAAGGAGGGTAATATGAAAAATACTATTAAAAAAATAATGGCAACCTTATCCTTTGGGTTTATTTCTGTTGTTTCTTTAAGCGGATGTTCAATGCTAAAAAAATGGGAAAAATCATGTGATGTTGAATTTGTAGGAGGAACCCCTTTTACTACTACTCATGTGACAACATTTAATAATGGTTTAACTCCGACCGTGGCGGCAGAAGACATTCCAACAGATCATAAATTCTTTGGTTGGACCGCGTTAGATAATGTTCATTTTTCGGATATAAATTTTGAAAATGAATATGTCAAACCAAACGGTATTGTGCGTTATAGTCAAATACAAAATTATGTCGTCGACGGAAAGGTAACAATGAATCCTTTATTTATCCACAAAGACGAACTTCCTACTTATTATCTCGTTGTGGGTTGGTATGCGAAAACAACAACCTCTGGACTTAGCGAAACGCAAATTGAAAAATGGACTGTTGATTTACATGCCTTTTTGAGAAGCGAATGTGACGCTACTGACGAGCAAATCGGCTTAGTTTCTATTCGTGGTTATAATGGTGATGTTGCCGCTATGGGTGGTTTGATTAACGATGACGGCGATGTTGATTTGCTTATTGGTGTCGGAAATAATATCAATTCTACTGGTGGTGTTTCTATCATCGAAAAACAAGGCGAAATTCCAATGGGCGGGAAATCTCGTTATATTGCGAGATTAACCGATAAAGAGGTGGCCATCAAAGTCTATGAATGGCTAAAAACCCCTGATGGTCATGAAGCTTTAGCATAGGAGGTCTAATATGAAATTGAAGAATAAACTGCTACTTTCAGCCTCTATTGTTAATTATTGCGTTGCTTTTATCTATGCCCTTCTTACTGCCTGTTTTTATTCGATGGGAGATTCTTTCTACTGGCTTTTCCTGGCTTTGGGCTTTTTGAGCCTTTGGTCCGGTTTGGGCTTAGATTACATCCGTCAAAGACTAGATTTAATAAATCAAAAAAAATATAAGATTATCTTTATTATCTTTATTTCTTTATCGATTGTGACAGTCGTGGGAACGATTCTTGGTGTTATTGTTTTGCTTTTGAAAAACAATGAACCAACGGAAATACAAGAAGAAAGCAATCAAGTCAAAGATAAACCGAAGAAAAAATGGTATCGACGCGCTAATTTCATTCTTTCGTGTTCCTCTTTCTTAGGCATTCTTTTATTCTCCTTCTCCGCAATGTGTTTTGAAACATCTGGATTCAGTGTTGATGTCGATGATTTTACTTTAACGAAAGCAATGACTGAAGAATACAATGCTGGTGAAATCAATAAATTAAATGGACATAACTATGTTATTGAAGATGATATGCTGCAATTTGGTGTGACACAATATGTCCCCAAGGGTGCCAGCGAGGAAAATCCATACCCTGTGGTATTTGTAATGCCTGGTTTCACAAGAACCAAAGCCACCATGGCGCAATATGCTATTGAATTATCGAGACGTGGATCTGTTGTGTTTACTTTAGATCCTGGCTGTCAAGGTGCTACAACGGCTGCTGGGTATACAGAAGATGGAGATATGATTTCTTCGACTGTTGGTTGCAATGGTTTAAATTACCTCGTCCAATATGTTTATAACAATTTAGAAACTTACAATTATATTGATAGAACTAGATTTGGTGCAGTTGGTCATTCCGCAGGTGGTGGTAATGTTTGCCAATTAGCGGAAAATTTCTCTGGTTCGACTTATGATGAATCCGTTATCAAAGCCCTATATATTTCTGGTTATATTAAACTAAGTGCGGCAAATAGATTCAAAAATTTACGTTGTAATGCCGCTATGAGTTACGCCTATTATGATGAGGGAAGTTTCCGTTATCAAGATAGTACAAATTCATTTGAAATCGTTTCTTTGATGTTTATCAACAACGTCAACGGCGATAAGGTTAATTCCTATTCTGATTTTGAAATTGACAAGGTTTATGGATCTTACGAGACTCATGATTACCGCGTTATTCATCACGAAGATATTAACCATTGTTTTGAAATGTATGATCCAAAATCTATTTCAAATACCTTAAATTTCTTTAAAGAGTCTTTAAATTTCGACACTAATATTAAAGATTCTTCGATGATTTGGATGGGCAAAGAAGCCAGCAATGGTTTCGCCATGGTCAATGGATTTATCTTGGTTTACGCTTTGGCTAGCTTAATCGTTACTTATGTACCGTTTATGAAATCATTGAAAAAAGCAGGTGCTGAACGTGTCACATTAGAAAATGATAATCGGATTGCTTATGGTGATAAAGTGGTGCCAATTGAGCCGGAATTTGCTCCTGATTTACAAGCCAAGGAGCCAGTTTTGCCAAAGAGTAAAAAGAAATCAATTTATGATAAGGTGATGTTTTGGACTTTGCTTGTCATAGGTGCTGTTGTAGCATGCCTCGATTATATTCCATGCGCTAGACTAACAATGACATGGATGAGTGATGCTGCGAATAATATTTATACCTTCCAATATCCTGCAAGAATGGTGAATGCTGTTATGCTTTGGGCGGTATTTAATGGTGCATTTGGTTTGCTTTTATACACAATTCCTACTTTAATTGAAAATCTCGTGCGTTTTATTGTTGGCAAAATTAAACACGAACCCGCTAAATTAGATTGGCGGAAATTTACGTTGCTAAAAGTGAAACCACTTGATTTATTGAAATCCATCGGATTAGCAATTGTCTTATTTGGTGTTTATTTTGGCATGGTGCAACTTGTTAATGTCTTAATGCACCAAGACTTCAGGTTTATGTTGATATCTGCATCCCCGTTACAACCGAGATTTATTGTGACGTGGGCAATTTATCTCATTCCATTCCTCGTCTTCTATCTTTCTAACTCAATCAGGGTCAATCTTTCTATTGCTTATGAAGGTTGGAGCGAATGGAAAACAACCTTAGTAGCGGCTTTAGCTAATTCCCTTGGTTTGGTATTTATCTTAGTGGTTAATTACACATGTTATTTCTTAACTGGTACAGTTTTCTATGGTTATTATTCTGCAACAGACTATAGTGAAATGTGGCTATTTATCAATATGGTGTTCCCACTTATTCCGATGATGTTCTTGTTGCCAATTGTCAATAGAATTACATACAAATTATCAGGCAATGTCTATTTTGGCGCCTTATTAAATTGCATGATTTTCATCATGATGACAATCGGCGCATCAGTCTCTTATATCCCAATGTAAAGAAGGTATTTTATGTCAAATATTCGTGAAGAATCATTAAAAAAACATTACGAATGGAAAGGAAAAATTGAAACTTCCGTTCGTGTTCCTGTCGGTAGTAAAGAAGATTTAATGCTCGCGTATACTCCTGGTGTCGCGGAACCTTGTATGGCTATCCATGAAGATGTCAGTAGATCTTTTGAACTCACTAGACGTTGGAATACTGTCCCTGTCATCACTGATGGCACCGCGGTATTAGGATTAGGTGATATTGGTCCAGAAGCTGGCATGCCAGTGATGGAAGGCAAATGTGCCTTATTCAAAGAATTTGGTAATGTTGATGCTTTCCCCATCTGCATTAAATCCAAAGATACCGAAGAAATTATCCGCACAATTAAATTAATTTCCGGTAGTTTTGGCGGCATTAATCTTGAAGATATTTCTGCCCCTCGTTGCTTTGAAATTGAAACGAGATTAAAAGAAGAATTAGACATCCCGGTTTTCCATGATGATCAACATGGCACCGCGATTGTCACTGGCGCCGCGTTAATCAATGCCTTAAAATTAGCGAAAAAGAATATTGAAGATATTCGTATTGTCGTTAACGGAGCAGGCGCTGCGGGTGTCGCGATTGCTAAATATTTGATGTTCTTAGGTGCGAAAAATGTTATTGTTTGCGATTCGAAAGGCATCTTATGTGAAGGCGATCCTCGCTTAAATAGCGCCAAACAAGAATTAGCCAAAATCACCAATCGTGAACATTTACAAGGTGGCTTAGCGGAAGCCATGAAAGGCGCTGATGTGTTTGTCGGTGTCTCTGTGGCTAATGTGGTGAGTCAAGATATGGTCCGCTCTATGGCGGAAAAACCTATTCTCTTCCCCTGTGCTAATCCCGTGCCAGAAATTCTTCCAGAATTAGCCAAAGAAGCAGGAGCATATATTGTTGGTACAGGTTCTAGTCAATATCCTAACCAAATCAATAACGTGTTAGTCTTCCCCGGCTTATTTAGAGGAGCGATTGACGCTAAAGCAACCACAGTTAATATGGAGATGATGAAAGCGGCTTCCATCGGTATTGCCAATTGTGTCAAACCCGAGGAATTAAAAGAAGATTATATTCTTCCCTTCGCTTTTGATAAAAAAGCCCATAAGGTTGTGGCGGAAGCGGTCAAAGAAGCCGCCATTAGAACAGGCGTTATTCGTCAATAATATTAATTATGAAATCGGCCCGATACATTGGTATTGGGCCTTTTCTTTTACCTTAGATATTACTTAATAAATAATAAATGACTGGATTATCTTTTAAGGTATATGAAGCTTTATTTATATTGGTAATATCCTGGTAGTGGAAATCATCCATTTCATAGGCATAATTAGATATTGTTTCATATCTATCATTTTGATAATCGTAATAAGTTGCAGATAAGTTTCTTATCGAGGAATCATTTTTACCAATAACATAATGCATTTGGCTATATTGATTTTTGAGGAAATCATTATCACTCAACAAGGGATTATTAGAAATTGTGTCTCTATTTGATATATCTAATGATTTAGAAATAATGTTATTAGTCATTATTTGTTTAATAACATCATCATCAATAGAGAAATCAAACGACATATTAACGACATATTGTTCATTATATCCCGTCAATAAAGCCTTATTTTGCTGATCAATCATAAACGAAGCAATGTTGTTGATGGGGTATTGTTCATCATTATCAATGTCTTTCAAGGAATCATTGATGATAGACACTAATTGATTTTTTAATTCTTCTGCGCTTTGTTGATATTGAAGGGTTTGTTCAGCCTCTCTTCTATTTTGCATTTCTAGTTTGATACGAAAAGAGAGTGTAGCCATCAAAATGATTAAATCAATACTTAATCCCACAATAGCAATAATAGAAATTATTTTTCTTTTCTTGGCTTTTTTATCATCAATGTCTTTTTTCATCTTTTTCATTGTATCAAATATAGTTTTCTTTGTTTAGTAAGCGAGAATGAAAAGTTGCCCAAGAAGCGTGATAATCATTCAAAGGGGCGAATAATGGTCGCTATAAATATTGTTGTTGCAATAAATCTGTCAAATAATACAGAAAAAGGAAACAAATTATTGAAAAGGTGAAATGTATTATGTAATATATAAATGTCAAAAGAGAAATCCTTTGACTGAACGTTGAAACTATTATTGGACCTGACTTGTAATAGTGGAGTTCCCATTCGGGCTTGAATATAATTACCGCGTTCAGGGGGTCGCAAGACTAGAAGATATTCACAAAAATTGCCGCGTAAGTGGCTTTTTTTCTTAAATTGAGAAAGGAGCAATAATTATGTGTGATGATACGATGACTTTGTCAGAAGAAGAAATTCTAGAAAATCTAAATCTTTTGAATAAATCATTTAGGTCCTTTCTTGAATTAATGAATTTGACTTATCGAATAAAATTAGCGAAAAACGACTAAATAGTAGACATTGAACTTATTTTTTTAGAAATTAATTTTGTTCATTTGGCCGGCTTAGATAAGTTGATTGATATTACATTGGTTACTGAAGCTAATCCAAACGTTTTGTACAAGGAATTTAAAAAGAATAGTAACGAATTTAGAAAAGCTCTTGCTGCATCAGCTTATTTTAATGATATCACTGATAGGCTTTATTCAATTATCGATTTGAGGGACAACTTTGATAATGCTAAAGATAATAAACATTATAGATTTATTCAAAACATCAAACCTTTTTATACACAAATAAAATATGAATATCAAATTAAGAGTGAATTTGGAAATAATATTTATTATTACTTTCTTAGGAATAGAAGTAATCCAAAAAATCCACATGAATATGTTATTGTATCCACGTTCATTGAAAACGAATTAGATTATGCTGCTGGCCAATCATTTATGACATTATTAAAGAAAGTTGAAGTAAATAAAACAACTGGTTCGGAAAGACTAATATATAAAAGTGATATCCGCTTAGAAGAGGAATAATTGTTATTGCTGCTCTTGTTTAAAATACATTATCCAACGATTCTGGATCCATCGCTATTTCTTTTTTAATAGTAAAAACGAGATTATATTCCTTTCTTTGTTAGATGAGTTCCCGTATTCTACAAACTGGCCAAAAGAATGTACCTTAAGTCTTCTGTTGTCATTATCATCTATATTTAATGTTTGCCTCTTTAATGATAAAATCACTATATGGCTATTAATTTATTTCTTGTCCATATTGATGAATTTTCTATTAATAAAATAGAATCATCTTCTTATATCACCTCTATTGATAAAGAAAATTTAAAACAATATCATCACCCTTTAACATATCAACAAAAATTAGTTTCTGCATATTTAAAAAATAGATATATATCTTCTTATTTTGTAAATGAATTTGGCAAACCCCTTTCCTTACAATCTTCTTTTAATATCTCTCATAGTGGTAATTATGTCATCCTAATTGTTAATGACGGCAAAGAAAGTGTTGGTGTAGATATTGAAAAGATAAGAGATATAAAAAAAGATTTCTCGTCATTTGTCTGTAATGAAGAAGAAAAATCATATATCAAAAATGACAAAGATTTCTTCGCTATTTGGACCAATAAAGAATCGCTATTGAAATGTATCGGCACTGGTATAAATAAGAAATTAAATGAAGTGAATGGTTTACCTCTTAATGATAAAAGAATTTATGAAGATAAAGATTTTTATAGTAGAACCATGGATTATGAAGATTATGTCATTTCTATTACAAGAGATGACAAACCTATTGAAGAGATAAAAATAATAGAAAATAAAGAAATATTTGCGTAACAAGGAGAAGGTATGAATATTGCTATACGTTATTATTCAAGAGGTGGTAACACCAAAAAAGTCGCTGATGCGATTGGAGAAGCTTTAGATATCAAAGCATTAGATATCACCCATCCAGTTAAAGCAGATATCTTATTTCTTGGTGCTTCAATGTATGCTTTTACGGTCGATAAAAACATTAAAAAATTTGTCGAAGGATTAAAAGCGGAAGATGTTAAGGAAATCGTGGTCTTTTCCACATCCGCGAGTGATACATCTACCCATAAGAAAATCGCTAAGTGTTTAAAAGATAAGAATATTAAAATTAATGAAAAACATCTATCAATTCCCGGCCAATTCTTAAAAATGAATAAAGGAAGACCAAATGAGGAAGACCTTATAAAGGCACAAGAATTCGCTAAAAGTATTATTCAATAAGTTATTTATTATATTTTTCGATGATGGGTATCATTTCCATGGTGTTTTTAATTTGTTCCACACTCATCTTTTTAATTTGTTCATCTACGGGTGATAAATCTTCCACGAAAATAACCCTTAAACCGGCCTCATACGCCGCGATAACTCCATTACTAGAATCTTCTAAGACTAATACTTCATCTTCTCTTATTTGGGCCTTTTTGATGGCTTCTTGATAAACATACGGGAAAGGTTTACCTCTTTTGACATTTCTGGCCGATATTATTTCATCGATATATGGCAAGATTTGATTATAACCACCATGAAGTTGGACATATTCCTCACTTGAAGAAGTGACAATGGCGATTTTGATATTGGTCTCTTCTTTGACATATTTCAAGAAAGGTAAAACACCATCTTTAAGAGGAATTTGATGAGTGTTTAAATATTCATTCATCAATCTTTTCCGGCTTGTCACAATTTCTTCATATATAGCCTTTTCACCAAATAATTCATGAAAATATTTTTCTGTTAATTGATGATCACGACTACGAAGAGGAAGCTCTTGTTCAATTGATAAAGAAAAACCATTTTCCTGGCAGGCCTCAATCCAAAATTTTTGATAGAGTGGCTCGGAATATAATATGACACCATCAAAATCACAAAATAGATATTTGAGCATGGAGTTATTATCATCCTTTTTGCCATCAAAGTCTATTTTGATTGTTACAAGGTCCCCTCTATTTGTGCCACAAGAAAGATATTTTCCTAACAAAATTTTTATTTTGTGTTAATATTTCAAGGCAATGAATTGGTTTAAAAGAAATATCGCTAATATGGTGACTTGCCTACGTATTGTGGGCGCTATTTTCTTACTGATTTTTCCTATTGATAGTATTCCATTTTTAATCCTTTATGGATTCTGCGGATTAACCGATATATTAGATGGATTTTTAGCGCGTTTGTTACATACGCAATCAGAATTAGGATCTGTGTTAGATAGCCTTTCTGATATTTTCTTTTATGTCATCGTGGCCACGAAGATATTCCCTGACGCTCTTACTTGGTTAACAACAGGTAACTGGATATTAATTATATCTGTGGCCGCTATTCACCTAATGGCGTATATCACCTGTGGTATTAAATTTAAGAAATTTTCTTCTGTTCATACATACGCCAATAAAGCCATGAGTTTTGCTATCTTTGTGTTTGTCATCATTTTATCGATGACAGTGTTATTAGAAAATCAATTAATCGTGGAATTATATGTTTATATCGCTGGCAGTGTTGCTGCTTATTCCGCCGTGGAGATGTTATTAATCCATATCATCTCTCATCGATATGATGAAAGAAATAAATCCATTTTCTTAATAAAAAGAAACGAAAAAGATAATCTTGATGACTAAGATAGAAAAATTATTATTTCCTTCACCTTATTAGTTGATATAAATCAACTTATTGGTAAAATATTATTAACGTCAAAGGAGATAATTAATATGTCAAAAGCAGATGAAATTTTCGTAGCTAATATGAAAGATATTTTGGAGAATGGTTTTTCTGATGAAGGATTAGCCGTCAGACCCCATTGGGAAGATGGTACTCCCGCGCATACCATTAAAAAATTCTGTATTGTCAACCGCTACAATTTACAAGAAGAATTCCCCATTTTAACAATTAGGAGAACTGCTTTTAAATCTTGTATTGATGAACTCCTTTGGATTTGGCAAAAGAAGAGCAATAACATTCATGATTTAAATTCGCATATTTGGGATTCCTGGGCAGATGAAAATGGCTCTATTGGTAAAGCATATGGCTATCAATTAGCACAAAAATCCATTTATCCTGAAGGTGAATTTGATCAAGTTGATCGTGTTTTATATGATTTAAAACATAATCCACAATCTCGTCGTATCATGACTAATTTATATAATTTCCATGATTTACATGAAATGGGCTTATATCCTTGTGCCTACTCCATGACTTTTAATGTCAGTGGTGATACCTTAAATGGCATTTTAAATCAAAGAAGTAATGATATGTTAACCGCGAATAACTGGAACGTTGTCCAATACGCGATTTTGTTAATGATGTTTGCGCAAGTTTCTGGCTTGAAAGCGGGCACACTTGTCCACGTTATCGCTGATGCTCATATTTATGATAGACATGTTGATATGGTGAAAGAAATCATTGAAAAACCACAACATAAAGCTCCCAAATTAATCATGGATAAATCCATTACTAATTTCTATGACTTCACCGTGGATTCATTCAAATTAGAAGATTATGAATATGAGAAATTAGATAAAAAGATTCCTGTCGCTATTTAATATGATTATTTCAATTCTCAACTGCGATATTAATTTTGGTATTGGTAAAAAGAATGGATTGTTATTCAATCTTCCTTTAGATATGAAATATTTTCGTGAAACCACCAAAGGTCATGTCGTAGCGATGGGGGAAAATACTTTATTATCATTCCCAGGTAGCAAGCCATTAAAAAATAGAACCAATATCGTTTTATCAAAAGATTTAGACCACAATTACGAAGGTGTGGTAAACGTTCACGATTTTCAAGAATTCATCAATTTTATAAAAGAATATGGAAAGAAAGAAACAGTCTTTATCATTGGGGGTGCGAGCATATACGCACAAACGCTGCCTTATGTTGATGAAGTATATTTAACAAAAGTGAACGCTGATGGTGGTGCGGAAGTCTTTTTCCCCAACTTAGATATCAATCCCGATTTTGAATGTGTTGATGAGGGTGTTCCCATTATTGATAACGGATTAGAAATTAGATTCACAAGATATCTAAACAAAAACAAAAAATAATTTTTATAAAGCATTGTAAAGAAAAAACCGCATTTTTGCGGTTATTTTTGATTTTGGCAATCGGGACAAACACCATATATTTCGGTGTTATGATCTTCTATAGCGAATCCTGTCTCGTTTTCAATAGCTTCGTTTGCTTCATGATAAGGGCAGCCTTTTAATGGAACAACTTTACGACATTTGACACAAACTAAAACGTGGTGATCATCATGTTCTTCGCCTACGAGAAGGAAAATATTTTCTTTATTTTTATTTATTTCTTTTTTGGCTAAGCCTGCATCCACAAAAGAATTTAATGTGCGGTAGACAGTGGAAAGATTGATGTCTTTATTTTTTAAAGCAAAAAACACCTCATCCGCGGTTAGGGGAAGTTGTGCTTTTTGTAAGACATTAAGAATGGCGATTCTCGGTTTTGTCTTCTTTAAACCAAATTTTTCTAACATATCTTGTGCCATGCAAATATCATACATCTTTTTTCCTTGCTTAAAAGATATTTTAATTATATTATTAAATGCAAATGATTTGCAGTTGCAAAAAAAGAGCATGAAAAATATCTTTAAAACATTACCTTTCTTGGCCTTTATTTGTCTAACAGGATGTCAAAGCAAAGATTATAATCAAACTGTCTTTACTTCTTTCTATCCTCTTTATGAATTTACTTCTCGTGTTGTTGGCGATATTTATGAAGTGGAAAATTTAACTCGTCCTGGAACCGAGCCACATGACTTTGAATTAACGCCAAAGAAAGTGGCAGCTTTAGAAGATTGCAAAGCTTTAGTGGTTAATGGCATACATCTGGAAAGTTGGACTGATAGTGTTTCGAAAAACATCAAAGATAAAACATGTGTAGCAAGTGAAAATATTGATGTAAGAACCACAAGTGGACAAGATGATCCACATATATGGTTAAACCCTCTAAATGCGATTAAAGAAATGAACAATATCGCAGATTTTATGTGTGAATTAGATAGTGATAATAAAGAAACATATTTATCTAATCTCGCTATTTCGACAACGGAATTTATGGAATTAGATAATACACTTATGGATATCGCAAATTCATTAAATCAGAAGAATATTGTGGTTGCGCACGCAGCATACGGTTATATGTGCGATAGATATGGATTAAATCAAATTGCGATTAATGGTATTGAACCAAATCAAGAACCAACTGCACAAGCATTAGAAGATATTATTGAAGCGGTAGAAGAATATAACATTACAACCATATTTACCGAAGAACTAATTTCTTCTAGCGCCAGCCAACTCATTTCTAAAGAATGTGGTGTGAAAATCGAAATATTATCGCCACTAGAAGAAGTAAAGGATGATGAAAATTATATAAGTGTCATGTTAGATAATTTTAAAAAGATTCAGGAGGCAGATAGATGATTACATTAAAAGATGTTTCCTTCTCATTCCCTGATACGGAGATATTAGAAGATGTTTCTTTTCAATTAGAGGATGGAGAATTTATTGGTATTTTAGGACCTAATGGTGGTGGCAAAACTACTTTTTTGCGCCTTATTCTCGGTTTATTGAAACCTCAAACCGGAGAAGTCATTGTCACTGATAAGAGAATATCATATATCTCTCAAACAACTTCCATGAGTGATAACAATTTCCCGGCGACAGTAAAGGAAGTTGTGCAATTAGGATTAGTGAAAAATAAGCCATCTCTCTTTTTAAATAAAAAGCAAAAAGAAAAAGTTAATAATCTTTTGAAAGAATTAAATCTTTATGAAATAAGAAATAAATTAGTGTCTGAATTATCGGGTGGTCAATTTCAAAGAGTGAAATTAGCAAAAGCCCTTATTAATGATCCAACATTATTAATCTTAGATGAACCAGATGCCGGGATGGATGAAAATAGCCATGATAATTTAATTGCAATAATTAATGAATTACATGAAAAGAAAATCAATATTCTTTTTGTTTCTCATCACCCTGATGATTTAGCAAAAGCCGATAAGATTTTCTTTATTGAAGATGGGAAGATTCTCCCTTATGAGAAAGAATTAGAAAGGGGGCATCACCATGCTACATTATGAATTTATGCGTATTGCCCTGGTGGTGGCTATCTTATTAGGCATTCTATTACCTTTAATTGGTTCTGGCGTTGTATATAAAAGATTGTCTTCTTCTGGTGACGCTTTAGCTCATACCTCTTTAGCGGGTGTCGCAATTGGTTTAGCGGCGGGATTAAACCCTTTATTAATTTCCATTATTTGTTGTATTGTTGCCTTTTTAATTATCGAAGTTTTGCGGAAGAAATTTCAAAAATTTTCCGAAATAGGAGTGGTAGTTGTTTTATCTGCATCTATTGGTATTGCGGGTATCTTATCTAGTTATACCAGCCAAGGCAATTTTGATGCTTATTTATTTGGGTCTATTTTATTAATTAGTGATTGGGAATTATATCTCATCATTGGTTTAACCGTTTTGGTTCTTGTTTTATCTATCTTATTTTATGGTCCATTTATGGCCACACTTTATAATGAAAATGAAGCTAAAGCGCATGGTATTAAAGTTAATTGGATCAATTTTATTCATTCTTTAATCTTATCGATTGTCATTGCGGTGGGCGCCAAAATCGTTGGTTCATTAGTGGTTTCGTCAATGATTGTTTTACCAACAGCGGTAGCGATGCAATTTAAAAAAGGATACAAATGGACTTTGATTATCTCCGTTATTGTGGGCGTCTTAGCAATGGTCAGTGGTTTAATTATTTCTTATTATGCGGAATGGAAACCCGGCGCCACAATTGTGCTCGTGAGTGTGATTATTTTAATAATTGTTTTCCTCGTTAAAGGCATCATCACATTCTTAAGATATTTAAAAATCCGCAAAAACAAATTGAAAAAGTGCTAGAATAGTTAACACTATGAAAGACAAAGACAATCCCAATATTGAATATCCACAAATTAATCTCGTTGTTGTATTATTAGCCATTCTTTGGATTATTTTAATGGGCATGGGATCTATTTTGGTTACTGTGTATTTAATCAATGCCTTAATTGCAAATGTTCTTGATAGTTTACTTGCTATAATCTTGAGTGTTACTAATCTCTATTTGATTGTTTCTTTTGTATTCAACATTGTTCTTTTACATAACGCCCTTCATATGCGTATAGAAAATAATGTGAAAAGTAATGCGGCCCTCGCTTTTTCATCTTTTAATATTGGTGCTGGGGTTGTTATTTGTGTGAAGAAAAGATAGTTTATGAAAAAAGGTTTAATTTTTATTTATATGTTGCCACCCCTATTGTTGGGTGCTTGTCAACAGAATATTGCTGGTGAAGATGACGCCATTTATGGTCATTATGATTCCCAACTAAAAGTGGGTGGAAAAGATTTTCGTATTTCCAAAGCCCCTTTTTACACCGATAATCCTTCTAATAATTACAACCGTTACAAGGAATGTGATTTTACTTTTGGTTGGTTTATTGATACGCCACTAACCATCTATACACCCTTTAAAGAAAGCCTTAATTATTTATTCCCTAATCAAGTAAATGAAGAAATAAAAAATAATCAAATTACTTATAAATGTCCTGATGATTTGACGTTTATTTTAGATTTCTCTAATCAAACAATAACCGCGCAAAATTACGATCAAATTAATTTATTCTCCAAAAAATATGATACTCAGTTAGGCATGATTGATGAAAAGACAACGACCTATTATGTCGATGGGAGTGCTTCTTATTATGTCGGTGGTGAAGATGTGGTTTTTGATTTAAATAAATATTCCTTAAATATGTTTAAAGTGGGCAATCAAGGATATGTTGATTTTCATGTGGTGAACACGATTACCTTTAACTATGCGATGTGGAGTTCTGTGAACTTCAATGGTGATGGTTTTTATTATCTCAATATGTTAAATGGAACCTGTGGCTTATCTTATACCAACAATATATATAACAGTAAATTTTATAATTCCGAGAGATATAAAAAGATTAACGTTCGTTCATATGAATACTTCCGTGAAAATAATTATCAATCATTCATGTTCCAATTAGATCATTTCTATGGTTTTAGAGATGAAAAAATGGTGCCTTTTGATGATTATTTGAATGAGAATTATCCAGAAGTTGTGACTAGATTAAAATCTGATGATGAAACGACATATTGCCAAGGCGTGGAATATCTCATTAATTATGTGATTGGTGATGGACACACAAATGCAGGTAACACATCATCATTTAATGGCAATGGCCGCTTCTCACGCTTGAATGTTTATAGTGATAGGGAAATTCAATTAAGTAATAACTATTACCGTTATTCTCGCGCCAGAAGTAGTGCGCTAGGCAATAATTTTGATCAAGTCCGTTATAGTGGAGAAACTGCGATTATTTCTTTTGATAGCTTTGACCATTATGGTGTGAAATTTAATGAATATAATGCGATGAATTATGCTTCTTCCGATGGTTTTTCATTGTTCTATGATTCTTTCCAACAAATTGAAAAACATGGGGGAATTAACAATATTATTTTTGATATCACCTGTAATGGTGGTGGTGACACTAATGCGTTAATCCCCATGCTCGGATTTTTAAATCGCACAGTGAAGATGACAGTGTATTCTTCTTTATCAAAATTAACCGCTCATCTATCTTATGATATCGATACTAATCTCGATGGTGTTTATGATGATAATGATGGTTTCCAAGGACAATATAATTTCTATATTTTGACTTCTCATTATTCCTTCTCTTGTGCGAATTTATTCCCACAAACGGCTAAAGAAATGGGAATTGCTAAGATTATTGGTGAACAATCTGGTGGTGGTGCTTGTGTGGTGTATTATACCGCTACACCCGATGGGAAAACTTATCGTATCTCTTCGGATATGCGTGATGGCGATCCATTAAATCCTTCTCATCACAATGATGCGGGTATCCCTGTGGATTATGAATTAGATTCTTCTTATTTCTACGATGATGTTTATTTAAATAATTTTGTCACTGGCTTAAGTGCATAATAAAAGACTTCCTTATGAGGAAGCCTTTTTAATAGATACTTGTTAGATTATTCGGCCTTTTTAACTTCTTTTTCAGTGGTCACAACAACCACGGTAGGAAGTTTGAAGAATGTGCTTAAAACCATCACAATAGCGTAAACCACAAAGACGATACCTAAGACGATAACTTGGACGTTTAATGGAATGACAGCATCTTGGCCACCGATGCACAAAGCACCTAAAACAACGGCCACTGTTCCGATAACGATAGAAACGATTTGTGGAACAATGCTGCCTTTTCTAATGATGGCTAATACTAAATTGTAAATAGCATCCGCTAAGAGGATAGCACCGACTACGATTAGTAAGAATGGAATAATGTAAAGTATTAATGTGATCATACCATAGGCATATTTACCAGCTACTAAGCTAATACCTAACGCTAATGTGATACCAGCGGAGGTTCCAGCTGCGGCAAATCCTGTTTTGGCAAGAATACCACCAACAACAGCAATCGTTAAAGCTAAAGCACCAACGACGATAAGAATGATACCGAGAACGAGGGAAATACCTTCCATCGCATCCACACCAGCTTCTTTATCATAAGCAGCGCCAGCAATAATGAGCATGATACCTAAAGTTAAAACGATCGCAGCATTAATCCATTTGCTAATTGATCTTTTGACTAAATCCATAAATATCTCCTTTCTGACAATTCTTTATTATAATTGTAAAGAATTTTATCGCAAACTTTATTAACACATTTTTTGTAAAAATGTAACAAATCAAAAAACGATGTTACAAATATTTTTTCCTACTTTTCAAGCTCCAAAATGAAAAAATTACTGATTATTTCTAATTTTCTTTGCAAATTAGTGCTCAGTGTGATTAAATACAATCGCCATATAGAAACGGGAAGAGACAAGCTCGGTGAACCGTTAACAACCTGATAGATGTATTAAGGTGCTAATACTTGTATGATGGCTAGTTTTTAGCAGTATTTCTCCCAGAATCTGCGGGGCCATCGGACACGGTGGCCCTTTCGTTTGCCTTTAAAAAAAAGACTAATGTTTTACAATTTAATGTAAAACTGTTGTGTTTTGAAAAAAGTGTTATAATATAAAACACGAATGGAGGATTTTGAAATATGAAAAAATCACTTAAATTCTTACCTTTAGTTACTTTGTTAGCGTTAACTGGCTGTGTTGGTAAAACTGACACCTTTACTGTCAAACCAAAAGATGGTACTAAAGTTGATGCTGAAGAAGCCCTTACAAAATTAGAAGATTCTATTACCGCATTAACCAAATTTGACGCCATTGGTGTTGATGTCGACAAATTAAAAGTCAACGTTAATTTAAATCAATATGCGGAAATCGAAGAAGAAAAAGCGGAAAAGATTGTCGGTGCCAAAATTGATGTTAATAATGTGACTCTTAAAGGTGGTCTTGTTAATCTCAGTGATGCCGATGAACATCCTGAAAACATTCAAGGCGCTTTTGACTTTGCCGCCAACAGTGTCAAGATTGATGCTGATATCATGAATGAAGAAACCGCCAAATTAGAAAATCATAAAGTTAATGGTAAAGGTGGTATTCATGCTTATGTTGATGATACCAACATTTATTTCAATGTTGATGAAGATTGTGGCAAACTTGTCAATGATGTCGCGGCTGTCGCCGGTGAAGAACTTGACATTGAATTCCCCATTAAAACCTATTTTGAAAATGTCGTTTCTGGTTTTGATTTAGACATTGAAGAAGGTCAATTCTTAGACTCTTATAATGAATTAACATCTGATCAACAAGCCGCATTCCTTTTCCAAAAATATTCCAACACTTCTTATAGCATTTATTGCAATTATCAAGGCACTAATGATAAATACGACGAAGAAACTGAATATTTATTAAAAAGAGATACCATTGGTTTAGAAGCCGCTATCGAATTTGATGTGGAAAAAGGTTTAAGCCGTGCTGCTTTCATCGTTTCTTATGAAACTGTGCAAACTTTTGCCTACGATTATGTCGACTACGAAGAATATTCCAAAGAATTTTTAGAAAAACCTCAACAAGAAGTGAAAATTCAAGCGCAAGGTGAAGCGAAATTCAAATATAATGACAAAGTCAAAGTCAACTTACCAAATGACCTTGATCAATACGAAAAATTCACTTTAAACCTTTCTTTTGGTGACTAATTTAAAGGAATCCAAGACCCAAATGCTAAATCTCTAGCAAGAGGGTCTTTTTCTTTATTCATAATAAAAAATAGCAATAATATTTATTTTTTGTATAATATTAAGCACAAGAGGTATTCATTATGCCAAAATTCAAATGTCCAAAATGTGAAACAATTTTTGATGAAGCGCCAAAATTTTGTCCCACTTGTGGTGTGGAATTCTTTCCTCCCGAAGTGCCGCATGTAGAAGCGAAAGAAACGAAAGAGGAAGTTTCTGAACCAAAACCAGAAGTTGTGGAAGTCAAACAAGAAGCGCAAGAAATTAAACAAGAACCTGCGGAAGTCAAAGAAGAAGTCCCAGAAAATAAAGAACCATTCCATGTCAAATCTTTGATTGGCTTTATTTTTGGTGTTGCCGCGATTTTAATCATTGCCTATAACGTTAGTGATACTTTATTGCCAATGGGCCCAACAAGCACAATAATGCTTCGCTTTGGTATTGGTATCGGCTCTAGCTTATTTGCTTTTGCTTTTGGTATTGTTGCTACTGCTTTATCTGGTAAAGGCGTGAAAAGGATTAAAGCTTTTTCTATCTTAGCTAAAATATTTGGAGTAATTGCCATTATTTTAGGAATTATCTTATTGCTCGCTTGGGTTGCGGGCTTACTTGCCTATTTATATTTCGATGTCGTGGAAAGCTGGATTGGTAATGATCCTCGCCCATATATTGAACAATTCTTATATGAAGGATTGCGCATGTTTTTTAACTAAATAAAATTTATGGAGCAAATTAATAAACAAGGTATCTTACTCTTTTTGGATGAAGCCATCAAAAAAGTGATTGATTGCGAATGTCAAGACATCGCTAAAGTCGAAAAATTATTCTGTCAATATATCGATGATAATGTTAGTCATTTTCAACAATTTTTCGCTTCTTTAGATAACGTATCTTCAAAGTTAAAAGAAGATTTAAATTTTTTTATGGATAGCGATCCAGCGATATACGATGAAGAAGAAGTTTTATTGACATATCCTGGCTATAAAGCCATTGTTTATTATCGTATTGCCCATGAATTACATAAATTAGGTATCTATTTACCTTCGCGAATTATTTCCGAAGAAGCCCATACTTTAACTGGCATTGATATTCATCCTAATGCCCAAATATCTTCCCCATTTTTTATTGATCACGGCACGGGGATTGTCATTGGTGCCACAGCGATTGTGGGGCATCATGTGAAAATGTATCAAGGTGTCACTTTAGGAGCGTTATCTTTATCCGCGGGAAGAAAGATGCACAACATAAAACGCCATCCAACAATTGGCAATTATGTGACCATTTATTCTAATGCTTCTATCTTGGGTGATATTGTTATCGGTAATAATGTGACTATCGGTGGCAATGTCTTCTTAACCGATTCGGTACCCGACAATACACGTGTTTTAATTGGTAAACCTGATTTAGTTATTAGTAAGAAATAATATATTTATTCTTTGTAAGTGATACGAGCGATGAAGTTAACATTTTCATCGCTTTTTACTTCTAAAATTTCGGGATTTTTATCATTTGAATATATGGAAATATGTGCGTTTTCATGAATTTCTTTTAGATAATTGAGTTCTAAAGAAATAGTGGGATGATCTAAATGGAACGATGAATCGTGAATATCGGAAATTAATTCAATATAACGGGTATTGTTTAAGTGGTTATTTAAATCAACTTCACTATAATGAATCTTTCTTTCTTCTTTTAAATTTAATTCATCTTCCACGTTGATTTTGCTCGGTAAAGGCAATTCATCAACTAAATGTTCTTCATATAATTTTTCTTGGAATGGGCATTTTAAAATAGGTCTTCTAGTAGTGGCGTCAATGATTGCCCAAACGGAAGATAAATTAACTAATATATTTCCATCTTTGTCCACCATACGGAAATAACGGGGATAAAACATTTTTAAATCCGCGCCTGGGTAGGTAATACATGTTACTTCTTCTTCATATTTAGGCATACGTGAAATTTCTACTTGTACACGTGTAATGACCCATAATATATTTTGTTTTCTTAAATCAGAAGCACCGATTCCCACAAGGTTTGTATCGTGCATAATAACATCTTGCATGATACGAAAAAAAGCCGCTAATTTGAGGTTCAAATTCGCGTCGATATCATTGCTGCTAATAATGATTTTTTCTGTTGTCATGGAATAATCATAGACTGATTAGAAAATAATATCAACTTTGTTGATAAAAAAGACCTATTTTAGTGAATTTAAAAATTTAATTTATTTTATAAATTACATAAAATATTTAGCACTCTCTCTTGCAGAGTGCTAATTTTGTAATATAATGGAGATATAAGGAGGACTAGTTTATGCAAATGAATGAAATGCCTAATTATGAAAATGATGAAAATGTCTTACAAAAATTTGGACGTATCATCAATGACGATGTGAAAAAAGGAAAAATTGATCCTGTCATCGGTCGTGATGAAGAGATTAGAAAAATTATCCAAATCTTAGCGAGAAAAACCAAAAACAATGTCATATTAATCGGTGAACCAGGGGTTGGCAAAACCGCGATATTAGAAGGCTTAGCGGAACGAATTGTTAAAGACGATGTTCCTTTAACTTTAAAAGATAAACAAATTTATGAACTCGATATGGGAGCCTTAGTCGCGGGCGCTAAATATCGTGGTGAATTTGAAGAAAGATTAAAAGCTGTGCTTAATAAAATTAAAGCAAGCGAAGGAAAAATTATTCTTTTTATCGATGAAATTCATCTTATTGTCGGTGCTGGTAAAGCCGATGGTGCTCTTGATGCTTCTAATATGCTTAAGCCTATGTTGGCGCGTGGAGAAATTGATTGTATTGGCGCGACTACTTTAAACGAGTACCGTGAATATATTGAAAAAGATCGCGCTTTAGAAAGAAGATTCCAACCCGTTTTAATTAATGAACCAAGTGTGGAAGATACCATTTCTATTTTAAGAGGATTAAAGAGCCGCTTTGAAAGTTTCCATGGTGTGAAAATCACCGATGGTGCTTTAATTGCCGCGGCCACTTTATCTAATCGTTATTTAACTTCTCGTTTCTTGCCGGATAAGGCAATCGATTTAGTGGATGAAGCCTGTGCATCTATTAAAGTAGAAATTGAATCCATGCCCGCTGAATTAGATGAATTAGAAAGAAAGATTCGTCAATTAGAAATTGAAAAAGCCGCTTTAAATAAAGAAAGTGACGAATCTTCTAAAAAGAGATTAGAAGCTCTTAATAAAGATTTATCCTTGTTAAAAGAAAAAGAAAAACAATGATGGCAAGTCGAAAAGAAAAATATTGTCGAAGCCAAAAATATCAAAAAGGAACTAGAACAAGCTAAATTTGATTTAGATGTGGCTTATTCTCATGCTGAATATGAAAAAGCAGGGGAATTGCAATATAAAACGATTCCTGCATTAGAAAAGAAATTAAAAGAAATTGAAGGTCAAACTAATGATGCTACACCTTTAATTTCTGAAGTAGTGGATGAAGACGAAATTGCCAAAATCATTTCTAAACAAACTAACATTCCTTTAAATAAAATAACTAAAGGTGACAGAGAAAAAGTCTTAGATTTAAAGAATATTTTACAAAAAAGAGTTATTGGTCAAGATGAAGCTTTAACCCTGGTGAGTAACGCCATATTACGTCAAAGAGCGGGGATTAAAGATAGCAATAGACCAATTGGTAGTTTTCTATTCTTGGGCCCCACTGGTGTTGGTAAAACGGAAGTGGCGAAAACTCTTGCAGAAGCTTTATTCGATAGTGAATCCCATATTATTCGCATTGATATGTCGGAATATATGGAAAAATTCTCCACTTCACGCTTAATTGGTGCCCCTCCAGGATATGTCGGTTATGAAGAGGGTGGCCAATTAACCGAAAAGGTGAGAAGAAATCCTTATTCAATTGTGTTATTTGATGAAATCGAAAAAGCCCATCCAGAAGTTTTCAATTTGTTATTACAAATGCTTGATGATGGACGCTTAACGGATTCACAAGGCCGTGTTGTGGATTTTAAAAACACTGTCATCATTATGACTTCTAATTTAGGAAGTGAATATCTTTTAGAAGGAAAGGTTGATGAAGTTGAGACATTATTACATCAAACTTTTAAACCAGAATTTCTTAACCGTATTGATGAAATTGTTTATTTCAAACCATTGAATAAAGATACACAGTTAAAGATTGTTGATAAGATGCTTAATCAATTAAATGAAAGATTAAAAGAATCTTATTATAATTTCACATTCTCTGACAATTTGAAGAAGTATATCCTCGATAGTGCTTATTCTCCCACATATGGAGCTAGACCTATCAAGCGCTTTATTCAAAATGAAATTGAAACCAGAATTGCCACAAAAATCATCGCCCAAGAAGTGGATACCAAATCCACATACCTTGTTAATTATAAGGACAATCAAATCGTTATCATTAAAAAATAAAGAAATAATGTCCCTTAACAATTTTTAAAAATTTGTTAAGTCTATTGGGAAATGTTTGCCCTTTTACCATAAAATAGGTATTATAAATAGACTTATGGATAGAAAAAAATTCTGGGACATTATTATTTTATTAGCGGTATTTATCCTCATTATCATCTTCCCTGTTAATTTATTAACTCCGGACGTTGATATCCGTTTATGGATCCGTATTGGCTTAATGTCTGCTTTTATTGTCTTTGCGATTCTATTCGTGAGATTTACGGGTGTTGCCCATTTATTTCAAGGAAAGATAAATCACCGCAATAGTTTTCTATTACTCCCCTTATTTTTAATTGCGTTTTGTAATTTATTTTATTTAACCGTTATTCAAAAAGGCACTGTTGGAGTGACATGGGATTTAACATTTATCTTGGGTGTTGTTCATGCTTTATTAGCCGCCTTTGCGGAAGAAATGGTTTTCCGTTTTGTTATTCAGAAAAACTTCCGCGTGCAATCTAAGCTCATCAAAATTCTCATTGTCAGCGCTATATTCGCTGCCTGTTCTATTTTCTCCATTATTTCTTATTGGAATATCACCGATCCTTCTTCATGGGGCTGGACTGATTTGACAATGATTGCCTTTACTTTCTATATCGGTGTATGTTTAGGCTTTTTATATGAATACACAAATAATTTATTCTTACCCATTATTTTTAATTTTTTCTTCAATCTCATAAATAATGTTTGGATTACTGATAATATTATTTTCTCAGACGGGTCTTTTAATATTCCATATTTAATCAACTGTTTATGTTTTGCCGCATTCGGTATAGCATATTTATGTCTATTTTATTTCGTTTTCACCAAAAGGGAAAATCGTTAATTTAGGGGAGAATTATGAAAAGAAAAACTATCGCATTTATGCTAATGACAGGTGTGTTGCTTTTGAGTGCATGCCAAAGACACACATTACCATCAAATAGTGGTGGTCAAGAAGATAGTTCTTCCACAAGCGAAAGTAGTTCCTCTAATTCTTCCGAGAGCACCTCGATAAGTACATCCACTAGTTCATCTACATCCTCTAGTACATCCACATCTAGTTCGACTACATATTCATATAGTGATTCTTATGAATCAGAAACTGCGGCGAAATATTATCAATCCATCGATAGTTCTTTATCTGGTAGTGAATTACGCTCCGCATTAGAAAATTTGGTCTATGGGAGTTTTAAAATTACACCCAGTTCATTGACTTATAAAAATGTCAGTACATATTTTAAAGGAGCCTATCGTTCCCCTTCTAATTCTAATGACACAGTTTTGTATTACACCGATAAAAGCGGTAACAATACTTCCTGGAATAAAGAACATATTTGGCCTAATTCTCGTGGCACTGGTGAAGGTTCTGGCCCATGTGGTGATCCATGGGTAATTGCTCCTTGTGATTCTAACGATAATAGTTCCAGAGGCAATAATGTCTATGGTTTAGTAACTGGTTCTTATGATCCCGGAACTGGTGCTACTGGAGCCTTGTTAAAATATCGCGGCATTGCCGCAAGAGCTATTTTATATACCGCTACCACATGGTGGCATCACCCTGGCAAAAATAGTGCGAGTCTTGAATTAGATGATACAACTGCTTATGTATCAGGTGCTAATAAGATGGGTATTTTATCCCAATTATTGGAATGGAATCTCACTTATGAAATTGATGAAACCGAAAGAATCCGCAATGAATATTTATATGGTGCATTAGGCATTAGAAATCCCTTTGTCGATAACCGTTCTTTTGGCTGCCGCATTTGGGGTAATTTTAATGACAAAACCCGTTCTATTTGTGCTGGATCATATGATGAAGGTGGCGATGGTGGAGATGTCGTTCCTGAAGAAGATACTCCAGTAACAAATCCACAGACAAATCACACTTATAAATTGGGTGTTTATCAAGGTGGTGTGAAACAACAATGCTATATGACTGGTAATATCGCTAATACGTATTACGCGGAGACAACCACCAATAAAGCAGATGCCGCGAATGTCGTTTTAACCGCTAGTGGTGATGGTTATAACGTGAAAGTTGGTAATAAATACCTCAACGCTGTGGCCAGTGGTACTCATAACAATATATCTTTTGACTCATCTCCAACCAGTGTGTGGCGGTTTTCTAGCGATTATAACGCCTTATTGACCACAACCAGTAATGGTGAATTTTATCTGGGTACTTATAATTCATTTATGACTATGTCATTATCGACTATCTCACAGATAACGAGTTCAACATCTTACATTGGTCATCTTTACGAGCCATAAATAAAACGGGCGCAAAACCCGTTTTCTTTTCAGATATTTTTTAATATATCCTTGATACAAATTTTTAGTTGTTCAACCACTTTATGAAAATTTCTCGTATACCAGGGATCTTCAATTTCGGTAATACCTTCGCTATATAGATAAATTGGTTTAATGATATTTCTTCTATCTTCTACCAAGCGGTTAAGAGAATATCTATTTTCATCATCCATATAGAAGATATAATCGGCGTTATCATAATCACTTTGATTAATCCTTTGCGCATAATGCCTAGTATAGGGAATATTTTGTAATTCTAATTCCCTTTTCATGGGAGGATAAATATCATTACCAATTTCTTCTAAACTCGTCGCACGAGAAATGAATTCGTGCTTATTATCTAAATGTTTAGCAATGTATTCGGCAGCGACACTGCGACAAATATTGCCGTGGCAAACAAAGATTATTTTCATGGAGAATTATTCTAATTCAAAAGCACCGGTATAAAGTTGATAATAGACACCTTTTTGGGCGATTAATTGTTCATGGGTGCCTCTTTCAATAATGTGGCCGTGGTCCATAACCATAATGGCGTTACAATTTTGAATCGTGGATAAACGGTGCGCGATGACAAAGACAGTGCGACCTTCCATTAATTTATCCATGCCATCTTGCACTAATTTTTCCGTTCTTGTATCAATGGAAGAAGTGGCTTCATCAAGAATTAAAACGGGAGCATCGGCGACCGCGGCACGGGCAATTGATAACAATTGTCTTTGCCCTTGCGATAAATTCAGACCATCACCCACTAAACGAGTATTATATCCTTCGGGTAAACGCATGATAAAGTCGTGGGCATTCGCGATTTTAGCGGCTTCAATACATTCTTCGTCAGTAGCGTCTAATCGGCCATAACGGATATTTTCCATCACCGTGCCACGGAAGAGATTAACATCTTGTAAAACAATACCTAAAGATCTTCTTAAATCTTCCTTTTTGATTTTATTGATGTTAATGCCGTCATAACGGACTTTACCATCCGCTAAAGGATAGAAACGGTTAATTAAATTAGTAATGGTGGTTTTACCAGCACCAGTCGCGCCCACTAAGGCAATACTTTGTCCTGGTTTTGCGTAAACAGAAATATCTTGTAAAACTAATTTATTTCCATCATAAGAGAAATCCACTTGGTCTAGTAAGATATCGCCTTTTAAATCACGATATTCTAATTTGCCATCTTTGTGGAGGTATTTCCAAGCGTAGTCTCTTGTTCTTTCTTCGGTTTCAATGATATTACCTTGTTCATCGTGTTTGCAGTGGACAAGAGTGACATAACCATCATCTTTTTCTTCTTGTTCATCAATTAAATCAAAGCAACGAGAAGCACCCGCCATACCCATGACGATAAAGGTGATTTGTTGTGAGAATTGACCGATGTTATTGGAGAACATACGGCAGAGCATTAAGAAGGAAAGAATCATCGAATAGAAAGCTTCAATATTTCCGCTATTGAGTTCATGAACACCGTTTAATGTCACGTTGTTAAATCCAGGAATGATTAAAATCATACATCCCATAACCGCGGTTAAAACATACATTAAGTTACCAATGTTATTGTTAATTGGCATTGTGATGTTACCGTTGATATTAGCTCTCGTCGCATATTCATTTAATTTTTCATTAATGACATCAAATTCTTTGATTGATTCATCTTCATGAGAAAATACTTTAATGACTTTCAAACCTTTGATTGATTCTTCAATATTACCTTCAACGGTGGCCACTTGTTTTTGTTGCTTGATGAAATATTTAGCGGAAGATCCACCGATGATACGGGTATTTAAAACCATCAAAACAGAACAGAAAATAACCACTAAAGACATCCAAATAGAATTGATTAACATCATGACAAAAGAGAATGTAATGGAAAGGAATGTTCTTAATGTTTCTGGTAATGATTGTGATATGAATTGTCTAATGGTATCAACGTCGTTGGTATATAAAGACATGATGGCACCATGAGCGTGTGTATCGAAATATTTGATTGGTAAATCTTGCATATGATTAAACATCGCTTTACGGAAATCATTCATGTAATTTTGCGTGACAATGGCCATCGTGCGTGTCCACCACCAGGAACAGAAAACACCAACTGCATAGATACTCGCCATGATGATTAATAAGATAGTGGCGTTAGTGGTGATATTAAAGCTACCACCCATGACTGCCGCACTTAATTTAGCATTGATATCAAAAGGATTGGTGTGGGTTTGAATCGCGCTACTTAAAACACCGGTAACTAATCCCACAAAGATGGAACTAGTTAAATTACAAAAAGCATTAAAAACAATACATAAGGCGGCCACTGTTAATTGACCAGGATAACGTTTAAATAAAATTTTAACGAGGCGCTTCATCGTGCCTTTTTTAGCACGGCCTCTTTCTCTAATTCTTGGTGCAGGCATTATTGTTCACCTCCCACTTTATTTTGTGTGTAATAGACTTCTTGATAAATCTTATTGCTCTTTAATAATTCTTCATGAGTGCCAATTTGGTCAATGTGGCCATCATCCATAATGATGATTTGATCAGCATTTTCAATAGAAGAAATACGTTGGGCAATGACAATCTTAGTCATATTTGGTAATTCTTCTTTTAAGGCCTTTCTAATTAATCGATCAGTCTTGGTATCAACCGCCGAAGTGGAGTCATCAAGAATGAGAATTTTCGGATTTTTCAAAATAGCACGCGCAATACATAATCTCTGTTTTTGACCACCAGAGAAATTCGCGCCATCTTGTTCGACACGTGTTTCTAATCCTTCGGGCTTAGCTTTAACGATTTCGGTGGCTTGCGCGATATCACAGGCTTTCCACATTTCTTCTTCACTCGCGTTTATATTACCCCAACGTAAATTAGAGGCAATCGTACCAGAAAATAGGACATTCTTTTGTAAGACAACCGCGACATTATCTCTTAAGGTTACTAAGTCATATTTACGGACATCGTTACCATCAACTTCGATGGAACCCTCACTGACATCATATAAACGGGAAATGAGGTTGACTAAAGAAGTTTTACCACTTCCTGTACCACCTAAAATACCCACAAATTGGCCAGATTTGATATTGATATTGAGATTTTCTAACGTATTTTTTTCAGATGTTTCCACATATTTAAAATTGACATTATGGAAAATGACATCGCCATTATTAATTTCCATAATCGGATTTTCGGGATTTTGAATAAGTGGTTCTTCTTGTAATACTTCCGCGACACGTTTGATGGATTCAATGGACATAATCATCATGACCAAAATCATAGAAACAAACATTAAGGAAGATAGAATTTGTATGCCGTATGTTAATAGTGCGGATAATTGACCAATGGATAAGACACGGAATTCATTATTCAGGAAATCATAATTGTTATAAATGATAATGGTGCCAATGGTAAGAACAAGAATATTACTTAAATGAATAGTGGTGTTCATCAAAGGATTATTTAATGCCACAATTTTTTCGGCGTGAATAAATTCACCAGTCATTGAATCGCTGGCCTTATTGAATTTTTGTTTTTCATATTCTTCACGCACATACGATTTCACCACACGAATGCCAGAGACATTTTCTTGCACTGATTCATTAAGGGCATCATATTTTTTGAATAATCTCATGAAGATACCCATGGCGCCTCTTGCGATGAAGAATAAACCAATAATGATAATGGGGATTAAAGCGAGGAAAATCCACGCCATATTACCGCCAGTAATAAAGGCCATAACCGCAGAGAAAATAACCATCAATGGAGCACGAATGATACCTCTAATGAGCATTTGATACGCCATTTGCACGTTATTGATATCGGTGGTCATTCTTGTTACCAAACTAGAAGTGTGGAAATGATCGATATTACCAAAGGAGAAACTTTGTAATTTCTTATACATATCTCCTCTTAAATTCGTGGCAAAACCAACGGAAGCTTTCGCGGCAAATATGCCACCTAAAATACCACACGCTAATGAGAATAAAGCGACCCCAATAAGAGTTAAGATGCAACCAAGTAAGGTGACATCAAAAGAGAAATTCAAGGTATTGGGAGGACAAGAAACTGAAACAGTCATCATTTCCCAGAAATTATCGGAACCTTGTTCTAACATAGCTTCGTGAGCGGGTTGGATAGTGTCTACAAAAATTGACATAATAAAAGGTAAACAGCACTCCATGACGGTTTCAAAAATAATAAATATCGGAGTGAGAATCGCATATTTTTTATATTGTCGACTACTCTTTAAGATTAATTTTATTTTCTTAAACATTTTCTCTTTCCTCCTTTTCCATGTTTTCGATCATTTTTTCTAAGATATTATTTAGTTCGGATTGTTTTTCTTTATTCACGCCTTCATATAATTTATCGATGACTTTATTGTGACTTTGATGGATATCATCAACAATGCTAGTTCCGTGTTTGGTTGGCAATAAGACATAACGTGACTTATCTTTGACCTTTGTAATTAAATCATTTTTTTCCATACGCTTAATTAATTCGGAAACCGTGGATTTTGATAAATTAAAGCGATTTTCAATATCGACTTGGCGAACAGGATTACCTTGTTTATACATTTGGTTGATATAAAAAAGCACTCGCGCTTGTTGACAAGTTAGTCCGTGCTTATTCACCCTCTTATCAAAATCGATAGTGAGGAGTTTATTAATCCTTTTAATATAATATATGATATCGCGTTCAAATTGTGGCTTTTCCATTGTCATTTAATATAGAGTTCGCATACGAACTTGTCAATACTTAAATTTAATAATTTATTTCCTCTATACCATAAGTAGGATTATAGTTTAAAATAATAAACGGAGGATCTTTGTGAAAAAAATAAGATACACCCTATATTTGTGTTGTACATTATTGGCTTTAAGTGCGTGTTCTGAATCCACTTTCATTGATAGTGATATTGGTGAACATACACTCAGCCATATTGAAGTGAGTGATGTTAAAAAGGATTTTCTTGTGGGTGATATCTATCGCGATGCCTTAACTTTCAAAGTTTCCGCTTATTATGATGATGGTACATCTCAACAAGTAAATAACTATCAATATGAAATCACCCAATTTGCTTCTGTTGATGGTTATAACTGCCAAGACAATAACAAGGTGGAAATTGCTGGACAATATATCTCTAGTTTTATGGTGGCGTATACCGAAAATGGTTTAACCAAAACCGCCGGGGTATCTTCCACGAATGAATTTGCCAGCATTTATGAAAAAGGCGACGTCAATCTCACTAGTTTTACCGCTTCTATCAATAATGTTTTAAAGCCACAAGATCTATTAAAGAACAATCTTGATTTACGATTGAATTTCGTTTGGGAAAATGGTGTAGAAGAAACCTTTCATGCGCGAAGAAAAAGATGACATTTCTTTATCTTTGAAGGTGCAAGGTGATTCTAGCGAAGTGATTGACAATCCTCTCGTTCGTTTGACTAATTATGTTTTAAAAGTTACTTATCGTGGTCAAAATGTGGAAATACCATTTACTCCATCCATTGGTTATGTGAAAGTGGACAAAAATGATTTGACCATTTTACCCACTGATTTTAATAGTGCTTATTCCCCATCTTCCAGTAATTCTGTCATGGTGGTGCCTCTTACTTTACACACTGAATCCGCGGCATATCTTCCTAATTTAAGAGAATGGAACCCAGCTTCATTAAATAATTTAAATGAGGCCTATAATGGCGCAAATCCCTTGTCGTTTAAGAATTATTACAGCAATTTGGGGATGAATTTAAATGTTGTTATTACTGATCCTGTTGATGTCACCAATCCTGATTTTTATGTAGAAAAAGTATATTCAAATAAAAAACCTTATGATGGTTTGTTCCAAGTGATTAATGATTCTTTTGAAGTTATCAAAACCAGATATACTGCTGATGAATTAAAAGTGTTTGATTCTAATCATGATGGACAAATTGATAACATTAATTTTGTTTCTAATTATGATGCGACTAATTGGGGTTATTCCTTGTGGCCACATCAAGGACAAACATTTAACACTGAAGGTAGTGTCGATAGTCTTGTTGTCAATACATACTGTGTTAATTCCTTTACCAAAGCTTGTACAGTTGGTGAACTGACACAAATTCATGAACAAGGCCATGTCTTTGGCTTATTAGATTATTATGATTATTCCAATAACAATAGTACTAATATCAATTACATTGGTCGCGCTGATATGCAATCAGATAATATCTTTGACTGGAATTCTTATTCCAAGTTAGCGGTGGGCACCGCTAGTCCGTATGTGGTGACTGGTTATGAAGATAGTATTGATATTGATATTCTTCCTTCCGCAGTGAACAACGATTGCATTATTATTCCCGCTAATTACGATACTTGGAATGGCTCCGCTTATGATGAATATTTCCTCGTTGAATTATTCTCTAAGAAGAATATTAATGCTGAATTCTGGAATTCTTATGGTCGTTTAAATGATACCGATTTTGGTATTCGTATTTATCATGTTGATTCACGCTTATATGATCAATTCAAAGATAAAGAAGCCAGTGACAATAAAGAAGATTGGTCTGGCTTTACCATTGTCGGAGCGAATAATTCTTCTGACTATAAAGCCCCTGGTTTAGGTAATCCCGCTGAATGGGGTGACTATAAACAATTATGTCTCATCCAAAAAGAAGGCATTGATACCTTTGGTGATGAGATTTCTAGCCATCATTATTTGTTGTCTTCTGATATGTTCTATGCTGGAGAAGAATTTAATTTCAATGATTATAAACATTTCTTATCCAAATCAGGTCAAACTGTCACCACCATGGATAATGGTGAAGACTTCCCTTGGACAATCAAAATTGTCTCCGCCAATATTGATGGCGCCACTATTCGCATTTATAAATAAAAGCGGGATTAGATCCCGTTTTCAATTTTATCTATAACTTTAATCAATTTATCTTTTTGATAGATGAGTGTCATTTCAAAATAATTATTATTTTTCATCATTTTTTCTAAGAAATATTGGTCGCCTTCCCAATGTGGTAATTCAAGCATTTTGTCCTTATTGACCCAAACCAATTCACCTTCATCACAATTTATTAATTCACCGCTATATTTATCCGCAGTATATAAATACATAATTTCTTGATAATCATCATTAACGAATAATAATTTTGCTCGATATTGGTAGTGTAATAATGTTAAGCCTGTTTCTTCTTTGATTTCTCTAATGAGGGCTTGTTCTTTTGTTTCACCATTTTCTAAGTGACCACCGATGCCAATATATTTGCCTTCATTGACATCGTTTTCTTTTTTGTTCCGATACAAAAGAAGATATTCATCCCCTTTTTGGATATAACAAAGAACGGTTTTATCAATCATGATTTTCTTCTTTCTCAATTTGATGTTTTCTTTGGGCTTTCACTAACATATATGAACCAAATGCGGATAAGCCAATAAGCACAACTCCAATTAAAATTTCTACCCACCAAGTTAGATAAGGATTAATAACCGCGTGTTCTGGTAAATCCCATCCTAACCAATATTTATAATAATTAATAGTTTCATAATTAAAGAATAAAACAAAGATGGAACCTAAGATAAATCCAATAATGCCAAAGAAGGTGGAATCATGCCATTTCTTTAGCAAAACTGTCATTATTTTACTAACTAAAACAACACCGATAATACATCCAACCGCAAAGCAACCAATCATTCCTAATAGTGGACCAATATGAGAAGCATCGCCATGTATTAAAGCGCTTGACCATTCTTTTGCGTGATCAATAAGAGGTCTGTAAAAACCAATAATTAAGAGTATTAATGAACCTGATAAACCAGGCACTGTTAAGGCCACTGCGGCTAAAGCGCCAACGGGAATTAAAACTAAATATAACCACCAAGGCATTTCATCAAATAAGCCTTGTAAATTTAAGGTATCACCAAAGAACACTGATAATAAACCTAAGCCAATAACAAATATTGCCCCAATAATGATAATGATGATTTGTTTTTTGTTTGGTTTAACATTTTTAATTTCATCGGTCACACCTGGGAAGGAGCCAATCAAAAAGCCCGCAAACAGACTAATTAATAAGAATAAAAAATGTTCAAAAGCAAAAGAAAATAAGAATATACAAGGAATGACCGCGATAATGATACCCAAAAGAATTGGGATTAAAACCTTAATCGCATAACCAAATCTTTTGCGGAAAGAATTGACCGCGGCGATGATATCTTCATATACCTTAAATATGACCGCAATTGCAGCGCCAGATACTCCCGGTATCGCCGCACCAACGCCAATGCCCATACCGGCAAAAAATCTTTTGAACCAATTTTTCACTTTCATATTAACTTATGATAGCAATGGTTAATGTTTTATAAAAGATAAAAAAGTGTATAATACCCCATAGGAGCAAGCATGAAATTAATCGTTGGTTTAGGTAATCCTGGTAAAAAATACGAACACACCAGACACAATATGGGTTTTGAGGTTATCGACTTATTAGCGGAACAAGCCCGCATCGATGTCGATAAAGAGATTTTCCATGGTCTATTAGGTCGTGGTGAGATATTGGATGAAGATGTCATGCTTTTTAAACCAACGACCTATATGAATCTTTCTGGGACTGCGGTAAAAGAAATTACTGATTATTTCAAAATTCCTCTTGATGATGTCCTCATCGTTTTTGATGATATGGCTTTAGCTCCTGGTCATATTCGTTTGCGCTTAGAAGGCTCTAGTGGTGGTCATAAAGGCATGCAAAACATTATTGATTTATGCGGAACCCAAAAGATTAAGAGAATTCGTATTGGTATTGGTGAACCTGGTGAATGGGATACCATTGACTATGTCTTATCTAAACCTTTACAAGATGAAAGGCCTCTTATTGATGATGCAATCAATAATGCAGTGGAAGCAATTAAGGAGGCATTAAAGACCGACTTTGATCGGGCCATGACAAAATTCAACTAAGGAGGTTTATGAACCTATTTGAAAAGTTGAAAACCATCTCTTCGATACCCCCCTTCTTCACAAAAAGAGGGCATTTTGTGGTGGATGATTTAATTGGTATCTCCTTAGCCACCGCAACTGCTTACTTAAAAGATAAACAAAAATATTTGCTCATAACTTCTAATTTATATAAAGCCCAACAAATTACTTCCTTGTTACAATCTTTTGTGGGAGAGAAAAATGTCTTTTTATTCCCAAGTGATGAATTAATTCGTGCGGAGACAATGGCCCAATCTAAAGAAATGGTGGCCCACCGTCTTTATGTTTTAAATCAGATTATCCATAATCAAGCCCCTATCGTCGTCGCTAATTTAGCTAGCGCAACTAGATATTTACCAGATATTGATTTATTTACATCACAAACCAAGACTTTTAAAGTTGGCGATGTTGTTGATATACAAGAAATTAAAAAAGACCTCGTTATTGCGGGATATATGAATGTCAATCGTATTGATCAATCTCTTCAATTTGCGGTGCGTGGTGACATCATTGATATTTTTTCCGTGAATAATGATTATCCAGTTCGTATTGAATTATTTGGTGATGAAATTGAATCAATCCGTTATTTTGATTTAGCCAAGCAAACTTCTATTTCTTCCATTTCCGAAATTACCATTTTGCCTGCGAATGATATTTTATTAAGCCAAAAAGAGATTGGGCAATGTGGTGATAAAATCCGCGATGTCTTAGAAAAAGATAAAGAGCATTTATCTCAAGACAACTTCATTTTATTGCGTGATAACGTCGATGAAGATATCGCAAACATTATCTCGGGAAATATCAATCAGCACTTATACAAATACTATGGTTTTTTAAGTGATAAGCATCTTTCGATATTTGATTATTGTCGCGATTACACAAAGGTCATTGTGGATGAAACTGCGATTATTAATTCCAATCAATTATTGCAAGAAGAATCTTTTACCTATTTAGAAGAATTACACGAGAAAGGGAGAATCATTTCTCATTTACAGATGTATCAAGATATCAACCGTTTGGTTAATTTTCATGGTAGTCAAACGATTGTCACACAAAATTTTATTTCTTCTCCAAACGATATAAGTATTGATATTAAACCAGTCCCTTTCCGGGCTAGTAAAAGTAGTGATTGTATCAATATCATCCGCACCTATTTAAATGATAATTATCAAATTGTTTTGGCTTTATCTAGCCATGACCATTTGTTAACAATTCAAGAACAATTAAGTTCGTTAAATATCCCTTATGAATTAGTGAAGGATTTTCAATTACCAAAAAATAGTCGTATAGGTTTGACACTTTTAAATCTCAGTAATGGTTTTTTAATCCCTGAAGCCAAAATAGCGTACCTCACAAGTTATGAATTATTTAATGAAAAAGTCAAAGTGGCCCGATTTGATAATCGTTTTAAAGAAGCCACCATTTTGAAGAGCTATGAAGATTTACAACCTGGAGATTATGTCGTTCATGAATATCAAGGTATTGGCCAATTCATCGCTTTAGAAACGATTGAAGATGAAAATGGTCATCAAGATTATTTAAAAATTGCCTATCATGGTGGAGATATCCTCTATGTTCCTCTTACCCAATTTCAATTGGTGAGAAAATTCATCGGTAAAGAAGGTGTGACCCCAAGACTATCACGTTTGCACAGTAAAGATTGGGAAAATACCAAAAAGAGAATTAAGGCCAAAGTCAATGATTTAGCCAATCGCTTAATGCAACTATATATCGAAAGAAGTAAGGTCAAAGGATTTGCTTTTGCCAAAGATGATGAATTCCAAAGAGATTTTGAAAATTCTTTTGATTATCCGCTTACACCCGATCAAGCTAAAGCTTTACAAGAAATCAAAGCGGATATGGAAAGTGAACATCCGATGGATCGTTTGTTGTGTGGAGATGTCGGATTTGGCAAAACCGAAGTGGCTTTTGAAGCTGCATTTAAAGCAATTAATTCTGGTAAGCAAGTAGCTATCTTGTGTCCAACAACTTTACTAGCTCGTCAACATTATGAATTAGCGGTTTCCCGCTTTGCACCTTTTGATATTAAAGTAGCAATCTTTTCGCGTCTTATTCCGGAAAAAACCCAGCAAAACTACATTAAAGAAATCAAAGAAGGCAAGATTCATTTAATTATTGGCACCCATCGATTATTGAGCAAAGAAATTCAATTCAATGATTTGGGTTTGTTAATTATTGATGAGGAACAGAGATTTGGTGTTGAACAAAAAGAAAGAATTAAAGAATTAAAGAGCAACATTGATGTTTTAACTTTAAGTGCAACACCGATTCCGAGAACATTGCAAATATCATTATTGGGAGTGAGAAGCATGTCTATCATCAATACCCCACCGAAAGATCGTATGCCGATACAGACCTATGTCACTCCTTTTAATCTTGATATTGCGAAAGAATTAATCCAAAGAGAATTAGGCAGACAAGGACAAGTCTATTATTTGCACAATAACGTATCGACTTTATATCAATGTGCCGCACGCTTACAAAAAGCTTGCCCAAATATCAACATTGGTGTGGCGCATGGGCAAATGAATCGCGACGATATTGAAGATGTGATGATTAAATTTTATCGTGGCGATATTGATGTCTTGGTGTGTACATCCATCATTGAAAATGGCATTGATGTACCTAATGCGAATATGATTATTGTCGAAGATAGTGAAAATTATGGCCTTGCGCAATTATACCAAATCAAAGGGCGTGTTGGTCGTAGCGACAGAATTGCCTATGCTTATTTGATGTATAGCGCGCATAAAGTATTAAAAGAAAAAGCGCAAAAGAGATTAAAGGCTTTGCAAGAATTTACGGAACTCGGTAGTGGCCATAAAATCGCTCAAAGAGATTTAATGATTAGAGGCGCAGGCGATATACTCGGTCCCGAACAAGCGGGATTTATCGATTCTATTGGTTTAGACATGTATATCAAATTACTCAATGAGGCGGTTAAAGAAAAGATGACTGGGGAAGTAGAAGAACCAATTTCTTTCAACCCCACCTTATCTTTAGAAGCTTATATTCCCAAAGAGTTCGCTAGCGATAGTGATAAGATTGAATTGTATCAAGAAATATTATCCGCACCTTCTATCGATGCGTTGAGTCGTATTAAAGTTCGAACGATTGATATATTTGGTAAATTACCAATAGAAGTGGAACATCTTTTCACCAAGAAAAACATCGATATTTTAATGGAAGATGGCAATGTCGAAGAGATAAATGAAAGAAATAATCTCGTCGAATTAGTGTTAGGAAAAGATTATCTCAACATTCCTGGTATCGGTAATATCTTATTTGAGGCTATGCTTCCCTATTTATCGAAGATCAAAATCAGTTACGCAAATAACAAATTCAAAATTAATCTCAATAAAGGGAAAAATTGGATTAATGATTTAGAAAACATCTTAAAAAGTTTGGTAAATATTTTCCAAACACATAAAATGAAAGAAACAGTATGAGACTAGATTTATTTCTTAAAGAAACACGTTTGATTAAAAGAAGAACCATCGCGAAAGAATTATGTGACGCAGGTAAAGTCCTTATTAATGGCAAAATTTCGAAACCTTCCGCCGAAGTCAAAGAAGGAGATGTTGTTACTTTAAATGTGGGCTTAAAACCAGTTTCTGGCATTGCTCATTTAGAAATACGTGGGACGAGAATCTTCCCATCCATTGAACAAATCAATATTGCCGATGCTTAATTTAGATAAAAAACAAAAATATTTATTAGCCTGTTCTTTTGGCCCTGATTCGATGGCCCTCACGGAAATGTTAAGACAAGGGGGTTATGTTTTTTCTATTGCCCATGTTAATTACCATTTACGGACAGAAGCTGATGATGAGACCAATGGATTGCGTCTTTATTGTCAAAAAAATAATGTCGATTTATTTGTCAAAGATATCAAAGAAGAAATCAAGGGAAACGTCGAAGAAAAATGTCGCGAAATTAGATATACCTTTTTCCATGATATTTGTCTTTCTCATCAAGGTGAATTTTCCGCTTTATTGGTGGCCCATCACCAAGATGATTTAATTGAAACTTATCTTTTACAAAAACAAAGAAATATCCTTCCTCATCATTATGGGTTATTAGAAAAAACAACTTTATATGACACCACGGTGATTAGACCATTATTATCGTATAAAAAGGTGGAATTGCAGTCTTTTTGTGATAAAAACCATATTCCATATTCTTTGGATTCATCAAACTTTTTACCTATTTATGCTCGCAATAAAATTCGTCATGAAGTGGTGGAAAAAATGAATGATGAAGAGAGAAAGAAAGTCCTCAAAGAAATTGCGCAAAAGAATGCCGAATTAGAAAGCGCACAGAAGATTATTGAATCCCTACAAGATTTATCAAATCAAGAAGTTCTTCAATTAGATTCTCTTTGTTATCGTTTATATCTCAACAAAATGGCCCAAGAATTACAAACTGATTTTTCCGTCTCTAGCAAAGTAGCAAACGAAATTAGAAAAGTCTTAATTTCCGATAAGCCAAATGTGGTCATGCCGGTGACTAAAGATATTGTTTTTACCAAAGAGTATGAAACATGTTTTTTTGATTTTGTTAAATCCGAAAGTGATTTTCTTTATATTTTAGATAAAGGTTGTATTCTTAATACACCTTACTTCTACCTGGATTTCACTGCCAGCGCTTCTGAACGTAATATCTCCTTTTTGGACTATCCCCTAATTATTCGAAACGCGAAACCTGAAGACCTCTATTCCATCAGTGGATATCCGGTGAAAGTAAGGCGTTTATTTATCGATTGGAAAATGCCTTTGAGCCTAAGAAAAAGATGGCCCGTTATCTTAAATAAAGATAATAGGATTATCTATATACCAAGGTATCAAAAGGATTTTGTTCCTGATGATAAATGCAATTTCTATGTGAAAAAGCGTTTTTCTTTGAAAAAAAATTAATATTCAATATAATTATAGCAATCAATAATTGAAAATTAGGAGGATGTTATATGGCTGACAACGAACAAAGACAACCACGTAGACGTATCCCTTGGTCTTATATTTTTTCATTTCTCATTGTGATAGGTGTTATCGTCACAGTGGTAGTTTTATTATTTGGTGGTAATTCCACAAAAAAATTATCCCCAGATGAATTTTATAATGCCTTAGGCAACGAAAGATTAATTACTTTATCCGACACATCAAAAGGCAACGATGTTGTTGTTTTAAGTGGTTATTATCGCGAAAAAAATGACAAGCCAAATGTCCAAAGAAGATATACCTGCGACATTCCATATGATGCATATTATACATATACCGATGCTGTGCCATATTATGATGACACAACTGGTGAAAAGAAATTCCTTGAATATGATATCGATCTCGATGGTATAAATGACGAAATAACTTTATCCCAATACATTACTTATTACAGCGCTGATTGTGCTAGCTCTGAAAAGCCTGCTTTCGTGTATAAGGGCGCTGGAGATGCTTATGAAGTCACATGGTGGGATCAATGGGGACCAACGATTATCATGCTCGGAGGTAGCATATTAATCTTTATCATTCTCTTCTCACGTCTTTCTAGCTCCGTTAATGGCGCGAATAACAAAGCCCTTGAATTCAACAAATCTCGCGCTAGAAGAGAGACTAAATCAAAAGTCAAATTTGATGATGTTGCTGGTGCTGATGAAGAAAAAGTGGAAATGAAGGAACTCGTGGATTATCTCAAAGATCCCAAAAAGTTCCAAAAATTTGGTGCTAAATTACCTAAAGGTGTCCTCTTAGTAGGCCCTCCGGGATGTGGTAAAACTTTATTAGCGAAAGCGGTTGCTGGCGAAGCTGGTGTACCTTTCTATTCCATCTCCGGTTCTGACTTTGTCGAAATGTTTGTCGGTGTTGGTGCCGGTCGTGTGAGAGACATGTTTAAAGTCGCCAAAGAAAACGCCCCGTGTTTAATCTTTATTGATGAAATCGACGCTGTCGGTCGTCAAAGAGGTGCTGGTTTAGGTGGTGGAAACGACGAAAGAGAACAAACCCTTAACCAATTATTAGTGGAAATGGATGGCTTTAATGACAACTCTGGTATTATTGTCATCGCCGCTACTAATAGAGATGATGTTTTAGACCCCGCCTTATTAAGAGCTGGTCGTTTTGATAGAAAAATTACTGTTTCCTTACCCGATAGAGCGGGTCGTGAAGCAATCTTCAAAGTTCACGCGAGAAACAAAAATATTTCTCCTGATGTTGATTTTGCTCAACTTTCCAAGAGAACTGTTGGCTTCTCCGGCGCTGATATTGAAAACATCGTCAATGAAGCTGCTATCTTAGCAGTTCGTAAAGGTCGCGACACTGTGACGACAGATGATATTGATGAAGCTATTGATAGAAGAGTGGCAGGCCCTGCCAAATCTTCTCGTGCGATGAATGAACATGAAAGACAAGTCGTGGCTTACCATGAATCAGGTCACGCGATTATCGGTTTGAAATATCCACACAGTGATAAAGTACAAAAAATCACTATTATTCCGCGTGGAAATACCGGTGGTCATGTCCGTATGACACCGGAAGAAGATAGATTTATTCTCACCAAGAACGAATTAAAAGCCCGCATCGTTGGCTATTTAGGTGGTCGTTCTAGCGAAGAAGTCTTCTTTGATGATGTCACCAGTGGTGCGCAAAACGACATTGAAGTGGCTACCCAAATCGCTCGTGTGATGGTTTGCGAATTAGGTATGTCTGAATTAGGACCTATCCAATATGAAAGAGATACCGGTAGTGTTTTCTTAGGTAGAGATTACACTAATTCACAAAAGAATTTCTCCGTTGAAACCGCTTCTAAAATTGATGCGGAAATCCGCAAAATTATCGATGAAGCACATGAAGAAGCTTTACGTGTCATTAGAGAAAACAAAGAAGATGTGGAACTCATCGCTAAGACTTTATTAGAACACGAACAAATTACCGCAGAAGAAATTGATTATTTACTCGAACATCGTCATTTAAAACGTGATGAAAAAGCAGATGTCGTTGATGATCAACCTTCTGAAAAATCTGTTCCACAAGAAGATAAACCACAATAAGGAACTATATCGGGAGGCTTAAACCTCCCTTTTTTTCTATGATGAATATTGGGAATTTACAAATTAATGGCAAAGTGATGCTTGCCCCTATGGCGGGTATTACTTCGTCTGGATATCGCGAATTTATGTCTTCTTTTGGTGTGGCTTTATGTGTCACAGAAATGGTTTCTGATATGGGCATAATTTATGGTAACGAAGAAACCAAATCTTATATAGACTTTGATGCTATAGCTAATTGTCCAACGGGTGTTCAATTATTTGGTCATGACCCAGAAAATATGAAAAAGGCTGCAGAAATGGTCTTAAAAGCCAATCCCAATATTGCTTTTCTTGATGTTAATATGGGATGCCCAGTTCCCAAGGTCACCAAAACTGGCGCTGGTTCCGCATTAATGCAAAACCCGAAATTATGTGGGGATATTATTCGTGCGATTAAATCAGTCACTGATAAACCAGTAACCGCAAAAATTCGCCTCGGATGGGATAATGATTACCTAAATTATTTTGAAGTGATTGAAGAACTAGAAAAAGCGGGTGTGGCTATGATTGGCATTCATGCGAGAAGCCGCAAAGAATTGTATATGGGAAAGCCACATTTCGATTTACTCAAGGATTTACGAAAGAAAATGTCTGTTCCTTTAGCTATTTCCGGAAATATTTATACATTAGAAGACGCTATCAATGCGATTAATATAACGGGTGCTGATTTAGTGATGGTGGCCCGTGGTGGAATGGGTAATCCAATACTTATTAAACAAATCAACCAATATTATGAAAATAAAGAAATACTTCCCTCCCCAACATTTGATGAGCAAATTAATTATTGTCTAGAATTAGCGGATTTCCTCATCAAAGAAAAAGGAGAGAGGAAAGCAATGATGGTTTATCGCTCGATTGCGCCGAAATTTTTTATGGGCTTTCCCAATGCGAAAACATTAAGGAATCGCTTAGCGCAAGAACTGACAAGTAAAAACAATCTCATACAAATAATTAATACTTATCGACAAGAGCAAAATATATAACTGATATTTTTGACTATTAAATGTCAAAACATTCAAGTATACTAATACAGGCAAGAGAGGCAATGTTATGGAAAACAAACAACCACAAGTAGAATTAACAGATCAAGAACAATTTCGTCGTGAAAAACTCGCTAAATACAAAGAATTAGGTGTTGAACCTTTTGGCCAAGCTTATAAAGTCAGCCATCATGTTAGTGATATTCGCGCCCTTTGTGAAAAGAAATCTGATAAGGCATTAGAAAGAATGAATTTAGAAGTTTCTATCGCTGGTCGTATTATGGCGATTCGCCGTATGGGAAAAGCTTCTTTTGTGAATATTCAAGATAAAACTGGTAACATCCAATCTTTTATCGGTATCAATGTGATTGGTGAAAAGGCCTACAATTTATTCAAATTAGCGGATATTGGTGACATTGTCGGTATTAAAGGACGTGTGATGAAAACCAAAACTGGTGAATTGACCATTCGCTGTGCGAAATATACCCATTTAACTAAATGTTTACATCCTCTTCCCGAAAAATATCATGGCTTAACGGATGTCGAAGAAAGAAGTCGTAAAAGATATCTTGATTTAATGGTCAATGATGAAGCCCGTAAAATTGCTTTTGCCCGTCCCAAAGTGGTCCGCTCCATTCAAGAATACCTTGATAATGAAGGATTTGTGGAAGTGGAAACTGCTGTTTTATCACCTATTTTAGGTGGTGCTTCTGCTCGTCCATTTATCACTCATCACAATGCTTTAGACAAAGATTTTTATTTACGTATTGCCACCGAATTAAATTTAAAAAGATTAATCGTCGGTGGTATGGAAAGAGTGTACGAAATTGGTCGTTTATTCCGTAATGAAGGAATGGATGCCACTCATAACCCTGAATTTACGACGATTGAAGTTTATCAAGCTTATACCGATTTACAAGGTATGCGTCATCTCGCCGAAAAAATGGTCCGTAAAGCGGCGAAAGATGTCACTGGCAGTATGATTGTTCCTTATCAAGATAAGATTTTAGATTTCAAATCCCCATTTAAATGGATTTCTATGAATGATTTAATCAAAGAAAAATGCGGCATTGATTTCTCAAAAATCACCGATTTTAATGAAGCCAAAGCCCTTGCGGATTCGCGTGGCCTTCACCTTGATAAATTTAAAAATACAGTTGGTCATGTCATGAATGAATTTTTCGAAGAATTCTGTCAAGATGACCTCATTCAACCAACATTTGTCTATTCTTATCCAATTGAAGTTTCTCCTTTAACAAAGAAAGGTAAAGACCCACGTTATACCGAAAGATTTGAATTATTCGTTAACGGTAAAGAATTAGCGAATGCTTATTCAGAATTAAATGATCCTATTGATCAAAAAGAAAGATTCCTCGCGCAACTAAAAGCCAAAGAATTAGGCGATGAGGAAGCTAATGAAATGGATAATGACTTTATTGAAGCATTAGAATATGGCATGGCTCCCACAGGAGGCATTGGCATGGGTATCGATCGTTTAGTGATGTTGTTAACCAATCAAACCCAAGTGCGAGAAGTAATTCTCTTCCCAGTTATGCGTGACAAATAATACTAAGTGGATTTATCCACTTTTTATTTTTTTAAAATTTTTTTGTCAAATTTAGCATTTCCGCCCCTATATGTTTAATGAGGGGATATTTATTATCCTCTAGCAAAGGGGGACATGCTATGTCTCAGCACTTGCTCCTCTGGTCTCTTGCTGGTGAAGTGTATGGATTACTTGATTGTAATCATAATATTACTGTTGTGCATTTATCTGCTCAAAGAGTAGATAAATAAAAAAAGAGTCGTGTCCGAGCTATGCCGGACACACTCACAACACAATGATATTATAGCATAGCCATATCACAAAGCAAGAGGCCAGTAGGCCTTATAATCTTCTAACTTTCTAAAGAGAAATATGACGACAAATATTTCTTAACATGCGCGCTTGTATTTAAAAATAGTAATATGTATAATACATTTGCTATTTATAGCGTACTCTCTGCTATTACATGCGATAATAGCCAGAAGACCATAGGGAGGTAAAAAAATGCGCAAATACGAAATCATGTACATTTTGAAGGCCGACTTAGACGAAGAAGCCCGCAAAGCGGAAATGGACAAATTAGCCCAACTTCTCACTAGCAATGGTGCGAAAGTGGAAAAAACTGATGAATCCTTCGGCTTACGCGAACTCGCTTATCCAATTAATGATGAATTAAAAGGATATTATGTTGTCTTAAAAGTCTCCGCCGAGCAAACTGCTCTTAACGAATTCAATCGTAAGGTCAGACACAATGCAAACGTGCTACGCCATTTAGTTGTCGTGGACGAATAAGGAGGAATAATCTTTATGATTAACCAAGTAGTTTTGGTGGGTCGCTTAACACGTGATCCTGAACTCAGAAAAACTAATTCTGGTATGGCTGTTGCTTCATTTTCCATCGCCATTGATAATCGGACGAAAAATCCTGATGGCACCAGGGGCACAACCTTCTTAAATTGCTCCGTTTTTGGTGCGCAAGCCGAAAATGTTGTCAAATTCACCAGAAAAGGTTCATTGGTTGGTGTCGAAGGCAGTTTGAATCAACGTAATTTCACTCGTTCTGATGGAAGCAAAGGCTCAGTTATTGAAGTGATAGCTGATCGTGTCGCTTTCTTAGAACCTAAGAGTAGTGATAAGAATGTGGCGGATGGTGTGACATTTGATGATACACCAGCACCACAAGAAAATGGTAAGAACCTTGATTCTTTAGACTTGCCTGATGATGACCTTCCATTCTAATTAAAGAAAGGAAATAAAAATTATGGCATTTAGAAAAGTTAGACCACACAGAAAAGTTTGTATTTTCTGCAAAAACAAAAATAAAGCTATCGATTATAAAGACATCGAAACTTTAAAAACCTTAATTACTCCTAACGGAAAGATTTCCGCCAGAAGAGCAACAGGTACTTGTGCTAAACACCAAAGAGAATTAGCCGTCGCTATCAAACGTGCGAGATTTATGGCTCTTCTCCCATATGTTGCTGACTAAAAATCACTTCTGTAATTATTATTCAAAATTAGAAAAATATCTCTATCCTAATAATTAATACAGATGCTTACACTCATGCATTAATTACAAACATTAAAATTTAGGGGCTGTTAAGAAACCTAAAAGGTGACTTGGCCCCTTTTACTTTACGAAAAATAGGTGAAATCGCAAGAAATCACCTATTTTTGTTACAATACAACTGTTCTAGGGAGATATTGTATGCCTTATTTTACCACAAAACAGATTGGTTTGTTTTCTTCCTACCAACTTAATAAGAAGGAAGAAGAAAAATTGAATAAGTTTTTAGTTTTT
>CAJOMQ010000007.1 GCA_905236715.1 uncultured Bacilli bacterium | reverse complement strand
TTTCTCTATTCAACAAACCGCGAGGGCTAATGGATTTGATCCAGGTGAATTTACTGAAATGTTATTAGAAAAGCTTAAACCTAATTCCACAGTTGAAGAGATTGATACTTTAATGCCTTGGAATTTAAGAAAATAACTCGGACGTTCGATAGTTCGAGTTTTTCATACCTGTAAAACATTAACGCTTACTTTTTTAGTGAAAATCCCTGTCATTTTTTTAACTTTATATATTCTATATACTTTGATATAATAACGAAAAACGAGGATAAAATATGAAACATTTAATAGTCGTGAATGAAAAAGCCGGCCATGAAAAAGATAACGCTGCTTTTAAAAATTTAATCGATAGCGTATTCGCTGGTTTAGATTATGAAATCTATACCACTACTGGCCCTAGATCTGTCATTCCATTCTTAAAGAAATATTTAAAAGATAATGAAAAAGATATAGTGCGCGTATACGCATGTGGCGGCGACGGCACAATCCACGAAGTCGCTAACGCTATTGTCGGATTTGCGAATGCTGAATTAGCCATTTACCCAGTTGGTACTGGAAACGATTTTGTCAAATCTTATGCTAAATCAAAAGATTATAAAACTATCGTCGAAGGTCGCGCTGGTGAAAAGAGATTCCAAGATTTAAAAGCCTTGATTAGTGCGCCTACTGCCGAAATTGATTTATCCAAAATTACTGGTCCTTCATTAAAAGAACCATTATATTCCATCAATGTCATCAATTTTGGTTTTGACGCTATTGTCGGGGCGATGGGTAATTATTATAAAGAACACGGTATCCCCGCCGATGCGAAACCAAAAGAAAAAGATGATCCATATACATATGCTTTAAATCATGACGCTATGAAACATGGTCGTTTCAACGATACAGTTGTCTATGCTGATGATGAACAATTAAATGAAAAACAAATTCTTTTATCAACATTATCCCAAGGCCAATTTGTCGGTGGCAAATTCTGGTGTGCTCCTAAGAGCAACAACACCGATGGATTAATCGATGTTTGTGTCATTAAAACCATGTCCTTCTTAGGTTTAGGTTTGTTTATTGGCCCTTACACCAAAGGTAAACACCTCAACAAAAAGAAAAAGAAAGTCGTTTATAGAAGAGCGAAAACTGTCAAAGTGGTCGCTCCTAAAGAAATCGATTTATGTGTCGATGGCGAAATGATTAAAGGCGAAGAATTCAATATTGAAGTTTGTCCAAAGGCCATCAAATTAGTCATTCCTGAATAAAATTAATTATGTATTTTGAATTATTCTGCTTGCTTATAGCATCTTCTTTAGCCGTTGCTGGTTCATTGACCTTTTGGCCAGTCCAGCACTGGTGGGATTTTTATATCCCGATTGTGCTATTTCTCGCAGGATATCTCGTGGCCTTATTTGGTATTCTTTGGAATTTTGTCGCGATATCTGGAAAGATTATGGTCAATAGAAAGTCACCACGCGAAAAACCCAGCGCTTTTGCGCGTTGGCTCTTAGTGGAAGGTGTGACATATATCACCGCGCACGCATTTGTCATTCCGCAAGCGAAAGGATTAAATAAAATACCCAAGAGACAAAAATATCTCATGGTGTGCAACCACCGTAGTATGTTTGATAATTTTATTATTTCCCGTATGCTCGGTAAAAATGTCCCACTAGCGTTTATCTCGAAGCCATCTAATATGAAAATTCCTCTCACCAAAGGAGTTTGTTATCCGCAAGGATATATGACGATTGACCGTGATGATAAAGAGCAATCTTTAGAAGTCATGAGAACCATGGTCAATTATATCAATGAGGACTATACAAGTGTCTGCATTTTCCCAGAAGGAACGAGACAAAAGAATTTAGAAATGGGTAAATTCCATGAAGGTGTCTTTAACGTCGCTATCCATGCCCATTGCCCGATTGTGGTTACCACGATATCAGGCACTAACAAAATACATAAGAATTTTCCCTGGAAATGGACAAAGGTGAGATTCGATATCTTATGTACCATACCTTTTGAAGAATTCGAAGGTAAACCAGCTAAAGAAGTGAGTGATATGGTTCATAATATGATGGAGGAACACCTCCACTATTTGGAAAAAGTAAGAAACTGACTACATTATTGTAGTCTTTTCTTTGAAAAGTGATTATATTAATAGTCATGGAACGTGATGAAATTATTAAACAAGTATTAGGTAAAGACGCTCATATCGTTAACCAAATCATGGGTGGTATGATGAATGAATCTTTTATCGTTGAAAATCGCCGCAAAGAATACATTCTTTATATGCCCACGGTGCACGCTAATGAAATGGTCAACCGTTATTTAGAAAAAGATAATCAACGGATTGTCTATAATTTAGGATTAACGAGCAAAAATGTTTATTTTGATCCCGATAAAGGCATCAAGATAAATGAATTTATCAAAGGACAACCCCTCGATAAAATGGATAAAGAAGATATCAATTTGGATTATGTCGCGGGAGTCATGAAATATCTCCATAATTCCTCGATTAAATGCCAAGCTGATTATTGCCCCTTTAGAAGATTAGAATCATATGAAAAAGAAGCTAATTCTTATATCAAAAAAAGAAGTGCGGAATATCTCAAATATCGTCAATTATTGATGGATAATAAAGAGTATTTAGAATCACAAGAACTCTGCTTGTGCCATAATGATGCACAAAAAAGTAACATCATCAAAGAAGACAAGACAAATAAATATTACATTATTGATTTTGAATTTATGGGCAATAATGATCCTATCTATGATATTGCCACATATGGTAACGGAGATGTCGCGGAAGGAAGAGAACTTCTCACCGCTTATTTCGGTGGCTTAGAAACCGAAGATGAAATTAGAAGATATTATCTCTGGCGCTTATTTGTTTCCTTACAGTGGCATAACGTGGCTCTTATCAAACATTATCGTGGTGAGGGAAGAGCGACCAAATTTAATTTCTTAGATGTCGCTGATTATTTCATGAAAAATGCACAAGAAGCATATAAACATTTAGTTGCTTAATAAAAGCAACTTTTTTGTTATACTTAATTTATGAGTGTCGCAAATGATTTATTAGAACCAGAACTTCTTTATAAGAGGCAATTAAAAGACCAATTCCATCAGAACGCGGAAGATTATTTTAATAATCTTTTAAAAGAAGCTGGAACTGATAAAGAATTAAATGATATCACTTGCGATAAGATTTATAAAAACCAAGAGATTTCACGAAATAATCAAAGCCAGAGAAATAGCAAAAGAGGTTGGTTAACCACCCTTCTTGTCTTTGGCATTATTTTTATTGTTGTGGGTGTCATTGTATCTTTAATGGCGGCTTTTGATTATTTTGATTATGTCCCTATGTGGGCATTAGCCATCAGCATTAATATTTTCATTCTAGGTTTATTAGCGATTATTCTCCCCCATATTTTTATCAAACCAAAAATTAAAGCATTAGATGAAATAATCGCTAAATTAGAAGAAGAAATAAAACAAGATAAACAATTAGCGTGGGAACAAATGGCGTCTTTAAACCATTCATTTGATTGGGGAATTGCCGCTGAATTGATGAATAAAACCACACCTCTTATTGAAATGGATAAAAATTTCAACCCCGAAAGATTTTATAAATTACACGAGAAATATGGCTTCCAAGAAAACGTTGATAAAGATATCTCGAGCATTTATGTCCAATCTGGACAAATACTCGGAAACCCCTTTTTAATGCAAAGAAATTTTTGTACCTATATGACTGATTATACCTATACCGGAAGTATCACTATTTCATGGACTACGACATATCACGATAAAAACGGTGTCCACTATCAAACTCATACCCAAGTTTTAACCGCTTCCGTCACTAAACCAAAACCAATGTATTTCAAAGATACATGGCTCGTATATGGTAATGATGCTGCGGAAAGATTATCATTTTCTCGTCAACCAAATAAAGCCAGTAATATGAATGAAAAAGATTTAGCAAAATTTGTGAAAAAGACGGAGAAAGAATTAACCGAAATGCACGAACAACAAATCGCTACCAGCAATTTCACACCCCTCGCTAATAGTGAATTTGAAGGTTTGTTTCACGCTTATGACCGTGATAATGAAACGCAATTCCGTTTATTATTCACTCCGTTAGCGCAGAAAAGTATGCTCGCATTATTAAAAAACCAAGAACCTTATGGCGATGATTTCATTTTCCGAAAGAGAAAATGTCTTAATTATATTAAAAGCCGTCATTCTCAACTCGCCGATTATGATGGAAACCCCGCTAATTTCATGCATTTTGATAACCGCATAAGTCAACAATTATTCATTAAATATATGGATAATTTCTTTCAAGGATTCTTCTTTGATTTAGCGCCACTACTTTGTATTCCTATTTATCAACAACATAAATCCAAAGAATTTATTTATAAAGATGTCTATGAAAGAAATGTCACTAGCTATGAAACAGAAGTCATGGCTAATCAATTTGATCCTAAACAATTTGCCCCCGCTGAATGTAAAACCGATATCATCTTAAAATCAGAATTAATTAAAAAAGAAGGACAAGCCGATATCGTTAATATCCATGCCTATGGATACGATAGAGAAAGACATGTCACCTATATTTCCAAAATGGGTGGGGATGGAAGGATGCATGAAGTTCCTGTGGAATGGTATGAATATATTCCTTGCGAGAAAACCACACCCATGGAAATTCAAAACATTAGTTATACCAAGAAAACATATGAGCAAAATCTCGAGAAACTACGTGCTTTCTTATCACCACATGTTTTGCAAAATGCTATAATATCTCAAAGAGGTATTTTCTCTTCCGTTTTGTATAGCGCTACTGATGCTTATAACGGTCAAGAGTTAAATAATATTGTTAGTCACAAGGAGGAATAAATCATGGCTAATGAATTAGATGAAACAACAGCAACCCCAAGAGAAGAGGGTAGAGATGTTAATGTTATCGATAAACAAATTCCCATCACCATTGGTGGCGGAACCAAATTCTTTAATATTATTATGTGGTTCTTACCTCCCATTATCGGTGGTATCATTTGGACCATTGTCAAAGTAAACGCGGGTAAATATTTATCCCAATTACAACAAAAGATTCAACACGATGCATCCCAAATTGATAATTATCTCGAACAAAGAGTAATGATTTTACAAAACACCGCGAAATTACTAGATAAAGCGATTGATTTAGACAAAGAAACATTCACTAAAATTGCGGAATTACGTGCGGGAAGTGGCACGAATAAATTAAATGAAGCCGCCAGTGCGATTGAAAAGGTCAATGCAAAAATTAATGTCGCGATGGAAAATTATCCGGAATTAAAATCCCATGCCGAAATCGCTGATGCGATGCAACAAAATTCTTATTTGCAAAGAGAAATTACCGCTGCTCGTGAAGTTTATAACGATACAGTCAATCAATGGAATAAAGCCGTCTATGAATGGCCAGCCAAACAATATATGGCCGCCAAACGTGGTTATACCACTCGTATTCCTTTTACCACCACGAAGGAAATCAAAGAAAAAGCAAGAGACGTCTTCTTCTAATAGACAAAATGGTGAGAGCAGAGCCATCATTGGTTCTGCTTTTTCTTTTGCCTAATAAAGCATAGAATATTGTTATGCATAAAGATAAAGTTAAGAATTTCTTAAAAAGTCTTTTATTACCCACGTGTGTCTTTTGTGCGTGTTTATTAATATTAGCGATTATTTTTGCTATCAATGGCTTTTCTTTATTTAGTCATAACAAACAAACCATTATCTCTTATGACATGCAAAGCCAATACATCACTTATTTAATGAATTATAAGCACATGTTATTAAATGATGGGCATATTGATGTTTATTCATTTAATAAATCCATTGGTGGGGATTTTTTATCTCTTTGGGCATATTACTTAGCTTCACCATTTAATTATTTATTACCACTTATAAGTGATATTGATATTCCTTTATTTGTCTTATGGACGAGCCTCATCAAATTATCATTAGGGGCAGTGTTTATGTATTTATTATTGGTCTATGAAAGGAAGCATTATAATATCGCTTTTATCGGCCTTGCTTTAGCCTATGGGTTATTGAGTTATGGCTTAATTTACATCAGCAATTTCATGTGGCTTGATGGAGTGATGATCTTGCCCTTAATTATCTTAGGATTAAGAAAAATCGAAGGAAGAGAAAATCCCGCTTTTTATATTTTTGCCCTTGCTTATTCATTAATCGCTAATTGGTATATCGCTGGATTAAGTATCATCTTTATAGTCCTATTTTTCTTAGCCCGTTTAATAGCTATGACAGGCAATAAAAAAGATCGATTATATTTTCTCTTACGTTTTATTATCTTCTCCTTATTAGCGGGTTTAATATCTAGCATCAATTGGTATGTGGCCTTTTCTCATTTCAGTGGCACAAAAGCCACAGGTTCCATCCCGAAATTCTTTGAAATAGATTTACCAATGCTATTTACGGGAGCTTTAGAAAATGGTTATAGCGAGGCTAATCAAGTCACTATCAATTTTGGATATTTACCAATATTTGCTTCTATCACTATTTTGGCCTTAGCGATGATGTATTTCTTCAACAAAAAATATGATTTAAAAAGCCGACTATCATATTTAGGAATAATTACGATATATGCTTTGTTATCAATGACAAATGTCTTTAACGCATTGTTGCACGGGGGCAGAGAACCAACCTGGTTCCCGGGCCGTTTTGGCTTTGTTTTATCTTTCTTTTTCATCTATCTAGCAGGTTTAGAAATTGATCAAAGAGAAGGCACTCCTATTTGGGGTATTTTATCCCCATTGGCCACGATGAGTGTGGTTTCACCTATCATTTTATTAATGCCTAACAAATTATTGAAAAACGAGGTGAAAACATATCAAATCTCTGTTATTTCACTAATCATTTACCTATTTGTGGTCATATTAATGCTCCTTGATTACCTTTTAAGAAAGAAGAAAATCAATTGCAAATATCAAGGGCAAATATTAACCGCGCTTATATGTGGTCTCACGATTATTTCTTCTTTCCGTGGTGAAAATAATATTTTAAAAACCAATAATGCAAAAACAAATTTCTATCAGACATATGAGACATATCAAGAAGATTTAAAATATCAAGGAATGTTTGAAAAAGACGATATTTATCGTAGTGAGACATTATTTAATCGACCTGGTAATTACAATCAAATCAACAATAATCCACTTTTTTATAGTTATAATGGTCTTTCCCATTTTTCTTCCACATCCAAAAAAGATGTTGATAATTATCTTTCTAAATTGGGATTCCATTATAATGGCTATTTCTTAAATTATGACGCGGGCAGCACCGCTTCTATCAACACCCTTTTGGGTATCAAATATTTATATGATGATGAAAATATTTACGATTCAAATCCCACTACTTTTATTAAGCAATATCCTTATGAGAAAAAAGAATTAGGGGATGACTTATATCAATATACAAATGTCGATGCTTTATCTTTGATGTTCATGGCTAATAAGACCAATGATTTTTATATCTCTGAAGGACATCGCGTGGATGGGCATGAAGGTGTTTATTGGTATGATGATTTTGAATATCAAAACCAAATATTTAAAACTTTTTCTGGCTTATCAGAAGATATTTTCACTCCTTTAGAAATGAATAACTTCTCTACTTCCGGAAATATCACATATACGAAAGATGAATATGGTTTTAAATATCTCACTGGTGAAAAAGGTGGATATATTGCCATCGATTTCCGTTATAACGGTGTTATCAATAATCACATTAATTTCTATTTAGGAGAAAAAAATCTCCTTGATGCCACTTTTTATATCGATGGATTTCGCGTTGGTGAAAATTCTTATTGGCATAAGGGAATTAGAGGCTTTTCCTTATCTGATAATTATTGGCATTCATTAAAAATATATCTTTCTAAAGATGTTAATAATCAGCAAATAAGGCCAGAATTATATGCCGAAAATATCGACATATTAGAAAATCATTTAGCCAAAATAAAATTGGATGAACCTGAAATGAAAATTATAAAAACAGGGGCTAGTTATGGTATAAAAGCGAATTGCCAAATCAACCATGATAATAGAGATCTAATTTTCACATTACCTTATGAAAATAATTTCCGTGTTTATGTCGATGGTAAAAGAATGGAAACTTATAAGAAATGGAATATATTCACCGCGATTGATATGAGCCAGATTAATGACGGGGAGCATGAAATTAAAATTGTTTATCGCGATAAGGCTTATTTATCTTCTTTAATCATTTCCCCAATCGTATTTGTGGGTTCTTTGACTTATTGTATTTTGTATTACATTAATAAGGATTTCTTCCAATCTTTCTTTAAAAAGAAAAAAGAAGATTAATAATGTAAACAAATAAGATAAATTGTGTTAATATCTTTTAGCGGTAAAAATTATGGACAGCACAGAGAAATTAATTATTGAAACAATCGATAAAATTAGACACTTCTTACAAAAAGATGGCGGCGATATTATCTACCGTGAATTCAAAGATGGTGTCGTCTATGTCAGCATGATGGGCGCATGCGATGGCTGCGCTTATGCGGAAGCTGATATTAAAGAATTAGTGCAAATCATTTTGCAAGAAGAAGTTCCTGGCGTATTAGAAGTTCGCTTAGCGGAAAATTAATATCATTGGGGTGTAGCCAAGCGGTAAGGCAGTGGACTCTGAATTCACCAGTCACTGGTTCGATCCCAGTCACCCCAGCCATACGAAAAATTTAAGATTGATTATTCAATCTTTTTTATTATCTTGATTAACTAAAAAAGAAGCCGAAGGGCTTCTAATTATTCTATAACAGGATATTTTCTTTTCTATTTACAACAATATAACCTTTACGATTATAAACATCTTCACGATTATATGTTAATGATTTTCCATCAGGTTCTACGAATAAGCCACCCGCTTCTTTAACGATAATATCACACGCTGCGGTATCCCACTCCTTGGTGCCTGCGGACATCCGGTAAGTGATTTCCGCTAAACCTTGCGCAATACGGCACGGTTTTAAAGATGAACCAAATTTTTCAATGTGTTTAATTTTATCTTGATGACGGGAGATGATTTCTTGTTCTTTTTCATTAAAATGAAAGACGCTTCTTAAAACTGTTAAATCATCCAATTTGTCATTAACGTGGATTCTTGTTATTTCGCCTTTAGGATTAACATAATACGCTCCTTCATTTTTACTAGCGTAATAATATTCACCAGTCACCGGAACAACCACCACACCCACAACAATTTCGTGTTTATAACATAAAGCAATGTTTGTGGTAAATCCACCATCGCGAGCGACAAAATCTTTGGTGCCATCAACGGGGTCGACAATCCAGACATAATCGTTAGATAAACGCTCACGACTATCTTCACTTTCTTCGGTTAAAAAAGCATAATCGGGAAAAGCCTTGTGTAAATATTCACGGATAATCTTATCAGCGGTTTTGTCGGCTAAAGTGACCGGAGAATTGTCTTCTTTAATTTCCACAGCAAAACTACCATGATAAATTTCCATAATTTTTTCTTTGGCAATTAAACCCGCTTCAATCGCGGCTTTTAACTCTTTTTCCCACATATTTCATTCACCTTTTTCTTTATATTCCTTGGCGGCTTTATCACATAAGGAAATCACTTTATCAATAGTCTCTTGATCATAAGTTGGTAAAGTTAATCCCGCGGCCATCTTATGACCTCCACCACCTAAATAAGTGGCTATTGGTTGTACTGCGGGTCCATTACTTCTTAATTCAATGTGCGAGAATCCTTCTTCGGTTTCCGTAATAAAAACCCAAACAGGATAACCATGAATATAAGAAAGTAAGTTAACCATATTTCCCGCGCGAGAGGCGGTCAGACCAAAATTGGCTAATGTCTTTTTATCTAAGCAAAGGTAGATAACTCCATTTTCGCTTTTTTGATAATGCGAATAAACATAACCACGAAATTTTAAGGCACTTTCAAAAGTAATATTCAATGTTTCATTTAATTCTTTCGGATTCGCACCTTGTTCGCATAACCAAGCGACTTGTTTAAAGGCTTTGGGAAAATCTTCAATGTATTGAAACCTTCCCGAATCAGTGACGATGCCCAAATATAATAAGTCCGCTATTTTGGGATTAATTTTCCAACCGCATTCCCAAATCATGTCGGTGATTAATTCACAAGTAGAATTAGCGTCTTCTTCAACAATAAAAGGACCTTGTGTAAAGCGACCATTTTCAACATGATGATCGATTTTAATCCAGGCTTTAGCGTTCCAGACACGTTGATCTTCCATGCGGTATAAATCGTTACCATCGACAAGAATAGCTAATGAACCGGCGATGGTATCATCATCTACCTCATCCATTTTACCAAGTGTTTGGCGGAACCTTCTTAAGCCTGTTCCTACAGCATAAACTTTTTTGTTTGGATAATTCAAAATTATCGTGTCACGCAATCCCAATTGGCTTCCATAACAATCGCCATCAGGATTTGGATGCCCAAAAATCACAATTGAATGATGGGCCTCTATGACACTTTTGAGTTCTTCAAACATTATTCGTTGTCTTCCTCTTCTTCCTCTTCTTCAGGTTCTTCGTCACTATCTTCGGAAGATTCTTCAAAGGCTTTGTTGTATTCTTTCTCTTCGTTGTCTTCTTCTTCGTCGATATCGTCATCTTCTTCGACTTCGCTATAGACATCTTTCATATCGATATGCACTTTATCAAATGTTTGACGGACTCTTAAATCCCATTGGTTGTCACCTAAATTGACAAAACGTCCATCTAACATTAAATTTGTGTAAAATCTGCTCACTTTATTAGCAGCAGTTTCTTCATCTAAACCAGCTTCTTCGACGATATATTTCCACATATCTTTGAAGGAAACAGGTTCTTTGCTTTTGCTGACGAAATCAAAAGCGTGGTCTAATAATGATTTTGGCATATAAATTCTCCTTTGCCTACATATGTTCTGGCGCACTGACTCCAATTAAATTCAGCGCGTTTTTCATCACTTGTTTACTCGCTGCGCATAGCGCTAAACGAGAAGATGAAAGCGCGATATTGTTTTTATCAATAACGCGGCATTCTGTATAAAATCCATGAACTAATTCCGCTAGGTCATGAATATAATTGGTAATTTTATAAGGGGCTCTTTCCTTGGTGGCATCTAAGATGACATTTGGGAAACTAGCTAAATGTTTTAATAAATTCATTTCGGAAGGTTTTTCTAATAATTTAGCATCTAAATCAAGAGGGATATCTTTACCTTGTTGTAAGATGGAGCATATACGAGCGTGAGCATATTGGGCATAATATACGGGGTTATTGCTTGATTGTTCTTTAGCTAAATCCATATCAAAATCCAAGTGATTTGATGGCGCACGCATCGCAAAGAAATAACGCATGGCATCCACACCCACTTCCTCGCACACTTCGCGTAAGGTGATAGCGTCACCACTACGTTTGGAGGCTTTGAATTCTTTTCCATCTTTGATGAAGCGGACCATTTGCACTAATTCGATATCTAAAACATCAGGTTGATATCCATGCATCATCAAAGCGGATTTCATACGATTAATATAACCATGGTGATCAGCGCCTAATATATCAATTAATTGGTCAAAGCCACGTGACATTTTATTAACGTGATAAACAATGTCTGGGAAGAAATAGGTAAAATCACCATTGCTCTTAACAATGACTCTATCTTTATCGTCAAGGAAATCACTGGTTTTTAAAACTGTCGCCCCATCTTGTTGATATGTATATTGATGCAAATATTCGAGTTCTTTTTCTAAAGCACCATTGCTACGAATAACTTTTTCCGAAGAAAAGACATCATGTTTGACGCGGAAAAGCGCTAAATCATCAATGATTCTATCTAATTCAATTTTCATGCCTTGTTCTTTAAAGAGCTCTAAGGCATTTTCTTTATTCAAAAGAGAGTCGCCATATTGTTCTTTTAATTGTTGAGCAATTTCTAAAATATCTTGACCGTTATAGCCATCTTCAGGGATTTCTTTTTCAATACCAAATAACCCCATATAGCGAATTTGAATAGAGAGTCCGAGATTAGTAATTTGGTTACCAGCATCGTTGATGTAATATTCACGAGTTACATCATAACCAGATGCATCTAATAGACGCGCCAAAGAATCACCAATAGCCGCACCACGCGCGGTACCAACATGTAAGATACCAGTTGGATTAGCGGAAACAAATTCAACATTAACTTTACTTCCATTGCGAGGAGCTCTTCCATAATCATCTTTTTCTTCTAAGATTTTTCTCACGATTGGTTGCAAAGAATCGTTTTTCATGAAGAAATTGATAAAGCCTGGACCCGCGATTTCAATCTTATCAATGCCATCACGATTGATGTTATCAATAATCAAAGAAGCCACTTCACGTGGGTTTTGCCCAAATAAACGGGCAAATTTCATCGCGACATTAGAGGCATAATCACCATGTGAAGAATCCTTACTTCTTTCTATCACGATGTCATTTAAAGAAACTTCTTTACCAAGTTTAGTTAATGCTTCTTGAATTTTGTTTTTTAAATTTTCAACTATATCCATAATTTCTCTTTCTATTTTTCTTCTAGTAAGACGATGGACTCCGCTTTCACAGCGTTACCACGACCGATATCATCCATCTTTTCGTTGGTGCCCGCTTTAATAGAAACTTGATTAATATCAATTTCTAATAATTGGGCAATGTTTTGCCGCATATTTTCAATATAAGGTCTTAATTTAGGAGCTTCTAAAGTTATAGAGATATCAATATTATTGATACCATAACCTTTATCTTCCATCATCTTTTTAATTTCTTTCACGATAATAGAAGAATCAATATCTTTATAACGGTTATCATTGTCAGGGAAAAAGGTTCCTAAATCACCTAAGGCTAGCGCTCCTAAAATGGATTCTCCGAGAGCGTGATAAACAACATCACCATCAGAATGGGCTTTTTCACCCTTATCAAAAGGGATCACCACACCGGCGAGGATGAGTTTTCTATTTTCCACCAATTGGTGTATGTCACTCGCAAATCCAATTCTCATATTATTTTTTCGTCACATTAAATTTGAAGAACATGATATCGCCATCTTTGGGGTAATATCCTTTTCCTTCTGTTCTTAATTTACCAGCAATTTTCACTGCTGATTCACTGCCATATTCATGGATGGCTTCATATGTATATACTTCCGCGCATATAAAACCGCGTTCGAAGTCTGTATGTATTACACCTGCGCATTGAGGAGCGGACATGCCGTTTTTAAAAGTCCAAGCGCGGCATTCATCGGCGCCCACGGTAAAGAATGTTGATAAATTCAATAATTTATAAGTCGCCTTGATAACTTTGGTTAAACCCGATTCGGTGACATTCATACCCGCTAAAAATTCTTGTCTTTCTTCTTCGCTGAGCAAAGATAATTCACTTTCCATTTCACAAGAAACGGGAATTACTTCATTGCCTTCTTGCTTGGCATAAGCCAAAACTTTTTGATAATTATTAGCGTTATCTAAATCCAATAAATCGTTATCCCCAACATTAGCCACATAGATGATTGGTTTTTTGGTCAATAGGTGATAACTCTTAGCGTATTGTTCTTGTTCATCAGTTAATTTGACTAATCGAGCGGGATAGCCTTGTTCTAATTTCTCTTTAATAGGCGCTAAAATGCTCATTTCTAAAATGGATTCTTTATCTTTTTGGATACGGGCTTTATTTTCAATTTTTTCAATACGTTTACTGACAGTATCTAAATCCGCCATCACGAGTTCAAGATTGATAATTTCAATATCACGAATGGGATCAACGGTGTTTTCCACGTGCACAATATCAGCATTTTCAAAACAACGCACGACTTCCACAATCGCGTCACATTCACGAATATGTGAAAGAAATTGATTGCCTAATCCTTCACCTTTAGAAGCACCTTTCACAAGACCGGCAATATCATAAAATTCCACGGTCGCTGGAATCGTTCTTAAAGGTTTGAATAATTGGGAAAGGAAATCGAGTCTTTCATCAGGGACATTAACAACGCCAGTATTAGGATTAATCGTGGCAAAAGGATAGTTAGCAGCTTCTACGTGTGAGTTGGTAATTGCGTTAAATAACGTTGATTTACCAACGTTTGGTAGTCCGACAATGCCTGCTTTTAATCCCATTTTCCTAACGCCTCCCGCGCAACGCTATATTATATGCGCTTGTACGTATGTATTGCAAAACAATTTTCAGAGAACCTCAAGTTTTTAATGCTTCTAATGGAGAAATTTTTCCTAAATATCTCCCCATAATTAGACTCGAAAATAAAGAAATAAAAACCGCTAATAAAAGCATTAATAACAAAGACATTGGGTCAAATGAAAATGAGAAACTACCTCCTATCTCACCACTAAAAAAGTAGGATATAAAAAATGAAATAAATAACAATTCAATCGCCGATAATATAAAAGAAAGAAAACACATTAATCCACTATGACAATATAAAAACTTTTTTGCTTCTTTTTTATTAATCCCCAAACACCTAGCCAGACCTATTTCTTTTTTTGATTCTAGCACGTGTAAATAATTAGCAATAGTTAATAACATAATAGAAATAATAATGGCCACGATTGAGAAAGCCGCTAAAGCAATTTCAATATATGAACATACTTGATCAACACTGCTATTGATATCAGCCAAAGGATCAATAACGGAATAATCAGGAAAGGCTTTTTCTAGTGTTTTAATCGTTTTTTCAATATCTTTTTCATTATTTGTGTCCATCGCGATTGTATTAATACCTAGATAATAAATAGATATTCCAAGACGGGCTTGAAAGAAAGTTATTAACCAATCACTATCTTGGTAAATAAAGCTTTTATCATTATCAACAATGCCGACAACATTTAAATCTATTGTTTTAAAATCGCGGTGTATTTTACCATCAGCATCTTGCCTTTCACTGATGGTATAGCCAATATGTATTGGGCATTCATTAAATGATGTTTGCCCTGATAATTTTTCATATAAATACCGCGATATGACTATATCATCAACGGAAGCAGGTTTTCTCCCAAAAGATAGGTTATTTGATAGAGGTGAGAAATTGACTCCACCATTCATGCTTTGTGAATAATGACCACTGGCGACATCATCTGGTAAAACACTATTTTCATTGGTTTCAATATTTAAAGAAGTATTTATATCAATAACTTCTATGAGAGAATCTTCATTAAAAGATAAATACATATAATTAGCAAAGCCCATCATTAAAGAACTTGGGAAAATACTATAACCTCCATATGTGCCATATAAGGGTTGAGATAATTCCGGACAAATATCTTGGAAATAAGAAACATATCTAGCGGGAATTGTTTTTAATGTATTAGCGAAAAATAATATTCGCGTTATTTCTTTTATGTCTTTACCAATATATAGCCAAGGATAATAAGTAGTACTAGCGATTTCTAATAAATAGGGATCAAAATCCGCTCTATAACGGGCAAAATTTAAAAAGACATCATTAGGGACATTTAGTTGCAAATAATTGATTCTTTTCATCAGCCATGGAGTTTTATTGCTACCACTATAATCGTCAGTGGTCGGAAAACGCATCCGTGTTTCATACATATATTCGTTCCACATGTGGTTACTGTGATATATGCACGGATTTTTTTCTAATGAAAAAGCTTTCACTGTCACTATCTGTTGATCACTATATGACCATGAATCATTGGCTAAATCAAAATAGATAGGCAATGGATTTTCAATAAGATATCGGCTTAATGATTTAACGGTTCTTTCAATTTGCAAAGCATAGCAAATATCGTTAATCATATTGATTGATAATCCCAAAACAACTTCATCATCTTCTAAACTGGAAATGGTTTCCGGATACATGGTTGTTGGTCCTTCAATGTCTAACCATTTGAAATCATTTATGTGACGGGCGGATAGGCCGTCAATCGGACTATAATATGCGGTATTCGCTAAAGCGATACAATTAGTGTCCGGAAAATAAGATTCAAAATTAGCAATATAATTAGCGCCTACATCATAAATATATTCATCATATTCATCCCGCAAAGCGCAGGCTTCATAATAAGAACCAGAATATAAACCATATAAAGAATTATCTTCCTTTAAAGAAATCATTACCTTGCTTTCATCAATTAGTGAAGTGTAGGCCTTTTTGATATTACTCGATATTGTGGAAGATAAGGTCACCGCTAAACCAACACCAATGAGGCCCATGGAAGTAACTAAATGACAAATCATCGTCCGCCACTTCTTCTGTTTCATCGCACCTTTAGAATGATTTAGCAAAAAAGAAAAAGGAATTGATGGTTTTTTCATATTATATCTTTGCTTAGCAATCGCAATTGATGAAACTGGCTTTTCCTGATGATAGTCACTAATATCAATGATTCTTCCATCTTGCATATGAATTATTCTATCCGCGTATTTTTCTGCTAATTCCTCATCGTGAGAAACCATGATAACTAATGATTTAGTCGATACTTTAGCCAAGATTTCCATGACTTCAATCGCCGTTTTGCTATCTAAAGCACCAGTTGGTTCATCTGCTAAAATGACTTTCGGATTATTAATTAAAGAACGCGCAATAGCGACTCTTTGTTTTTCACCACCCGATAATTTATTCACACATTGTTTTTCCTTGTTATTTAATCCCACTAATTTTAATAATTCTTTCGCTTTCCTATTCTTATTTTCTTTTGATGAATTACTAATTGCGTTTAATGGGAATAAGACATTGTTAATCACACTTTCGTTTTCGAATAATTTGAAATCTTGAAAGATAAAACCGATATTCTTCAAACGGAAAACATCCATTTCTTTATCGTTCATGTAGCGGATATGTTTATTATCAATTTCAATATCACCATCAAAATTTAATAATCCCGACAAACAATTTAATAGTGTCGTTTTCCCACATCCAGAAGGACCGTGAATGACGATTAATCCTTCGCGAGGAAAATCTAAATCAATATCTTTTAAGATATCTTGATTACCATATTTCTTATTTAGTTTTCTAATATGAATCATTCGTCTGCGAGCTCCTTTTTTAAAGATATTTTGCTACTTAATAAAATAGGTAGCATTGTCGAAATAATAGCAATAAAGATGGTGATAATAATTAATCCCACAACCAATAGGAATGGGATACCCCATAAGGAAAGAAAGGGAATTTTAATCATATGGGAAAAGCCCAACCATTTATTCATGATGAAATTAATTAATAAAGATAATAAGGGCGAAAGAATAAAAGAAATGATTAACGCAATAATAGCCACGAAGAGATTTTCTAAAACATAAATATCATCAACATCATTCCTATTAGCGCCCAAGCATGAAAGTATAGCAATCATCTTCTTATCTTCTGAATAACTAGAAAAGGAAACAATTCCTAGTATTAAAGCTGTTCCAATTATGGAAATAAAAAGAAATATCTCCATTCCCATAGAAGCGGCGTTAACGAGATTTAATAAAGTATCACTTAGTGTCTGTGGGGTTGATTCTAAAACATATGGTTTTTCAATATTAGCAATATGGTTAGCAATAGAAGGAATATCATTAATATCCTTTTTAAATAAATAAAAAGAATAGGAAGAAATTTCATCGTTATTATTCGCCGTGGCGACACGTTCATACCAAGAAAAATCTCTTTCATAATAAGAAGATAAATTTATCAAAGGATAATCAAATAAATAATTGGTAAAAGATGAATAAGAATAAAATAATTTTGGGGTTGATAAAAAATCCATTTCATCCACCACCCCGACGATATGCACAATTTTTTGATAAGAAAAGACATCGTTAATAACGGGGTTTAAATCATCGCCTGTATAATAATGAAATTCTTTATCAATACTAATATCTAAAGAAATATCTAAAGGATTTTTAATGCCTTTTTTAATGAGATATTCATATCCTTTTTTATTGATTAAAACTTCATCTAAATTATCAAAAGGTGGTATATAGCCATCAATTAACAAAGAGTGATCAATGTAATTAGATGCAAAAGAATAAATGGGGCGAAAGGAAAAATCAGTTAATTTTTCTTCCCCTAATTTGATGTTAGGAAAATAAGATAGTAGCGCGGAGAAATTATTTTCAATCACATAATTATCAATTATTTCACTAAAGGAAGATATCTCTTCATATGTCGGTCTAGTTTGTTGCACCAAAGAAATTTTACTTCCGGCGATAGATTGACTTTTTTGTTTCGAAAAAGTTAATACACCATAATCTAATTGTTTATAACTATTTTCCTTAATTGATGGGGTACTTCCATTAGCGAAACCAACGATTAATAAAGACGCCACTAATCCGACGCTTAAAGTGATAATTGATATCAAATTCCGTGTAAATCTCCTTTTAAAATTGCTCAAAGAGATTTTGTTTTTCCATTGGTTATGATGTTTGACATCCTTATTTTGTGATTTATTTTGTTTATTGTCTAATTCGTTTATTATCTCGTCTTTTTCGACTTTGCCATCTTTGATATAAATCAATCTATCCGCATATTTTTTGGTTAACGATATATCGTGAGATACTAAGATAATCAATTTATCACGACTGATATTTTTTAATATTTCCATGACTGCGATGGAATTATTTTTATCTAATGCCCCTGTCGGTTCATCACAAAATATAATTTTTGGTTCATTAATCACCGCGCGTAAGACCGCGACTCTTTCTTTTTCTCCACCACTTAGATCTTTGCATTTATGTTCATATAATTCTTTTGGGAAAGAAATTGATTCTAATAATTTGATAGCCTTCTTTTTGCTTTCTTTTTCCTTATCTCCTTTAATTAAAGATGGAAGCATAATGTTATATAAAACAGTGTGATTTTCTAATAGATGATAATGTTGAAAAACAATCCCCATTTCTTGATTGTGGTATTTTTCTATCTTCTTCTTTTTCCATGTGGAGACATTATTGTTATTAATATAAACATGACCGGAAGTTGGCTTATCTAATAACGCTAGCAAGTTGATAATTGTCGATTTGCCAGAACCACTTTTACCGATAACAGCGATTAATCCATGATCAGGAAAAGATAAACAAACATGATTTAAAGCATAATTTTCTACACCATCTTCGCTCTTATATAATTTGGTCACATTGCTCATTTTGATAAAAGGCATAAAAAATCCTCCTATAAATCACATAGGAGGAAAATTGGCATTTTTACCAAAAATATTTTAATTATTTTATTTATTCGTCTTCCATTTTCACCGCCGCGGGAACTTTTGGTAAACCAGGCATGGTCATAATGCTACCAGTTAACGCAACAATGAAATTAGCGCCTGCGGATAAACGAATTTCCTTCACGGTAATTGTAAAGCCTTGTGGAGCCCCTTGAATCTTTGGATTATCAGTGATTGATAACGGGGTTTTCGCAATACATACTGGGGTTTTGGCAAATCCCATTTCTTCATATTTAGCAATTTGTTCCAAGGCTTCTGGTTGAAAAACCACTTCACCCGCACCATAGACTTCACGACAGATGATTTCAATTTTCTCTTTAATGGGTAAATTGACATCATATAAAGGAGCGTAATTACTGGGTTTGGTGTCTAATGTTTTCTTCACTAATTTAGCTAAATCAACACAACCTTTCGCACCATCAGCAAAGCCGCTGCAGAAAGCGTATTCATAACCATTATCAGAGCACCATTTCTTTAAGGCTTCTGTTTCTTTTTCGGTATCACTAGCAAAATGATTAATACAAATCACACATGGTACATGGTATTTAGCAATGGTCTCCATATGATGTTTTAAATTACAGGTCCCTTTTAATAAGGCTTCGATATTTTCATTATCAAGATCTTCATAGGCTTGACCACCATGGAGTTTTAACGCTCTAATAGTGGCGACCATTACCACCGCATCGGGATGTAAATCACCAACACGACATTTAATATCGAGGAATTTTTCCGCACCTAAGTCAGCACCGAAGCCAGCCTCTGTGACCACAATTGGGGCTAATTTTAAGGCTAATTTTGTGGCAATAAGAGAATTACAACCATGAGCGATATTCGCAAATGGTCCACCATGAATAAAAGCGGGATTACCTTCCATTGTTTGTACTAAATTAGGATTGAGAGCCTGTCTCATGAGTTTCATAATCGCATTAGAGATTTTTAAATCTTTTAAGCGGACTGGTTCACCATCATAATTTAAAGCCACAATAATATTGTTCACTCTATTACGGAAATCTTCTTCATCTTTGGCTAAGCAAAAAATCGCCATTAATTCAGATGCCACAGTAATCACAAATTCTTCATGACGAGGAGTGCCTTTTTTCTCATCTTGCATGACAGTCACACTTCTTAAAGCGCGGTCATTCATGTCGAGGGCTCTCTTCCATAAGATATGTTCGGGATCAATTCTTAATTCATTACCTTGGAAAATATGATTATCAATAACCGCGGCAATCAGGTTGATTGAACTCGTTAAAGCATGCAAATCACCGGTAAAATGGAGATTGATATCTTCGCTAGGAATAACGGAAACTTTACCGCCTCCAGTCGCCCCACCTTTTAAACCAAAAACAGGGCCTAAGGAAGGTTCTCTTAAACAAAGCATCGAATTGATACCAATATAATTAAGTCCATCATGTAAGGCAATGGACGTGGTTGTTTTACCTTCACCCGCTTTAGTGGGCGTAATCGCGGTCACTAAGACTAATTTTCCATCGGGATTATTTTTTAATTCATCACGGATAGATAAATCAATTTTGGCTTTATCTTTGCCATAAGGAATGACATATTCTTCCTTAATGCCGGCCTTTTTCGCAATTTCATAAATGTTTTTCATAACGGACTCTCCTCATTTATATTAATTAATAACAATGATTATATCGGTAAAAATCTACTTAAAAATATTATCTATTCTTTTAATAAGAATAGCAATATAAGAAGTAGGAATTATTACTTTTTCTTTTAAGATATCGATTTTAATAAATCTTCTTTGCTTGGATATATTTCTACAGGCAATTGGTTTTTAAAATAAGTGATTTGTCTTTTCGCGTAATTGCGGCTTCTCTGTTTGATTAAATCTTTAGCTTCTTCTAAGCTCATTTTACCTTCAAGATAATCAATTGTTTCTTTATAGCCAATAGCCGCTTTTGCGGTGCGACTTAATTGATATTTATTTAAAAGATTTTTGACTTCTTCCACTAAGCCTTCATTAAACATATGATCAACACGATGATTGATGTTTTCATATAATTTTTCTCTTTCGGGTAAAACCATTAAAAAACGAATATCATCATAAATTAATTCGTGTTTTTGTTGGGCGATATTCTCGCTTTTAGTGATATCGCTCGTGCGGGCTATACTAATGGCCCTAATCAATCTTTTACGATTATTGATGTGGATATTATTTAAAGAATCGGGGTCTAGATCCTTGAGCAAATCATATAATTGGTCATTACTCATTTCTTCTAAATCGGAAACATCATCGGGATTATTCTTTTCAAACACATAATCATATACACTTGCGCGTATATATAACCCCGTTCCCCCACAGACAATGATATCTTTATATTGCTTAGATAATTGCTCTATTTGTGCACGGAATAATTGTTGATATTCCATCACTGAAAAATCTTTCTCGGGAGAAATAATATCAAGGAGATAATGACGATTATAAAAAGGATCTTCTACGGATATTTTCGCGGTACCAATATTCATCTCTTGATAAATTTGAAAAGCGTCCGCGTTGATAATCGGGGCTTGTAATCTATCGGATAAAATTTTCGCAATTTCTGTTTTTCCGGAACCGGTTGGTCCACATATGACGTAAATCATATGTGTATCATAGCATAAAAAATGCGAACATGACATTCGCATTTATTGAATAATATTTTGAATGGTTTTCAGAATCGAAGTTATCTCTTCTTTAGCGAGATAGAAATTGTTCACTAACGGATGAGCGTTATAAATTTTTAATAAATTATCTCTTTCTTCAATTTTATTTTCCGCTTTTAAACGGGCAATTTCATGACGCATATGCACGAGCTCTTCATCTTTTTCTAACAAATCTTTCAAACGAAGATATTCTTTCATCTCTGGTAATTCATCGATGTTTTGCTTTAGTTCTTTGGCTAATTCAATAACCTTATCCACGATATAATTCCCCCATCATGGAATAAGTATGTGAAGAAATGATTTTAACTTTGGTAATCGTGCCAATTAAGGAGGAATCACCAGGGAAATGCACTAATTTATTTTCATCTGTGTAACCCGAAAGCATATTGGGATCGGTCTTACTAGGTCCATCAACGAGAATATCCACTACTTTGCCAACCAAAGATTCAGAATGTTTTTCAATATTCTTTTCTAAATGTTGGACTAAGATTTTAAATCTTCTGACCTTTTCATCATAAGAAACGTTATCTTCCATTCTCGCCGCAGGTGTCCCTTTACGTGGTGAATAAATAAACGTATAAGCGGCTTCATATTTAACGATATCCACTAGTGAGACGGTGTCATTAAATTGCTCTTCCGTTTCGTTAGGGAAACCCACAATAATATCCGTGGATAAGGATAAACCAGGGATTTTTGCGCGCATTTCTTTTACCAAATTTAAATATTGTTCTCTGGTATATCGACGACCCATGATTTTTAAAATCTCGTCATTTCCGGATTGCACAGGAAGGTGAATAAATTTACAAATATTGGGGTATTTAGCAATGATATCAATCATTTTGCTAGAGAAATCCCAGGGATGAGAAGTCGTAAATCTCAAACGAGGTATCCCTAACTTAGCCACCGCTTCTAATAAGTCAGCGAAATCTTTTCCTTCATCAAGGTCTTTGCCATAAGCATTGACATTTTGACCAAGAAGAGTAATTTCTTGATAGCCCATATCAATTAAATTTTGGCATTCTTTGATAATGTCAGAAAAATGACGGCTTCTTTCTTTACCTCTGGTATATGGGACGATGCAATAAGTGCAGAATTTATTACAGCCATAAATAATATCAACATACGCTTTATAGTGATTGTTTCTTGCAGAAGGTAATCCTTCAATAACTTCTCCCGCTTTTGATTCGATAGAAACAATTCTTTCTTCACTCGTTAATGTTTGATAGAGCAAATCATATAATTGGTCAATTTCATGTGTGCCAAAAAATAAATTAATTTCGGGGAAAGTCTTCATCAAACGTTCCAAAATTTCGGGTTGTTCCACCATACAGCCGCAGATGGCTAAGACGAGTTTTTTATTTTTCTTACGTAAGATTTTTAAATTCCCTACTTCACCATAGACTTTATCTTCAGCATTTTCTCTTACTGCACACGTATTGATGATAATGACATCTGCCTCTTCTGGTTTATCAATTTGCCACATGCCAATGTCTTCTAATAAGCCACGCATTGTCTCTTCATCACGAACATTCGCTTGGCAACCATAAGTACGAATATAATATTTCTTGCCATTTAAAAGAGATTGACTCTCTTGTTTATGCAAAATAGAAGCGGACTTAAATAAAGTCTCCCCTTTTTGACGAGAGGCCGCTTTATGTAAATCAGGAGCGTTAATAATTTTTGTTTTCATACTTCTTCTTGGAAATTGATTGAGAAAATAGAACGGGATTTACCAGTATTTTCATCAATGTCGATGACTACCGCGGAGAATACACCTCTTCCTTCATCAGGTGGAGAAAAACGTGATTTTTCACCATAGAGGATTTTCGGTACCACGGTTTCCACACTATTACCTAAAACACCGTCAGCGAATCCACACATCCCCACATCGGAGATAAATGCAGTACCTTGAGGCAAGACGTGTGCGTCATTAGTTTGCACATGTGTATGAGTTCCTAACACTGCGGATACTTTCCCATCTAAAGCAAAAGCGAGAGATTGTTTTTCACCCGTTGCTTCCGCATGGAAATCAATAATGTGAATATTTGCCGGTTCTTCTTCCGCTAAGATGTTTAACATCGCTAGATAGGGAGAATTAACATCTTCTCCCATAAAGACACTACCCATGAGATTAGTGATGCGGATAGAATAACCATCTAAATCATAAATCTCGGTTCCCACACCGGGATAATCATGGAGGAGATTAACAGGACGTAAGAGACGATCAGCGTTATTGATATAGCGTTGAATTTCATTTTTGCTATCGTAATGATTGCCTAATGTAATGACATCCACCCCACTATCGAGGAGTTCATGATAATGCTGACGGATTAAGCCCTTGCCATGCGTAGCGTTTTCCCCATTAGCGATAACAAAATCAATATTATATTTGTCCACGTAATAGGGAACTTTTTCTTTTACCATACGTCGACCAATACGGCCGACTATGTCACCGATAAATAATACCTTCAAACAAACTTCTTTCTATAAGTGGTTATTTCGCCACTTCTGTCGCGCGGAATTCGCGAATAACATTAATCTTGATTTGACCAGGATAGGTCATTTCGTTTTCGATTCTTTCTTTAATTTCTTTGGCTAATTGGAATGCACCAATATCATCGATCTTATCAAACGCCACCATCACACGTAATTCACGTCCGGATTGTAAAGCATAGCTTTGATAGACACCTTCATAAGAATTACAGATGGTTTCTAATTGTTCAATTCTCTTGATGTAATTTTCTAAAATTTCACTTCTGGCACCGGGTCTCGCCGCGGATAAGGTATCAGCAGCTTGGACAAGATAAGAAATGATGTATTTAGCTTCGGCATCACCATGGTGAGATTCAATCGCATTAATAACGACATCGGGTTCACCATATTTTTTCGCTAAGCGAGCACCGATTTCTACGTGACTGCCATCACTTTCAAAATCACAGGCTTTGCCGATATCGTGTAATAAGCCAGCGCGTTTGGCTAAATTTTGATCTAAGCCAAGTTCGGCGGCCATGGAGCCACATAAAAGGGCAACTTCCACGGAATGGTCGAGAGCGTTTTGGCCATATGATGTACGATATTTTAATCTACCGACATAGTCGAGTAATTCTTTATTGATTCTTGGTAAGCCCAATTTGAAGGCCACTTCTTGACCGGTTTTATGAATGGTTTCATCGAGTTCTTTTTTGCATTTTTCGACGATTTCTTCAATTCTACCAGGTTGGATACGGCCGTCTTTAATTAAAGCTTCAAGAGACATTCTAGCGATTTCTCTTCTAATCGGATTAAAAGAAGAAATAGTAATAACTTCCGGAGTGTCATCAATAATTAAATCCACACCTAATAATTGTTCTAAAGAACGGATGTTACGACCTTCTCTACCGATGATACGACCCTTCATTTCATCGTTTGGTAAAGCCACCACAGAAACGGTTCTTTCTTGCACGGTATCTTGGGCAAATTTGCTCATCGCCATGGAAAGCATTTCTCTGGCTTTTTCTTCACATTCTTCTTTGGCTTCTTCTTCTTTGTTCTTTACAAAGAGAGCGATTTCTTTGGAAACTTTCGATTCCACACGGGCAAAGAGTTCGTCTTTAGCTTCTTGGGTGGTCATCTGGGCCACTTTTTCAAGTTCGGAAATAATGCTATCGATTTTTTCTTGTAAAGTAGCTTCTTTCTTATCGACTTCCTTTAAACGCCTATTTAATAGTTCGTTTTTGTCATCAATCGCTTTTTCCTTTTGGGTTAATTGACCATCACGACGATCAATATTTTGTTCACGTTGTAACAAATTTCTTTCTTGATCGGCGACTTCTCTTTTCCTTTCTTGGATTTCCTTGTTGGCTTCTTGTTTCATTTCATACACAGTTTGTTTGCCATCTAACTGTGCGTTTTTGGTAATGTGTTCCGCTTTGATTTCCGCATCGCGTAAAATCTTTTGGGCATTCTTATTCGCTCTTTGTTTTTTAAAGAAGGGAATAAAGAAAACCACCGCCATGCCGATTAAAATACCGACGACAGCGCAAACGATGGGCAACCAAATTAACATGCTGCTATCAGCTGCTAAAATTTTACCTGTCATGTCATATTTCCTTTCTTTTAGTCATAGACTAAAAATTATGATACTCTCAAAATATCTTACCTAAAAACCCCACTTATCCCTCGTGAGCGTAGAGTTTAGATATATGTAACAGGCTAGGCCTGATAATAAGGTTCTCTATTGAGAATATATAGATAAGTACCGAGTAGGTACGCCTACATTATACGTGAGCAGGTGCGGAAAAGGCAAACTAAAATATTATATTTTCTCCATAGAAAAAGCGCTCCGCGGAGGAACGCTTTTGATAACACTATTTTATTCGTTTGGTAATTCTTTTTCTTTGGCTTCTTTGATCTTGCCGAGAAGTTCTTCCATCACATCTTCATTTTCTTTGATATATGTTTTAGCGGCTTCACGACCTTGGGCAATTTTTTCACCTTTATATTCGAACCAGGCACCACTCTTATGGATGATTTCTAATTCGACAGCGCGGTCAAGGATTTCGCTTTCTTTGGAAATACCTTGGCCATAGATGATATCCATATCACATTGCTTGAATGGTGGCGCCACTTTATTTTTCACCACTTTCACACGCACGGTATTGCCATAAATATTGGTGCCTTGTTTCAAGGCTTCGGTACGACGAATATCAATACGAATGGAAGCATAGAATTTTAACGCTCTACCACCAGAAGTGGTTTCTGGATTACCATACATCACACCAACTTTTTCTCTTAATTGGTTAATGAAGATGACAGCGCATTCTTTCTTGTTAAGAATAGCGGCTAATTTACGCATAGCCTTAGACATTAAACGGGCTTGTAAACCGACCGAATTATCACCCATCTCACCATCTAATTCCGCTTGTGGCACTAAAGCGGCCACGGAGTCAACGATGATTAATGAGATGCCACCGCTATCAGCGAGCATTTGGACGATTTCCAAAGCTTGTTCGCCACTATCAGGTTGAGAAAGAATTAATTCGTCAATATCAACACCCAAGTTTTTCGCATAGACAGGATCAATTGCATGCTCGGCATCGATAAAAGCAGCGCGGCCACCTTTCTTTTGACATTCGGCAATCGCGTGTAAAGCTAAAGTGGTTTTACCACTACTTTCAGGACCATAGATTTCAATAATACGGCCTTTTGGATAGCCACCTACACCAAGGGCTTCGTCTAATAAAAGGGAGCCACTGGGGATGACATCGACATCGACGGCTTCACGGTCACCTAATTTCATGACCGAGCCTTTACCAAACATCTTTTGAATCTCTCTGAGCGTGTCTTCTAGATTGACAGTGTTATCATTTTTTTCTTTTGCCATAATTTTTACCTCTCTACTTACCTTATAGGGACGTTTTTTGCATTTTTACCAAAATTTTTTTATTTTTTTTATTTTTTTAATAATTGTTCAATCGCCAAGCTTATAGCTTGTGTCTGAATATTTTTTCGATTACCAGAAAGTTGATATGGGAAGACTTTGGTACCAGAAGCATCAGAAATACCAATATATATTTCTCCCACAGGCTTATCTTCCATGGCGGTTGGTCCCGCATTACCAGTAAAGGAAACACAGACATCAACTTGTAGTTTTTGACGACCTTTTTCCGCCATCGCGTAGGCTATTTGTTCACTCACCACTCCATATTTTCCTATTTCATCATGAGGAATATCTAATAATCTTTCTTTTTCTTCACTAGCGTAGGTCACCATCGTGCCTTTGAAGTAATTACTGGCACCGGCGATTTTGGTTATTTCACTAGCGAATAAACCACCAGTAAAGGATTCAATAGAACCTAATGTTTTACCTTCTTGCACAAAATATTCTTTGAGATTTTTCGTATTGAATTTATTTTCTTTGAAAACATGACGATTTTGGATGACATAAATTAAGCCAGAAACAAAAGAGGCTAATGTCGCTAAATAGACGAATGATTTCGCAACCCAATGGTTGTCAAAATAATTAAATGGCCAGCTATTTAATAAAACTAAACATATAGCCACCATCTCTAAGACGGTTTTGACTTTACCAAAAATATTCGCGGCGATAACCACTCCTTTTTGCGCGGCAATAAATCTTAAAGCGTCAACGACAATGTCACGACCGACAAGAATAATCGCACACCAAATAGAGAAGGTCATTTGATCAGGCACAAAACGCCATGGGAAAACCAAAAAGATGACCATGGAATTGACTAATAATTTATCAGCAACGGGGTCTAAAAATTTTCCTAAATCAGTCACTTGGTGATTTTTTCTGGCTAAAAAACCATCCAAAAAATCGGTAAATGACGCTAATAAGAAAAACACAAATAAACCAAGATATAACCAATTTATGCCCGTGTTACCAATATTGGGAATGACAAAATCAGGATTGGTTTGACTGATGATAGAAAACACAAATAAAGTCACAACAATAATGACAATAGCAGCAATACGAGAGATAGTAATTTTTGTGGGTGTATTCATAATGATTTAGTGAGTATCCGATCCTGTAAGCCATGTTTTGTCTAGGATAATTATTTATCTAGGCTAAGCCTGTTGATTCTAGTTCGTTTCCCAGTTTCAACTTCCCCTACCAAATTTGGGTTTCTCGCTTGTGGGGTTTACCGCGTTCCACCTTTATATTTCTATAAAGCTTCGTCACTGTGGCACTTTCAAGAGCTCCACCATGGGTTTCCCTTTAGGTCTTACTCTGCCGTCACGCACTCCTGCGTGCCTAGCGTTATTTTTTCCGCTAGCGCAATCACTACAGGCATCACAGCCTGTGCGAGCATGGACTTTCCTCTACTATAAAGCAGCAATTATCCAGATCGGATGTTATTTAATTGTAGAGGGATTAAAGCCATGATTCCAAAGGAATTTTTCATAGGCATTAATCTTTTTGATGAGGTGAATGTTATTTTCGTTCACTTTGTCATCTTCTTTGACATTAGCGAAACGATTTTTGTATTTGGAATTTTCGATGGAAAGTTGTTGATTTTCTTTTTCTAATTCTTCGATGCGTTTTTTTAATTGTTCGATTTCACGTGTTTCCATTAAACAATTATTTTCAATGGTCTGATAATCTTTTAAAACACGATCGAGATATTCATCAACCTCAAAGGCATCATAACCTTTGGGGGAAATCGGAAAAACTTTTTGTAAAATTTCTTTCGAAGTTAGAACAAGCTTTATTGCCATCAAAACACCTCTTCTCTATAATATAGTAGTAAAGAGGTAATTTCAATCTTTTTTCTTTTGAAAAAAGACACCCAATGTTATAATTAATTAAATATGAAAAAACTATTAAAAGGATTAAAAGGTCATAAATATATCTGCTTCATGGATTTTGAAGGGACTCAATTTTCTCATGAAATGATCGCTATCGGTGCGGTCTTAGCCACGCTTGATCCACGTACTGGAAGAGTGAAGAAAAGTAAGGCTCCTTTTAAAATCTATGTACGCGCTAAAAACAAGATTGGTAAATATGTTGTCGATTTAACTGGCATTAACGAAGATATGCTCAGAGAGCAAGGCGTCACATTCACTACCGCCTTAATGGAATTAAAGAAATATTGTGGATTAGCGTTTAAGAAATGTACCTTCATGACATTTGGTAACCACGATATGCGTATCTTATCGCAAACCATTACCTATAATTTGAGTTTCCCAAAAGAAATTTGTAGTCAAATCCAAAAGAATTATTTTGATTATTCCGCGTTTATTTCAGAATTTATCAAAGATGAACATGGTAATCCTTTATCTCTTGTCCATTATTGTGAATTATTTGGACTTCAAGAAGCAGGTATTGCACATGACCCCAGTGTGGATGCGATTAATCTCATGCACATATACGATGCTTTTTTAACTAATAAAGATTTAGTTTTAGAACAATATAAATTAGTCTTACAAAAACCAAACTCCCATTTGCCATCACCTGTAGCGAAAACGATTGTTGATTTAGCAAGCGGACGCGATGTCAGTGCGAAGGAATTTGAAAACAGTTTGAAGGAGTATCTTTCTTGATGATTAGATATCCAAATGGGAAAGTATATAAACCCAGTCAAACCACGCAGAGAAATCATAAAAAAGATAAAGTGGAATTATCTAAATCCGCCTCTAATCGTGGCATGGATTTAGAAAATGATATCAATCTTTCTAATGAATATTATCGCGATAAAGATATTGCCTTAATTACCAAAAGACCCACACCAATTAATATTGTCAAAGTTGATTATTCTCATGGTGCTAGAATCACTGATGCCTATTTTGAAAAACAATCCACGACTGACTATAACGGTGTCTATAAAGGAAGATATCTTGATTTTGAAGCCAAGAACACCAAGAGCAAGACTTCTTTTCCTTTAAATAATATTGAAAAACATCAAATTGAACACCTCAAAAAAGTGTTAAAACACGGGGGAATTGCCTTTTTTATTATTCAATTTCAGGCTCATAACCAAGTGTTTTTATTAGATGCTTCTTATGTGATTAATTATTATGAAAATGGCGAAAGAAAATCCATTCCTTATGACGTGTTCTTAAAAGATGGAATAGAAATAAAACAAGGCTTTGCGCCTCGTCTATTCTATTTAGATGCCGTAGAAGAAAAATATTTCCAATAATTATTTTTTCTTGCAAAACCCCTGCAATTTGCAGCGTTGGCACTGTGGGTTACGGGCTAAACAAATATCGCGACCAAAATGAATTAATTGATGATGGATCTTAATCCAGCAAGATTGGGGAAAGATCTTTTTTAATTTTTGTTCCACTTCTAAAGGGGTGTCATTTTCTTTAGATAGCGACAATCTTTTGGAAATACGAAGAATATGGGTATCCACAGGTAAATCGGGAATCTTGAATATTTCCGCGCGTATAACACCAGCGGTTTTATTACCAACACCAGGTAATTTTTGTAATTCCATTTTATCGGATGGTATTTTCCCTTGATAATCCACTAATAAGGTTTTGGCAATACCAATAACATTCTTGGCTTTATTTTTATATAAACCAATGGAATGGATAATATGTTCAATATCTTCTAATTGGGCTTCCGCTAATTTGGTTAATGAATCATAACGGGAAAACAATGTCTTAGTCACTGCATTAACCGCGTTATCACTAGTTTGGGCGGAAAGCATCACAGCGATCACTAATTCATAATCTTTTTCATAATAAAGTTCACATCCGACATGGGGATATGTTTCATCCAAAAAAGTGGATATTGCGGTGATTTTATTATTCATCTTTAGAATCAATCCAGGGAGTTTTGGCTATTCTAATTGTTTCTTCTAAATTTTTATCCCAGTCTTCGCTGATAGAGGTCATACCATCACGTTCGATGTCGTCTCTGGCTTCCCAGCTCATTAAAATTTTATCAACAGATCGAAGAGATTTTTTTCCTTTGGTTAAGGCTTCTTTTAATGCGTTGACAATTTGTTCATCACTAAAGCCATTAGACACCCATTCTCTAATACGAGCTAATTCAGCTTGGGATAAGGGCCTCGCTAATAATTTTTCAAATTGACCATAAATATTAGCGATTTCTTCTTTTGCAGTTTTTGAGGATTCAATTTTTTGTTCTTTGGAAACCGTTAATTGATATTCACGATATAATTTTTCTTCTAATGGTTTTAAGGTGGTGACGGTTTTTTGTCCCGCGGTGGTATATTCAATAAAACCTTTTTCTAATAAATCAGCGAGAATTTTATCGATTTCTTTGACGTGTAAAGACATCTTTAAGGACAACAAATCCGCGGTCACAAAGGGATTGCCGTGGTCAATAAAATGACGGATGACAAAAATCGTGGCTAATTCCACTTCACTAATTTTTAATTTCTTATAATTTTCTAATAATAAGAATGTAAAATCTAAACCTTCGGTAACCATTGTTATATTACTCTATCACATCATAAAGATAAGCGATATTAAATTTATTTAAAATTGCTTTTATTTTCGTTTTATCTCGGCATTTGATTTTATGTAAATCTTGTTTGATTTTTTCGATATTTAAATTTTTTAATAAATAAACATTATCGAAAATCGCTTGCTCCAATGAATCCTCAATTTGAAAATCAAAATCGATAGCAAAGCGAATCGCGCGAATAATTCTTAATGGGTCTTCCTTTATTCTTTTATCGGGGTCACCAATACATTTTATGAGGTGGTTTTTTAAGTCATTTTGCCCACCAACATAATCAACAATCTCTAAACTACTATTCAAATATAACCCATTAATTGTGAAGTCTCTTCTTTTGACATCTTCCGATAGATTCTTAACAAATTGCACATTGCTCGGATGACGAGAATCAGCGTAATTATTTTCCACCCTTAAAGTGGTAATATCGAATTTCAATTGTTCGTATAAATATCTAATAGAACCGTATTTGGCAAAATGAAAATCCGCGTCAGGAAGGAATTCTTTCATCTCTTCTGGTGTGGCGTCAGTAACCGCATCCATATCGGTTAATTCTTCCCCTAATAGATAATCTCTTACTGTTCCTCCAACGAGGCATAAGAAAAAACCATTTCCCACAAATAGTTTCGATAGATTCTGGAATTTTTCTAAATTGTTATTCATATTCATATTATATATGGAGATAAAAAAAGAGACAATCATACGATTATCTCATTTTCTTAAAAGTTCTTTACTGATTTAGTTTAGCTTTTAAAAATTTGGAAACTCTGAAGCTGATAGATTTGCTTTCCGAGATTCTAATACGTGTGTGCTCTTTAGGGTGGGTACCATCACGTGAAGCACGTGTCTTAGGTGTAAAGACACCGAAATTTGTGATGTTAACTTCTTCGCCTTTGAGCAAAGATTCCTCGATTAGATCAAAACACACATCCAAGGCTTCTCTAGCTTCTTTTTTCGATAGATGAGCCCTTTCAGCGACCGCTTCAACGAGGTCGCGTTTGTTAATTTTTTTCATTTCTTTTCCCCCAGCATTTTATATTATAACCATTAAACTACACTTGTGATAAATAAAATTTTCTTTTGGTTATAAAAATTATCTTTTCCGCATGCGTAGTTGAATGTTTATTGGGGTACCTTCAAAATTAAATGTTTCTCTCAATCTATTTTCAATATATCTCTGATAGGAAAAATGCATAAATTCCGGATTGTTGACAAATAAAACAATCGTCGGAGGCGCAGTGGCTACTTGGGAAGCATACATGATTTTCAAACGGCCTCCATTAAAATCGGGGGCTTGATTCATCACTTGGGCATCTTGGATTACTTCATTTAATAAACTGGTTTTAATACGTGTATGATAGGCCTCATGAACTTGTTGCAAAGTTGAAAAAATAGTGTCGATTCTTTGCTTTTTTAATGCCGAAACAAAACAAATGGGTGCGTAATCTAAGAATTTATATTCTTGTCTGATCCATTTACTCATCTCACTAATTTGTGTTTCTTGTTTATCCACTAAGTCGTATTTATTAACGACGATGATAATCGCTTTATGTAAATCCGTTGCGTATTGAATAACATGTTTATCCTGTTCGGTGATACCTTCTTTTCCATCTAAAACAAGGAGAACAATTTCACTTCTTTCAATTGCTTTTAGCGCACGAATCGCGGAATATTTATCAATTGATTCGTATATTTTGCCCTTCTTTTTTAAACCGGCCGTATCAATAACGACATAATTTTGTCCATCTTTCACAAAGGGTGTGTCAATGGAATCACGGGTGGTTCCAGAAATATCACTGACAATAACACGATCAATATTCAATAAAGCATTCACTAATGAGGATTTACCAACATTTGGTCTTCCTACCATACAAAAAGTAATGGTTTCTTCATCGATGGTGTCTTCGCCATTTGGTAAATGTTCGACAATTTCATTTAAAATATCGCCAATACCGATACCATGAGAACCAGAAACCACATGCGGTTCCCCTAATCCGAGAGCGTAAAATTCTTGCGCATCCGCGACATGAGAACCTTCATCAATTTTATTGACCGCTAAAATGATGGGTTTATCGATTTTATATAACATGCGGGAGACCATACGATCATCCGCGGTGATTCCCACTTTTCCATCAACAACAAAGACAATGACATCCGCTTCTTCGATGGCAATTTCGACTTGCGTGCGAATTTGTTCTTGGAAGGGGCGGTTAGCTATTTCAATACCACCGGTATCAATGAGAAAAAATTTATGCCCTAGCCATTCGCATTTGGCATAAAGTCTATCACGGGTAATACCAGCTTCATCGTCAACAATAGCATGACGTTGGCCAATCATTCGATTGAAGATGGTGGATTTACCAACATTTGGGGAACCAATGATTGCGACAACACCATTAGGCATTTTCTTTCTCCGCTAATTTCTTATCAATGATTTCAATAACCGCTGCCACTACTTCATCGACATTCATAAATGATGTATCTAATAAAACAGAATCGGGAGCGGGTTTTAAGGGAGCAAAATCACGATGTGAATCGATGTAATCTCTTCTTCTCACATCTTCTTCAATTTCTTCTAAGGTGCACTCCATGCCTTTTCCAATATTTTCTTCATAGCGGCGGATTGCGCGTGTTTCCACACTAGCAATTTGATAAATTTTCACTTCCGCATTCGGTAAGACATAAGTACCAATATCACGACCATCCATGATGACAGAATCTTTTTCCGCCATTTTTCTTTGTTGTTCAACCAGGAATAAACGAATGTCTTTATAAGAAGCAATATAGGAAACGTTAGAGGAAACTAAACTTTCTCTAATGGGCTTAGAAACATCAATGCCGTTACATAAAACAACACGATCAGGTCTTAATTCAATATTCACTTCGGGAATTAAATCGCAGCAAGCTTTTTCATCTTGGCAATCAACACCTTTTTGCAAACAATACCAAGTGAAAGCACGATACATAGCTCCTGTATCGATATAAGTATAACCTTTAATTTCGGCGACCTTTTTGGCCACGGTTGATTTGCCAGCAGCGGCTGGTCCATCGATTGCAACAGCGATTTTCATTTTTTGCTCTCCTTATTTAAAAAGAATAATACCAAAGACCACAAAGGCCACGATAACTAATATAACTAATCCGATAATAACGCTATAAGAAATAATCTTTTTACGGCGATTTTTCCGCAAAAATATTTCTTCTTTACTGCCGTTATCAAGAGCTTGAATAACCTCATCCATTGGTAAGGTAGAAGTCGTCACAGAGGAATGATGAGATGGGCTATTATTAGCATTATCAATAACGGGTGTATCATCCGTTAAAATGGATGCCCGATAGTCTTTATATTTCTCAATTCTTGTCTCGCTCATATCATTTTCTATTCTAAAAGAATTAGAAATATATTCATAGAATAAAATGTAAAAAATTTGTCACGGAAAAGAAGTATTAAATTAGTTATGACTAACTTTTTTCTTTAGCAATTAATCACATTTTTCTCTTTATTTGTATGGCTTATTTCGGCTATAATTGAAACACCAAACAAAAGGAGAATTTTCGATGGACAAAAAGAAAGTTAGAGTCGACCAAAGCTTATGTATCGGTTGTGGCGCTTGCGCTGGCACATATCCTGATGATTTCCAAATTGGAGATGCCGGTTTAGCGGAACCTGTTACTGGTGAAGGCGACGAAGACGCCGTCAGTGTCTGCCCTGTTGGTGCAATTTCCGTAGAGGAATAAAAATATAGAAAAGCCGGGTCACCCCGGTTTTTTTAATTCTCTCTAGAAGCCGATGGTTCGGCTTTTTCTTCTATCTTTTCATTCTTGCGACCAATTTTATCGATAAGTATATGTAGTCGTTTATAAATTAGTAGGACGACCGCAAAGACAATACTATCTTTGATAACATTCATCGGTAAGACCATGCAAACAGCATACATGTATACCCAATTTTCTCCACTGACGGCAGGAATAATTTTGGAACACATTCCCTCTAATGCTTCTAATGGCAAATTATATAAAGTGGAATAGAAAGGAATCATCACATAAATATTCATGATCATCGCAAAGATGACTTGAAGAGTGCTAGATACTCCCATACCGATAAAAACGGAAGAAATTTTTCTTCTTTTTTCATAAATGATAATGGCGGGTAAAACAAACACTAAGGTGAAGAAGAAATCACCAATTTCTCCCACACACGCGGTGGATGTCATGGGTAGTTTCACTAACGTTTTAATTAAAGTAACAATGATGGCGGATAAAGGTCCATACATGTATCCCACTAAAAAGATGGGTATTTCATCTAAATGAACTTTTAACCAGGGTGGCGTAAAACCTAAACCAAAATCAGGTACCACAACATACAAGATGGTGGCTAAAGCTCCGAATATGCCAGTCACCGCGATAAATTTGACGGTATTAATATTTTTCTTTTTGTAATTAAAAATTGAGAAAATAATTAAACCGACAACAATGAGCAGAAGGATACCCATCAGCACCCACTTAAACCAACTCATAAATTGTTGAAAATCAGCTGAACTCATAATAAAAATCCCTCCATGCTTCAGGTGGGATTATAAATAGCAATTAACTTCTGCTATCCGGACTTTACCGTTGGCTTAGGAATTTCACCTAATCATGCTTTGATAAGCTCGCGGGCTATACCGCCAGTTGACGTAATTCTCGTCACCCTGAAGTGCTTTTATTATATTGCACTTATTTTATAAAGGCAATTTTTTCATCTCTGCATAGGGGCGGGGATATTTTTTATTTGTGCTTTTATCTTTTTTAATATAAATCATGTAGCGCTTTTCCTTACTTTCAGGAAGCTCATCTTCCACGATTTTTGTTAAGGAACAATTTAATTTTTTAAATGCATTAGCGCTTTCATTAATTTCTTTTTCAAAGCCTGGACCTTTTAAGGCGATAAAAGTTCCTCCCACTTTTAATAAGGGAACAATTATTTCTAAAAGAATATTCAAAGGCGCCACCGCTCTAGCGAAAGCATAGTCAAAATATTCGGGGCGTTTTAATTCTTCACCGCGTGAGCAAAGACATTCGATGTCAAAATTATTTTCTTTCACAAAAGAACTTAAGTAATCAATTTTCTTTTGTGTGGAATCTAATAAAGTCAAATGCATTGATGGATTTAAGATATAAAGAACTAGGCCTGGAAAACCAGCACCAGTACCTACATCGATGACCTTTTTATCAGTCAAATCTAATTCTTGTAAACTAATCGCGGAATCAAAGATCATTTTCTCTAAAAAACTTTCCTCATTTGTTATCGAAGTGAGGTTAAATTTTTCATTGGTTTCTAAGGTCTTTTGCATCAAGAAATAAAGCTGATCAATTTGTTTATCACTAATAGCAATATCACGTAATTTTAATTCGCTAAGAAGATTATTTTTATTCATGATGACTAGCCTTCTTTACATTTAAAATTAACACTGAGGTATCGGATGGATTAACACCGGATATACGAGAAGCTTGTCCGATGGTAAGTGGTCTTATCTTAACGAGTTTTTGTCTAGCTTCTAAAGCCAAACCATCCATGTTTAGATAATCAATACTCTGTGGTATTTTCATCTCTTCTAATTTAATCATGTTATGGGCTTCTTTAATTTGTTTAGCGATATAGCCTTCATATTTAGCGATAATTTCCACTTCTTCAATGCCAAATTCATCTAAGTTGATATTTCCTAATTCGGGGATGAATTGCGCGAGTTTTTCGTATTTAACGCCCACTCTTTTGAGAAGTTCTAAAGCTTGTACGCCACCTTTTAATTCGTTATATCCTAAAGAGGAAAAATATTCTTCCACTTCGTCTTTTTTGCCTAAATAAGTTTTTGTTAAAGCATCAATTGCGTGATTGATATTATTCTTTTTATCGATGAAATTGTTATATCTTTCATCAGAAATCAAACCAATTTCATGACCAATTTCTATTAATCTCATATCCGCGTTATCATGACGCATAATCAAACGAAATTCAGCGCGCGAAGACATCAAACGATACGGTTCTTCCGTACCTTTAGTGACCAAATCATCAATCATCACACCGATATAGGCTTGATCTCTTCTTAAAATAAGCGGTTCTTTCTTTTCTAATTTCAAGCAAGCGTTAATACCCGCCATAAGGCCTAATGCTGCGGCTTCTTCATAACCAGACGTACCACATATTTGACCAGCGATATATAAACCTGGCCATTTTTTTATTTCTAAAGTTGGACCATATTCTTCGGTTCTAATCGCATCATATTCAATCGCATAAGCATATTTAAGAAAACGAGCGTTTTCAAAACCAGGCAAAGAATGCACCATTTCTTCTTGTACTTCCACAGGCATTGAAGTGGAAAAACCTTGTAAATATATGGAATCAGAATAACGGGATTCGGGTTCTAAGAATAATTGATGTCTTTCCTTGTCAGCGAAATTAACAATCTTTGATTCTATGGAAGGACAATATCTTGGGCCCACACCAGTAATCGCACCCGAAAACATCGCAGATTCTGAAAGATGTTCGCGGATAATATCATGAGTTTCACTAGTTGTATAAATGAGATAACAAGGGATTTGTTCTTCCACAGGAATGAATTCTTTTGTTTCATAGGAAAACGCTAAATTTCCCGCAGTTCCTGGTTGAATTGATGCTTTGGTAAAATCAATAGAATCTTTGGCAATTCTTGGTGGAGTACCAGTTTTAAAACGAATTGTTTCAATACCCATACTTCTTAGATATGGTGATAAACCTAATGATGGTTTTTCTCCATCAGGACCTTCATCGCGAATATCACTACCACGGAAAATCTTACTTTCCATATAGGTGCCAGTTGTTAATATCACCGCTGAGGAAGTATATTCTTCACCATTAGATAAACGAACACCAAAAACCTTTTCTTCATCGTGAAGTAAAGAGATAACCATTCCTTCTTTAACAGTTAAATGAGTGGTATTTAGCGCGATATTTTGTAAATATTCCGGATATTCTATTTTATCTTGTTGAGCTCTTAAACATTGCACACCAGGACCTTTGCCGGTGTTGAGCATTTTCATTTGTAAATAATGGTGATCAGCGGCTTTGCCCATCATGCCACCGAGACAATCAATTTCTCTAACAACAATCCCTTTTGCGGAACCACCGATAGAAGGATTACAAGGCATATTACCCATCTTCTTGATATTTATCGAAACTAGTAAAGTTTTGTGGCCTTTATGAGCACAGGCAAAAGCGGCTTCTAAGCCAGCGTGACCTCCACCGACGACAATCACTTCGTAATCCACTAGCCCACACTACCTTCCATATCCATTTTAATTAATTGATTTAATTCAACGGCGTATTCCATTGGTAATTCACGGGAGAATGGTTCAATAAAGCCCATGATAATCATTTGGGTGGCATCTTTTTCACTAATACCACGACTCATTAAATAAAATAATTGTTCTTCACTTATCTTACTGACCGTGGCTTCGTGTTCTACATATGAAGTATTGTTTTGTACATCGTTATTGGGAATCGTATCACTACGAGACAATTTATCTAAAATCAAAGTGTCGCATTCAACATGACTACGACAATTTTTCGCTTCTTTTTTATGTCTAACGGTGCCACGATAATTAGCCACACCACCATTTTTCACGATAGATTTAGAAATAATTGTGGAAGTGGTATTAGATGCTTCATGAATCATTCTTGCGCCCGCATCTTGATATTGGTTTTTACCCGCAACTGCAATAGAAATACAAGTGCCTTTAGCACCTTCCTCTTTTAATATACAAGCGGGATATTTCATGTTGGTTTGGCTACCAATATTGCCATCAATCCATTCCATAGAAGCATTTTCATAACAAACAGCGCGTTTAGTCACTAAATTAACAATATTTGTGGACCAGTTTTGCACGGTGGAATAACGGCATTTGCCACCTTTTAAAACAATGATTTCCACCACCGCTGCGTGTAAAGATTCTTTGGAATATGTAGGGGCAGTACAACCTTCCACATAATGGACATCCGCACCTTCATCAACAATAATTAAAGTTCTTTCAAATTGCCCAGATTTTTCGTTGTTAATACGGAAATAAGACTGCAAAGGCTTATCTAAATGAACACCTTTTGGAACATAGATAAATGATCCGCCAGACCATACCGCACCATTTAAAGCAGAGAATTTATTATCGGCAATCGGAACCACTGTACCAAAATATTTTTTAAATAAATCAGGATATAATTTTAAAGCCATATCAGTGGATAAAAAGATCACACCTTTATCTTGCATTTCTTTCAGCATGTTATGGTAAACAACTTCTGATTCATATTGGGTGGAAACACCCGCTAAATATTTTTGTTCAGCTTCTGGAATACCTAATTTATCAAAAGTATTTTTAATTGTGTTAGGCACTTCATCCCAGTTTTGCACTTCTTTTTTACTGGGTCTAGTGAAATAAGTATAGGAATCAAAATCTAAATAAGATAAATCTGGACCAAATTTTGGTAATGGCATTGCTTTAAATGCTTTGAGGGCTTTTAAACGAAATTCCAACATCCAATCTGGTTCATTTTTTAAACGTGATATTTCTTTGACGATATCCTCGTTTAAACCAACAGGTGTCTTTAAAATAGAGACATCTATTTATAATCTTCTTGGAATTTAATATCGTCTTTCATCGATTATTTACCTTTTAAAATTAAGTCCGCAGCATTCCAGCCAATGGTCGCACATCTAATACGGGCAGCTTGTTTGGATGTATTGATAAAAACAATAGCCTCTTCTAAAGCATCACTATCAAATGGCTCTTCATGAATCATGTGGTTATATTGTTCGATGGTATATAAAGCATCTTTAATATTTTTACCTTTTAATAAATCGCACATGATATCAGTAGAGGCCGTAGAAATAGTACAAGCCACTCCATCAAAGCATGCGTCTTTCACAATATCACCTTCTAATAAGAGGAAAATATCTAAATCATCAATGCAATTATCGCTGTGCATATGCTCTTTGACAAAATTAGCAGATGTAGGTTGATGTTTATTTGCTGGATTAGAATAATGATCCATTATGATGGAACGCATCATATCATTAGTTAAAGTAAGCATCTAAAATATCTCCTCCATTAATTAAAGCATCGATTAAAGCATCGACTTCTTCTTTCGTTGTATATAAATAAAATGACGCACGCACAGTGGCATTAGTATTTAAAAATTCATCTAAAATTTTCGCACAATGTTGTCCTGAACGGACCGCAATACCTTTGCTATTTAATAAAGTAGCTTCATCTTGTGAGAAAATGCCTTTTTTATTAAATGTTAAAATCCCACCATCAGCGGATTTATTATAAATAATAATATCATCAACTTTTTCTAATTTACTCATCGCGTAGGCAAATAATTCTTGGTCGTGTTTTTCAATATTTTCCACATCAATTTCTTGTAAAAATTCCACCGCCTTTTTTAATCCGACAATTCCAGCAAGATTTAAAGTTCCAGCTTCAAATTTAGCGGGAGCAGGTAATGGCTCCATATTTAAATCAATACCAAAATCAACATTCATCCCACCACCGACGAGGAATGGATTCATCGATTGGAGAATTTCATATTTGCCGATTAAACAACCAATACCGGTTGGTCCGCACATCTTATGACCAGAAAATGTTAATAAATCAATATCGTCACCCGCAAAATCAGTGGGTCTATGGGGAACGGATTGCGCGCCATCACAAACTAATATGGCCCCATATTGGTGACAAACTTTGGCAAATTCTTTGGCATCGATTGAATAGCCAAGAACATTCATTGTGGTGGCAAGAGAAACAATCTTTGTTTTGGAAGAAATAACTTGTTTCAAGCCTTCAACAGTAATGCGACCTTCTTCATCTAATGGTAAATATTTGATTGTGGCGCCTGTCAGATGAGCAATTTCAAACCAAGGTAAAATATTAGAAGCGTGTTCCGCGACATCTAAGATGATTTCATCACCCTTGTGTAAAAATTTATGACCGTATCCCCAAGCGATTAAATTCAATGACATCGTATCACCAGAAGTAAAAACAACTTCTTTTGGCTGGCAGTGTACAAAATTGGCAATTGTTTTTCTTGTTTCTTCCACAAGACAATCCATCTTATATAGCAAGTCATAATCGCCACGATGTGAATTGGCAGTTAAATCGGTGTAATAAGATTCAACCGCGTCAATCACAGATTGGGGTTTAAATGTGGTTGAAGCATTATCTAAATAAACAAGGGGTTTACCTTGCATCTTTTTATTATTGAGCATTGGGAAGAGTTTTCTTATTTCATAAACGTCGTACATGTTACAATCTCTCCTCAATTAAATTAGTAATATCTTCTTTGATATATTCATCATCAAAACCATTGAGAATGGGTTTTAAATAACCAAGGGTAATTAGTTCTTTTGCTTCGCTTTCACTTAAGCCACGAGAAGTCAAATAAAAGAGATGATCATCATTAATCTTACCAACCACCGCAGCGTGCGATGCTTCAATATCATTTTCATCGATTTTTAAAATGGGACGAGCAATACCTTTGCACTCTTCATCAAAGACCATTATTTTGGCGTTTTGATGAGCTTTAGAGCCAGAAGAACCATTATTGATTTTGCATACACCAGAGAAGGTTAACTGCGATTGATTTAAACAAACGCCGTAATTATCTAATTTACAATAGGTATTCGCGGTGTTATGAAAAACCGAAACATCAAATTCTTTTTTGTCTTTGGCGCCGGCTAAAGAAGCAAGATGCCACGCACAGGCCGATTCTTCACCATTTAAATTTATATCAATCTTAGCTTTATTTTGATCTTGGAGAAAATCGGCAAAATAAACATCAATTTCCCCATATTTATCGACATCTGCGGTAATTTTTAAATTATCGGCGTTTTCTTTCGCTAATATTGATAAATGTAAGGAAGCATATTGGCCAATGCGGAAAGATAAATTCATATTCTCTTTAACATTAATTATTAAAATATTTGCGCGTACATTATCATCAATATCAATAACATAATCATTGAGGGAATTTTCACAATCAAAAATAAAAGATTTTGAGGTTAAATCTTCCCCAATCATAAAAGCGTTATTTTTTTTATTTTCGATATTGATTCTATCCATTATTTTTAATGCTTTCTCTCACCGCACAACTACCGATAGAAACCTTATTCATTTCCGGTTCTTCTTTTTCAATTTCAATACCTAATTCGGTCTTGATAAATTCATAGCCGGTGGAATCAATACGTTTGATGATCTCCACTCCTCCATCAAGCGCGACACGACCATTGATAATTACCACAGCACGTGTGGGATTAATCAAATCAAATAATCTCGCATAATGGGAAATAACTAAGAAACCACGACCCTTGGCTTGTTCCGCTTTGATGACATCCGCGACCACTTGAATAGCGTCAACATCAAGACCGGAATCGATTTCATCAAGCATCGCAATCTTGGGTTCTAATAAGATCATTTGGAGAATTTCATTTCTCTTTTTTTCACCACCGGAAAATCCTTCATTTAGTGAACGTGTCGCTAAATCAAAAGGCATTTTCACTTCTTTAATCGCCGCGTCTAATAATTTATAAAATTGATAAGTGGAAACAGGTTTTTCTTTACGGGCGTTAACCGCGGCTCTTAAAAAATCACTATTGATAACACCAGGCACTTCGCTGGGTAATTGCATGCCTAAAAATAAACCTAATTTGGCTCTTTCATCAGTGCTCAAAGATAGGACATCAACATCGTCTAAATAGATGCTACCTTCTGTCACTTTATATTTAGGATGACCCATAATCACATTTAATAATGTGGATTTACCGTGGCCATTAGGACCTAATAGGGCTACTGTTTCGCCTTCATTAATGGTTAAATCAATCCCTTTTAAGATTTGTTTTCCATCGACTTCAGCGTGCAAATTTTTAATGATTAATTTTGCCATTCCACTCACCTCAAATCGTCAATTATTTTAATCAACGAAAGCGCCTGTTTCAAATAATACGATAATTTTTCTTACGTTATTCGAAGGCCAAAAATCACTTACAAAGTAAAAATTGTTGCACTAAAAACAGATTATATATAAAATATAAAACGCTATTATTCAGAAGAAGGAGTAAAAGAAACATGAAAAAAAGTAAACTATCAACCGGATTAGTTACTAGTTTCATTGCTGCGATGGCCCTTGGTGCCTGTTCACCAAGTGTAACCAGTGATAAGACCAATGTGGTCGACTTCACAGGTTATAATGACCAGAATCTTGCTGTTGCAATTGATGACATTTACGAAGATTATCGTAATAGTTCATCTGGTATTAGCGCCTACTACAACCAAGTAATTGAGGTGTTAATTCGTGACGCTTTCAAAAAAGGTAAAGCCGGCAACGCAAAATTAGATGGGGTCAGAAAGAATTACGATCAAATCGTCAATGAAGCGAAAAACAAAGTTAAGAGTGATAAACAAACAGCCAAAGAAAACGCTGAAACAAATGGAAGCTCTTACAAGACTGAGTGGCAATCCACTTTAAATGGTAAAGGAGTTAAGGATGAATCCGAATTACTCCAATACTACATTTACCAATTAGAAAAAGAAGTTATCGAAGATTGGTACTATGACCAAAACGAAGAAGAATTAAAGAAAGAATACATCGGTGTCGATAACGCTGGTGAAAGTACTGCTTCCAGCAAAGCCTCCGCTCGTTATCCATATCACGTCCGTCATATCCTTGTGAAAGTCGAAGATGGCGGCAGTGATTTCACCCGTGGAACAATTTCCGAATCGCAAGCTAAATTGTTAAGCAAAACCATTGAAGAATTAGCAAAAGGCAAAATGACCTTTGGTCAAGTCGCTAAAAACTATTCTGAAGATTCTTCCAATGATGCTTATGGTGAAGTTTCCATTCTTTCCGCGAATGCCTCTAGTGGCTCATTAGAAATGGTCAATGAATTCCAATTAGGTATTTATGCTTATGATTCCGTTTTATCTGGAAGAAATGATGTCACTGAAGAAATCAAAAATGGTTTAGGTTTATCAAGCAAAATTGCTGATGAATTATATAAAGCGATATCCGGAGAAACCGATAGCAATAAAACCGTGGAAGAAACATTAACCAAATTAGGTTTAGGTGAAGTTCCTTATGCAAAGGTTGTCGAATTAGGCTTAGCCGCAGAAATCGAATCCAACAAAGTAACTGGTTTAAAGATTGCTGATGGTAAATCCGCTTTATATCCAAGAAACATTTTATGGAATAGATATTTCAATAGACACAACGCCTTTGTTATCACCAATAGAGTGGTTGACGAATCTTCCGCTTATGCAGATACAAGATTAGAAACAACCACTAAGGCTAATGTTATCGCTAAAGAAGGTAAAGAATTAAATGTTGGTGGCGCCACTTATGGTGACAGCCAATCGGTCTTAAAATATGACACCGCCACTGCGACAAGTGAAACTATTGATTTCACTAACCTTCCACGTTTCAAAGAAAACAGTGATTTATTAGGCGCTGGTGGTAAAGTTCTCAGCGATGAAAAAGATAATGTCATTATCGGTGTTCGTTCCACATACGGCATCCACTTAATGGTGGTCCAAAAATCCATCAATGATTTCGCCGATAGCGATGTTTCTTTAAACGAATATTACACCACCGCCATTCCTGGTGATGCTGATTATCCTGTTGATGCTGATGGAAAAGACAAAAACACATATGTCAACTTCATCACCACCACCAATAAATCCGAATACACCGAACGTGCAACTACAGTGAGAAATGCGATTAAAGGTTTCGATTCTACCTATGATTATCGTTTATATGATTTATTATCCGGTAAAGATGATGAAATCCGCGATACCTTATTTGATAAGGATTCCAAAGGATATGAATTATTAGGTAGCATCGATAATTACATCTCTTTACAAAGAGAAAAGAACCTCTATGACCAAGATGAAGGTATTGCCAAAGTTTGGAAAACCTATCTTGAATTATTAGCGGTCCAAAAAGATTATCGTGAAACCGATGCCACCGAAGGCGATATGAGATTAATCCCCGAAGGCTGCAAATTACGTTTCTATGGTACAGATAGCACAATCGATGCCAAAGAATACAAAGAAGGAGGACTCTGCTATGTTAAAGACTAAACGCCTTTTAGCGGTTGCCTTATTAGGAGCCTTTGGTCTTTCTGCTTGTAGTTCAGAAATACAAGCGAAAACCACTGATTATGATAAAGATTTACTTACCTTCTCTGAAAATGATGAAATTTATCATAACCTTATTTCTATCGTCGAAGATGCCTATCGTGATGGCTCTTTAGCTAACGATGTCTTAGACCAAGTTTTATATCAATATTCTGTTTCTGTCTTTGGCCGCTACAACAAAGTCGCTAAACCTTATAACTTAGGTGAAGATGAAATCACTTTAAAAGAAGCTGCAAAAGACATTTACAAACATTCCACAATCGATTCCGATGGTGTGAGACACACCTCCGGAACCACTATCGCGGATACCTTCATCAATCAATTCAAGGCTTATCAAACCCTTAATGATGATGGCGAACGTCTTACGGATGATGCTAGCAAACAATCCGAATATGACCGTGTCATGGCTAAATGGGATACTATCGAAGATCGTATCGCGATTGCCATGTATAACGACATTATCGGTGGTTCTTATTCCGAAAGAGGCGTCTTCCATGAAAAGAAATTACTCGTTTCATTAAGAAGCTCCTTAAAGAAAGTTGCTAATTATAACGAATTAACTGATGCTGATATGGTGGAAGTTGTCTTTACTCCTGATGTGGAAGATAAAGATGTCTTCACTGGTGGTTATTTAACTAGAAGCAATTATCAAACTAAAGCCGCTTATGATTTAGACGAAGATGATGAAGTCGAATCTGAATGTGCGATTAGATATGTCGAAGAAGACTTAATTCCCACCATCTATAGAACCTTATTAGTGGAACAATATCTCTTTGATGAATCTTATAACACCTTAGGTCGTTCCTATGCGCGTAAAGTAAACGTCTTAGCTATTGCTAAAAACGATTATAATACCTACTTAGTCCAAGACTTCGTGAGAGATGAAATCAACAAAGAAGATAATCCAATCACCTTAGCCGATTTCAATCGTATCAGTGGCTATAATGTCGGTTTACCTGGAAAAGTCGCTGATCAAGCCACGATGGAAGCCTATGGCTATCAATATGTGAGTGATGGCGATTATTATCTTGGTACCGATTATGGTGATGTCATGCAACAATATGGCAAAATCACTAACGATATCCTCACCACCGATACTTCCGCAGAAAGCACTTTCACAGGAAGCTATACTTACACCAAAGAAGTCGGTTTACAAATCAAACAAAATGAATTAGCCAACAAAGACTATACCGAAAATGGTTGGTATATCAAAAATGGTGGCTTAACCAGTTTGCCTGATGAAATTAGAAATCGTCTCTTCAATATCGGTGTCGCTAACGCTTTAGATAATGACAATGTTAAAGACCGTTTCGATGACGACTTTGACGCTGATAAAGAATCTAATTATGTTGCGAAAATTAACGGCAAATATTATTTAAAAGTCAGCTCCAAAGAAACCGGTGCGGATCCACGTGATGATATCTTATTCAATGTCAGTGGCACATCTTATGTCATTCAAATTGAAGAAGCAACTTCCGCTAGTAAATTAGCCAAAGACAGCACTATCTATGATAGTACCGCCAAAGAAGAAATCATTAACGAAGTCGCCAAAGTTATCGCCAGTGATGATTCATACAAATCACTTTCTACCAAATATTGGTTAGAAAAATGTGCGTTGAAATATCACGACACAGTGGTCTACGACTACTTCAAGACCAATTATCCTGATTTATTCGAAGACGACTAAAAATACAAAAACAAGAGAGGTTACGTAAAACCTCTCTTTTTGTTTTATAATAATGATATTAAGAGGTAATTAATAAAATGAGTAAGAAAGATATTTTTTGCCAAATTATCGATGGGGAAATTCCCTGCTATAAATTATATGAAGATGATGATGTCTTAGCGTTTTTAGACATTTCCCAAGTCACTAAAGGACATGCTTTAGTCATACCGAAAGAGCATTATGATAATTTCTTAGCGACACCCCAAGAAACGATGCATAAGGTGATGGATGTCGCCCAACGTATCGGACAAGTGGAAATTAAAATTTTAGGAGCACAAGGTGTTAATATCCTCACTAATTGTTACGAAGCGGCGGGACAAAGTGTTCCTCATTTCCATGTGCATGTCATCCCCCGTTATGATAATAAAGGTGGATTTGTCTTAGAAATGCATAGCAATAGCGATGGATTAAATTTACCTGCGATTGCGGAAGAAATAGGAAAATCATTAAAATAAAAACATTATCAATACAACAAAGGCCCATCGATGAATGGGCCTTTTGCATATAAATAAATCAATATTTTATTTTTGTGGTTTATAAAACATGCGGTTATCAAGAGCGAAGATCTTTTGGGTGAATTCGCCTGGTTTAATCGTCTCGAGATTTTTTTCCACACAAACCATCTTACTATCTATATTATCTATTAATGATAATAATAAAGCTTCTTTAGTTAAGGGAAGAACGGGGGAGCCAAATTCGTGCTGACCATGATGGGAAAGAACCATGTGTTGTAATAAGATGGGAGTCTCACCTTTTAAATTTAATTTTTCTGTAGCTTCTGCGACTTCACTAGCCATGATGGAGATATGACCTAATAATTTACCTTTTAAGGAATATTTATAAACAGCAGGGCCTTCAAATTCGATACATTTGCCCATGTCGTGTAATAAAATACCGGTCATTAATAAATCTCTATTAATATGGGGATAATAATTAGCGAGATAATCACCAATATCCGCCATCGAGATGGTGTGCATCAATAAACCAGAAGCATAATCGTGATGGACAGAAACGGCCGCGGGATAATCATATAATTGTGGAGATAATTTAGCGATAAGGTAATCTAAAATCACGCGGCAATCCTTATCTTTAATGGAATCTACATGCGCGTTGAATCTTTTGATTAATTCTTCTTTCGGAATCGGAGGAGCTTTGACAAATTTCGCTGCGTCCACTTCCGCAGGATCCACTAATTCACCAGACATGATTTTCATTTGTAAGTTGTCTTTATATTTGATGATTTCCCCATCAATAAGGACCACATTCCCGGAAATATAAATATTATCGTCATCGGGATTAACATCCCATTTTTTGCCGTTTATGCTACCAGAAGCATCTCTTAATTCTAAATTAAGATAAGCGGCGCCAGAGGCATTAACACCACGAGAAACAGAGCCAATTAAAAATTGTCCATTGATATGGTCATGTTCTTTAAAATCCGCAATCATTTTCACCATCATAATTACCTACCTTTAATAAAATATCCTTCATCTTATATCCTTTATTTCTTAAGGAAGCGATGATTTTTTCTTTTAGTTGTTTGCCCTCATATTTATTTTCATATTTATGTAAAGCTTTCACAAAATCTTTATCTAATTTTTCTTTCTCTTCTTTGGGTTTTATATCTTTTATTTTATTTAAAGTATATATTGCTACATCATGAGAAAAACCTAAATTCAGTAAAGCATCATATATTTTCTTCTTTTTTTGTTCATAAGGATATTTATCATATCTTTTTTCTAATTTAGAAAGATTATTAATGGCTTTCTGTTTTTCTTCACTAACGGGGAATTTTAAATTCTTAAGAGTTTCTGGGAAGATTCCTTCTTGATTTAAATATTGTAATATCTTCTTTTCTCCGTAATTTTTTTCATTAAGATATTCTTTTAAATCTTCCGCCAGAGCGGCATCATCAATTAAATCATTATTTTTTAATATTTTAATGATTTTATCGACCGCTTTTTTATTTTCTTCTTTCGCATATAATTTCTCGCGCATTTTCCATTCGGAATAATGTCTTTTTCTTAATAAGGAAAAAGCATAATTTAAAAGCGTGCTATAAGAAGAAAATTCTTTGATTTGATTTATTTCCTTATTAGAAATATTTTTCCCTTCATATAAATAGAAATTCGCTAAAACATCAACACATACATCAATCTTAGAACCATCGGAAAAAGTGATAACCACATTCTTCTTGTTAGTTTTCACTTTCTTAATCGTTTTACCAATATTTTTTGATGGCACGATGATATACCTCCATTATGTTATTATAAAATCTTTCAATAGAATACATGTCTACGCGCGCGAAGGCGGCATCAATAACTTCTTGTCTTTCTTCTTTACTTAATGAGAATATTCTTTCCGCTTTATTCACAAATCCCTCTTCACTGGTGAAAAAGAAACCGGTTTCACCATCGGTAATAGTATCCGCTAAATTAGCGTCAAAACGGGCTAAAACAATCGTTCCACTAGCCATTGCTTCCATAAATGTGAGACCTTGGGTTTCCGTAATCGAAGCGGAAGTATAAATATCCGCTAAATGATAATAAAACGGCACTTCTTCCGCTGGTACTTTACCGATAAAATCGGTTAAATGATCCACACCTAATTCATGTGTTAATAATTCCAATTCATTTTTTTGTGGACCATCACCCACCACCAATAATTTAATATCATCTTCTGGGTGTTTGTTGTGATATTTAGCAAATCCACGAATGGAATAATCCATGCTCTTTTCTTGGGCTACACGACCTAATAAAAGGAAGACTTTGGTATTTTCATTAATATGATTTTCTTTTTTAAAAAGAGCGGTTCTTTCTTTATTGATATTTTTTTCATCAAATAAAGCAAAATCAATACCCGTAGGAACAACATTCACATAAATATCACTACCAAGAGAACGCATATATTCTTTTGTTTTTAAACTTGGGGTAATAAATTCCGTACAATTTTTTGCCGTGGTTTTCGCATATCCACGCATAATGTGTTTGGCCATACGGTCCATGAGACCTCTCACAACATAATACGTATAATCTTCATACGCTGTGTGATAGGTGTAAACAATTGGCACTTTCAAATTACGCGCGGCAAGACGGGCAAATTGTCCAATAGCAACATCAGTTTGATTGTGGATTAACTGTACCTTGAAAGCGCGCAAAATCTTCACCACTTTATTGGAATAAATATTAGTCAAACGATATCCATATATCTTCTTTAATTCCAAACCAGGAATATAGATCATGCCATTTTTTTCATCGAAATAGAAAGGCCCATCGTCAACACGTGGAGAAACAACGAGCACTTCGTGCCCGTGATTTCTTAAGGTGTTCACTAAATTATATGTGGATGTAGAAACACCATTAATAAAGGGAGGATATGTATCAGTGAAAATAGCGATTCTCATTATTCGTCCTCTTCAATATTCACATTTGAATAGTCACCATCGCTCACCCTTCCGGGAGTGGCGTTTTCATTTATCGTATTGTCTTTTTTCTTCCTATTTTGGGCATTAAATAATTTATCTCTGACAGCTTGACGCGATAATCTCGTGGTGTTAACCAAGGCATCCACTTCTTCTTTACGCATAACATAAGTTTCTTTTTGCAAATTGACAAAAGTGCCACGATTGAGAATATCGTCTCTTTCTTGAATTTCTTGTTTTGGTGAAGCACGATAAAAGGCAGTAGTAAAACCAGCGACAGTAATAGGAATAATAAATGTGATTGAACGCCAAATAAGTAGTGCCGCTTTGGTCATCGATTCACATTCTATCGCTGTATCAGCGTAAGCAAATTTATAGAAGAATCCCGCGGAGGGTTCTGCGCGGTTATAGAACAATGTAAGGAAGAAATATTCGGATACACCGGCACTACCAGGAATAGGAATAAGGCCTGTCACCATTTGGTGATAATTGCCTAAGAAAATACTATCCCAAAAATATTTCATTTGATAATGTTCACTGCCCAAAGCCAAACCACAGAAATAAGGAACAGAAAATTTGACAGTGATATAAACCGCAAAAGAGACAAATACCAAAATAAAGAATGGGATGTTCGTAATCAATCGACGGAATTCAATTTTGAAGTTTTCCACTTGAACACGCAAATTTTCTCTGGTTTTATCAGGATTTTTTAAAATGTGGATTTTCGCTAATAAACCAATTATCGGTCCCATAATAAAATTATGGAAACCATGCCAATAACCCATTAAAAGCACAAGTAAGATAACTCCGAGGTTTAAAACAAATCCAATTATTGTTAAAACTAAAATCGGTAAATGTATGGTAAATCCTCCAATGGTAATATCAGCGACATCAATGCTCATAATGGCGTCAAATTTAAAGATGAAAGCAATGATGTTATAAATAATTAAAACAATCTGATACATGATGGAATACATCGCTAATGCACTAACCGCGCTAGAGATTTGCACGCCTTGTTTTTTATATGTGTATGCTTGCATAATTTGCCCACCGCTGGCACCAGGAGTGACTGCGTTATAAAATTGACCAATTTGGTCACAGGCAATACTTTGACGGAATTTATAATCACGAGTAAATAAACGAGCAAAGCAATATAAAATGAAAGAACGGATTAAAATAGATAATCCCATGACACCAACGATGGCTAAAAGCCATCTCCAGTCACATTTGAGTAAATTAGCAAGAATATTATTAAAATTACCCCATAACGTAAGGGTAATAGATACCGCAGTAACAATTAAAACAAGAGAAATATTAAGTATATACTTAATAGTCGATTTCTTTTTCTTTTTTGGATCGCTATTGGCAAGATCTTTTTCGTATTGTTCAACTTGTTGTTCTAAATCACGTTTTTCCGCCATAGAGTGGATTATAACATATGAATACTAAAATTGCATTCATATGAAACAACAAAAATAAAAATGTATCGGCAACAATATTTTTCCGAAGATATATTCCAATTATCAATTTATATGACCGATGAAATCGCAAAATATTGCTAAAAATAGGTCATAATTTGATAAAACAATTTCAAGAAAAAAACGGCAAACAAAATATACATTTGTAGTTTAATTTTCAAATATTTTTTACAAATCTTTTGCAAATTTTTAAGTAGAAAAATATATTGCATTTAATAATAAATGAGCGTATAACATAACAAGATTGTTTATATTCGGAGATAAACAACACAAAGTGGTTTATCCACAAAAATACGGAGGATAAAATTATGAAATTATCTACAAAAATTGCTCTTATTTCCGGCTTAGGCTCCTTAGCTTTAGTTGGTACAGGTTTTGCTGCCTGGACATTCACCAACACTGTCACTGACAGCGCTAGTGGCGAAGCCAAAGTGACATGCGCTATCGGTGCCGATAACGTCAAAGTCTACAATGGTTCAACTGAAATCGAAACCTTATACATCATTTTAGATGCTCCAACCACTGGCACTTCCACAAGAAAAGCTGGCGCAGGTATTTTCTTCTCTTCCAAAGCTGATGGATCAGATGAAATTACTGAACTCACTTTAAAAGGTACCATCGTTCACAACGAAGAACATTTACATTTTGGCGATGACGAAGAAAAAGTCGAATTCAAAGTTACCGAAAACGACCAATTAGAAACCACCGGTTATGTTTCCTTTACCGAAGGTTCTTTGGCTGATGATGTTCAAGATGTCACAGATGAAACTGTTTACGAAGCTACATATACATTACCAACATATGAATATGTCGCTGCAAATATTCCTACAACAGTTGCAGAAGTTGATGCGATGAAAACAGCTTTCACCGGCAAAACATTAGCTTTAAACTTCACATTTGGTATCCAAGCCTAATTATTAAATTAATTCTTCATATTGAAGTATTTTTGACATGAGTGGAGAAATAGTCGTATTGATTATTATCCTTGTCATTATCACTTCGATGATTTTTGCTCTATCAATCACCGCTTTCCACTTGATTAAAAAATCTGAGAAAGCGTTGGTTGATTTGGGCAAGAGAGACTCCGAAATCATCCAAGAACACCATAAAAAGATAGAAGACAAGAAAAAGCACAAAACAAAGAATGTAGTTTTTGGTGTACTACATGGTTTTGTTTATGCCTTCTCTGCACTAATGCTAGTGGGAGTTGTTTTTGCCACCGTGACTCATGTCAATAACAATATGATATTTATTGGTAATACATCATCTTTAGTTATCGCTTCTAATTCCATGTCGGGAATCGGTGATAAAGAAAATGATTTGTATCATCAAAAAGCTGAAAACGGTGGTCATATTACTGATGAGATGCTCAAAGAAGAATTTAAACGCGGTGATATTTTAGTTATCAAATCATTACCTAGCGAAGATGAAATCATCTCACGTGATGAATATGGAAATTATTATTACGTGGATAATGGTGTTAATTTCACCCATTCCATCGCTAGTGATTATTTAAATAAAGTATTCGCCTTTAAATACCAAGATATGATTGTGGTACACCGTTTGGTGAAGATTGATGTCTACACCAATTCACAAGGTGAAGAACAATTCTCCTATATGATGCAAGGTGACTTATACCCCAGTCAATATCAACTAGTTACATATAATTCTTTAAGAGGTGTCTATAATGGCACGAATAAAGTGCAATTCATGGGTTATTTCATCTTATTCTTATCATCTGTCTTTGGTATCTATTCCTTAGCGGGATGCTTAGGAATGATTACCATCTCCACGATTTATTCTAATAAGATTCAAAAGATTTATAACGAAAGATTAACTGTGATCTTGCCACAAGAAGAAAAGGAAAAAGAGGATGTCGCTCAAGAAAGTTAATACCGCAAATAAGATTGCCTTAATAGCTTTATCAATAGTCACAGTCGGGGCTATTGGTTTTGGTGTGGGCCATGCGGCATGGATTTTCAATAATAGTAACGAAACAACTCTTAATAATGGTGTACAAGTTCCTACTTGGGAATTCCAAGATCCTTTACCAATCGAAGAAGGCCAAGTCATTAGAGTTGATAATAATGGAAAAGTATATATTGATGACGTTGAAGTCCCTGGAGCTTCTATCACATACCCAGATGGTCAAAACCCTGTCGCTGCTGGCGGTTCCATTTCCTATGAAATTGGTGTTGTTGATGGCGAATTAGAAGTTATCAAATATACTGGTACTAATCTATGTAATTCATATATCGTATGGGTTGACAATGATGCAGTGACTACTTTGCCTAGTTCCATTACGATAAATGGTCAATCATACGCAATTAAAGGGCTTTATGAACCCCTTAATATCAACATTGAAAGACCGCTCCCTCCACTTCTTTCACACCTCACTTGTACGATTAATGTCCCTGAGGGTTATCATCTTGTTTGTGATGATGCCTTCCAAAATATCACCTCAAATAGAACTCTTGAGGTTAATATTAATTTGCCAGCTTCATTAGAATATCTTGGCAACCACGCCTTTAAGATGAACAACACTAACGTCACAACCAATATTAGTTTTGCTGGCACCACTACTCAATTTATAGACTTAATTGCTGCTTCCGCTGCTGAATATGGAGGTGGATATACATTCTTTACGGGTGCGACTGGTAACGTCACTATTTCTTGTAGCAACGGCAGTGTTGTCTATAATAGAAACGGCCAATATGTCCCTTGATGATATTGAATAAATATTTATTTATTAGATAATAAAATACGTGCACAGAGGCACGTTTTTATTTTGCTTAAAAAAATATATTTTCTTAGGCTAAAGTAATGACAATTTCGTCAAAAACAAGGTAACCACCAGTGGAGGTAACTCCAGATGGTTTCTTGGTTATTGAAAGGGTAGTTTGTTTAGCATTAACATCATTAATTGAAGCGGAGCTATCAGTCACATTTAATGTGCCCACACTAGCCTCTAAAAAGGCTGTAGTGACTGCTTTACCAGAATTTCTCGTAATAGAATTAAATTCCACTTTTTCAATGTTATATGAACCAGTGGAGTTGATGGAAATAGAATTTCCAAAATAAAATCTCACACCATTAGCGCTATAAAAAGCGGGATTAGATTGTCCACTGCCTTTGCTAAAAGATAAAGAAGTATTTTCGGAAGTGAGGGTTACTCCATCAAACGAAGTGTTATCAGTGTAACCACTTAAACTAGCTAAAGAATAAGTGACCACGATTTTACCATCGACATTTTCTTCGCCAGATATATCATCATTTATTTCGATTTCTAAATCTAATGTTGGCCCATAGATATTAATAAAAGTAAATGTTCCATCAAAAGAAACCTCAACATCTACTTCGGATACTTCGTCGTAATAATCATCCCAATCTTCGTCATACACTAAGACACTTGGTAAAGCGGAAACAAATTCATCAACATAATCACCTTCAGTGGCTAAATATAAACATTCGTAATAATATCCTTCATCGGTATCTTCGTATTTCTCAGTGGCAACAAACCAATAGCCAGAAGTATTTACACCAGTGATGGTAATATCACAGCCATTTAAAGTGTTTGCGACTAATTCAGTGGGCCAGCCAAGTTGTTTGGTATAACCATCATCAATGAGGTCTTGTTCACTAGTGGGTTCAGAATAAACGGGGCAATAAACATCTATTTCATTTCCCGCGGCGTATTCATCGGTTTCTTCAAAATATTGAAACACCACTTCTAAAGTGTCATCACCAATATCTTTGGTGTAATAAATAGTATCGTCTTCGGTTTCTTCACTAAAGCCGGCTTCAATGAGTAAAGAGGAATAATTAATTTCTTCTAAAACATTGACCTCGTTATCATCGCCAATAATATAAACGCCAAATCCATAATCTTCATAAGAATCATCGTACGTATGATATAAAGTTTCTTCATTTAAGGGAGCATAAGGTAATATTTCACCTAAATATTTTTGCATCTCTGATTTGACTTCTTCTGACCATCCAATCGCGGGCGCGGGATCATCACTAGAATCATCTTTTTTATTTCTCTGGTTACATCCCATTAATAAAGTAACCAAGGCGATTGGTAATAACCATTTACATCTCTTCATAATCTTTCATCATCCTTCTTTTATATATTAGTAATATAACAAAAAATAAAATTATTTGTTATTTATTTGATTCATGATACTTGAATAACATTTTTTAATATTAATGTGATATGGAAAATTCTTTAATCTAATAGGATTAACAGAATCAACAAGAAGAGGAAGATCTTCTTTTTTGATTTCTGGATACATATCTAGTTGGAAATCATCCACGATATCATAGAATAATTTCTCTATATCTATATCTTTATATTTTGTCTTTACATGACAATTATGTAATATAGCGTTCATACATATCGCGACCGCATGACCATGGGGGATATGATATAAAGAAGTTAATTTATAACTCATCGCATGCGCGGCAGTGGTTTCACTGATATTGATGGCTTTACCAGAATAATTCGCCGCGATTTGGATATTTTTCATACCCTTCTTATCTAATTCTATATAATCCTTATAATTATCTTTTATTAGTCTTATTCCTTTTAATGCGTATCTACGACTTTCTTTGGTGGCTTTTTTGGACCAAAGAGATTCCATACATTGACATAAAGCATCCATCATTGTGGCTTTTCTTTGATAAGGAGGGACAGTATAGATAAATTTCGCGCATAATAAGACATAATCAGGCACTAAGGTGGGGTGAGATATTGATTGTTTTATATCATCTAGATATAAGACTGCGTGTCTAGTTGATTCACTACCAGTGCCACTTGTGGTGGGTAAACAAATATGTTTGATATGGTTATAGTGATATGTTTGTTGGAAAGTGGGAATATCACTAGTAAGGTCAGTATTAAGAGATAATTTGATGACTTTAGCCACATCAATGCAAGAACCACCACCGATGGAGACAATGGAATCACACCCACTACTTTTAAATAATTTCAATCCTTCTAACATCTCCTCATATTTTGGATTAGGGGTGAAAGAAGAAAAAACGACACCTTGTGGTAATTTTTGTGCGATTTCTTTTTTTAAGAAATGGTCCACCACAATAAAAGGTTTCTCACTATTGATTTTCTTTAACTGTGTTTTTAAAGGTAATAAATATTCAGTGGTTATTTTTATGCTTTGTTTTTGATAATCCCAAGATTGAATCTCTGTGTTAACGCGATTTAAATCATCAATATTATCCACTTCATCAATAAAATGTCTTTGATAAGAAAAGGGTCTAATATGAAGTCCTTCCGCGACTTCGTTTAAAGCGTTTTCTGCATAAACATTGATGTTGTTATTTTTCACATATTTAATAACATTATCTAACCATCTTTTGATGACTTTATAAGATAATTTATATAATGGCTGAAAAGCATAACAATCACTATCAAAGATATTGATTGAAACTTCTCTTAATTCATTATTGATAATTCTTCCTTTAAAATCTTTTTCGGGAAGAGGTTTATATTTATTAATTAAGCAGAGGTTTTCTTCGGGGTTTTTTAATATCTGCGGTATTAACGTGCGATCAAAGACCAAATCACCATGCATCATTAAAATATCATCATCGATATAATCTCTCGCCTTATACATGGAATAAATATAATTAGAAGCGTCATATATCTCGTTATGAGGGAAATAAAAATGCATGTTCTTATAACACGACTTTGCGCATATATTTTTTAACATCTCTGGATATGGACCAGTGGTAATGATAACTTCGGTGATACCCGCTTCTTGGAGAAGTCTAATTTGTCTTTCAAAAATGGTTTCATCATTATATAGATGCACCATGGATTTAGGATTATTCGCGGTAAGTTCCGCCATCCTTTTACCGATACCGGAATTAAATATTAAAGCTTTCATTATTTTTTAATAGTCTCCATAAAGGCTTCTTTATTTTGAATGGGTGTCGTTGTGGGACGGCCTAAATCATCACGACTGCCTTGTTTGGTATATAAAATCAACGCGGATTTGCCATCTTTTTTCATATTGTTAATAGCAGTTTTGATTTCTTCTTTAGTTCTCGCTTCATAAACTTTATCAAAACCACACGCTGTTAAGATTTGTTTGATATCAATTTTATCGCTGACTGTTGGTTGACCACCGACAGATTCATGAGCGGCATTATTATTGATGATATATTTATAATTATCTCCTGCATTTTGTCCAACGATAGCTAAAGAACCCATGTGCATGATAAAACTACCATCACCATCTAAACACCAAACATTTTTATTAGTGCCAATACTGACACCTAAAGCAATCGAAGAAGTATGTCCCATACTACCAACAGTGAGAAAATCATGGCCATGTCCTTGTTCATATCTTTCTCTTATTTCAAATATTTCTCGTGATTCTTTTCCAGTTGTGGATACCACCATATCATCGCCAATTTCTTTTAAGATCACTTCTAAAGCTTCTTCTCTTAATAATTCACCCATATTAATTTTGTCTTTGTTGATGGGTTGATATTTAGAGAATGTACCTTTTTTAATAACCAAGGCAACCGGTTTATTTTCTTTCTTCGCTAAGGAAATTAAAGAAGATAAATCATTTTCATAATTATCAGAAAGAATGCGATATTCAATATCCATCGCTTCTAATAATTTCAAAGTGACTTCACCTTGTTTAACATGTTGTGGTTCATCATGCACTCCTGGCTCACCACGCCAGCCAATGATTAATAACATTGGAATGGAATAGACTTTCGGATCCGCTAAAGAGAGGAGGGGGTTAACAGCGTTACCTTCTCCACTATTTTGCATATAAACCACACCTAATTTACCAGTGGATAAATGATAACCGGACGCTAAAGCAATGGCGTTACCTTCGTTCGCGGCAATGATGTTGTGTTTAGCGTCACTATTATCTTTAATATAGGCACATAATTCTTTTAATAAAGAATCAGGTACACCAGTAAAAAAATCTAAATTGTTTTCTATTAAATATTGATAAAAATGTAATGTATCAACCATATGTATATTATTCCTTAGGGATTAAAGTGATGATGTCTTTAATCGACATACAATATTCATCACTCGCTTCTTTACTTCTACCATGTAAGAGAATACTTTCGGCGGTTTTTTTCATCGCGGGGAAAGCACTTCTCACCAAGTGATTAGCGTGAATAATCACATTCGCGCCTTTTTCACATAATTCTTCTTCGGTGAATTGATTATAGGAAGTAGGCACTAAGATGATGGGGACAAAGGGGAATTCTTTGCGGAATTCCGCCATAAAGGCAAAGATTTCTTGTCCATCTTTTTCTTTGGAATGAATCATAATGCCATCCGCACCCGCGGCGACATATTTACGGCATCTAAATAAAGCATCTTCAATACCTTGACCAGCGATTAATGATTCACAACGGGCAATAATCATAAAGTCTTTTGTCACCTGCGCTAATTTGCCCCTTCTAATCTTATCGGCAAAAACATCGGGGTCTTCTTGCACTTGCTTGACTTCGGTACCAAATAATGAATTTTGTTTTAAACCAGTTTTATCTTCGATAATAATCGCGGAGACACCCATTCTTTCTAATGTCTTTACATTAAAAACAAAATGTTCTACTTTACCACCGGTATCACCATCTAAGATGATGGGTTTTGTGGTGACATCCATAATTTCATTAATCGTGTTCATGCGGCTAGTTTGATCCACTAATTCGATATCGGGTTTGCCTTTAAACGTGGAATCACATAATGATGATACCCACATGGCATCAAATTCTTTTCGAAAGCCTGTTTTAGGGTCAATGACAAATGTTGTTTCATCAATAAGACCAGTTAAACCATTATCCGCTTCTAAGACACGGATAAAGGGTTTCGCGTTAATCATCTTTTTTAATGCCGCACGTCTTCTATCGGGTGTGCTATATAATTTGCGGACTTTATTTTCAATTTCGGAAGCGGAAACACCATGGGTATATGGTACTTCGATTAATTGTCCGCCCCACTCTTTAAGAGTTTCGATGACTTTGGCTCTAGTTTCTTGTTGAACTCCTTCTTTCCAATCATCACCATGTACCACGTAATCTGGTTTTAATTGTTGTAAGGTATCGGTATAATCCAAAGAATCTTGTTTGACGACTTTAGTGACATTTTTGATATTTTCAAAGATGAGTTTTCTTTCTTCAAAAGATAATAAAGGCATTCTTTTATATTCGGCGATAGCCTTATCGCTTAATAAACCGATAATGACTTCTCCGTATTTAGCGCCTTCATTAATCACGTTAATATGCCCTTCGTGTAAGATATCCGTGGACATAGCAATATAAACAGTTTTCATATTTGGCTCCATTTTGATTTAATAACTTCTTAATTTAGTTATTAACATTATAAAGAGAAACACAATAAAAGACAAAAATAATAGAATGACGAAGTTAATGAAAAAGTATAATGAGTATAATGCATTGTACTTTTTTTTCGTTCTTTTGTTTAAAACCAAGTTTTTCTCATTAAAATTATATGACAAGTGTTCTATGCAACATTATTAAAAAACATCAGTCTTCAAAAGAAGAAGCGCAAAAATACCCATTATAGAAAATGTGGACAAAATAATTAAACCAGTACTAAGAAGCGAAGAAAAATTAAAATCTTTTTGGTCAATTTCGTTTATCGGTTTTATATCTTACTTTGTAATCTAGTCAGAAGGTCAGCGATTTCTCTTAACTGATTATCGAGTATCTTTTGGTTATACATAATGGCATCGAGTTGGGATTTTAAAGCTTTCACACTCTTATTAGTACTATCTATAGCATCTAAAAAATAAGGGAAATTAATATTTCTATTGATATTTAGTCCATCTGCTAAAATGTCTTTAATGTGTTGTTTTTCATCATACTTAAGCATGCCAGAGTCTCCTATTTTGTTTTATCTATAATATTTTTAAAAAAGTTAATGTCACCATCATTAATTGCTTTTAATAAATGTTGGACATTGCTTGCTGGACATTTTGTTTCATACTCTATGTCTAATTCTAATGAATTATTTAACAATATCATATAATCATATGATGGTTCTTCATCATATATATATGAATCTTTTATTATTTCTAATTGATACTTACTTGCATCATAGCCTTTCTTGACTTGCTTACCGTTCTTTATTTTTCTCGTAATCTTAGGCCAATATGTGCTTACAATGTCCTCGTTATTTGTTTTTGCCGTTGACTTTAACGAGACATTATTAACAGTATTACAACCGAGCAAAAGAATTTGAAGAATGTTAGGGTTTGTGCAGAAACTTACAATGTCAGCATTTTCTCCAACAATGTTTTTCAATTTGTTCTTTGTTAAATTATATTTGGACTTGTCTTGGTTGCATTTGTTGTCAACGTCATAGACGGCAACCGTACAATTGTAAACGGGGTTTGAATAGCAATCATGGAAGAACGCTGGCACATTTCCTTCTCCTCCTGCATTAATTATTTCGATATCAAGCACGGGGTTAAAGTGACCGGTTTCTTTTGCGATTGAAAATAGACATTCTTCCTCGTCACCCTCTACTACGACCGCAATTTTCATTTCGAAATCAGCATTATTCATATTATTTCCCTATCAATAATAGATCCCTAATAAATGATGGGGACGGAATAGGTCCAAAATCGCCTTTATAATATCTTTTTAGCAAATCAGATCCTTCGCGAATCCCAGTATCTGCAACAGTTAAGTCTCCAAGAGATTTTATTTTTCCACAGTTCTCGTCTCTTGAAACAAAATATATTTGTTCTTTTCTCAAAAGAGAGGCACAATCAACAAGCTGCAAATCGTGTGCCGTAAAGAATAATTGCCCTTTTGTATTCTCAATATTATTAAATAAACTAACAATTGCTCTTGTTAGCATAAAATGAAGCCCATTATCAAGTTCATCAATTATTAAAGTTTTGCCTTCGTACAATGAATCATAAATATATGCGGCAAGCGCTTCAATTTTTTTTGTGCCAGATGAGTCAAAAAATATAGAGGGAACCCTAGCGTTTTTATATGTTGTCATTAACCTGAAAGCATCAGGAACTTGTATTACATCTTCCAGGGCTTTTTCGTTCACTCTAGTTGGAGTTATTGATACTTCATTTTCTTTGGCAAATGACAACTTATCAATTGTCAAATCGGCATGTTTCGCAAACGAAGTAATGAAGTTAATTTTCTTAGTATCGTTAGTCTTAAAAGCCTCCAAAGTTCCATCAATTGGAATGTTATAAAGATCAATTATAACTAATGAGTTTCCCAGCTCTTCGAGTGCGGTTTTATATACTTTCAATGATTGAAACTCGCCTTCGTCGACACGAACACTATGGACAAATGGCTTATTGCCAACATACATATCTAAATATTTTGATTGATCAACATCATATACTTTGAGTATTTTGGCATTTCTATCAAATTCAAAGACATCATTAATACGAGGATTCCCAGTATCATAATAATAGACATTACTAATCTTTTCTTTTAGAAATTCTCTTGTTTCACAATTGTATTCAAAATCATACTTAATCCACCCCATATCATTGTTATTGTTGAAAGTAATTGATATAGAAACAACATCTGAGTCTCTAAAAATTCTAGTAGAATTAAAAGCAAAATTCTCTTTTCCTGAAAGTAAAATTTTTAATGATTTAAAAAGATTTATAATATTCGTTTTTCCCGAATTGTTGTTACCATAAAAAGCCAGTGACTTAAGTATTGGTCTATTATCTAAAAGAACAGAATTAGATATTAGTTTTTTTGTTCGCCTATCTGCGACAAATGAAAAAACATTTTCACCCAGAAAGAAACGATAGTTATTAATTTTAATTTCCCCAAGCATATGGATACCTCGTCTATAATTTATCACTAAAATAATTTTTATGCAATATTTTAACATGAACATTTTTAATCAACTTACTATACAAATGAAACAAAGGAACGAAAAAGATGTCTTTAACGTACCGTAGTAATCCCTATTTATTATTTGCTACAAATTATTCCGACTGTAATAATCCTAATTAGAGGTGTGTTAAGCTTATATACTATATTATTAATAATATAGTATGTTAATTTGGAACTACACTGATAATAGTACAAATCATCGCCATCAGATACAACTTGGTCCGACTGAAATAAATACTCATGTATATTTTTGGTTAAAAATTGAGTGTATCTATGAACAAGATTTATAACAGACTGTAAAAAACCAAAAATCTATCTCACATTAAACAGTTTAGGCACAATAAACATCGCTTTTATTTCTTGTTTGAGAAAACACTAGATAGAAGCCTTGGACCGCTTTTTGCTTTCATATATTCCAATAATTGACGATTGTTTTTTGAGACATCTTCATAATTATCAATCACTACTCTTCTTGCAACCAAAAGTGCACATTGAATGAAATATTTGTTTTTCGTCCCTTCAACGTATTTTTTTAATTCTTCAAAAAATATTTTGTGGTCTCTAGAAAATGATAAGAACATCAGTCTTTGTACATCAGGCATAAAAGAACATTCAATATAATTATCTTGTTTAACGAATTCAATGACTTTTTTTGACATAATTCTATTATGAATTGGCCTTGCTGATGAATCATAAATCCCCAAGATTGTAGCTGTAACAAACGAAAGTAAAAAATCAAAAAAGGAGTTGAATGATTTTTCAAAGTTTTTGTCAGCTCTCACCTCATCAACATTATCAAGAATTTTTATGTACAAATTTTCAAATTCTTTTTTGACATAGCTTATATACTGATCAATTACTATGTTTGGATAAAGTAAATCCAATTTGCATAATTTTTCTTTTTGGTCCTTTCTGAGATAATCGCCATAATTCATTAGCACCGCCAAAATCCTATTTTTATTAAATGTTTCAATCATTTGTTTGGTGGTATCGGAAACAAGTTTTTCATAAAAGTAGTTATTAGCATTATCAAGGTATTCTTGCCTTTGTTCTTTTTCTTTTTTGTTTATTAATTCGCGCCTCTTTTCGATATCTTGCTTTTCAATATCAACAAACCTTTGGCGATCTTCATCAAAGAAAATAGAAATGCTTTTAACACTTTGATTTTCAAATTTATAATCAATGACATCGTTGGTCAGCATTTCAATAATCGATGAAGGGACGTTGGCGTTGTTTCTTGAAACAGCTATATCCATCAAAATTGAAAAATTTAATGGTTGATAAACGCCATTAGAAATAATATTTTTTAAGAGCTCATCATTGTTATTGTTATCATTCATGTGCATTGCATAAAAACCAATATAATGAGCAAAAATATTCCGGCTATAAAACAAGTAATGCTCGTGAGTACTTTTTAAAATTCTAAGTTCAACAAGTAATGAAAGAATCTTGTGAGCATTCGAATAAGAAAAAACATCATACTCTTCAATTTCTTTTGTTATCTCATCATCAAACATTTTTTCATCAAACAAAGTCTGCTTTTTTTCATATAGCACAAAAGCAATTCTGCCAAGTAGACGTTCAATTATAATTGGTGTAATCCCCTCAATGCCCCGTTGTTTTATAAAATTTGTTAAAATCACCTGATATCTATTAGCAACAAACCTCGCATCATTTCCATTCAAAATATCAACATTAACTAGAGCATTCGCGCAAAATGCAATCAGAGTTTCTAAATCAATCAATATCTTTTGTTCTATTTTTTCAACGGCTTCATCAACCAAACAAATGTATTCTTCTAAATTATAACTATTTATAATATCTGGCTTCCTTTTTTCTATAGAAGAATAGATATTTTTGTATAGTTCTTCCCTTTTTGTTCTATAGAAAAATTCTATATCTAAAAGTAATGATGGCAATTTAGCTGTATTCTTGATTGAAAAAACATCATCAGCTTCAGTGTCAGTGATTAAAATAATTTTGTCGAAATAATTAGAAAGTTCAGAAATGATACTATCAGTCATGACTTCCCCATCATCTATAATCAATATTCTATTTTTCTTGTTGATTTCATAATATAGTTTTGTGATATCCGAATTACAGTAATTACGTTTTATTTGGCAATCCAATTGTTCTTTAATAGTTTTTCTTGTTTTATTACTAAAACTATTTCCATAGCACAAAACTGGACTATAACCATGTGCAATATATTCTTTAAATAAATCTAGGGACAGCATCGTTTTACCGCTTCCCTGGTTTCCTCCGATAATCACAATAGATTTGTTATTTACTGATGTGAGAAAATCTTCGAACGAATCAATTTTTTTCTTTTCTTTTAAGCCTAGATATTTGTGTTCTGTTAGCCTTGGAAAGACAAATAATTCCATGAACTTAATATCATAACCACACAATGTCATGGTTTCATTAAATCGTGCCAACACATCTTCTTCGACAATAAGATGGTCTTCGGTAGCAACCTTTTTTGTAAGAGCTTCTTTAATTGGGAATGCGCGATTAACGTATTTGTTAGCATCCTCATCAAAATAGTACAGAGATGTTTCTAAAACCGATTCGTTGATATGAATTAAAGAAAAACCAGAAAGCTCATTTGCGTGCATAGCCGTAGAAGTTAATTCTATTAACTCGTTTTCTTCAATGGAAAAACTTTCTTCATGAGTATGACCATCAATAATAATATCGATGAATTTTTTACATTTTTCTTTTAAGAAGTGGCGCGTGGTAGGTTCCATCTCTCTAAAAGGCATATGCATGAGCAATATTGAAAAAACTTCGTTACCGCGATCAATTGAAATCATGTCTCTGGGTAAAAGAGAAACGCATCGTTTTCCATCTTTGCCTTCTGGATCAAATGATGAAAAGAGTGCATTATTCAGGGAATAGACAACAACTTTAGAAGCGTCAAAATCAAACTTGTATTTTTCTAAAATAGGGTTTTGTTTTGTTAAAACTCTTTCGCTTGAATAAGTATTTACAAACTCGACATAATTATTGTTCAAGAATTTATATTTGTCGAAGGCCTCGTAAAAATTATCTGAATTGATGCATTTGATTTCACCATTAAGCATTTTTCCATTTTTGCCAAAAGTTCTATCGTGATTACCGGGACAAATAGCAATCTTGATATTTTTATTAATTCTTTTAAACAAGCTGTCGATAAAACGTTTTGCAATAGCAAATTGTTCCTTTTCACCGGAAAAAGAGATGTCTCCTGATAGCAATAACAAGACGTACTCCGAATTAGAATCGTTGTTGATGATTTCGGCCATACTATCAATTTTTGATTCCTCATAAGTTATTCGTGATTTTACATGTAAGTCTGTGATATGAAGTATTGTTAGTCTCATACATTTCTCCTATTTTGTAATTTGCTATGTTATAGTGAGTCACACCTTTACTATTATTGCCTAAAAAAGTCAACTGCTTGAAAATAATTAATTCCTTCTTCTTTATTGGCGATGTTAACCATATAAACAATTTGTTTTTCAGCCAATAGCGTTATTTTTTTAAAATTCATAATCTCACGTTTAAAATTATATTCATTAATCGTATGAGTAACCTGAATTAGATATTCCATATTATTAACTCTATAATCAAAATCAATTTCGCTATCAATATTGTTCTTCTCTCCAATAATAGCTTTTCCTCTCGGCTTTATGCCTCTAGAAACAAGCTCTAAATAAACTGCATTTTCCAAACAATTTGACCTGGCTTTGCTCTCGCTATTACAGTTCACATAGCGAAGTCCGTTATCACTAAAGTAATATTTCTTGTTTAATCCAATATTTTTTAAAGGAACATTTTCATTAAAATCATCTACTTCAATATGAGAAGTTAAAAATGACAATTCAAAGAATTCTAAAACGTCT